>DKGG01000003.1:0-333 GCA_002453155.1 Bdellovibrionaceae bacterium UBA6776
TCTGTTCCCTACGGGCAATCTTGCCAAAGCCAACTCCGGATCTGCCTCAATGGAAACTTGGCCGGCACTTACCCGGCATCCAGCTGTGAGGTGGAGGCTCCGCCAGCTCAACCTACAAACCCATGGTTCCCACCTTGGTTCAGTCAAAGCTGTACATTCCATGGACAAACCGTGGCTTCAGGGTCTTCTGTGACCGCCTATGAAAAGTCCAGCGTGCCTTCAGGAAGCTCTTGTAAATCTGAAACTCGAACTTGTGTAAACGGAACACTCCACGGAAGCTTCAGTCAAAAAACTTGCACCGTAGAGATAGCTCCTACTCCTACTCCTACTCCT
>DKGG01000003.1:720-12452 GCA_002453155.1 Bdellovibrionaceae bacterium UBA6776
ACTCCTACTCCTACTCCTACTCCGGATCCAACTTCCACAGGAATTCGAAACCTAGTGACTCATATTTACACCACAATCTTAGGCCGAGATCCAGATGCAGGCGGCTTTGAATACTATTCGGGTGTACTTGCCCAATCTAGAAATGTTCAGACCTGTCAGAACACTTTCCGATCCTTCCTCACCTCCTCTGAGTTTAGAGGTAGAAATCTAAATCACACTCAATACGTAGAGGTTCTCTACAAGGGTGTATTTAATCGAACTGCAGATTCGGGCGGAAAAAACTATTATGTGGGTCTTTTGAATTCTGGAGCAATGTCGAAAGATCAGTTAAGAGAGACTTTCATCAACCATCAAGAGGCGATTAACTATTGCTCTTCCTCACTTAGGTAAAAATTGATTCCTAAACTCCGTGCCAGTGGTTATGCTGGTACGGAGTTCTCATTTTTATTCTTGGACGTTATTGCACCCGAAATGAATGCAAAGTTGTTGAGCGGGAATATCATTTGGGTTTTGAGGAGATGGCCGCCGAAAGCTTTTGCGGACTAAGTAGAGTTGCGTCACTTCTCTAGACAGATTCTCGAAATTCAGAACTAGAACACTTCGAAAAAAATTGAAGCCCAAGAAGACCCACGTTACAAACGGATGCATGTCATGGCCACTGCTCCTCCACTTCCTGTTCTTCTCCATCGCGCTCTTAGCACTTTCCAAAGGAGCAGACTACTTTGTCACCTACTCCTCTCGCATGGCAAAACGCTTTGGAATCTCGGACATGGTGGTGGGTCTAACTATCACTTCTATCGGAACCTCTCTTCCCGAATTGGCCGCCTCCATCTCTGCTGCCTTTAAGGATCACACCCCTGTCATCATCGGCAACGTGGTGGGAAGCAACATCGCAAACATTGGCCTGATCCTCGGGCTGGCCGCAATGATTCATCCCTTCTTCACCGAAAAGAAGCTTCATTTCCGCGACAGCATGGTCATGCTTGGCAGCACTGTCCTCTTTTTGCTTTTTACATGGAATGGAAGTTTTGAACTTTGGGAAGGCCTGGTCTTCCTGATCCTTTATGCCGCATACATGGTTCAAATCATCAAATCCGACCGCGATCCCAATCAACCGGGTGGCCTTGAAGACAAACACAAACTTCCCTTCATCTGGAAACCCTTTCTTTGGGAAGCCTTTGTCACCGCACTTTCCTGCTTGGCCGTGGGATTTGGCGCAAACTATTTGATCAACGAAGCCATTGTACTCTCACAACAAATGGGCGTCTCCGAAAGCGTCATCGGCCTCACCCTGATTGCGGTGGGCACATCCCTCCCCGAACTTTTGGTTTCAGTCAGTAGCGTTCGTCAGGGCAAAGCTGAAATGGTCATTGGGAATATCCTGGGCAGCAACATTGCCAACCTGCTCCTCATTCTAGGTGCCAGCTCCATGATCAATGTGTTGCAAGTTTCAAAGTCCGACGTTCTCATCATGACTCCCATCATGATTCTGTTCACTCTTTTGGGTGTGGGATTTATTTTTTCAAAACGCGACATTGCAAAAGTTCAAGGTGGCTTCTTGATGGCCCTTTATTCTGGATTTGTGGTGCTTGCTTTTTTTCAAGGCTGGAGTTGATAAGCACTAACCTTGACGGTTTTCGAAAAACGTCAACCACTTTTGAGCTTTCGCCTCTAAGCTGTCGGTTTTCTTTCCCAATCTCAATCCACTTTGCTTTTCCAAACCAATCACACCCCAAGCTTGCACCTGAGCATCCTTGTCCCCAAGCATGGTTCGATAAACTTTCTTCCAATCTTTTGGAGGTTGCATCACCAAAGCTTTTGCCAAATAGGGACGAATCCAAAGACTGTAAGTTCCTCTGAAGTTTAACTGGTGATTGAGAGCTTCATAAATTTTTTCCGAGTAACCATCGTCCTTCAACTCAATCAAATTCCGAATGGCTTGAGTGCGAACCACCAAAGACTTGTCAAAAAGCAGTTTGCGAGACCACTTTTGAGACAAACTTTTAAGTGAAGTAGCGTTCAACGCCACCAGCGCGGCATTTCTCATGTACCAGGCCTTCGACTTCAACGCGATTTCCACATCCTTTTGAAACTTGCGTGCGTCTTTCCGAGCCATCTTCTGAAGAGACTGCCACTTTTCAGACAAAGAAGACTCTTCAGAAAATGCTCTTTGCTTGAGATGACCGTAAGAATCTGAAATGGATTTTGGAGTGGACGCAAAACTGGGAAGAGCTACAAAAAATGTAAAAACACAGGAAGTTAAAATATTGATGACAGAATTCTTCGATTCCATCATCTAAGACTTCAACTCGTCCGCTTCTTCAGCGATTTTGTCGGGATCCAACTCCCCTTGCAAAGCTTCGTCGGCACTTGCGGTTTCATCTGTTCCCAACATTGAGGACAACTCCGAAACCACTTTGTCGGTGTCCAAATCTTTAGAAGCCAACTCGGCAAACAGATCATCCACTTCGGCCTGGTCCACCGGTGCAGCCGGAGGCTCTTCACCTTCAGGGGCAGGGGCGGCGGCGGCTTCGACGACAGGTTCGGGAGCTGGCGGCTCTGGTGGCGGCTCTGGTGGCGGTTCAGGTTCGGGAGCGGCCTCAGCAACAGGTTCCGGTGCCGCTTCAGGCTCCGGGTCAGGTTCGGGTCCTTCCACGTCGGGATCCTTCCCAACCGCTTCTGCAAATTCTTTGACCAAATCTTCCGACTCTTCCGGCTCAGGAACCTCAGCGGCCTCTTCCGCAGAAGGAGCACCCCCACCTTTCAATCGATCCAACTCTGTTTTTAAACGAGCATTTTCCTCTTTATAAAGAGACAAGTCCGCAATGTCGTCTTCCAAAACTTCGTACTCGGCCAGTTTGGCTTCCAATTCAGAAATGCGTTCCAAATGCTCTTTGCTTCCGCCGGCGTCTCCACCACCACCTTCAGCAGCTACGGCTCCAGGATTGGCAGCAGCTTCTTTCAGTTGGGCTTCTTTTTCTTGGAGGGCCGCTTTCACTTGAGCCAATTCTTTTTTTGCAGCTTCCAACTCTTGAGAGTTGACGGCAGCGCCCCCGCCTTCTGCCGAAGGGGCGGATCCCGTAGATGCAACTCCAGCCGCAGCACCATCCCACTGGTTGGTTTTTTCTAAAATGCGATTGAGGATTTCTTCAATTTGATCGGAGTTGGCGCTAAGAGACACCCCCGCTCCTGATGATTTGGGTTTTGCCGAAATCGAGCGAAACACCAAGAAGCCGATAAGACCAATAACAATGACCGCAACCCATTGAATGATAGCAGCATTGTGAGCGATGAAAGTTCGGAGAAGAGTTAGACCATCCACCCTTAAATTTTGAGGGTCCCATTGAGAGAGGTCAAGAGATCGCCCTTGCCCCTGGACGGAGGTCAGAGAATTTGAGGATTATGCTTTTGCGCGAGGTCGTGCTTTAGAGATGACCTTTTCAAACTTCAAAGCTTTGCTGTTGTAGCATTGACAGATCAATACGATTCCGAGAAGCCCAAATAAAAAACAAGAAATAAGTGCCATAAAAACAAGCTAACACGAAACGCAGAGGGGCTCTAGTTGAAATGAGATTTTCCAGCCCAAAGCACTTATGGATTTTTTATTTTTTCTTTTGCAAAAGAGCCACGTAAAAACCGTCTCCCACCGATGGTCCAGGAAAAAATTCCTTTTCGAACTTCAGTTCGAAATCGGGATGAGCCGCCAAAAAACCTTCCACCTGTTTGAGGTTTTCCGAGGGAAACAAAGAGCACGTGGAATAAACCATTTCTCCACCGGGCTTCACCATTTTGGAGTAATCCGCCAAAATGCTTTTTTGGATTTTCTCCAACTCGCGAAGCCGCTCGAGAGTGAGTTTCCACTTGGTGTCCGGATTGCGGCGAAGCACTCCCACACCCGTACATGGAACATCTAAAAGCAAGCGGTCCGCTTTTCCATGAAGTCTTTTGATCACTTTCGAGGACTCAATGGGGCGAATCTCTAAATTCTGAACCCCGGCCCGACGGGCACGCAGCTTTAGCTGGCTCAATTTATTTTCCTGAATGTCCAAGGCAATCACTTTGCCCTTGTTCTTCATCATGGCGGCCATTTGCAAAGACTTTCCACCGGCACCGGCGCAGGCATCAATCACCCAATCTCCAGGCTGCGGATTTAACGTCAAGGCCGCCTCTTGAGAGTGAAGGTCTTGAACCTCAAAGTGCCCAGCTTTAAAGGCTTTGGTTTGAAACACATTCTTTCGCTCGGGCAGCATCACCGCCAAATCCGAAACCTTTTGTGACCGGATCCCTTCATCTGCAAGCTCATCCACCAAATCTTGAGGTGATGAAATCTTCAAAGTGTTCACGCGCAAAAAAACCGGAGCCATTTCGTTCAAACTGGATCGCAATTCGGCCCAACTCTCTTCGCCCCGTTGTCGAACCATCTCCTGATCCAGCCAATCTGGGATGGAGTGCTGCTCTTGCGGCGTCAGTTCCGAGACAAAATCTAAAATTTCCCCACGCTTTCCGCGAACCGGCGAGTTCTCCACCTCAAAGCTGTCTTGAAAGGCTTCCAACCAAATAAAGATTAAGATTTTTAGCGCTGACGGATCAAACCCCAGCTTTTTCTCTGCCAATGCATAGAGCAAACGGTAGTTGCGAACCACCTCATAGACGGTTTCCGCAACCGCACGGCGGTCGCGACTGCCCCACCGACGGTTGGATTTGAAAGTTCTTTCCAAAACCTTGTCGGCGTAATAGCCCTCTTCAAAGATTTGCCTTAAAGCTTCGTGAATTCCCTGAAGAATCGGCGGATGAATTTGAATTTTAGCCATATTAAAACGAAAAGACCGTTCCTGCGCCCAAGTAGAGGCCTGAAAATTGACCGTCTTTCAAAAGGTGAAGCTCGTTTTTCAAACCAAACTCCAATTGAAATCCCACGGTGTCCACCACATCAAAAAACCGAGCTCCAGCCAAGATCTGATAATCCAAAGCCAATGCAGATTCATCGCGAATTTGCTTCATAAAAATTCCAGGTCCCAATCCTGCGCCAAAGAACAACGGGAATCGAGAGTTGGCATCTGGAAAGGCCAGAATGGCCAAAAAGCTCAATTTTTGAGCGTTGCCCTCATTGAAACTGTAATTGGTAAAATCTGCGCGAAATAGCAAATCCATGGAGTTCACCCACTCCCCCATGCGGTAGGTAACGCCCAAATTGACCTTACCGGTGTCTTCTTGATCGGAGGCGCCCCAGTTGTAGCTGTTGCTGTCCAGAAAACCACCCAAATGAAGGGCCAAATACCGAGGATCACTTCCCGAGGCGGCAGATCTTCGAACAGGAGCTTCCTGCTTTTTTACTTCCTGGCGTTTTTGAAAGTATTCAGAGGCTCTCTTCTTTCCAACAGGAGGTTCTTCCTTCTCATCGGTCACATCCACCATCTGAGAAGATGCACGGTGGATGGGTGTCCATCCCATTCCAAAAATCATCAAGGAAATCGCTGAAATCTTTAAAAAGTGGGTCATGTTGTCCTCCAGATCTCCTTATGCTAAACCATCCTTCAAGCGACCTTTCAACCAATAAGTGAGTTGTTCATGAAATGCCCCCACTGTGGACAAAATAAACAAAAAGTTTTGGAGACACGGGAGCGAGAGGATGAAATCCGTCGCCGCAGGGAATGCCTTTCCTGCCAGTTTCGATTCACAACTTCAGAAGCCGTTTTGATTCAATACCCTCACGTCATCAAAAAAGATGGTCGCAGGGAGCCCTTTTCCAAAGAGAAGCTGCGCCGAGGGATTTTGGCCGCTTGTAAAAAACGGCCTGTGAGCGTGGGGCAAATCGAAAACCTGGTGATGCACATCGCTCGATGGGCGCAAAGTTCCCCCGAGAAAGAGCTTTTGGCTCAAAGTATCGGACAGATTGTAATTTCCGAATTAAAGAAACTGGACGACGTGGCCTTTGTTCGCTTCGCAAGTGTTTACAAAAGTTTCTCTTCTGTGCCAGAATTTTTCGATAACCTGATGAAGGAGGAGACGGATGGGCCAGCGTAGAGAATCGAGAGAAATGGCTCTCCAGGTGTTGTTTCAGCAGGAGTTTGCTCCGGACATCCAAATTGAGGATGCTTTGAATCTATTTCGCTCGTCCTTTGATGCTACGGAAGATGTGTGGAATTACTCCACGATGATTCTTCGTGGCGTGGCCCAACACAAGATCGACATCGATGAGGTCATTCAGGGCGCCAGTTCTCACTGGAGTCTAAAGCGTATGGCGCTGACGGATTTAAACATCATGCGCATCGCCACCTTCGAGTTGCTGTATGCGGAAAATCCACCTCCACCACTTGCGGTGATTGATGAGGCCATTGAAATTTCAAAAAAATACGGCACGACAGATTCCGCTTCTTTCACCAACGGAATTTTAGATCAGATTCGAAAAACAAAGCTCAATCAAAAGTGATTTGATTCAGGGGGGACAAAGTGGAGACGGTATTTTCCAAAGGCGCTGAATTGTGGGTCCTTCCCGAAATTGAAAACTCGCCTTGGCGCTGGTCTTTCGAGTGGTCCCTAAATTTTCAAATCGAAAAGTCATTGAAGCACACTTCGGCCTCTATGCCTCAAAAAGCCTTAGAGATTTTTAAAGAATGGGAAGTCCATGATTTTGTCGATGAAATGCAGACCACTTCCCCTTGGACTTTGATTGGCAGTCAAGATTTGCTCCCCACCACCTGGGTGTTGATTTCAAAAAAGCTGGATGAAAAAACCTTTGCGAAAGAACTGGACCGAGCCTGGGAGGGATTGGGAAAACCCAAAACCCGGATTTTCCCGTCGAAGGAGTGGACAAAACAGCGGTTGAAAGGGTTAAAATCAAAGTGTGCGAATGCAGACGCCACCGAAATTGCAATCGAAAAAGGAGATTTCGTTTGAGCTTAAAAAAGTGGAGCCTGGAAAAAATTAAGTTTTTAATGGATCACGTGGAAGACTTTGTCGACGACAATGGCTCTCACCAAGTCCGTCGAACCGCAAAAGAGTTTGAAGCCAGCTCACAAATTGAAGCTCAAAGCGAGTTGACGGTTTCCGAGCCCGACTCTCACCAAACACCCAATCGCGTTCTGGAGCGTTTGGTGCCTTACTATGAATTTGGTTTTCTGGCACAAAAATCCTACAGCGAAGATGAGGAAAAGTGGTGGATCACCGAGTTCTTTTGGAAGGGCAACCTGTTTAAACTCCGCGTGGAAGATCAGATTGAAGTTCAAGATTTTATTCCTTCCATTTCACCTATGGAAATTCGCAGAGGAAAAGCTCCTTTGTTTTTAAAAGGTTTAAATCTAGAGTTTATTGAGTGTCCCAAAGAGTCCGACGTGTTTGTTTTGCGCCCCAGTTTTTCGGCGGCTTACTTTTTGGCTTCCAACCTGCCCGAACCGTGGATCGAAAGCCATTTGGAAAACACCCGCAAACTGATCAACAAGTCGTTTAACTTCTGATGGGACTGTCACCTTACTTTGTTTACATCCTTTCTGATGGCACCGGCGAAACCGCCAGCACCATGGTGCGAGCGGCATTGGTTCAGTATGGCGAAAAAGACATTCAAATTGTTCGCTCGAAAAACATTCGCACCGAGGATCAAATTCGCTCTTTGATGGAAGATGTTTTTCAAAGAAAAGGCATGGTGGTCTACACCATGGTCAGCCCTCACATGCGCCGGGTGGTTTTTGAATCGGCCTCTGAAAAAGGCATTCCCGTAGTGGACTTGATGGGCCCTCTTTTAAATGCCATGGATCAGTTTTTTGATGTGGAAAATTCAGAGCACGAAGCCGGTTTGCTTCGCGCTGTGGACGAACGTTATTTCAAGCGGATTGAAGCCATCGAGTACACGGTTCGCCATGATGATGGAAAGACAGTCAATGACTTGGCTCAAGCAGACATTGTCCTGGTGGGAATTTCCAGAACCAGCAAAACTCCCCTGTCGATCTTTTTAAGTCACAAAGGATGGAAGGTTGCCAATGTGCCTTTGGTGCTAAACAGTCCCATTCCAGAAGAGCTTTACAAAATCGACCAACGACGCATCGTCGGCTTAACGATTGATCCTGATTCGCTAAAGCGCATTCGCAAGCGCCGTTTGGAAAAGTTTGGCCAAGATCCTGGCGGCGAATACGCCACCTTGGATCACATTCAAAAAGAATTGGATTACTCCAAAGAGGTCTTTAAAAAGAACCGCCGCTGGCCCGTGTTTAACGTCACCGACCGGGCACTGGAAGAAACGGCCGCCGAGATCATTCGCGTGGTGGCCAGCCGCCTGGATATTCCCTACACCGACACTCTTTAAGAAGAGGTGGCCTGCTGCTGAAGAGCACCCAAGATGGTGTCGTACATCATGCGGTTGCGTTCGTTTTTCAAGCAGTACATGTTCACATTGACCGAGTACTTCAGATCTTCCACTTGCACACGAAGCATTCTTCCGCCGCGCACCTGCTTTTTGATCGCATGAGAAGGCAAGAAGCCCCAACCCAGTCCACTTTCCACAACGCGCTTTACGGTTCCCACGTTGTCCGTGGAAAACACCGGCTCCACGTTCAGTCGGTTTTCTTTGACTCGAGTTTCAAAAAGCTTTCGAAATCCCGGATAGGTTTCTGTAAAGGACACCACCGGCTTGGTTGTAAACTCACTCATAGAAATAACGTCGGGAAGAGTGGTGTCTTTTCCCGAACCCACCAACCACATTTCATCGTTGAACAAAAAATGCTTTTCGTAATCGGGGAACTCAATGCCGAACTCGGATCTCATGTCAGGAAGGATCACCACATCCACCTGTCCACTTCTCATGTCATTGATGATTTTGTCCCCTTTGCCGTAGTTCAAATGAAGTCGCAGTTTGGAATTGTGTTTTAAAAACATTCCCATAATGGGTGACACCAAAAACAATCCAATGGAGTTGTAGGTGCTGATGCGAAGTTCACCCACCAAATCTTGTGATGTGGTTTGAATGGCCACTTGCGCCTGTTGGGTCAGGTGCAAAATTCGCTTTGCATAATCATAAAGAATTTGTCCGGGCAAAGTGGGTTTCACTTGCCGCGTTCCTCGAACCAGAAGATTCACTCCTTGTTCTTCTTCCAAATTGCGGATCTGTTGGCTCACTGCGGGTTGAGTGAGAGAGAGTTTTTCGGCCGCCGCAGTCATGCTGCCCTCGGCAATGACAGTTACGAAAGTGGTCAACTGCTGGTGGTTCATTGCACCTCCTATTGAAAACCATTATAAAATTAACTTATATAAATTCAAACATTCTTTGATGATTATTTGTAAATACATGAAATAACGTGGTTTTTTCAGTATAAATTCTTCTTATTCGTAGCTTAAAGAGATTCTTTGTGGACGGCATGCTCTGTTCTCGCTATCCCAGAGTCACAAGCCCATCGGGGATAGGCTTTTGACTCTTGGGGGAGAGTCTCAATTTCAAAAAATCAGGTGGAGGGGAGAAGCATCCGAGAGGGTGCTTTTTTTTGCTCTAAAATTTTTAGCCCCTCCACCGGAAAACCAAGATCCATTCCTCAAAACAGACAAAAGCCCAGTGTTTCAAAGTGAGAAAATGCAACTCTTCTTTCCTCAAAATGGGATGGTCCCCTATAATGTGGAAAAGACTTCGATAATTTAGAAGGAGTGCCACTTTGTCCATTCTCATGCGTCCCCTTGTCTTTTTCTTGATCGCAATTTCTTTCACTTCCGCGGTCTTTTTTTCGCCGTCTTCAGAGGCCAAACGATTTCGAAACGCCTATGTGAGCTTTGAACTTCCCAAAAACTGGGATTGCAAATTGGAAGGTGCCGAGTGGGTCTGTGAGAGCAGCTACACCAAGAAACTCCGTGAAGCCATTATCATTCTAACTGCAAAGGAAGTAGGTCCTGCAGACACTTTGAGCGCCTATGAAGCCCATTTAAAAACTCCGCGCATGGTTCCCGGAAAGGACGGAACTCCTCAGCGCTCTCAAGTTCTTCATGTGAAGAAGCGATTGATCGCCGGACAACTGTGGATTGATGGAATGCACTTGGGAAGCGAAGTGGGCCCGTACTTCAGCCGCTATCTGGCGACCATCAAAGAGCGCATCGCGATTTTGGTTACGTTTAGCGCTCACAAAGAGCATTACACCAAATACAGTCAGGACTTTCTAAAGGCGATCGAATCCCTTCGCGTGGTGGCCACCAAGGATCTTTTGTCAAAACGGAATCGGCCAGAGGATGTTCGCCGCTCCAACGAAACCATTGGCGCACCTATTGGGAATCACATTCCTCTTCTGGGTGCCAACGAAGGCCTTCCTCCAGAGGATTCTGGTGGTGGTTCCAATTTGTTTTTGAATTTGATCCTGATCGCTGTCCTGCTTGCCGCCGGTGGAGGTTACCTCTACTTGAAGACCAACAAGAAAAAACCTGTGAAGAAGAAAAGTAAAAAATGATGAACTTTCAATGGATGAAATTTTCGGCTCTTCTTTCGCTGGCACTGGCGTCTTCTGTTTGTGCGGCAAAACCTTTTGTAAACGAGTACATCGGTTTTAATCTTCCCGACGATTGGAACTGTCAGCCCTCTCCGCCCAGTTGGATTTGTGACCCTTCGAAACCGACGGAAAAGAAATTTGCATTGATCACTTTGACGGCCAAAGAGGCCAGCGCCATTGATCAGATTCAAAACTTTAAGGCAGAGCTTTCTAAGCCCCGGTCACACAGCATGGGTTCTGACACGCCCATTTTGTCGAAGGTTCTTAAGAACGAAGTGATTCCGTTAAATGGGCACCAGTGGGTGCAAAGCCTTCATCAAAATGGAGAGGTCAATCAGTTTAAAACCATTTATTTGGCGACGGTGAATAGGCCCATTGCGATTATGATTACCTTGAGTGCGGAAGATAAGCATTGGGACAAGTTTGCGCCGATGTTTGCTCAGATGATTTCAAGCATTCGGCTGCGCGGAGTTCCTACAGGTCGCACCAAGTCTGTGGATCAAACTGAAGGCTTTACTCCTTTTGGGGGTGCGCCCGCAGCTCCGGGTGCACTTGCGGACTTTAGTGAACCGGTTCCTGCCGAGGGAAAAGGATCCTTTCCTATGGTTTACATTGTGGGATTGGTTCTGGCCGCATTGGCCCTTGGTGCCGCATTTCTTTTGTTTGTGAAGAAGTAGTTGGTTTTTGGGGTTGATTGGTCTTATTGATCGATTTCCATTCCCTACCCTCCAACTTGCAACTCCAGACTCCCCCCGCCGTGGTTCCTTCCAGCATTTACAGCAATTTTTTCAAGTTCAATTATTTACTCCAGTAAACTCACCCACCCATGGGCTCACAAGAATTCTATTTCGCAAAATCACATCTTATTTTTGGGACGTCTGTTCCCTTGAAGCCTGCTTCTGTGCATAAGTGCTTGTTCCCAAGTCTAAATTTCATAGAGGTGGACACACTCTTCCGTGAGTTCTTCCAGCATTTTTTCAGGTTCAATTATTTACTCCAGTAAACGCGCCCATCCATGGACTCTCTTCCCGTGCATAAGTTCTTATTCCCAGTCTAAATTTCATAGAAGCGGACACACTCCTCCGTGAGTTCTTCCAGCATTTTTTCAAATTCAATTATTTACTCCAGTAAACGCGCCCATCCATGAGCTCTCTTCCCGTGCATAAGTTCTTATTCTTCAAATCCAAATTTCATAGAACCGGACACACTCTTCCATGAGTTCTTCCAGCATCTTTTCAAGTTCAATTATTTACTCCAGTAAACGCGCCCATCCATGGGCTC
>DKGG01000062.1 GCA_002453155.1 Bdellovibrionaceae bacterium UBA6776
CTTTTCCATAGATAGAGAATAAAACCCAAAGATGGGTGGATTCGCGACGGATCGAGTATTCGATTTATAGGCGCCTAGAATTTTTTTGAACAGAAGTTTCGTGGAGGTCTATTTCCAAGAGCTAAAATCCATAATGACAGACCTCAATCGAGCAGGATGCGATTTTCCTGAAAGGAAAACGATTGTGAGTCCATGGATGGACGGGTCTGGAATGATGGAGTTTAGATCTTGGAAAAAGAGTGCACTCATCGGAAGTCTGCAAGAATGCAGGGCGTGTTTGCATGGTGAGACCTATGAACGTGAGAAATAAGTCATATTTGATCGAAGAGCCCAAGGATAGACGGGCTTTGATCTACTCAACCGACTTCTTAACTTTAATTTCAGCCAAACATTCTTCCGAAGCTTCAGCATCAAAGTTCATTGCAAGGTTTTCTTCCTGGCTCACCTTTTTTGATTCTTTGTCTCCGTACAGATTTTCAATAAATCTTAGAGTCTTCTTGTCTGTGTATCCCGAGGCCAAATATTTCTTTGACATACAGGCACAGTATTTTTTTCTCAGAAGTGGAGGGATGGATTTTACTTTGGAGCATAGGCTCAGATATTTAACCTCGAAGTTCTTCTCTCCCGCACTCTTGCGCACTTTAGTCTCACTTGCGAGAGAGCTACAACCTAAAGTGAGAGCAGCTGCGATCATTAAAATGCTGAATAGACTTTGACTTGTTTTCATCATATTCCTCTAAACTTCCCTCTTAGCTTGCGCCACAAATTTCATTCCGTTTAAATGCACTCAAAGGATTTACCCTTCTGCCTTTGGGGTCAAAGACCTCTAAGTGCAAGTGAGGTCCGGTGGACCTTCCCGTGGAGCCAATATTTCCAACCACGGTTCCTGCATTTACAGTTTCCCCACTTTTATATTTCCCCGGGGCTTTCATATGACTGTACGAAACTGTATAGCCATTGGAAAGTTTAATTCGAACTTGATTTCCGTAGCCCCCACGTCGACCGCGAAAAACCACGACGCCCTTCATCGGAGATCTTAATGGGAGAGCTCGGCCGCCACTTTTTACATCTTGACCGGTATGCATGATTCGTCTTTTTAAGATGGGGTGCTTTCGCATTCCATAAGGGGAGCCAATGGCGCACCCGCTTTCAACAATGGAAACTGTCTTGTTTTCATTTTTTTTGTTGTGCCAATCCAAGACCTCTTCAGGTATGGCGATCAAATCACGGTCGATGTCATTGACTTCCGGCAGGTCACAATCGGTGCAGTGCTTGCTTTCCAAATCATCAGAGTCCACATCCGAAAATTCGCCGGAGTCTATGTCCTGGGCCCAACTCCATTGGGGAGTGGCAGAAATTAGGAAAAATGCAAAAGTGAAGACGATGGGCATACAGATGTTTTTTAGAGCAGTCATATAGAATGCCTATCGGCCCAGGAATCCTCTAGACTTTAAAAGAAAGAGATCAGGATTGAATCTATGAGAGAAAACAAGACAAAGGCCCAGAGGCCTCGGTCGTTTAAACGCAGGAATCTTATTTGTAGGATTGAACTTTTCCAGAAACAGGATCGATCAACAGCTTGGACTCCAATTGAATGAGCTTTCCTTTTAATTTTAAAGCTCCACCACCATAGTAATCGAATTTTTGGCTCAAGCCTTCTTTGTCCCACAATTTCTTTCCGCTTTTCAGGTCAAAGCTCAAGGCGCGATCATCCATTCCCACAAAAAGCCGACCGTTATAGATCAATGGTTTTGCCAAATTCAAACCGGCAATGTGTTCTTTCCACAAAAGTTTCAAAGTCTTCGCATCAATCACTTGAACCTTGATCGCCGCATCTCCCACGCTGGCAAATTGGTAGGCCACAACAATATGGGCTTTGGTCTTCAAAGTGTATTGAATTTCCAAATCAAAATCCTTTGGAAGATCCAGTGAATGGCTCTTCTTCTGAGATCCACTCTCAATCAGAATTTGATTTTTCTTTTGTGAAATGGAAACACCATCTGTGGCCCAGGCATTTAGGCTCACCAAACTTAGGGCTAAAAATGATCTCATTAATTTATTCATATTTACCTTCTTTAACATAAAATTACCTCGCCTGTGTACAGCCAAAGTGTGCACCTGGATTCAAACGTCTTCCTCGTCGGTCCTTCAATTCAAAATGAACGTGTGGGTGAACGCTTGATCCCGCCGCATTTCCAGTTTTTCCAACCGTTCCGATCATTTGTCCGGCTTTTAATTTCTGACCCACGCGAACTTTTCGAGAGTCCATGTGCATGTAAACCGTGACCATCCCATTGCTGTGTCGAATCCGAATGGTGTTTCCAGATTTTCGACCCTTAGTGCTTGAAATCACCTTTCCCTCCCAAGGGGAGTAAAGCGGGGTTCCAACTGGTGCATACCAATCAATTCCAGTGTGACGATACCGACCTCCAGCTCTTCGTGCATGCCAGGCCCCATGTCCGGCGCCATCATGTCTCACGCCCATACATTGAGGAAGAGGAAAGACCGCGCCATTTTTAGCTTTGATTCGACCGGCCACGCCACCATCGTCATTTGGAGTGTGTTTGCGATGCCAGGCGATGACTTCTTCGGGAATCTCCATCAAATCTCGCTTTGGATCTTTTGCGGCACCTTCTTCGCAATCAGTACAGTATTTTCCTTCCAAGTCATCGGAAGTCACACCTGCAAATCGGCCTACACGTTCAGTGTCACCGGCTGGTTGCAACTGATTTTCGTCTTCCGCTTCGGCTTGATCCTCAGCAACTTCCGGTTGCTCTTGAGTTGCGGGCGTCTCGTCAAAATTTGGAACTTCTGCCACGATGGGCGTGTCGTCTTCTTTTCCAGGAGGCTCTACCGCTTCCGTCACGGCCGACGCAGGAGTCATATTTCCTGAAGGAGCAGGTTCTTCCGCAGGGGCGGAAGTTGTGGCCTGAGCAATGTCGCCATCGGCCCGGGCAATCAAATCGTCTGAAGTCACTCCTTCAAATCGCGCGCGTCGAGGAGGTGTTGCCGCCGCAGGGCGGGGCGTTTCCGTCGTGACCACAGGAGTTTCCACTTTTCGCTGTCGGGTTTCCACATTCAAAAAGTTTTCTGAAACGTATCCGATCTGATTGCTTTCGGGGATTCGAATCTTCCACCAGCCATTTCTTGCACGACCTAAAATTTCAATATTGCCTTCGTCATAATCCAAACTTCCCACACGGCGGCTGCGAGACGTGGGACTCGTGCGAACATTCAATCCAGAACCTCTTCGAACTCTTTTAACTTTCCCCACTTGATAAGTTGTCGCTTCTGCAGCTGGCGCTTCTTGTCGAGTTTTTACAGCTGCAGCGGTTTGTGGAGGAGTGGTGCGTTTCACATAAGGGCGACCACTGCGGGCTTTTCCATCGTAAATCCAACCGGATTTCTTTCCATCCACAGTTTCCACTCGAATCCATTTTCCGTAACTCTCTTTGATGACAAAAGAGTCAGAGGGGCGAATGTTCTGCCGCTTTTCACGGCCTGCACCTCGTCCTGATTTTCCATCGGGACGCTCTCTTAAGTTCATCACCGCGGTGGTTTTTCCGTAGGTTTCGGCTTTCGCTGGAACCACAGGACCACTCATCAGCACGAGTCCAATTATAGACAAAAGAAATTTTATATTTTTCATACATTGAGTTTATGCAGCAATGGCCGTGCCGGGGTAAAAAGGACGTGATTCTAGGGTGTTAACTTAGAGATAAAAAAACAGGGACCGAAGGTCCCTGTCAAATGTGTGAACAGCTGGTGGGGGTGTAAACAGTTTTGACGTCTCAAAAAGTTTCAATGGCAGGCTCTTCCATTTCATCTGAGGGAGCACTGTCCCGCACCCGGCGCGGAAGGGCGTCCACTTCAGATCCATGAGGATCTCTTCCGTTCATAAACTTCTGAACAAAATCAATGCGCTCGTTGATCTTTCGATCCACAATTTCTGCATTGTCGGTGGCATTGCGAAGAATCTTTGGAGTGATAAACACCACCAAATTGGTCTTCTTTTTGTCCGTGGTTTTGGACTTAAAGAGCCATCCTAAAATCGGGATGTCCCCAAGAATCGGAATCTTTCGAATGTTTTCACTGTCTTCGTCTTTCATCAATCCTCCAAGGACCGCAGTGTCTCCGGAGTCCACCACAATGGAGGTTTTAATTTTTCGCGTGGTTGTTGCGATCGCGATTTTTGCAAGTTCAGTTGCTTTGACAGATGTGTTAGAAAGCCCAGCAACCTCTTGGTCCACCTTCAACTGAACCCGGTCCGAATCCGGGCTTGTGAAGGGGGTGATGGTCAACTTGGTGGTGACATTTTCAGTCTTAACACTGTTTTGAGTGCTTCCATTTTGAGCATTGGTAGAACTCAAGGAAACGGGAACTTTTTCCCCAACTTCAATCATGGCCTCTTCGTTATCTAAAACTGTGATTTGAGGCGTGGACAACACGTTTCCTCCACCGTTCTCCTTGAGGATTCGAATCATTCCGGTCAAATCGGCCACTTTAAAAGTTCCGCTGCCGCTGGTGCCACCCATTCCAGGAATGGTGATGTCAAATACACTGCCCAGTCCAAAACCAAAGACTCCACCCGTATCCTCAGTGGGGTTGATCAGGTTGTTCAAAGAACCACTTCGAAATCCCACACGGCCAATGCCGTTGGAATCTTTATCAAACTTGTAGTAGTCCACGCCCCACTGACTGGTGACGTTGGTGTTCATTTCCATAATGATGGCTTTTAAGAAGACTTGATCTCTGGGAATGTCGATTTTGGACAAAATGGTTTTCACTTTGTCGTAGTCCGTTTTTCCGGCGGTGATTACTAAAGAGTTGGTGATCTTGTCCGCAATGACCTTCACCTCGCCTCCAAAAATGGCCGTGTTGGCCGGAGCGATTTCTCCATCCCGTGCCGACAACGAAAGGGGAGGGGCGCCGGACTTGGTGCTTTGCTCTTGGCTCTTCTTAGATTCGGAAGCAATGCCGTTCAAAGTATTGGCGATCTGTTCGGCTTCAGAGTGTTTTACATAATAAACAAACACGCCGCCGTTTTCATCCGCCCGCAAACGAAAATCCAAACGAGAAATCAATTGTTTGATTTTGCTAATCCCATTGCGGTTTCCCACCACAATGATCGAGTTGGTGCGCTCATCAGCAACCACCACCGAGTAGACTTCGGATCCAGAGGATGAAGTTCCCGAGGAAGCTTGAGTGGATCTGCGAAAGCGGGGAACACTTCGACTGGAAGAACCCGAATTGTCTTTGTCGATGATTTTGGTCAACAAATCCTGAATGTCTTTGGCGCGGGCATAGCGGATGCGAATCACTTCCATGCGCTCTTCAAAGCCTTGAGTGTCCAACTGGTCCAAGATTTTTGCCACGCGATCAATGTTGGCGCCGTAATCCGAGATGATCAAAGAGTTGGTGGGGCCGTAAGCGTAGATTTCCCCTTGAGTGGAGGTCAACATGCGCACCTGTTTGTTAATCTCTTCTGCACTGACGTACTTCAATTTAAAAATTCGAGTGATCATTTGATCCGAATCGGGATAGTAGGCACCAGAATAAGTTTCGATATTGTCTCTTTGAGCAGAGCGGGCCTGTTTGATTTTGTAAAAGCCATCCGCAGGGACGATGGCCAAGTTGTTGATGGCCAAGGCCGATAGAAAAGCCTTGTAAGCTTCGGCCACAGTAATGCGCGTCGGTGCAATGATGGTGATTTTTCCGCGAACATTGGGATCCACCACAAAGTTTTTCCCGGTCAAATCACTGATGGCTTTGATCACATCGGCAATTTCTGCATTTGGATAGTCAAAGCTTTCAATCACATCGGGGAAGTTTTCATTGGTGATGTCTTCAATGGGACTGTCCGCCAAATTCTTTCCGGTTTTCTTACTGACAAATCCGGTGTCCTGTTGAGTTTGGCCAGTTGCAGGTGCCCCATTGGTGCCAACGCCGGCTCCAGGAAGACCTCCCATTTGGGCAAATCCGCTGGGGCTTTGAAGCAAAGCCAGTGCGATCGCGGTGCAAATTACAGTTTGAGATTGAGTTTTTCTCATGGGCACACCCTCCTTGGTGCATTTCAATTCCAGTACATTTTCAAACTTGAACCGATATCCCCACAAGCCACATCATGCAGCTATTTGGTCACCGTATAGTCCAAGGTTTCGGAACTTCCGTTTCGCAAAATTCCAATTTTCACACTGTCCGAGTTGCGAAGCGCTTGATAAAGCTCCATGGCTTTTGTGGGGGAGTTTACAGCGTCCCCATTTACAGATTGAATCACATCCATGGGTTGAAAACCTAAGGTAGAAAAAACACTTCCCGGTTTGATGGAGACAAAGCGAAAGCCCTGAACTTTTCCGCCCGTTCCAGGGACAATGTTGGGAACCATGCGTGCTTGGTTTAAAACTTCACCTAAGTTTGCCAATTGTTTTTCGATTTCAGAGCGACTGACTGTAAAGCTGTAAGAGCCAGTTTGTTGTACTTTTGCGTCTGTGCTTCCCGAAGGTGCATTGGTTTTGCGGCCAAAGGCCAAAGCCGAATCTTTTGGAATTTCCACGTATTCCAAACGTTGGTTTGCTGAATTTCTAAAAATCAATTTGCGACGCTCGACACGTACCACGCGTCCCATGCCTTCCATGTCATCATCCACCATGTAAGTTTGCGTGGCATTCTTGGCTTGGATTAAAAGAGTGGCAATGGATTTTTTGGGATCCGCATGAACCAAAGTTCCTTCCAACTTGATGGGAAGTTGAGTGAGAACAGGGGCCGCATCGGAATCTCCATTTCCACCCCCGGGTCCACCGTCTTCGGAGGCTTTGGGAGGAGGAATTTTTCCGTCTTGATTAAAGATGTTCTTTTTGTAAATGCTCGCGTAGGCGTCCATTCCTTTAAAAGTGGGCTGTTGATTGTTGTGAGGACGTGCCGGCGGAGGATTCGTAGGAAGCATTTTGGGACGCAAATAAACCACGCTCAGATCCGCTGCAAAATAAGCGACCATTGCGATCAGTGCATAGATGTACAAACCCTCAAAAGGAGGTCGACCTCCACCACGAAACATATTGCGTCCAAAACCAAACACTGACATTCCACAATGTTACCAAACCCCCTTGAAATGTCTCATGTTTTTCATTTAGCCCAGGTCGTCATTTACAAAAAAATGAAGGGATTACACGGACAAAGATCCAGAATTCCCTCTGAAATGAAAGCTACTTCACGAAGGGTCTAGGCACAACCTTTGCTCCTCATTGAAGTGGGGGATGACTTTTCTTTGGGGTCATCAAAAAAATAAGGGGGGAAAGATGACGACATTGGTCTTTGATGTCCATTCGAGCATTCATTTTCAAGATGTGAGAATGGCCATGATCCGCATTCCAGAAGTGATTCAAAAAATTCGAGAAGTTCAAGATCTGTTGGATGCCGATGGAATCCAAATGGATCTCAGCAACTTTATGGCTTCAGACAACACGCACTTTCTCAAAAACTACCGAAAAAAAGAATTCGCAGGAGTTGTGATTCAGTTGGGTCTTTATGACCGCTACAAAAAAGTTCAGGGATTTCCGCAATCTTTGATTGGAGTTTCCAATTCCATTTCCGCCGTCCGAGTCCTTTCCATGGAAATCTCTTTGGAGGAATTGGTGAGAGAGTCCTTTCGCAAAAACTCGCCTCACAAAACCGAGGAAGGCACCGCTGGAATTCCCGTGCTTACCGGAATTCAAATTCCCAAATACAGTTTGTATCAAAGAAATCGAGAGGGCGAATATCTTCCTCTGGGAGATGAAAAGGTCGACCTGGCGCGCTTTCTGGATGTTTTGTCCAAAGACACTTCCATTTATGAAGTGGGAGTGGCTTCCATGGGATTTCGCGGAACCATTGAGGACGACCTTCATTTGTCTTGGTTTTGGGATCAATTGGGTCAGGAGCCAGCGGCACAGGCCAATTGAAAAACTAAGTGTTCTTCTTCCATGTGAGTTCGGGAACCTGGCTCACATGGTTGGCGTAGCGAGCCAAAACAAAAAGATAATCGCTCAAACGGTTCAAATAAATCAGAGCGCGATTCTCTAAGTTTGATGAACTCTCCAATTCGAACACGCGTCTTTCAGCGCGTCGGCAAAGACTGCGCGCTTGGTGAAGAGCTGCCGCAAAAGGATGACCTCCCGGAAGAATAAATTCTTTGAGTGGTGGCAACACGTCTGTCATCGCATCCATTTCTGCCTCTAAATAAAGCACTCGTGTTTCAGAAACTTCAGGCATTTTTGCGCGCCAATCTTCTGTGGGGCAAGCCAGTTGGCTCCCAAGATTGAACAGATCATTTTGAATGGATTGAAGCGCTTGGAAGTGAGAGTTGTTTTGAAAGGCCTCTGCGGATCGACTCAGTGCTACACAAACTCCCAAAGAAGAGTTCAGTTCATCCAGTGTCCCATAAGCCTCAACGCGAGGGTGGTTTTTTTTCACTCGTGATCCATCCACCAGCGAAGTTTCTCCTTGATCACCTGACTTTGTGTAAATCTTCATGCTCTCCTCCCGGTTCGGCTTGTCAAAAGGGCTTCCGTTGAGCATCATACCAAGTCCATGACGGTGACGAAGTCTTTTTTCATATCCATTCCTCATTCTGGGGAAAGAGTGCCCGACGAGGCTCCTTGGCTGATGCATTTGGAAGAACCCATTTTGATGCGCGATGTAGATCGCTATGTGGATGTTCTGTATAAACCCGTCATTGATCGGTTGAAGATTCCATCGGTGGTCACTCAATGGCACCGCTATGCGGTGGATCTGAATCGGCTTCCTGAAGACATCGATCAGGCCTCTGTCGCAGGAGCGGAAAACCCGCCTGGAAAATTCACTCAAGGCCTTCACTGGGTCAAAACCACTCAAGGCGAGGCTTTGATTGAAAAGCCCATGAGCTTTATGACTCACGACACTTTGGTTCAAAAGTACTTCGCGCCCTTTCATCAAAATGTAGCCACTTTGTTTTCGGAGTTTAAAGCGGAAGGTTTTGCGCGAGTTTTTCATTTGGATGCGCACAGCATGCCCTCCAAAGGGACCTCTGCCCATCGTGATCCGGGTCAGGATCGCGCGGAGATTGTGATTTCGGACTTCTTGGGAAAGAGCTGTTCAGTAGAGTACAAAGATTTGGTGGTTTCATCTTTCGAAAAGGCAGGGTTTCAAGTGGGTTACAATTTTCCCTACATTGGGGGGAGAGTCACTCAAACTTACGGTCATCCCGACAGAGGCCAAGAGTCCATCCAGGTGGAATTGAATCGCAAACTCTATATGAATGAAGAAACCAAAAAGTTGATTCCAGAAAAAGCAGAAAAAGTTCAAAAAATGATTGGGGCCGCTGTGGAAAACATTTGGTCCCACATTGATGGAGATCAGATTCGGTGAAGCACATTTCCAAAAAACTGTTTTCGGTCCTCACTTCAATCAAGTTGGCCGTTATTGTGATATTGGCCTTGGCCGTTTTGTCTGCCATCGGCACCATTTATGAAGCGCGCTATGATGCAGAGTATGCGCAAAAACTGATTTATCAATCTCCTTACATGTATGGGGTGATGATTGTTCTCAGTTTGACTTTGATTGCGGTCATGGTGGATCGATGGCCTTGGAAGAAACGTCATGCGGCGTTTGTGTTGGCCCACATTGGAATCATCATCACTTTGATTGGCGCGGTATTCACTCAAAAGATGGGAGTGGACGGATCGATGGCCTTTCGAATTGGTGAAACCAAAAACCGTGTGACCATTAAAGATCGAGATCTTGCTGTTTATGGATCCTTTGGCGATGGGGAGGTTCGACCTTTACTTCAAAAGCAAGTGGAGTTTGTCACCCATCCACCCACGGAAAAAGATCCTTATGTTCTTCCGTTTGGCAGTGAAAAGATTGAATTCGTGGAATACCAGCATTTGGCCTTTCGAGAAGAAAAGATCATTGCCTCAGATCGAGAAGCGGACGGTCCTGCGGTGCGCTTTCAGTTGACCAATCCAAATGTGAATATGACTGAGTGGATTCGTCGAGAATCGGGAAAATCTTCGGAAGTTGTGAACTTGGGCCCGGCTTCGGTGGTTTTGTCGGATGGGAGTTATCAGCCTCAAGAAGGTGTCAATGAAGTGATTTTGGTTCCGGTTCCTAAAACGGATGAAATTCGCTACATGGTTTATGACAAATCCAACCTTCTAAAAACCCGCGGCAAAGTGAAGGAGTCTCAAGAATTTGATGTGGGTTGGATGGGGTTGAAATTGAAGGTGCTTCGTTACCACCCAAAATCCTACAAGCAAGTCACTTATCAAAAGGCTGAAGGATCGAGTCCTTTGGCTCACTCGGCTTTGAGATTTCGATTTCGTGGTCAAGAGTATTGGATTGGGATTGGATCTTTGATTCGCCTCTACACGGAAGACAGCATGTATGTCCTGGCCTATGTGTTTCGACAAATCGATGTGGGCTTTCCTCTGATTCTTAAAGATTTTCAAATTGGTCACTATCAAGGAACAAAGCGGGCCGCCAGCTATCAAAGTTTGGTGGAGACTCCGGATGGAAAAGAAGTTGTGATCTCCATGAATGAACCTCTGAAATACGGGGGATTCACCTTCTATCAATCCTCCTTTGAGCAGGATGAAATGGGAAAACCAAAAGTTTCGGTATTGTCTGTGAATCACGATCCGGGCCGTTGGCTCAAATATTTTGGATCCTTTTTGATCGTTTTGGGTTCGATCCTCTTGTTTTATTTTAAGAAAGCATTGGCGCGCCCAAGAAAAACATAATTTGGAGGTTGAAATTGAAATTCAATAAACCCGTTGGACGAGTGATCTTTGCGGTGATTTTGGGACTGATCTCATCCGTGGCCCATGGGGATTGGCTTTCTGAATTGGAGCATCTGCCCGTTCAGGATGCGGGGCGGATCAAGCCCTTTGACACTTTTGCCAAGGAAGCCACTCAATTGGTTTATGGAAAGAGGAAGTTCAACAACTCCAGTTCGGCAGAAGTGGTTTTCACCTGGATGGTCACTCCCGAACTCTGGTCTTCGGCTCCCATTGTGGAAGTGCGGCACTCTGGTGTTAAAGAAGCTCTGAACTTGGAAAAAACGCAGCGCTATTTTTCGATGAACGAGTTGATGACCAATCCAAAACTTCCATTGATTTTTGGAGAACTTCAAAATCGAAGAGAGCGGCAAGAGAAGCTCAATCCCTACTTTCAAGCGGTTCAACGCATCGAAAACCAGTTGGGACTTTTGCAGGTTTTGGCGCGGGGAGAAGCGCCGGGATTTGCTCCTCCTGCAGAAGGTTCTACCTGGCTGACCTTGAAGCATTTGCCGCCGGAACTTCAAGAAAAGTTTGTGATTCTTGCAAAATCCTTCCTTGCGGCCATTGGTGATAAGGGCACTGCAGAGGGCAAGGCCAAGCTCGAGACCGAGTTGAAAGATTTTAAAGCGGCAGTGACTGCTCACGGACAGGGAATCGCTCCAGACATTTTGACAAAAGTGTCATGGGAGGTTCATTACAACGAATTTCATCCCTTCTTGTGGTCTTGGGTCAGCTATCTTCTTGGTCTGTTGTTTATGGTTGCTTACATGGTCCGAGGACACGCTTGGCAAAATAATGGAGGGTGGGTTTTTATCTTTATTGGCTTTTTGCTTCACACCTATGGAATGGCTTTGAGGATTTACTTGGCTGGAAGACCTCCTGTCTCCAATATGTATGAAACGGTGGTTTGGGTTCCGTGGGGAGTGGTTCTTTTTGGATTTATTTTGGAACGGATTCAAAAGTCAAAGTTAGTGCTTATTTCTGCGGCAGCTATAGCAACATTTTGTTTGATTCTAACGGATTTGGCTCCTGCGGTTCTGGATCCCTCTCTTCATCCTCTAGAGCCCGTTCTTCGGTCGACCTTTTGGCTGACCACCCATGTGTTGATCATTACCATCAGCTACGCGGCCTTCTTTTTGGCGTTTGCTTTGGGAGATCTGCTGCTTTTTTATTTTCTCAAAGACGAGGAAAAGTATGCAAAGCAAATTCATATAGGTGCGCAGTCTATATATAGATGTTTGCAAATCGGAGTGGTTCTTCTTGCGGCAGGAATTATTTTGGGAGGCATTTGGGCAGATTATTCCTGGGGAAGATTTTGGGGATGGGATCCAAAGGAAACCTGGGCATTGATTGCTTTGCTTGGATATTTGGCAGTTCTTCATGCGCGACTCACGGGGTGGGTGCGCAGTTTTGGAATGGCTGTGACCAGCGTGCTAGGTTTTTCGTTGGTGATCATGGCCTGGTACGGAGTGAACTTTGTTCTTGGGGCCGGTTTGCACTCTTACGGTTTTGGTGCCGGAGGTGTGGAATACGTCACAGGATTTGTGGTGCTTCACATTCTGTATGTCACCTATGTGACAACAGTGCGTTATGGTCGAAAAAAGAGAGCTTAAGGTTATGTGAAAATAAGATCTTTTTAATGACACAAGATTTTTTTCACCTTACAAATGAAGACACATTGAAAACTTAATGAGAACTGCAACAGAGTTCACAACTTGAAGGTTCGTCTATGGCAAAAAAAATTGTCGGTCTAGGTGTGGTATTGGCTCTCGTAGGAGGGCTCACCGCGTTTGTTTACGCCCTAACAAATAACAAAGTGGTTATCGGTTACAACGAGGGCTACATGCCTGACCAACCCATCCCATTTTCCCATGAACTCCATGCCGGTCAGTACAAAATGGATTGCAAATACTGCCACACCAGTGTGGAAGAGTCTCGGCACGCATCCATTCCCAGTTTGAACGTGTGTATGAACTGTCACCTCACTGTAAAAACAGACAGTCCTTACATTCAGCAGTTGGCTGAGGCCTACAACAGCGGAAAGTCAGTGGCTTGGAAGAAGGTTCACTTGCTTCCAGACCATGTCAAATTCAGTCACGCCCCTCATATTGCCGCCGGTAAGGATTGCACCGTTTGTCACGGCGATGTTCAAAACATGTCTGTGGTTTATCAGTATCAAAGCTTGTCAATGGGTTGGTGTGTGAACTGTCACCGTCAGCCAGAAAACAATGCGCCGACAAACTGTAGCACTTGCCATTACTAGAATTTGGATTTTTGAAAATATTTAAAGTGAGGACCCATGGAAAACATCAATGACTTAAAACCTCAGCCCAAATATTGGATGAGCCTGGATCAATGGACTCAGGACCCCGAATTTCTAAAGTTGGCTGAAAATGAATTTTTGTCGAGCCCGCTTGCTTCGGAAGATGGCAAGGATGGATGGGCCCGCCGTGAATTTTTGAAGTTGATGGGGGCAAGTCTTGCGCTCACCACTTTTGGCTGTGTTCGTCGTCCGGCTCAAAAAATCATTCCTTATGCGAAGAAGCCAGATGAAGTGGTCCATGGGATTCCTGATTACTATTCCTCTTCCTTTTTTGATGGTTCAGAGGCCTTTGGGATTGTGGTTCAAACCCGAGATGGCCGTCCGATTAAAATTGAAGGGAATGCAAATCATCCTTCCACTCAAGGGGGGATGTCTGCTCGCGCTCATGCCCACATTTTGAAGCTTTACGATCCTGATCGTCTTCATGGCCCTCTTCGAAACTTGCAAAACGAAAAGAAAACCAACAACGAATCCGTCAATATGACTTGGGAAAAGATGGACGAAGAGTTGGTGGCGCACTTTCAAAAAGGCAAAGTGGCCTTGCTCACTTCTTCGATCCCTTCACCTTCCATTCAAGCGGTGATGGATGGATTTAAGAAGCAGACCGGTGCGAAGTCCTATGTTTATGATGAAATTGGCTACGACGATGTTCGCGAAGGACAAAAGCTTTCCTATGGACAGTCTGGAATTCCTGAGTACCGCATCGACAAGGCGAAATACATTCTTGCTGTAAACAATGACTTCCTTGGCACATGGATGACTCCTGTGGCCTTCCAAAAGCAGTTTGCTCAAGGGCGCAAGCCAAACCAAGATATGAGCAAATTGGTGGTTGTTGAATCTTTGATGAGTCTTACAGGTGTTAACGCAGACGAACGCTTCCAAATTCGACCTTCGCAAACTTTGGATTTCTTGATGGGCTTGGCTCACCAGTTAAATTCAGTGATGAAGGTGGGCGGAGCATCCTCGAATTCTGCAATCACTTCGGCGCTTGGCAAATACAGCACTGCTGAAAAAGATTTGGGCCTTCCAGAAGGAACCATTGCTCAGATTGCGAAAGAAATTTCAAAGCACCGTGGGGAGTCTTTGGTTCTTGCGGGAGGAATGTCTTCTCGCTCTAAGGATTCTGTGGCCATTCAAGTGGCTGTGAATTTGATCAACTCTATTTTGGGGAACGAAGGCAGTGTGATCGGTCCCGCGCGCGACTTGAGAACAACCCAAGGTTCCTTTGAGGATGTTTCGAAATTGATCCGTTCCATGGAGGCGGGAGAGGTAAAAACTCTCGTGATTTATGGGTTGAATCCTTCGTACAGTTTGCCTCAAGCTTCAAAATTTCAAGAAGCTCTTCGAAAGGTCGAAACCGTTGTTTATGTGGGCGACCGCAAAGATGAAACGGGATTTCAAGCGGATTACATTCCCACAGTGAGCCATGCTTTGGAAAGCTGGGGAGACATGGAATCCAGCCCTGGGGTTTGGAGCATTCAACAACCCACCATTCGTCCTTTATATGACACCCGCTCTTTTGGAGACAGTCTGCTGACTTGGTCCAAAGCGTTGGGCGCAAAAGGCGGATCTTTTGACAGCGACAACTTCCATGATTTTGTAAAGAGCTCTTGGAAAAGCAATGTGTTTTCCAAAGCGGGAAGCGGAAAGAGCTTTGAGAACTTTTGGATCGATGCCCTTAAAGGTGGCGTTGTCGACCTTTCCTCAGGCTCTTCCCGTGGGCAAAGATCTTTTAGATCTCAAGCCTTTGGCGAGTTGAGTTCAAGAAAGACTTCAGCCGCAGGAATGGAGCTTGCGCTTTACCCCACCGTGGGATTGGCGTCGGGCGAGTTGGCCAACGTGAGCTGGCTTCAAGAATTTCCTGATCCTGTGACTAAAATCTGTTGGGACAATTACTTCTGTTTTTCCATTGCAGACGCCAAGGCTTTGAAAATTTCTGAAGGCCAAATGGTCTCTGTGAAAATGGGGGATCGAACCCAAGAAGGCCCTGCACACATCCAGCCTGGACAAGCTCCTGGTGTCATTGGATTGGCCGTGGGCTACGGACGTACCCGTGGTGGAAAAGTTTGCGATGGCGTGGGCATCAATGCTTTTGATTTGGCCCAAGTGGATGGGGAGCACCTCATCACTTCAGGGTTACCTGTTGAAGTAAAGGCTCTGGCGAAAAAGCATTCTTTGGCATGCACTCAAGGTCACCACAGCATGGAAGGTCGTCAAATTGTTGTGGAAGAAACCTTGGCTCAATTTACCAAGAATCCTGGAGGCCAGGTTCACCGTCATAAAATGTTCTCTATGTGGGAGCCTCATGAATACAAAGGCTACAAATGGGGAATGACCATTGATCTGAATTCTTGCACCGGTTGTGGTTCTTGTATCATTGCCTGTCAGTCAGAAAACAACATCCCAACGGTGGGTAAAAAATATGTCCTTCAGGGACGTGAAATGCACTGGGTGCGTGTGGATCGCTACTATGTGGGTGACCCTGAGAACCCGGACACAGTGAACCAACCGGTCATTTGTATGCATTGTGACAACGCTCCTTGTGAATCGGTTTGCCCTGTTGCGGCCACAGTTCACTCGGATGAAGGCACCAACGATATGATTTACAACCGCTGTGTGGGAACGAGATACTGCGCGAACAACTGTCCTTACAAAGTTCGTCGTTTCAACTGGTTCAGTTACACAGACATTGAAGCTCCAAAGCATTTGGCCTTGAACCCAGAAGTGACCGTTCGTCACCGAGGGGTGATGGAAAAATGCACCTTCTGTATCCATCGCATCAAGTTTGCCAAGATGGAGGCAAAGTTGGCGGGAGAAAAAGTGAAGGATGGAACTCTGAAGACAGCTTGTCAGCAAAGCTGTCCAACCAACGTCTTTACTTTTGGTGATTTGAACGATCCTGAATCTGCAGTTTCAAAGGCTTTCAAAGAGGCTCAATCTTATGAGTTGCTTGAAGAGCTCAATACAAAACCTGCGGTTCGCTATCACACCAAAGTAAGAAACGTGGCGAAGTTGAAGGGGTCTTCTGAAGATCACAACGAATCCCATGAAGGAGACAAAGAGGAGCATCACTCATGATTAAACGCACACCTTTGATTCTTGGCTCCAAGACCTACAAAGATATCACCGATGATATTTGCGAGTTGGTCGAAAATTGGCCGCCATTAAGATATTTCGCAGGCCTCATGTCGGCGAAATTTTTGTTCCTGTTTTTTATCCTTGCTCAAGGGGCCATCGTCTTTAAGGGGATGGGACTTATGGGTGTGAACCATCCGGTGGGATGGGGAACAGACATCGTGACCTTCGTATTCTGGATTGGTATTGGCCACGCCGGAACTTTGATTTCGGCGATTCTTTTTCTATTTCGGCAAAAGTGGAGGACTTCCATTGCTCGAACTGCGGAGGCTATGACGGTCTTTGCCGTGATGACCGCCGGTCTCTTTCCGGTTCTTCACACAGGACGACCTTGGTTGGCTTACTGGCTTCTTCCTTATCCCAACCAACGTGGTCCTTTGTGGGTGAACTTTCGATCTCCCTTGGTTTGGGACGTTTTCGCCGTTTCCACCTATGCAACGGTTTCGATTGTTTTTTGGTACATCGGTATGGTTCCCGACTTGGCAACCATTCGTGACCGCGCGAAAAACCCTTGGAGAAAAAGAATCTACGGTGCGCTTTCTTTGGGATGGCGTGGAACTGCTCGCAACTGGAACCACTATGAAATGGTTTACATGCTTCTTGCGGGTCTCTCCACACCTCTGGTTCTTTCGGTTCACTCCATCGTATCTTTTGACTTTGCGGTAGCCTCTCTTCCTGGATGGCACACCACGATCTTTCCTCCGTACTTTGTTGCGGGTGCGATCTTCTCTGGTTTTGCAATGGTTGTGACTTTGATGACCATTGTTCGAATCTTGGTTCCTAAGTTCAAAGATTACATCACTTTGGACCACATGGAGGCGATGAACAAAATCATCATGGCCACAGGGATGATGGTTGGTTACGCCTACGGATCTGAGTTCTTTATTGCTTGGTACTCCGGTGTGGAATACGAACAGTATGCCTTTTTGAACCGTGCTTTTGGTCCCATGGCTTGGTCCTACTGGATCATGGTGACCTGTAACGTGTTTATCCCTCAGGTATTCTGGTTCAAGGCGGTTCGACGAAGCATTCCTTTGATGTTTGTGGTTTCAATCTTCGTAAACATTGGGATGTGGTTCGAACGTTTTGTGATCACTGTGACTTCGCTTCACCGGGATTTCTTGCCTGCGAACTGGGGTGAGTTCCATTTTACAATTTTTGATGCGGGAGCCCTGTTCGGAAGTTTCGGGCTCTTCTTAACCTTGTTCTTACTTTACATCCGCGCACTTCCTGCAATCTCCATTGCTGAGGTAAAGCCGGTTCTGACCTATGGAAAAGATGGGGGCCACGATGGGCATTGAGAGTTTGATTGAAAAAATCAGTGACAAAGGCCAAGAAGGTTTTGCAGGGATTTGGGAAGACGAGCACCAGTTTGTAGAGGCGGCCCGAAAAACCAGAGAGGCTGGAGTGGAAGGCTTTGAAGCGATCTCTCCCTTTCCTCTGCATGGCATTGATGAGGCCATGGGCATTCCTCGATCCTTTATTCCTTGGGTGACTTTCTTTGCAGGATTGACCGGTTGTGCTTTCGGTCTGTGGTTCACGTGGTGGACCTCTGCGGTAGATTGGCCCATCATTATTGCCGGTAAGCCTATGTGGTCTTTGCCTGCATTTATTCCCGTTGTTTTCGAATTGACGATTTTGTTTGGTGCGCTGAGCTCCGTAGGAGCTTTGATCGCGATTTGTGGACTTCCCAAGGTGGAGCCACCGGTGATTGATGCTACATTGAGCAGCCACCGGTTCGCTCTGTTTGTTCCCAAAAAAGCAAAGGGATTTGATCAACAGAAGTTGACCGATTTGTTCAAGCAGTCTGGAGCGACGGAAGTTAAGGAAACTCGATTTTAAGGTTTGGAGAAAGAATGAAGCGTTTAAGCTCAATTGCGGCACTTTTTTTATTGGTTGGTTGCAATGGTGGAAAAAACCAAACCAACATTGAGTTGGTCACCAACATGATGGATCAACAATCTGTAAAGTCTCAAGACTGGGTTCCTGAAGATGGGGACAAGCTTCAAATGAGGCAACCCCCTGAGGGGACAGTTCCTCGTGGGTTTTACGTTTACCCCTATCCTAATGATCCAGAGGCTTCTGCGAACTTGAAGAACCCTCATGCTGGGGATTTTTCTCCGGAGCTTTTGGCTCAAGGGCAAAAGATGTACGACATCTATTGTGCTGTTTGCCACGGTCATGGTGCAAAAGGGGATGGAACGGTTGCGGAGAAAATGCCGCTTCGTCCACCCTCATTGCTTACAGACAAAGTGAGAAATTTTTCGGATGGTCGTATCTTTCACATCGTCACCCGCGGGCAAGGAGTGATGGGAAGCTATTCCAGCCAAATCGTGCATCCCGACGACCGTTGGGCCGTTGTGAACTACATTCGCAGTCTTCAAAAGGGCAATTGATAAAGGAACAGGTGAGTAAATATGTCGGCATCAACACACGCAACCAGATCAGCTCCTCAGCCACTTGTGGTGTCCTCTCGGCTTAAGACGATCAGCATGGTCTTCGCCTTTTTGGGATTGGCGAGTTTTGTGGCTTTGCTTTTCATGAACAAAGAACGTGCCTGGCACGCTTACTTGACGGGCTACTTTTACTTTACCTCATTGGCTCTGGGTGGAATGTTTTTCGCAGCCATTCAGCATTTGTCCAAGGCGGGATGGAGCGTGAACATTCGACGCCTTTCAGAAAGTATGGCCAGCTTTTTACCCGTGGCTTTTGTGGGCGGAGTGATTCTTTTGATTGGTGCTCCGACGCTTTATCTTTGGTTGGATAAGGGAGCCGTGGCTGCGGACCATTTGCTTCAACACAAATCTGGTTATTTAAACATGACGTTTTTTGTGATTCGTTTGGTGGCCTTTTTTGGAATTTGGATTTTCTTTTGGAATAAAATTATTGGTCTGTCCGTAAAGCAAGATGAGACTGGCGAAGAAAAAATCACAAGTAAACTGACTGCCTTTTCAGTGGCCTTCGCTCCTTTCTTTGCCATCACTTACTCTTTCTTTAGCATTGATTTGTTGATGAGCTTAGAACCTCACTGGTTCAGCACCATGTTCGGAGTGTACGCTTTTGCAGGACTTTTTCAGTCCACATTGGCCTTTCTTGTTTTGTTGGTGATCTACTGCATGAAAAAGGGAGTGCTGACCGGTTATGTGGATGAGAACCACTTGCATGACCTTGGAAAATTCCTTTTTGCCTTCACTGTGTTTTGGGCCTACATCGCGTACTCCCAGTTTATGTTGATTTGGTATGCAAACCTTCCTGAAGAAACCGTTTTCTTTATTCACCGCATGCATGGTGGATGGTTGTGGGTTTCTGCAAGCTTGATCGTTTTCAAGTTTATCGTTCCGTTCTTGGCACTTCTGCCTCAACGGGCGAAACGCAATCCCAATCACTTGGCTTCTGTGGCCGTTTTGATTTTGATTATGCAATATGTGGATTTTTACTGGTTGGTTTACCCCAACTTGGATTCTCACCACGTGGTTTTCAGCATCTTTGAAGTTTTGGTCTGGTTGGGATTCGGTGGCGCCTTCTTGATGACGACCTTCCGCTTCCTTTCTAAAAATGCCATCATTCCTCGGAAAGACCCTCGTCAGGCGGAATCCAACCACCATCACGTGGTTTATTAAGATCCGTTTTCAAGGCCATCTTTCAGCCCTTAAAACCCCCTGAAAACGGGGGTTTTTTGCATTTTGAAGCCCTTTGGGCTTCCTTTTTTTTGAAATTTTGGTTAGTCTTTCGAATATGTTCATTTCTAAGACAGCAATTTCCATGACCACGTCGTTTTAATTTCATGTCGGCTGTCAAAATTTATCTTCCCGACAACAGTGTAAAGACCTTTGACCACGAACCCAGCATCCTCGAGGTGGCGGAATCTATTGGTCCTCGTTTGGCCAAGGACACCTTGGGCGGAAAAATCAATGGGAACAATGAAATCAAGGATTTGCGAACCACTCTGAAAGATGGAGACCAGGTTCGAATCATCACTTCAAAAGACGAAGAAAGTTTGGAAGTGATTCGCCATTCGGCGGCCCATGTGATGGCCCAAGCGGTCCAAGAAATTTGGCCGGATGTAAAGGTGACCATCGGTCCCGTGATTGAAAATGGCTTTTATTACGACTTTGATTCTCCTCGCAATTTTTCTCCGGAAGATTTGGAGAAGATTGAAAAGAAGATGGAAGAGATCCTTAAACGCGCAGAGCCTGTGGTTCGATCCACTTTGCCCAAGGCCGAGGCCATCAAAACTTTCAGTGAGATGGGTGAGCGTTTCAAAGTTGAGTTGATCGAAGGCATTCCTGATGAGGAAGTGGGAATTTACACCCAAGGCAAGTGGTTTGATCTTTGCCGGGGACCTCACGTCCAAAACATTGGCCAGATCAAAGCCGTTAAAGTTTTGAGCCTTGCAGGAGCTTACTGGAGAGGGGACGAAAAGAACCCTCAATTGCAGCGCATTTACGCCACGGCTTTCAATGACAAAAAAGAATTGAAAGCTCACTTGGAGCGTTTGGAAGAGGCCAAAAAGAGAGACCACCGTAAGCTTGGAAAAGACTTGGGACTCTTTCATTTTCACCAGTTCTCCCCCGGGGGACCCTTTTTCACTCCTAAGGGAACAATCATTTACAATGAACTTCAGTCCTTTATGCGGGACAAGTACAAAGAGTACAGCTATTCAGAGATCATTACGCCTCAGGTGTTTGATGTGGACCTGTTTCATCAGTCTGGCCACTATGAAAACTACCGGGAAAACATGTATTTCACCGAGATTGATGAAAGACAGTTTTCTTTCAAGCCGATGAACTGCCCCAGCCATTGTTTGCTTTATCAATCGGATAAAAAATCTTACCGGGATCTTCCTTGGCGCGTGGCGGACTTTGGTCGTTTGCACCGCTATGAGCGCAGTGGAGCCATGCACGGTTTGACTCGAGTTCGCACCTTTTGCCAAGACGATGCTCACATTTTTTGCCGCTTAGATCAGCTTCAGGATGAGATTGCAACTTTTATGAAGCTTCTCTCTGAAGTCTATCAAACTCTCGGTTTGGATGAGTACGTGATCTACCTTTCCACTCGCCCCGAAAAACGCATGGGAAGTGATGAGGTTTGGGATCAGGCGGAAGGCGCGTTGAAAGAAGCGCTGAAAAGTTTGAATTTAAATTATGTGATCAATGAAGGCGACGGTGCCTTTTATGGACCCAAGCTGGATGTGATGTTCGTGGATGCTTTGAAGCGTCCTTGGCAGCTTGGAACTTTGCAGGTGGATTACAATTTGCCGCAGGCTTTTGATTTGAGCTATGTGGGAGAAGACAACAAAGATCACCGACCTGTGATGCTCCACCGTGCGGTGCTGGGCTCTTTGGAGCGTTTTATCGGAGTTTACTTGGAGCATGTGGCCGGTCATTTGCCCACCTGGCTCAGTCCCACTCAAATTCGCATTTTGACTCTGACAGATCGTCAATTGGAATACGCACAGGAATTGAAGTCGCAATTTGCAAGTCTTGGGCTTCGGGTGCACTTGGACGATCGCAGTGAAAAATTGGGCTACAAAATTCGCGAAGCCCAACTTCAAAAGGTCCCTTATATGGTGATCCTTGGAGACAAAGAGCTGGAGAACAAATCCATCTCGGTGCGCTTAAGAACAGGGGCGAACAAAGAGGGTCTTCAACCGGCCTCATTTGGTCAGTCCGTTTTAGAAGAAATCAAATCAAGGAAATTAAAATCCCATCTTGAGGGATAAATCTCTAGGAGGAGCTTATTCAAAAGTTTAGTGGATCCAGTCGTGGAGGAGCAAAAGGAAAGGGACGTTTCAATCGGGACAAAGGCCGACGGGGCGAACATCGTATGAACGAGGAAATTGATGCTCCACAGGTTCGATTGATTGATGACGAAGGAAAAATGGCCGGGGTGATGTCGCCTCGAGAAGCACTTGCCATTGCGGAATCAAAGGGCTTGGATCTGATTGAAATTGCGCCCACGGCGAAGCCTCCCACCTGTAAGATCATGGATTACGGAAAATGGAAGTACGAATCCAAGAAAAAGGAAAAGGCCGCCAAAAAGAACCAATCTGTGATCACCATCAAAGAAGTTCAGGTCCGTCCACGCACGGATGAGCATGACTTGGAAACCAAGATGAAACACGCCCGCCGCTTCCTGTTGGAAGGGGACAAGGTGAAGGTCAACTTGAGATTTTCGGGCCGAGAAATGGCTCACCAAGAGATCGGGCTAGAGACTTTGAAGAAGTTCGCCGAAGCTCTCTCTGATATCAGTACGGTGGAGACCCATCCGAAGATGGAAGGCCGGCAGATGTTTCTTTTACTAGGCCCAGATGCAGCCAAAATCAAAGAGCTGGAAAAGGCCAAAAAATCCGGAAACTGAGTGGATTTTCAAGGATTTCCCCTTGTCCCAGAAGCCCAGTGGAGCTATAACACTAGGCTTCACAAGCACTGAATTGGGCCCAAGATGAAGAAAGTCCGCCTTATGCGGCCTTCGCCCAACCAGGAAGGAGATCACAGTGAAACAAAAGACTCATTCAGGGGCAAAGAAGCGTTTTAAAGCCCTTGCCAGTGGTAAGATCAAAAGAAAACAACAAGGTCGACGTCACCTTCTCGAAAACAAATCATCCAAGCGCAAACGTCTACTTGGAAACACCAAGTATGTGAACCCAGCGAACGAGTACCAAGTGACTCGTTGTGTACTTCCTTAATTTTAATTTTTTTTAGAGGTGATTTATGAGAGTTAAAGGTGGAATTTCGACCCGTCGTCGTAGAAATAAGATTTTAAAACGTGCTAAAGGCTTTTACTCAGCCAACTCCCGAGCGATCAGCCACGCATCCGAAAAAGTGGATCGCGCTCAAGCCTACGAGTACAGAGATCGTCGCGTAAAGAAACGTGAGTTTCGTCGTCTTTGGATTCAAAGAATCAATGCAGCTGCTCGCTTGAATGGCACCAGCTATTCTCAATTGATGGGCGCATTGATCAAGTCGAACATGGAAATGGATCGCAAAATCTTGGCGGATATGGCTGTGAATGACCCTCAGGCCTTTACAGCAGTGGTTCGTCAGGTCCTTTCATAAATAGGCTTTGGCCCATTTATGAGTTCGGACCTCGAAAAGAATTCTTTTTTACAGTTTGAAAACAGAAAGGTGGATCACATCCACCTTTCTCTGGACTCGAACAATCAAACGTCCGAATTTTCTGAATTTTCCCAAATTGAATTGATCCATGAGGCTCTTCCAGATCTGAATTTGGAAGACGTGGACATCACATCCACAGCCCTCAATCTTGATTTTAAGACTCCCTTTTTGATCAGCTCCATGACCGCAGGACATGTGCGCGGCGTGGATCTCAACTTGCGTTTTGCCCGAGCCGCGGAGGCTCGAGGTTGGTTGATGGGTGTGGGCTCACAGCGCCGTGAACTGACGGATCCCGAAGCCAAATCCGAATGGAAAAGGCTTCGCGAAGTGGCTCCACGGGTTCAGTTGTTGGGGAATATTGGAATTTCTCAACTGATTCAAACCTCCACAAAAGAAGTGGAAGATTTGGTGGGATCCCTAGAAGCTTGTGGAATGATTGTTCACTTAAATGCCCTGCAAGAGGGACTGCAGCCGGAAGGCACGCCCCAGTTTCGTGGGGGATTTGATCGCCTTCAAGATTTGGCAGAAACTTTAAGTGTTCCCGTGATCGTGAAAGAAACGGGCTGTGGCTTTTCGGAAAACACTTTGAAGAGACTGTCTCAAACAAAAGTTCGCGCTGTGGATGTCAGCGGTTTGGGCGGGACCCATTGGGGGCGGATTGAAGGAGGGCGTTCTCAAAAAGGGGATCTTCTTCAAAAGGCTTCGGAAAGTTTTCAAGACTGGGGAATTTCAACGGTAGAGAGTGTGTTTACTGCAGTTTCATTGAAACCTCCTTTTGAGGTTTGGGCCTCCGGCGGAGTCCGTTCGGGATTGGATGCGGCCAAGATGTTGGCCATGGGCTCTTCCATGGTGGGATTTGCAAAGCCTTTACTGGAAGCGGGGCTAGAGTCTGAAGAGTCTTTGTTTCAGACCATGAGAAGATTTGAATATGAATTGAAGTTGGCGCTGTTTTGCACCAACTCCAAAAATTTGGAAGAATTGAAATTAAAGAAGGTGTGGAAGTGGAAAAAGAGCGAACCAACGATTTAAAGCTTTCTTTGTTTTCAGGTTTTTCAAAACTTTCCCGTCAAGAGAGATTTGACCGGTTGATGGCGATGGGAGCTTTGTCCAAAGAGGATGTGAAGTTCTTAAAAGCTGGGTCTCCTTTGGATTTTGAATTGGCAGAGAAGTTTATTGAGAACGTGATCGGTTACTTTCAACTGCCCATGGGTGTTGCTACAAATTTTGTCATTGATGGAACGCCCAGAGTGATTCCCATGGCTGTGGAAGAGACATCGATCATTGCAGCAGCCAGCAAGACCGCACGGTGGATTGGGCAGCACGGAAAAATTGAAACTTCTTTGCTCGGAAGAGAAATCATCGGCCAAATTCAATTGGCCCACGTTAAAAACCCTCTAGAATTTCAAAGCCAAATTGAAACCCATCAAGACGAGTGGGTGAAGCTTTCCAATGAGGAAGTGGCTTTTGGATTGAAGGCTCGAGGCGGTGGTGTCACTCGCATCTCCACACGATTCATTGAACGTGGAGATGGGGGGCACATGGCGGTGGTGCATGTCTATGCCGATCCCTGTGATGCCATGGGTGCAAACATCATTAACCAAGTCTGTGAATTTTTAAAAGCTCCCATTGAAGAAGTGACTGGTGAAAAGGTCACCATGTGCATTCTTTCAAACTTGGTGGACAGCCGAGTCACACGGGCCCAAGTCACTTTGGAAGGCCTGGACGAAGAGTTGATGGAGAAGATTGAAGAGGCTTCGTTGTTTGCGGAGTTGGACCCTTACCGAGCCGCCACCAATAACAAAGGTGTTCTGAATGGAATTGATCCCATTTTGATTGCAACTGGAAATGACTGGCGCGCTGTAGAAGCGGGAATTCATGCCTATGCGGCCCGAAGCGGTCAGTATCGAAGCATCACTCGCTGGAAGCGTGAAAATGGAAAATTGATCGGAGTGTTTGAAGCGCCCCTGATTTTGGGAGTGGTGGGAGGAGTGACCAACCTTCACCCTTCAGCGAAAATGGCGTTGAGAATTTTAGAAATTTCCTCAGCCGAAGATCTGTCGCGAATTTGTGCCGCAGTGGGATTGGTTCAAAACTTAGGTGCTCTTCGAGCACTCACCACGGTGGGCATTATCGAAGGGCATATGAAGCTTCACATTAAGAATTTAACTCTTGGTGCCGGGGCGAAGGACAAAGAAATTCCGTTTGTTCAAAAACGACTTGAAGAAATTCTGTCATTGCAAAAACGCATTTCTTTGAGCCACGCCATTGAAGCGGTCAAAGAATTTCGCTCGAAACCTGAGTTGACCAAATCTCCGTGATTTTAAAAGCACCCAGCAAAACATTTGTTTGTGGCGAGTACGGAGTGCTAGCCGGTGGGCAGGGCCTTGTTTGGACTCATGGGCCTTCTTTTGAGATGAAGTTCTCAACGGATCAGATCCCTAAGACTGGATTTACACCTCACCCCTTAAGCCCTGCAGGACAATTTCTCTCAAAGCATTCAGAATTTTTTAAAGATTACAGTTTCGAGTTTAACGATCCTCACCAGGGGCGTGGCGGGTTTGGAGCCAGTGGTGCCCAATTTTTGTTTTTGTGGGCCTTTTTGAAAAAGAAAATGGGCCTTCCCATGGATTTGGAAACCTTAATGAAAGACTTTAAGGATTCTGACCTTGGTGCGTCCTCGGGCTGTGATGTGCTTTCTCAATTGGTGGGTGGACTGGCGCAGGTGAATCCGCAAATGCCGGTAAGAAGTCGAAGCCTTTTGTGGCCGTTTCCTCACCTGGAGGTCTTTTTGATTTCCACGGGGGTGAAAATATCCACTCACGATCACCTCAAAAATTTGGAGCGCAGCGAACTTGAAGACTTGAAAGGTTTTGGGGAGAGGGCGTCTCAAGCTCTTGAAGCTCAAAAGGAGTCGGATTTTTTTGGGACTCTTCAAGAGTTTCGAGATTCTCTGGAGAAAAAGAACCTGGTGGTGGAGTCCTCTTTGAAATTGCTTTCTCAATTTCAAAATCTCGCAGGACTTCGTTTTGCAAAAGCCTGTGGAGCTTTTGGCTCGGACACGCTCCTGTTCTTTGTGGAAAAGGAGCAAGCCAACGGGGCAGTTCACGAATTTCGCTCTCGGGGGTTTGAGGCTCTTTGTTTGAGCCGACCCAGGGATGACAAGTCTTTGGGGCTTGTTATAGAAGGTGTTCATGACTGAAGTGACTGCACCTTCAAACATTGCATTGATCAAATATATGGGGAAATCTCAGGTTTCTGGGAACCGTCCCACAAATGCATCTTTGTCTTTTACTTTGGACCATTTGGTCACCAAGTTAAAAGTGGAGGCCACGAAAGGGGAGGATTGTTGGAGCCCCTTGGAAAACTCTGAGTTTGAAGTTCAGTTGAGTGAAAAAGGCCAAAAAAGATTTTTGGATTTTTTAAAAATCTTAAAAAACGAATTTGATGTGAATGAGCCTTTGCATATTTCTTCGGGAAACAACTTTCCCAGTGACTGTGGGCTTGCAAGTTCCGCCAGCAGTTTTGCCGCTTTGACCAAGGGTGTTTATGAGTATGCGCGCTCTCAAAATCTCACCAAAGAAAGAACTCTTGAGGAGTTGTCCCAGATCAGTCAAAGAGGATCGGGAAGTTCCTGCCGCAGTTTTTTTTCGCCCTTTGCCCTCTGGGAGAGTGAAGGCGCAAGGCCTGTGGATTTGGGAATGCCCGGGCTGCTTCATGCGGCGTTGATTTTTGAGAATCAAAAAAAAGAAGTCTCCTCTTCCAAAGCTCACGTTCAGGTTTTAACCAGTGATCTTTTTCAAGGCCGTGTGGAACGAGCGGAGAAACGTCTTGAGAATTTAATTTTGGCTTTTCAAACAGAGGATTGGTCCAAAGCCTTTGAAATTTGCTGGGCAGAGTTTTGGGACATGCACGCTTTGTTTGAAACCTCTACACCCAGCTTTGGATACTTCACCGGACCTGCTGTGGACTGTTTGATGTCTTTAAGAAAAATGTGGCAGGAAAAGGGAGACGGTCCCTTGGTCACCATGGATGCCGGTCCAAACATCCATTTGCTCTTTCGAAGGGATCAAAAAGAGGCTCTGGAGGAATGGATTGCCACATTGAAGTCTTTGTTTCCTCTGATGAAAGTTTATCTGTCCCAATGACGTCCAATTATTTTCACACCGAAAGTTTTGGCAAATGGATTTTGGCCGGTGAGCACGCCGTGCTTCGCGGAAAACCGGCATTGGCATTCCCACTATTGTCCGAATCCTTTGAATTGAATTTTGAACCGGGCATACAGAACTTCGATGTGGAGTTTCGAGGGACTCGAGGAAAAGACTATCAACTTTTGTTTTATGGAGTTTTGGAGCAGGCGCTGGAGCGTTTGCAAATGGCCCGTGAGGAGTTGAAAGGTCATGTGACCATAGAAAGCTCTCTTCCTGTGGGCTCAGGGCTTGGGGCTTCGGCGGCACTTTGTGTGGCCATTGCCCGCTGGTTTGAATTTCAAGGATTTGTGGAATCGGCACAGGTTTATGATTTTGCTCGGGGCCTGGAAGATCTTTTTCATGGCGAAAGCAGTGGAGTGGATATTGCGGTGTCGTTAAAAGGTCATGGGATTCGGTTTGTCCGAGGGGAAGAGTTTCAAGATCTTAATGTGAAATGGAAACCCAATTTGTATTTGTCCTACTGCGGATCAAAGGGGCTGACTGCGGATTGTGTTTCGAAGGTAAAGGCCTTGATTCACAGCAAGCCTGATTTGGGAGAGCGGTTAGATCTGCAAATGAGTGAAGCGGTGGACCTGTCGGAACGGGCGTTGAGCCAAGAGTTTTCGAAGGATATTGAAAAGGATTTAAAGAATGCTTTGCTGTTGGCCCGAGACTGCTTTGACAAATGGGGTTTGGTGTTTGGTGATTTAAAGAACCATGTGCGCCAGCTCGAGGAAGCGGGCGCATTGGCGGTCAAACCCACCGGCAGTGGGGGAGGTGGCTACGCCTTGTCTTTGTGGCCCCACGGGATGACTCCACCTATGGATTTGATTCCTGCCTTTTGATTTTGTTTGCACATGCTGCTGCCCAATGACGCGACTCTTCTCAGGCGCTTGGACCTTGAGTGTCCGCAACCTTTGCGACTCCTAACTTCATTTACGAAACAAATTCATCGATCTTATATTTCCCTTAGATATCTATAGAGACGGACTCACCCTTCCTTGCGTTCTACCAGCATTTGCCTTTCGGCAAAACGCATCCTGCTTGCTGGAGGTCCTCTTCTATAGATATCTAAGGGAAATATAAGATCGATGAATCAGCTTTTAGAACGGTGCTGTTTGTAGAATTCCCAAGCGGCAAGAGAGGCTGCAATGGGAGCACTTAAGCTTTCAACGTCAGGGCTCATGGGAATCTTTAAACCTTTAGAACTCTCTTTTAAAGTCAAAGGAATGCCTTTCCCTTCTTCTCCAAGTAAGAGGCATGCTGTTTCGGGCCACGAAAAATCCTCTAAGCTTTCGCCCTCCATATCCAAATGGAAAAAAGAATCTTGCCCACTCAAAATTTCTAAATCACCGATGGAGGGTCCCTTTGCCAAGGGACTTTGAAAGTTCACTCCACTGGCACTTCGGGTGACCTTTGGAAGAAAAGGATGTGAAGCTTCTTTGAGTAGAACCACCTGGGACACAGAAAATGCCTTTAAGGATCTTAAACATGCCCCTAAATTGGACGGATCAGAAAGGGCCAAAAACACATTGAGCCCGGGCTTTGGTTTTTCGAAGTCAGGAAGCAAAGGCACTGGAGAGACATAGAGCGGCTTTTTGGTTCGAGCCACATCCAATTCAAGAAACAACTCACTTGAAAGAAGCAGTCCCCGCTCAACTTGAAATTCTTCCGCCCATTTCTCCGCAAGTCCTTGAGACTTTGCTGTAAATAACAACTGCCCGGACAAGGGAGACTCTGAAGTTAAGCTGTGTGAGGTGGAGTGTGACAAAAGATCTTTCAGAACTTTTTCTCCAGACACTAAGCAAAGGCCTTCTTTTCGAATTCCTTTGGCTTGGAGGAGTCCACTTAAAATTTTAAAGTCTGGATTGGTGGAAGAAGAAATTTCCTTCACCCTCATTGAGCACCTGATCTTTGGTAAACCAAAAGCCGACGTTGGTGAGGAGTTTTTGGAAGTTCATAATGGTGATCTTCCACCAATTGGAATTCGTCCCCATATTTTTGCTGAACTTCCACAATTTCATGGTCCACGTTGGGACCTTTCATTAAAAATATTTTCCCACCCGGTTGCAGACTGTTTTTTACGCTATCAATCGTTTGACTTGCGGACTCCACAGCCCGAGTGATGACGCCATTGATGGGCAGTTCAAAGAATTCGTCAATTTTTCGTCCCACCAAATCTAAGTTTTTCAACTTCATTTCTTCTCGAACCGCGCGCAAAAAGTCCACGCGCTTTCGAACCCCTTCAGCCAAAATCATCCGCTCTTTGGGAAAGAGAATTTTCAAAGGGATTCCTGGAAATCCCGGTCCGGTTCCTTTGTCCAAAAGAGGAAAACTCAATGTGGTCAATCGTGGCACCATCAAGCTGTCGATAAAGTGTTTGATTCCAATGTCGCGGAAGCGAATCAATCGGGTGACGTTGTCCGTTTTTTGATGAGTCATTAAGAGTTGATAAAACTCCACCAAGCGATGTCTCTCGTGATGAGGAAAGTCCTCAAAGCCGTGATGGCGGAAGAGATCATAGAGGCGATTGTCCGCCTCTTGGAAGGAGTAGACTTTTTCTGGTTTTCGGTGTTTGCCCTTTTGAAAGGGTATTTTTCGCTTTCCCTGCATGCCCCTCTCTTGTACATTGTGCGGATGGACCATTCAACACTTGATCAGCTCTTAAATGAGGGGCTTGAAGCCATTACTCAGTCCGAGAGCCTGAAATCTCTTTATGATGTGAAAGTAAAAATTATCGGCAAAAATGGACTTCTCAGTGAGGCCATGAAAGCCATGGGCAAACTTCCCAAAGAGGAAAAGCCCGCCTTTGGAAAAAAGGCCAATGAAGTGAAGCAGGCTTTTGAAAAGGCCTACGAAGAGAGAGAAGAGGCTCTTCGCCAGAAGGAGCTTCATGAGCGACTTTCTGAGGAAGAAATTGATGTGACTTTGCCGGGCAAAACCCAATTTATGGGGGGACGCCATCCTGTGGGTTTGGTCATTCAAGAGTCCGTGGCCGCTCTCAACCGTCTGGGGTTTTCTGTTCAGACCGGTCCACAGATTGAAGAGGATTGGTACAATTTTGAAGCTTTGAACATTCCCCCGGACCATCCTTCCCGGGACATGCAAGACACTTTTTATGTGGATGACACCCATGTTTTAAGAACTCACACCAGCCCCATTCAAATTCGAAGCATGCTGAAATCCAAGCCGCCGCTCAGAATTATGGCACCGGGTTCTGTGTTTCGCTGTGACAGTGATGTGACCCACTCTCCCAACTTCCATCAAATTGAGGGTTTGTTGGTGGATCGCAAGGTGTCCATGGCCCATTTGAAGGCCACCATTTCTTTTGTATTGAAGGAACTTTTTCGATCAAAGGTAGAAGTTCGCTTTCGTCCCAGCTTTTTCCCATTCACCGAGCCCTCTGCGGAGTTTGATTGCTCATGCCCCATGTGCTCTGGAAAGGGTTGCCGAGTTTGCAAGCAAACCGGATGGATTGAAATTGGCGGATGCGGACTCGTAAACCCAAAAGTGTTGGAGGCCTGTGAAATTGACTCCAAAGAATGGCAAGGGTTTGCCTTTGGATTTGGAATTGAGCGCATGGCAATGATCAAGTACGGCATTGGCGACATCCGTTTGTTTAACGAGAACGACCTCAGATTTTTAAGGCAGTTTCAAAAATGATTGTTTCATTCAATTGGATTTCTGAATTTTTCGAAGATCAAAATGCCATCAAAGATTGGCTTTCAAAGCCTCAAGAATTGGCTGAAGTGTTAACCTCCGCAGGTCTTGAAGTGGAGTCCATCGAAGACCTGGCTAAAAACTTTGAGCATGTGGTGGTGGGACACATTATTGAAAAGGGTCAACATCCCGATGCGGACCGACTGACGCTTTGTCAGGTGGATGTGGGGCAAGGAGAGTTGAAGCAAATTGTCTGTGGAGCGAAGAACCACAACAAAGGTGATAAAGTTGTCGTTGCACTTCCTGGAGCCGTTCTTCCTGGAGATTTCAAGATTAAGCTTTCAAAAATTCGAGGAGTGGAAAGCTCTGGAATGTTGGCCTCCGAAAGTGAGTTGGGGCTTTCGAAAGAATCCGAAGGGATTTTGATTTTGCCTGGGGAGGCGCCGGTGGGTGAGCCCTTTGCATCTTACTCCGGACTCAATGATGTGCGAATGGAGTTGAGCGTGACTCCCAATCGGGCGGATGTTTTGAGTCACTACGGTTTGGCACGAGAACTTTCGGGTTTGCTGAATTTGAAGTTAAAAAATCTTGAAGTGAGTTTGAAGACAGAAAGTTCCTTGTCCGTTAAATCCAAAGTGGATTTAAAAGTGGAAGCTCCAGATTTGTGTCCTCGCTACATGGCTCGCTACATCTCGGGTGTAAAAGTGGGGCCCTCTCCCAAATGGCTTCAACAAAAATTGGAGTCGGTGGGAATGAACTCCATCAATAATGTGGTGGACATCACAAATTTTGTGATGATGGAGCTGGGGCAGCCTCTCCATGCTTTTGATGCGGATCAGTTGGCAGAAAATAAAGTTCGCGTGGCGCGCTCCCTCTCTGGAGAAAAATTTGTCACTCTTGATGGGACCGAGCTGACTTTGACAGGGGAAGAGCTCACCATCCGTGATGGAAAAGCGCCTTCCTGTTTGGCAGGTGTGGTGGGTGGAAAGTGTTCCGGCGTCAGTGACAACACTCAAAACATCTTTTTGGAAGCGGCCCATTTCACCATGGAAACGGTCCGAAAAACTTCGCGAAAGTTTGGATTGCAAACGGATTCGGCTTACCGATTTTCTCGTGGGACAGACATCTCTATGGTTCCGCGGGCCTTGGATTTGGCCAGCTCTCTTTTGGCCTCTGAGTGCGGCGGTAAAGTTTCTGATGATTTTTACGATTTGATGGCTGAGCAGAAGAAGGCTGTGGAAATTCCAGTGCGCTTTTCCTATGTGTCGGATCGTTTGGGCTATGACGTTCAAGGGGAAGAGTTTGTTGATTTTATGACCCGATTGGGTTGTGAAGTGAAGAAGAGCTCGGACCCTCAGGTGGATGTCTTTGTGGTTGTTCCCAGTCATCGGGTGGATTTAGAGCAAGAGGTGGACTTGGTGGAAGAGTTCGGTCGTCTGAAAGGTTATGATCAGATCCCCGAAGTCTTGCCAGCTATGGACTGTGAGCCCATGGCTCACGATGTGAAATGGATTCTGGAAGATTCTATTTTGGAAGCCATGACGTCTTTGGGTTATTTGCAAACGGTCAATTATGGTTTTACCTCCAGTGAAACATTAAAGAATCTTTTTGGTGAAGGTTCGCAATTGCGCTCCCAAAAAGTGAATTATCCTGAAGCTCAGGTGCGATTGAAAAATCCCTTAAGTGAAGAGCTATCCACCATGCGGACTTCTTTGGTTCCTGGCTTGGTCGAGAATTTGCTTTTTAACTTCCGTCATGGAAATAAGGCCGGAAGAATTTTTGAAGTGGGATCTCGCTTTTCAAAGAAAGCGGACGGCGGATACTTAGAGGAAAGTCTTTTAAGTTTCTTGGCTTGGGGAACTCCGGAAGGTCTATGGAGTCGCGAGAAAACTCCTTTGTTCTTTGAAGTGAAGTCCACGTTAGAGCGTTTGTTTCAGCGGTTTCACATGGGAGGTCCCAAAGGATTTCTTTTAGAGCCCCTGTTTGGAAGTTTAGAGCTTCGAAAAATGGAAGAGGTTCCACCCTTTCTTCATCCGGGCCAATCTGCAAGTTTGTTCTGCGAAGGAAAGATCATTGGATACATTGGCAGCCTGCACCCAGATGTGAAGGCGCCTGTGAAGATGAAAGAAGATGCGGTTGTTGTGGAGTTGGAGTTGGCGGCTTTTTCACGCTCGCTTCAAAGAAAAACTCAAACGAAAACACCTTCGAAGTACCCCAGTGTGGAAAGAGACTTGGCCTTTATCATGGCGAAGAAGCAATCCGCCCAAGATTTGATTCAGGTGATTAAGAAGGTTGCAGGAAGCACTCTTCAAGGGGTGCAGGTGATGGATGTGTTTGAAGGTGGGGATTTGGACAAGGATCAAAAGTCCGTTTCCTTCCGAATGGTTCTTCAAGAGGAGTCTGGAACCTTGCAAGAAGACCAATTGATGAACCTTCAGAAGCAGATCATCTCTACCGCAGAAAAGAAGCTTGGCGTCAAATTGCGTTAAATGGGTGATTTTCCTCGAAATTCATCCACTTTCCAGTTGAAAGTTTTTACCCTCTTGTTAGCCTTTTGGTGAGAGAGGGGGACTTCTTGATGGCTGACCCAACAAATGCTGCGGAAAAGTCGACGATGACCAAGGCCGATATTGTCGAGCAAGTTTACCAAAAAATTGGATTTTCAAAAAAAGAAGCCAGTGAGCTTGTGGAGTTGGTTTTCAACGAGTTGAAAAACCAATTGGTTACAGGCGACAAAGTGAAAATTTCTGGGTTCGGAAATTTCACAGTCAAAGAAAAGAAAGAGCGCATTGGTCGAAACCCTCAAACTGGTGATCAAATTAAAATCAGTGCTCGCCGAGTTCTTACTTTTAAACCCAGTCAGGTTTTGAAAACCGTATTGAATGGGGGAGACATCTCCTTGCTTAAAGAAGGTGATATGGAATGAGTGAGTTGGAGACCTCTCACGAGATTCATTTGAATTCCAGTGAGGTGGAGCGAAGATACGCTCCCTCCAGTGATCGACTTGTGGTTCCCGTTCAGGTGGATGAAACCTTGGCCGGAGAGCTGAAGCAAATTCCAGACAAGATGGCATTTAAAATTGGCGAAGTTGCAGACCTTCTGGGAGTAAAGCCCTATGTGCTTCGCTACTGGGAAACAGAATTTGATTTTTTAAAGCCGAAAAAAAGTGCACACAATCAGCGCATGTATTCCAAAAAAGATGTGGAGACTTTATTTCTGATCAAGAAGCTTCTTTACGTAGATCGCTTCTCCATTGAAGGCGCGCGCACAGCAATGAAAAAACTCAAAAAAGATCACAAACGTTTCAATCAAATTCGCTCGGTCAAAGAGCATGTGGATGGAGCAAAGGATCTTTTGTTCGATATTCTGGACGACATTGCTGATTTCAAAGCCATGCTCAAATAATGACCCTTTGAAACTCTTCCTTAGGTTTCATTTTTCATTTTCTATTCTTTATAGAAGTAGGCCTCCAGCAAGCAGGATGCGCTTTGCCCGCAGGGCAAATGCTGGTAGAGCCCAGGGAGGGGCGTGCCAGGTTCTATAAAGAATAGAAATTGGATAATGGAACATAGGAAGGCAAAGGGTTTTTAATTTTCGGCCAATCCTTGTTCAGGTCCTGAATCCTCGATAAGTTATCGGTCCATGAATTCTGAAGACAAATGGCTCAAAGATTTAAATCCCGAACAGCGTGAAGCTGCCAAACACAACGAAGGACCCCTCTTGATTTTGGCCGGTGCTGGATCGGGAAAGACCACGGTTTTGGTGGCGCGCACGGGGCGCCTGATTGACGAAAAAGTCGCCAAGGCCGAGCGCATTTGTGTTTTAACGTTCACCAACAAAGCCGCTTTTGAACTCAAAAGTCGAGTGGTTAAAAAAATCGGTCCGCAAGCCAAGAAGGTTTGGACGGGAACCTTTCATGGTTTCGGTTTACAATTCTTAAAAGAATTTTGGAAAGAGGCGGAGCTTCCCAAACGTTTTGGCGTGATTGATGCCAGTGACTCTATGGCCGTGTTGAAAGACCTGATGCGGGATCATTCGGCCTACGAAAAAGAACGCTTTTCTATGGAGCGTTTGATGGCGAAAATCTCAACGCTGAGGCAAACAGGTCGGGAAAGCTCTTTAGATGACACCATCGAAAGCAGTATGGCCTTGGTGCTGGCTCCGAAATACATTCGAAAGTTGAAGCATCTCGGAGTGGTGGACTTTGAAGAGCTGCTTTTGAGACCTCTTCGGTTAATGAAGGAAAACGAAGCCATTCATGAAAAAATGCGCAGTCGTTATGACTTTTTGATGGTGGATGAGTTTCAAGACACCAACAACACTCAGATGAAGTTGATCGATGAACTGACTTCGGCCCATCGAAACATTGCGGTGGTCGGAGATGACGATCAGTCCATCTATGGATGGCGCGGAGCCGAGATTCAAAACATTTTGGGATTTCCAAAGCGTTTTGAAAATTGCGTCACCATTCGGTTGGAAAGAAACTACCGCTCTTCGGGGCGAATCATTGAACTGGCCAATGGAGTGATTTCAAACAATGACCAGCGTCACGAAAAGATTTTAAGACCGGGTCTTGCCAATGAAGGGGAGAAACCCGAAGTTTTTGTTTTTGAAAATGAAAACGATGAAGTGGAACAAGTGGTTTCCGAGTTGATGGAATTTTCGAAGAAGGGATATTCCTTTCGAGACATTGCCATTTTGTACCGCTCCAATTCACAAGGTGGCCTTTTGGAAGGTGGCCTTCGAAGGGCCAACATTCCCTATAAGATCACTGGTGGAACGGCGCTGTTTGATCGAAAAGAAGTGAAAGATGTTTTGGCTTTGATTCGTTCCAGTCTTTTTCCCACAGAGGTTTCTTTTCGACGGATTATCAATACTCCCCCTCGAGGAGTGGGAGAAAAGACTTTGGAAGCCATCGAAAGCTTGCCTTCAGATTTGGATTTTTACCGAAAGTCCAAAGAATGGGTGAAGGAAAACAGTGAGGAAAAGGCGGCCAAAAACATTCAAGAGCTTTTTGAATTCCTGCAAAACTTGAAACATCAATTGGTGAAGAATCCAAAATCTGCGGAAGATGTTTTGCTGGAAGAGTTGGATCGTTTGGGTTATCGCAAATTTGTTTTTCAAAATTACCGCGAAGCTCAAGTTGCAGAAAAACGCTGGTTTGGCGTAATGATTTTAGGTCGGATTTTGGACGGCATGTTTGGTCGCCATGGTCGGTCCTATGAAACTTTGGACAAGTTTATTGACGCCATGGAGCTTCGAGATCCAGTGGAGCAAGAGGGCGACACGCCGGCCAACGAAGTGCAGATGATGACTTTACATGCCTGTAAGGGATTGGAGTTTCCCCTGGTGTTTTTGGTGGGCGTGGAGGAAGAGCTTCTTCCTCACTCCAAATTGGGCCAAGATGTGAGCGAAGAGCGTCGCCTTTTTTATGTGGGCGTCACTCGAGCCAAAAAGCATTTGATTTTGACTCGTGTTCGAGCGCGAAAGCGCCATGGCAAATTGATGCCGGTTTCTCCTTCACGGTTTTTGGTGGAACTGGATCCCGCTCTGTATGAAGAGCTGAATGGAGGCCGGCCTTTGGCTCAAGGGCAAAGAGAGTCCATGATGGCGGATCTTTATAAGAAGCTCAATGCGCAGATCAAAGCCAACGAGGCGGAGGGTGTTTGAGTCGAATTGAAGTTCGAATTGTCAAAACCCTGATGTCGAGAAAGCCCAATCAGTGGGGAATTCTGTTTGGGGGAACTTTAATTCTCCTCTCCAGTTTACTGTCTTTAAGAGCATGGGAAGACGAAGCGCTGTTTCAATGGGCCATGAGTTCAAGAGACTTGGTTTTTCAGCAAGGGCAGTATTATCGACTGATCACGGCGATTTTTCTCCATGGAGACTTGGGCCATTTGCTTTCCAACTCCTATATGCTTTTGGTCTTAAGCATTTTTGTTTTTGGAACCTTGGGAATTTCCAATCGGGGATCCTTTGTCCTTCTTCTGTATAGTTTTTTGGGAGCCGTTGCGGTGCAGGCGATGACTTTGATGAGTTATCCTGCTCAGGTGGGGCTTCTGGGAGCCTCGGGGTGGGTTTATCTTTTGGCAGGATTTTGGTTTTTCAATTATCTGTGGATTGACCGTCGGAGGAAATTTTTTAACCGATGGATTCGTGTCATCGGAGTTTCTTTGGTGATTTTATTTCCCACCACCTTCGAAGAAAATGTCAGCTACTTGGCCCATTTGTATGGCTTTATCGTGGGGGCCCTTTTTGCTTTAGGATATTTCATTACTATGCGGTCTAGGGTCCGCCAATTCGAAGAAGTGCAAATTCTTAACGAGGAATTTCTTCCTGAAGAACCGCTTGATTGAAAAGATCCGAGTAGTTCATTCCTTGCTCGGCAAACTCTTTCATTTTAGAGGCGATCTTTTTCACCACGGGGCTTGAGGCATTCTGAGCCACTTCCATCAAACTGGAAATTTGTGTGGGATCTTTGATCAAAGCTTCTTCAAGACTTTGAAGAGCCATGATGCGAAAGCTCTCCTCGCGGCGATAGCTCTCCTCTCCTTTAGTGTGGGGCTTGAAGTCTCGATCTTGAAAAGGGTTCTTGGCGTTCGCAATTCGAACGTAGCTTTTTAAAGGCAGGGGGTGGATTTTCTTAAGGGCCACCCAAGCTTCCAATCGAGTTTCCATGGATTGAGCGGAATCCAAAAACAGATCCACCCATTTTTGCGCCTCTTTTTCATGGTCTTCCATGGCCAAAGTTCTGTTTGAAGCCGGTTCTTTTTGATCCCCTTTTGGAGATTCCACTTCCGTCAAAACCTTAGCAACCTTCGCTTGCGAAGGGGCCTCTTCCACGGCGGGAAGGGTGGGGCGATCCCCGGGTCCATTAAAAAAGAGCAAAGTGGCCAGCGCAATGATGCTGACCACAAAGAAACTGAAACTAAAAGCTTTTTTCAAAGTATCCCCTTTAGTGCGACGCCACCGATTGCGCCTCTACATATAGGTATGGCATGACTCGCTGGCTCATCTCAATCCATTTTCCAGTATGTCCAGAAAAATTGATCATCTCACCATAAGAATAGCGTCCTTGGTCTTCGTTTAGAACATAAATTTCACCGCTTGTGGAAAGACCATAAGAGGTGTTTTCCAGAGGAAATGCTCGATAGAGATTCGAAGGCACGTAATGATCCAAAGGATAGACCGCATACATTCGGTTCAATGTGCAGGTGGTTTCATAAAGTCTTCCGGATTGACCAACAAGCATGTCTCGGACCGTGTGCCCATCTGGGATCACTGAAATCATCGACACCATGGGTTCGTCAAAAGCAGACGCCGGAATGGCTTGAAGCCCTTTTTCTCCACAAAGCGAGGTGACTTTGTTTTTCAGCAACAGACTGCCGTTGGTGTTGTAGCCAGCGCCAATAAATTGAGCACGCTCACTGACGGGCAAACTGTTGTAGTGGTCTGCAAACATTCCTAACCGAGAGGCATTGGACTCCAAATCATCGTTCAAGCGGTAGGCCTTTTTTGTGGGGTCCATGGGATAAAAGATGGTTTCAAGACCCGCTGTAAAAATGCGAGCAGGCTCTCTCAGTTTTTTGATCCGTGAAACCTTGTCTCCCTTTTTGGGGTCCCAAGAGTAAATTTCTCCGGATTCGTTCTCCACCAAAAAGTCTTTGTGAATTTTCACATTCGTCTTTTCGTTGAACTGATTGTACATCACAAACAATGCCGAAGCGCGAGCAAAAGCTTTGGTGCCTTCGTCAAAGCGTTCACTTAAAAGTCCCAAAGCCACGTTGGCTTGAATGGAAATCGCATAGGAACCTTTGTCATTGATGTTGTTGTCACACGCCCCTTTGGAGCCAAAAAGTGCCCCTTGAGTGCAAGTGACGTGGCCGTAACCATCAAAGTGGCGGACTTCATGCAGAAGAGTTTCCAAGCGCCCGATGCGCGGTTGTTGGTAGAAGACTTCACACAGGTTGATGACTCCGGGAAGAAAAGGATAAACGTAGGCGACCACGCCCTGCCGACAGGATTTTCCATTGAGATCAAAGGCATTGGCTCGAGTGGTAAAGTAGTTCCACCAGGCCTTTTCATCCACGGCCTTCTTTGAGAAGTCGTCTTGAGTTTTAAAGCCAGAAAGGTCCGGAATGCTCAACTCTCTTAGATCCACGAGGGTTTCCACAATTTGAGTCCATTGGGGTCCCATTTCTTTGCTGCAGATTTCGGGTTTGCCACTGTCCGCAAAAGTTTTGAGTTGTTTAAAGTTTTGAGACAACTCTTGGAGCGTTTGGTTTGAAAAGCAGGTTTCAGCAGTGGCCGTGTGTGCGGCAATCGAGCTGATTAGAATGGCTCCAAAAAGAATGGCAGATCTCATATTTTCCCCCCGGTTTAAGAAATCTGAACTCAAAATCGTGATTCCAGGGGTTTGGGTCAAAGCGGTGGTCCCAGAATGGACGGCTTTTGAAATTTTTACCTGATATTTTTTATCCAGCCATTTGAATTAATTTTAAATGCCATAGGCTATTCTTTTGGAAGCGGGGCGAGTAAGTTGGTGGGCTTATGAAACCCTTCCTGATTTTGTGCCCTTTAAAGTTAGAAATGAACGCACTGGTGGCAGAGCTCGAAGCCAAAGGCTTTGAATTTTTGGACGAGCAAAAGTCTGGACTCACGCTCAAGAAAGAATCCAAAGGCTCCTTTTACGTGGCCGTTGGCGGTCATGGGAAGGTGCAGTTCGCCCTGAGTACACTCCATTTTTTAATGGAGTTCCCGAATCTTCAAGGAGTCATCAGTGTGGGTTCGGCCGGAGCTTTAAGCCCGGAGGTTCATGTGGGTCATGTGGTGGTTTCTGAAGCGGTGGTCGAGCACGATCATAAACTTTTATATGTGTCTCGTCCCTTGCCACGGTTTTCAGGAGGAAAGCGGTTTCTTGAGGTGTTAAAAGATTCTCAACTGGATTTTGAAAACGGAAACCTTCATTTTGGCCTCATCGCCAGTGGAGATGAGGACGTCATGGAGTGGGAACGGGCTCAGGAAATTTTCAAACAGACCCATGCGTTGGCAGTTGCGTGGGAAGGGGCCGGTGGCGCAAGGGCCTGCGAATACAAAAAGCTACCTTTTATGGAAATTCGCGGGATTACAGACATTGCAGATGAGAATGTGGTGACGGATTTTTCAACAAATTTAAAATTGGTCTTTCCCCGGTTGGCGCAGGTGGTGATTGCTCTGGCAGAGAGATTGGGGTAGGGGACTGAGTTCAGAATCCAAAGTTTTTTTGGATGGGGTTAAAGAGGGGGATTTCTTGAAAGTTGCATTTGTTCTTCAACTGGTCATTTCGCTGTTCCTATTTTCTTCTGAGAGTTTCGCAAGCATCGAAGCTTATTTTCACCCTTATGACTCCACCTTTGAAAAGATCGCCGCGCAAATCGATCAGGTGCAATCCACCATGGACATTGCCATGTATAATATGGATCACAAGGAATCGAATCCGATCATCGCTAAGTTGGCCTCTCCGTCCATTCAAAAAAAGATAAAGTCGGGACAGCTGAAAGTTCGAATTGTTTTCAATGGCAAACCCAACCGTGTGGGTTACAAATTGGAAAAATTTGAAGAGCTTGGAATTGATGCGCGCTACATCGGGCTGGGAAAGAAAATTCATCATAAATTTGCGGTGATGGATTCTCGAGAGAATACACCGCGACTGATTACAGGTTCAGCCAATTGGTCCCAGCTTTCTCGAGAGCATTACAGTGAAAATATCATGTTTTTTGTAGGTGAGTCTGAAGTTGCCGTGAACTTTCAAAAGGAATTTGATCTTTTGTGGTCGCTAGCAAATGAGTACGGTCGAGAAGAAGTGGGTTCTACGACCAATGACTTCTTGGCGGCTAAGGATCGAAACCCGTCCATTCAATCTTTCTTCAATACCGAAAACTTTAAAGTTCGAGACGGGCGTTTGGTGGATGATGATTCCAAAGAAGGCTTTGAGTTGACCCGTGAAGTGGTTCGAGAAATTGATGGCGCACGAAAATCTTTGGAAATTGCCAGCACGCGCTTAAAATTAAGGCCGGTTTTTGATGCGCTGTTGAGAGCAGCTTCCAGAGGCGTAAAAATCGACTTTGTGGTGACCATGGCTGAGTATCAAACGTTGTCCTACCGAAAGGACAAAGAAGTTCCACCTTGCAAGGAGGAATATTCTCAAGAGTGTTCCGAAAGTCACAACTATACGGTGTTTTTGGCCAGACATGATTATCCGGGAAGTGAAAATGTTCATGTGCGCGTGAAGTATTTTGATTTCAATCCGAAGGGTCATTTGGCCAAGCAAATGCATTCCAAATATATGATTGTGGATGCGAAAAAAGTTTGTTCGGGTTCCTTCAATTGGTCGTACTCTGCGGAATACAGCCACATTGAAAATTTAGTTTGTTTTGACGGCCGTAAATACAAGTCGGCGTTAAAAAGCTTCGAAGCGGATTTTGATTACACTTTCAATTTGCGAAGACAAGACTTTGAAAAGTTAAAAAAAGAGTTTTCAGACCGCTTGAATCTTCATCAATACGGAAAGTGCAGCTTCGCTCCCATTTCATTGGAATTTGAGCAACTGGATGAAATGTTTGAACTTGAGAAGAAATATCAGATAAGATTTATGGACATCTGTTCTTAGGAGGCCTTTATGTCGACTCTTTTTTACCAACTTTTCGAACACGAATCCAGCACCTACACTTATGTGATCGGCGATGCCTCTACAAAAGAAGTCGCTGTGATTGATCCGGTGAAAGAGACCTTGGAGCGAGATCTTCAATTTCTGAAAGAGATGAATTTTAAGGTGAAATATGTCTTAGAAACCCATGTCCACGCAGATCACATCACTTCGGCAAGTTCGTTAAGATCTGAGCTGGGTGCAAAGGTGGGATTGAGTGAAGGCTCAAAAGTAGATTGTGCGGATATGCTTTTGAAGGATGGTCAGGAATTGGAATTGGGTGCTTATAAAGTTAAGGCGCTGACCACTCCCGGTCACACCGACAGCTGCATGAGCTATGTCTTCGAGGGAAATGTGTTTACAGGAGATGCCTTGTTGATTCGAGGTTGCGGGCGCACGGATTTTCAACAGGGCTCACCAGAGAAGCTTTTTGAAAGTGTTCGAACAAAATTGTTTGCGCTTCCTGATGAGACGCGGGTGTATCCGGCCCATGATTACAAGGGGAAGACTTCCAGCTCGATTGGTGAGGAGAAAAACTTAAATCCTCGGTTGAAGCTGTCGAATTCTTTTGAGGACTTTAAAGCCATTATGGACAATTTGAACCTGGCTCATCCCAAAAAAATCAAGGAATCCTTGCCGGCCAATATGAAGTGCGGCTCCCTTTAGTATAGACTGGCTAGGGGCGGACCATTTGGACGGCATTGGGACGTGCGCGAACCACCAAAGGTGATTTCATTTTGGTCAATTCTCCATCCAAAGAGATCAGCTGAGTTTTTTTGAGAGATTTGATGGTGACCTCTTTTGAGGCAAAGCAGGTGATGCGTTCTTCCTGATCGAGCTTTTTAGAAAGCCCCTTAAACATCATGCGAAGGGCATCCCACTTTGTATAAGGCTTGGCAATGACGATGGCCAATTCATCCTTTTGCAAACACTGGGCGATGTTTGGGGCCAGCTCACTCATTTGAAGCTCGTTGTTGCCCACAAAGATCATGGGCGTTCGAACTTTATGAGTTTCGTCGTTCAGGGTGATTTGAACTTTTAAGAGCAGTCTGGGACTCAATAAATTTAAAAGGGTGGATAAGAGAGCCACAAACCGATTGCGGCCAAACTTTGAAATGTGCTCTTCCCGATCCTTAATGGCCTTGGCGTACATGCCTAAACTGGCATTGATGATAAAGACTTGGCCATTCACTTCCGCCAGGCGGGTGGGTTTGGCGGTCTCTGTGAGAGCCACTTTCAATGCGGCCAAGGGGCGGTCAGGGATTCCGTGGGTGCGGGTGAAGTAGTTGAACGTTCCGCAGGGGATGGCGCCAATGCGAGCTTTTTTGCCCTGCGCAAATTTGGCCAGTGTTTGGATGGTTCCATCTCCACCGGCGGCGATGACCACGTCCTTTTCGGGCTGGGCCTTTTTGAGGGCCTCCTGGCAGATATCATCCATTTCTTGGGCAGACCTGGGTTCATAGAGTTCGCAAAGGTAGCCAAATTCAGCGCAGACCTTAGCGGCCGAATCTTTAAGTATTTTGGCCTCTCCTTGGCCGGAGTTCATATTCAAGACAATGTGCGCACAAGGGGCTGAAGTGTTCAAAAGTGGGGGTCTCCTTAAGTCTCTCATGGTATTTCCAAAGGGCAGCGAATTCCAAGAAGTCCTTTGATCTTACGTGGCTCTATGATAGTCCAGAGGCTCAGTTCGGGGAGGGCCAATGAAAAAACTTGTAATTTTGGCTTCTATTTTTTTATTTTCCAGCCTTTTGCGGGCCGAAGAGGTTCGTTGCATTGCGGACCATTTTTCCATTGATGGGGAAAAGGTCTACTTGAGTTTGTTTGTTACGGTTGAGGCCGGCTTGGTCAAAAGCTTCGAGACGGAGTTTTTGGCGGCCAATGGATATTATGTGAAGATGCCGGTGGATGTGGTCTCCAGCGAGTACATTCCCAGCCGATCTTTAAAGGCTATTTATAATGATGGTTCCGGAGTTCAAAAAACTTTGCAGACGGCTTACGATTCCAAAAAAAGCAACTACCCCGGCGCCATCCGCATGACGGGTTACCCCGAGGTTCCCATCACCTGTATGAAATTGGTGGGCTACTGATCCGTGGCTCCCAACGATGTACGGTTTGAACTTCAAGAAATTGATTTTGATTTTGTAAAGCCTATTTGGCACGAATTTCTTTGGCCAAATAGAAAAACTCCCATTTTGCCAACATCCCCAATTGAGTTTATGGGTGATTATGACAAGTCCTTGTTGAAATCACAGCCACATTTTTATGGCGTCTTTTTAGGCGGAGAGTGGGTAGGTATCAACAGCGGGTTCAAGACAAATTTTGACGGTTTTCGGAGCCGTGGGCTTTTTGTTAAGAAAGAGTATAGGAGAAAAGGTATATCTCAAATGCTATTTCGAGCTTGTGAGCGAGATGCCATTAAATCTAAATCTAAGTTCCTATGGAGCATGCCAAGAAAAACTGCCTTTCCAAGTTATTTGAAATTTGGCTTTATGCAAACGTCCGACTGGATTGACGAGAAATACGAATTTGGACCTAACTGCTTTGTGAGGAAACAAATTGTTGATATTTGAGGTGCATTTTTTGTCAAAGCGTCCAATCTCTAGGCAGGCCTCATTGGATTTGGATGGTTTAAACTGCTAAAATCACAGCAATTTTCTGAAAAAAAGCTTCGCGGGCATGTGGCTCAAAAGTTGCTGAGTGTAAATGTATGAAAAATCTTATTTTAACTGTGACGGTATTTCTTTCGGGCGTTGCCTCTGGCCAATCCTCAAATTCCTTTATTTGTGGATCTACGCAGACTTACTCACTCTCTGAATATGATGCCCAGTCTATCATATACTTAAGCAATTTGAGTTCCAAGCATCCTGACCCAGACCATTTTGAACAATGTGGACTCCCTGGTTTAGATTGGAAAGTATGTAAATCCTGCAGTTCAAAAAAATCAGAAGATATGTTGGTCAATGTGCTCGATATGCTTTCTTCGAAAGAACATCGAGATTGGCACTATTATTGGCATTCGATCAGACGAGAACTAAGTTTTGATTTGAACAACTTACCTCCGTCAATTGGGCGGTTGAATGAATTGGTCGACTCAGGTTGGATCAAAATGAAAGAAAAGAAGGATCAATACAGTCGACAAGATTTTGCACAGTTCATAAAAGATCATTCAAGTGGCGGCCTTCTTGCGGGCGAAGATTTTTTATTTATGCATCGGCAAATGATAAAAATGGTTCAGGTAGAACTTGCTGCTAGAGGTGACAGTTGCATTGCTCCTTGGTACGAGCTTCCAAATTCTGTCTTGGATTCAGAGTGGGCTGTGCCCCGAGCAGTCTATTTAAAGGAAAAGGGTAAAGATATTTCCTATGAGCAAAATGAATTAGATAACATCTTAAGTATGTCTGAACAGTTGAGAGATGTGGGGTACTTAAGTCGAACTTCTTTGAATGACCTTGGAGTTGATATTGAGAATATGATTCATGGGAAACTACATATTTTATATGCGGCTCCAAATGGAGGTTGTTTAGATCCACGTACGGACAATCGAAAACAATGCAGCGACTTAACTCACGATCGATCTTCGCATGTAAATAAATATTTTTGGAAACTTCATGGATTCATTGACCAATTGATAGGGGACTGGCTGGAAGTTAACGGGTATTCTTACATTTACAGAGATTGCTCTGAATCACCAATCCCACAGAAATGTTATCAATGGAAAGGAACTTGGCTTGGAAATGAGCCCTACAAGAATGTTGGAGCAAAGGGCTCTTAGGGTGCTAAGTTAACTTTATTTGGTTATAAATTTTTGACTCTATTCTATTTCCACGGGCTCCTTTGTGCCAAATCCTAGAGTAGAGGTGGCGATAGAATCTAGATTTGTAAGTCTTTGTGATTATGACAGAATTTTTTTGAGATCCCATTTCTACATGAACGTGTTTTAGCCATCCGATCTTTTTAAAAAATCCATTGAGCGCCCCCGCGCTATTGTCTATGCCATAAAAATTAAAAAAGTCAATCGGGTCATTAAATTTTTTGTTTACGGGATTTTTAGGAATGAGTTCAAATCTAAATCGATAACCGACATTTGATGAAGTTTTTGGAATTACGGCACAAGCACTTGTTGCCAAAAGTGTAATCAAAAAATTTCTTCGATTATTCATCATCGGGAACCTCATCTCTGAATATAGCTTAACCATAGGCAAGGTTTTGGTCAAATTTTACGAGTACTAGTGCGATCTTAAAGGGGCAAGTTTTTCTAGTGTATCAAATTGATCCACGAGGAGACAGTTGTTGAGCTAGACTTAAGTGTGATGTTTTGAAAATCTCGTCACAGAAGGGTAATTTCGCCTTCAGTGTCGATCGGTATTTTTGATCGAGATTTTGCAAATATTCGTATCCTGTAAATTTGGGGCGGCTTTCAAATTCAAAATAATTCGAATATATTTCTGACTTTAAATCATAATTTGAGGGTTTGTAGGGAATTTGGTTTTGAAGCAATTTCTCCACTATTGGGTCTCGTAGGTATGCTAGAATAATTTCAGGGGTATATTGAAAAAAACCAGCGCAACCTTGAATTCGATTGGCAATTAGGAACTTATAGATAGAGGCCACCTTCTCTCGTTCATAGAGCACCCAATCGTTATTTTCTTTTTTTAAGTAACAATCGCCACTCCCTATCACAGGGTATCCATTGCTTAGAGATGCAATTTTCATAACTTTCATTAAGGATGGGAATTGAGGGGTTACACATTGGGAATTGTGAGCTAGCCTTAAGAACTCGTCACTCGCAAAAAAGTCCACTATATTGAGGTCAAAGATCTCATGGGAAATCTTGTGCTTCCGCGTGAAATCCACAGCAAATTGAATATCATGTCGGTTTAATCCGTCATTGAATCTTATTGAAACGGCTTTGAATTTTATTTTGGCTGCAAGAAAAGAGAGTGCAACAATTTCAGAATCAATTCCTCCAGACATGAATATCCACGGGAGTCGACTGGTCTTCGAACTTATGATCTGAGCGGCATGAAGGCACTCTGACCGGAAGTCGCCAGACTCTCTTTCGCATGGCCCATATTTCACCACCCATCTATCGCTAGCGGAGCACCGCAATTGGAACCATGAATCATTATAACCAAATTTAAAATGATTCTTATGCGTAAGCTCTAGCCTGTGATTGGTGAGCAGGTTGTCCATTGGCCGAATGTATCAAATTTAGGTGAATCCCGGAAATAATTTGGTAGGATTTTGGGATTCAAATTTAGAGGTATTATATTGAGAGAACTTTCCGTGAACTTTGTCCGAGGCCTTTTGGAAAGCCAATGTCCTGACATGAGAATAGATTCATTAGAATCCTATCCCAACGCTGGGGCTATGAATCTAATCTTTAAAATGAACAAGAATATTTTAATTCGTCTTCCAAATGGTCAAATTTCGGAAGATCAATTATCAAGGGAAATTTGCAGTTTAAGGCACATTAAGCCCTTGGGTCGTTTGGCATTTCCAGAACTTCTATTTTTAGGTAAAAGTACTTTTGATTACAAATATAATTGGGCGATTTTTCGATGGATTCCTGGGGTCTCACTGAGTTTTAGTAAAGTAATGGATAGGTCCTCACTCATAGAGCCATTAGTAGCATTCTTGAGTCACTTGAGGCTTCACAACAATATTAAGGACAGCCAATTGATTCCTTCTAAAAGCAACTATTTTCGAGGTGGAAGTTTGAGCTTGAGAACGAAATGGGTTGAGGATTGCATCTCAATCTTGCCGGCTTCCATTCCCAAAAGTGATCTATTGGGAGTTTGGCGTGAAGCTACCGCTTCAGTTTCCCATAAAGAGGATTGCCTTGTTCATGGAGATCTACATCCAGGAAATATTCTTGTAGATGATTCCAATTTGTGCGGGATCATTGATTTTGGCTGCGCCGCGATAGGTGATCCAGCCTGTGATCTTTTGCCAGCATGGTCTATTTTCGATTCAGTTGAAAGGAGAAGATTTGTAGGTGCGCTTTGTATTGACAGATCAGAATATTTAAGGGGAAGGGGTTGGGCGCTTTCCTTTGCTCTTGGCGCCATATCTGAATTTCCTGGAGAGAATCTTGGAAAAATTGGTGAATTTACGCTTAAACAGATTTTAGATGATTTACCACCAAACAGTGAGCCGGTCGATTGACACAGGTAAATCTTATTTTTAGAGGTTTTGATGTTCTTTAAGCCTAATGTTGAGGACGAAAATATGGGTTTGGAATATAAATTTTCCTGCACGTCACCCTTGGAAAAAGCCTTCGAAAAAATGCTACTCCTTCGGAAAACTGAAAGCTTGATCGAATCATTACTAGAGTCTGGAAAAATATATGGTCCCTGTCATTTGGGGCTTGGGCAGGAAGCCGTTTCTGTAGGAGTAATTGACTGTCTGCAAAATGAAGATGCTGTATTTGCTGGGCATAGAGGTCACAACGCATATATTGCGAAAACCAATGATATTTTTGGTTTGCTTTCAGAGCTTGGGAGAAAGGCCTCTGGATGTTCCCGTGGATATGGTGGATCCACGTTTTTAACTAACAAAGCTCGCGGGTTTTGGGGAACTATGCCAATTCTTTCGGGTCCGATTGGTGCTGCCGCTGGTGTATCCTTTGGATCAAAGCTGATTGGCCGAGGTCAAATTACGGTAGTCTTTATTGGGGACAGCTTGGCGGAACAAGGAATCTTTCATGAGGTACTAAATTTTTCATCTTTATACAGATTGCCGATACTGTTTGTTTGCGAAAATAACGGATACTCATGCAATGTTAAAATTAATGATCGTCAGCCAGCAAGATCAATTGTCGATCTTGCTGAAGCGCAAAAGATTCCAGCTATTTCTACGGACGGGAATAACTATTTTGAAGTAGTAAAGGCAACAGATCGGCTACTAGAAATTTGTCGAAGTGATGACGGCCCGGTTTTTTTAGAGGCTAAAACATTTCGCCAGAGTAGTCACACTGGATTTGTACGAAGCAAAGATATTGGAGTCGAAAGAGACTGTGATGAAATTAAATATTGGAATGCCCGTGATCCGATCGTTCAATTTAAAAAGGTAAATTGCTTCAATGATTTACACTATTGGGAAAACCTAGAAGTTAAATTGACCTATAAAATTTCAAATTTTTTGGATAGGACATGGAAAGCTGTAGAGTCTAAAAGTGAAGTTGATCCAAAGGAGTTTTACGGTAAATCACTAAGCGATAAAGTTGAATTAAGTTCGATCGAAAATATCAAATTTAGACCTGAGGTCTTTGGAAATCTCGATAAAAAAAATCACACTTATTTGGAAGTTTTGCAGGACGCAATTCAAGAGATCATTCAGGCAGATCCTAAGGTCCTTATTATTGGTCAAGGGCAATCAAGCCCGTGGGACTCTGGGAAATGGGTTGCAAAATTTTTCAAAGAGTTTGACGGGCGACAAATCTTCGAGACTCCCGTGTCTGAAGCTGCAACTACTGCCGTAGGGATTGGACTTGCGATTTATGGATTGCGCGCGATTGTTACTCATCCAAGATTTGATTTCATGCTTCTAGCGATGGATCAAATTGTAAATCAAGCCGCAAAAATTCATTTTATGTCGGGAGGAAAAATTCGTGTTCCATTGGTAGTTCGAGTTCAACTTTATCGAGGAAATGGACAGGGAGCCCAACACTCTCAATCACTTCACAGTATGTTTTCTCATGTTCCGGGATTAAAGGTATTTATGCCAGCGGTACCAACAGATGTTTCAACTCTTTTGAAAATTGCCGTATATTCTGATGATCCGGTTCTGTTTATTGATGATAAGTGGTTACATGATTGGAATAATTTTATGCCGGATCAAACTGATATAGATCCAATTAATCCAGGTCCACGATGCATATGTGAAGGCACAGATATTACGATCGTGGGTATAGGATATACGACTCGCCTGTGTTATGAGGCAGCATTGGAACTGAAAGCAATGGGAATACAAGCAGAGGTCTTTGACCTTCGAGTTTTGAATCCACTAGATTGTCAATTAATTGTTGAGTCAGTTAAAGTAACAGGAAAAATTTTGGTTGTAGATATGGCTTGGCGTAATTGCGGGGTTGCAGGTGAAGTTTTGGCCCAGGTATTTGAGCATATGAGCTCAATTCAAAAGCCTTGCTTTTATTCGAGGCGTCTGACTCTTCCATCAACTGGCGCTCCCGCATCAGGAGTGCAAGAGTCGGATTTCTACTTTGATAGGAAGGTCATTCTTGAAGAGGTTATGAAAGGATTTTAACTGTGACGAATGGAGAGAAGCTTGCTTTAGGGAATGTAGATCTAAATAGCCATATTCATCCTCATACTAATCTTGAAGCCTTGAATTTACATGGGAAACCCATGATCTTGAGCCACGGAAAAGGAATCCATGTATTCGATACGGAAGGCAAAAAGTATATAGATGGAATATCCGGACTGTGGTCGGTAAATTTGGGTTATAGTTGCGAAGATATCCTTTCAAATATTGAAAATCAAATGAATGCCCTGCCTTTTGGGAGCACGCATTCTTGGCAATCAAATGTTCCTGTTATTAAGCTTTCAGAGAAATTAAAAGACTTTGAACCAAACCTATTTTCAGGTGCTGTATATGCAAATTCAGGTTCAGAGGCTATAGAACTAGGTTTGTTTACAGCGAAAAAATTTTGGGAGAGTAAGGGGAGTCCGTCTAAAAAGCAAATTGTTTGTCTTGGAGGAGGCTACCATGGTTCAACTTATTTGACTCGAGCGCTGAGCTATAATGGTGACAGTGTCGAGAGAAGTCTGCTCGGCATTCATATTGTCAATCCTGAGGATCGTAAGAGCTACAATAGAATGGACGTAAAGATTGCAAGGAAGGTTGGTCATGAAATTCAGCAGATTGGCTCGGAAAAAGTAGGTCTCTTTGTTATGGAAACAATTCAATTGAGGAATGGTTTAGTTGTGCCCGACGAGCATTTTTTTAAGGAGTTGAACGGTATTTTATCTGAGTTAGATGTGCTCCTTTTTCTTGATGAGTGCGTAACCGGAATGGGGAGATGTGGTGATTGGTTCGGATTCTCAAGTTTGGGAGGTCGTCCTGACATGGTTGCTATGAGTAAGGGGTTGTCTTCAGGATATCAACCAATCTCGTGCCTTCTGTTGTCTCACCGAGTTCGTGAGTCAATTGTTGAAGCTGGATTTTTTGATGCGGGATTTTCCACAAGCGGGCACCCGATTGCGTGCAGTGCTGCATTGGGGTGTATAGATTATTTGGAGAAAAACAATATATTTGAAAAATTAAAAAGTGAAATTCTCCCCCATTTTAATAGTTTGCTTAAGATGGTGGGATTGATTTGTGAAATAATTAATGTCTATTCTTATGGGTTGATTGCAACAATCAATTTTTCAGGCCTTAGAGAAGGTGATTTTATTGCGAGTGCAGTTAAAAACGAGTGCCTCCGCAGTGGTTTGATCGTGAAGAATATAGGGAGTAATGTTCTCCTCTGCCCACCTCTGGTCACAGAAAAAGGTGACCTGTCTGAAATTTTTGAAATCTTGAAGGCATCAATTTTAAAAGTTAAAACTAAGAACGTTGAGATGTAGGAAATGGAAATTTTAATATTTACTGAATGCAATGGCTCTCCTGGATTTGGAAGGGACGCCGGAGCATACACAGTTGCCTCTAGATTGCGAGATGCTGGATTTTCTGTTCAAGTAATAGATTTTTTTTCATTTATAGATGAGCAATTGATGATGAAACTGGTGAGAAAGTTTGTTAGTGATGAAACATTATTTGTTGGATTTTCATCAACACACATAACTACATCGATGCCTGATAACAAAGTTGGAGTTTATAAAAAGAACAATCGAACTCAGGACAATAACAGTTGGAACGTATACTTTCCGTTTAGCCAAGACCGAATGGAGAACTATTTTAACATCATAAAATCTAAAAACCCTCAGGTTAAAATACTGGTGGGTGGTCAGAAAGTTATTCAGAAACAAAATCTTCAAAGATCTCATCCAGGGGTGGATATTTGGGTATCTGGGAACGCAGATGTATCTGTGGTTCAAATTGCAAGGCGTTTAAAGAAAGGAGAGGACCTTCGAGGTAAACTTTTTGAGTGGGAGTTCCCTAAATTTGAAAATTTTAATTCGACGCCAACATCCTGGCATTCAAATGATTTAATTCATCCAGATGAGGCCTTGCCCTTGGAGATTTCTAGGAGCTGTCCGATGAATTGCGCGTTTTGTGATTTTCCAAAAAAGAGAAGGGGTGAGCTTACTAAATCCTATGATGTGGTCAAGTTTGAGATATTGAACAACTATGAACGGCATGGGACCAAAAGGTATTTTATTACAGATCCTTTGGTGAATGAAAGTTTAGAAAAGATGTCAATGATTGCCGAACTTTTCACTTCTTTGCCCTTTGATATAGAATGGTCTGGTTTTATCCGTTTGGATTTGCTGAAGAAATATCCAGAGATGGTTTCTATGATTGAGAGATCCGGAGCAAAATGTCTTCAGTTTGGAATCGAATCAAATAATGACAGTGCTCTGAAGAGGGTGGGTAAAAGGATGCCCTTTTCAGAAATTGAGGAGTTGCTAATGGCTCTAAAACAGCGATGGGGAGATAAAATCCTTCTTTGCTCAGGATTCGTATTAGGATTGCCTGGGGATACGGAGGAGTCTATTCAAGACTTATTTTGTTGGCTTTCCTCATCGAAGTTGCTGCACTATTTTGAGATTACGCCTCTTTTCATCGGACCTTATAATAAATCTAGGGAACCTATAGTCCATTTTTCACAAATTCAAAAGAATCCGGGTGCTTGGGGGTATGAAATAGGCCAAGGTGTTGATGGTTGTGGGCGTACAGTTGAAAATTGGCTTCAGACAGAAACAGGACTAACTAAGTTTAAATGTGTCGAACTTTTGGAGGAGTTTCAAAAAGGGGAAGCTTGGAAAAACAGACTGATTGGTGCAGCTTACTCATATATGAGGTGTAGGAATTTAGGCTTTAGTCACGAAGAAAACCTGTTAAGCACCGCAAATAATAATGAATTTATCGAGACAGCAATTGAAAGATATAAAGAATTGGGTGAAAAATATTTCGAAAATCTCTTTCGCAAAATCTGCTAGGGTTCAGAGAGGTTCTTTAGCACAAACCCAACGGATTCATTCGAAAGCCTGATATTTAAAACCATAATATAGGAATTTGGGGCAAAGGAAACTACGGAGTGAATTTTCCGAGTATTCAAAAAGTAACATCTATTAGGGATAAATTGCACCAGCCTATTGTCTACCGTTAAGTGCAAGGTATCAGGTCCACATTCAAAAAAAGAAATCAAGCGAAAGGTCGACTCATCTCGACCATAGCTATCTCGATGAGGCGGGAAAATACCCCCCTCGTCTAGTCGCAATAAATGACTTCGGCAAATCGAATCTGAAATTCTTGAAAACTTATCTGAGAGCGAAGTTAGATTTTTCCAATACTTGGTTTGAATATTAAAATCTAACTCGCTGTAATTGGTGTTATTCTCAATGTTCCACTCTCTAATGGAATTTAATGCCATTCTTCCATCCGATGAGCCATCAATTGAAAAAAGACTAATGGCATAGCGGTGAGACCATGATTTATTACTATTATAAGGCTGCCAGTCAGGTGAACACGACATAAGTTCGCTTTTGAAGTCATCTACGTTGAAACATATATTCAACGAGTAAAAGTCCCCTAGGGAGCTTATTTTTTGGAAATAATATTCATTTTCTAATCGTTTGCTGATTTTCACAATCTGCTCCTAGTGGCAGAAATTCTCCCCCTAATGTTTCGAGAATTCAACCCATTTTGGTGGGGCGCATGTCCTAAGTAGTTTCTCGAGATCAATAGGTTGGCGGCTCGCCAAGGGCGCTTGCATATTCACTCAAAAAGGTCCATTTTTAGGATGACAAGATGGATATTAATAGAATTGAATTTATAAAGGATGATGTGGGGTTTTGAAGAAATGAGAAATTTCAAGGTTATTTTCATAGCTATCGCAATTTTTTCCCAATTTGTGTTTGCAGATTCATTTTTTGAAAATTTATCGAATCAATCACGATCAAAGAAAATTCGTCTGTTAGAGGGTAGAATTAAATTTATTTGCAGTAGTGGGTCCAATTTGCAAATTTCAGAAACCCTTAAAGTTTACCTGTCCCTTATTAATCAGAATGCAGACAACTTTGAAATTTTAGAGAAGTGCCTTAACGCAAAGGATGACCATATTAAATTTAGTTTTGCCTTTCAGATTCTAAAGTCGGCGCAAAAGGAAGTCGTCTGGAAGTTATTCGAATCACTTGAAAAATTGAATGATCCACCTTTTCAGGATTCCTTTCGAAACTACGTTATGATTCATCTCGAAGGTGATGATTTTAAATTTATTGAGAGTCATAGAGGTAAGCTGAGTAAAATTTTTGAAAGAAAATTGGCGGAGTTAAACTCTGACAAATATTATGCAGTTAAAAAAGTTGTATTTTTGGCATTCGAGTCTTTATCTAAGAGCTTTTTCGAGAGCCCAGGTTATAAAAAAATTGAAGACAATAAATCTATTGGATTTTGGAATTGTGTTTATTTAAAAAACATTGGGAAGTATGATAGGTCTCGAGCCTGTTTCAATAGAAATTCGCTTGGCATTTCAAGGTCGTTCAGTTTGTTGACAAGCTTCCTTGAGACAAGAAAGCCCTTGGTCTTTTCGCAGGTCAAGCCAGATATCGACCAAGGTCGAAAATCAAATCTGCCAATTGAGGTAAAAATGGTAAATGAGGCTATTTTGCTATCAGTATTGCAAAGTTCAGAAGAGGTGGATAAGAATATTCTGATCAAGTTTGTTGAGTCTGACTCTAAAGATCAATGGTACAATTTCATTGCTTACTTGATGGGTAAAAAATTTGAGTTATTGAATGAATCTCACCTAGAGAGACTTAGGGAAAGACTTCTAATGACTTCAGGAGGCAGAGATCTAAAGTCATTAGTCGATGAAGAGAATTCTATCCCCTCGGAAATATTTTCTGCCAATACCTATCAAGGGATATTGCTTCGTATGAGTGGAGCTTCAATTTAGTAGCAAAGGTTTTTTGGATATTCTAAACTCAGTTTAGTCTTGATCAAATCACACAAGTGATTAGATTCTTTGCAGAAGACTTTGCTGGAAAATTTTAGCAGTATTGCGGACTTTAATTCATGTATCGATTGAGAAATCTGCATTTTGTTTATGCACTTGGTGAGTGAGGAATTTTTATCTTTCTTCAGAATTGGAAATATTTTATTGAAAAATATTTTGTTAGAAATTCGAAAGTTTAATCCAATTTGAGCAATTAGAAAATAAGATCCTTCGAGTCCAAACTTTTCCTCAAAGTAGTTAAAGGCTTCATACCAAAATTCATCAAATTCTTCTCTCAAATTAAGCGACAGACTTAAGGGGTAGTTGGCGTTTAAAAATCTTTTTGTTTTTTCGTAATCTTCAGACATACCGGACTCATTATTTTTCAAGGTGTTAAAAAATTTGATCGCTGAAATTTTCTTTCTTCGATAAGATCCGATGTGTCTATGTAGATAATGATTTATTTCGGTTTGGGATGCTTCTTGCCTTAGCTGTAAAATTTTATTATCTAATTCCGATCTTGTGAACTTCTGTTGTGTCGATCTCCATTTTTGACTAAAAATGGAGAATTCTTCCTTACCTTTGCACCCATGAGTTAAAAGAACTGATTGTTCGTTTTCTGAGAAATACCTCATTAATTCATCTTTTGAGTATCTCGCCCAAAAATGTGAATCAAGAATTCCATTTTCGCATAAATTTGTGATCTCATCTGTAGCCCGTTCTTTCAGATAACTTTCAAACCTTGGATCCTTAATTGTCTCGATCAAAATTTTAACGGGAATTCTAAGATTTAGGTTTCTTTCAATTTGAGAAATTGCATAGATGAGGGACAAATGCCTTTGAGAATAATTACTGAGATGATTTTCATCTATTGAAAAGTCAGCATAATCTGGCTGCTTTTGATTTACTTGAAGAACTGGCAGTAAATTTCTTCTAATATCGTCTGATGCAAAATCGAGAATTTTGGCCAGAAGTCCCTTGGCCTTCTTTGTTTTCTCATTTGCCAAATTTTTTGAGCATTTTGGATCTTTTTCAATGTTGCATAGAAAGATTCGATAGCCATCGTTGGCTAAATATAGGGTCAATCGGTACGGATCATCGTAAACACCTCTAAATTTTTGAATGATTGCAGGTGTCTCGACATCATCTGCGAGGTAGATTTTTCCTCTTGAATTGATTTTGAACAGCTCTGAAAACTTAAAGGTTTTGAAGAAGAATTGATCTTGGAATACCTTGAGTGGAAACATTCCAGTTTCAGTGTAAACGTGATTATTGTCTTTTCCTTCATCGACACATTCTAATTTGCTAAGTGCGCAAAGATGATGGAGCATTTTATCAAGTGAAAATGTGTTTCTGCTATTTGAGCTATCTTCCCCAGGAATGTAAATTTCTAAAAATGATTCGTGGGATTTGTCATCACCAAGGAGGAAGATCCCATGATTTGGGAGCTTCAATCTCGGAAGCTCATAGTTGTTCCAAAATGATTCTCCATGATCGGAAAAGATCACTACGATTGTATTTTCAAGCAGATTGTTTTCGCTAAGCTCATGGAGAATTGGGACTAAGAACTGGTCTTGAATCATTTGGACTCCGCTTGCATAAATTTTAGGATAATAGTTTGCTGTATTTACGCCTGGTTCGGGCAAATATTCTGAAACGGCATTTAGATATGGCGCTCGAGACCCAAATCCAAGCATATCCGGGTCTTGGGGTCCACCTCTGACATAATATGGAAACCTTAAATTTCCTGGAAAGTGTAAGGCGCTAGTATGTGCCATCAAGAGGAACGGATTTTGCTCCTTTTTAAGGTCTCCAATTTTTTTAACTATTTTTTCGGTGAATCCCGGCAATTTGTATGCATAGTTGAATGCAAAGTTTCCATAGATTCCTGGAAAAAGGGTGTTTCCAAGGGCGTTGTTAAAAAAAGTGAAAATGACTCTACTTCTTAAAAGTATTGGGAAGACGTACTTTCGAAAGTCATCTGTATTTTCTGGAGCATTTACCTCATCAAAGATCTCACCTTCCTTAGGTCTATTGTAGCTGGCATCATCAAGCATAAAATGGGTGGTGTACCCGTTTTTTTTAAAAATTTTGATTGGCGATGTTGAAAACGTGGAATCTTCAGACGAAGTTTCAATTTCTAGTGGAAATCTTTGTCGAATCGCTGGCGGCAATTTTCCAGCAATTATGGAATTATATGCTGGTCGGGTATTTGCTATTGGCGTAATTGTAAGCTTATAGGTGGAACTGTGGTTTATGAAGTTTCGCAAAGGTCCTTTTTTCAGGTTTAATTTCTCCGATGAGGCGAGCGAATCAATTCCAAGGATTACCACATTTGGTTTGTTGGGTGTTTCATTTACTTTGGGGAGTCGCAACTCTTCGGTATGATTGATTGAATAAGGAAGTTGAAAGTACATGAACAAAATTAAGATTAGGTTTCCAACGACTGTACTAGATTTAATCTTAAAATTTTGTTTATAGGAAAAATAATTTAAGAATACCAATCCTGCAATTAGAACAAGTTGAGGGGATTGTGATGGAAGTAGAATATTAAGCCTTTGAATTAAGTAATTTGATCCTAGTATATCATCAAATATGGCTGGCTGCTCAATGAGGTTATAGATGTATATATAGAGGATAATAAGTGGCGCAGTAACTAAAGGGTTTGTTATTCCAAATAGATTGGAGGTAATTGTCCAAAATAACGCCAGAGTAAATAATAGAATGGAAATTTTGAAAATTAAATAAGCAAATACGAGTTTGAAGTTCAAGAGGGATTGCGAGATGACTCCGCTAAAAGCTGTGCTTTGTGAAAAAGTATAAATTAGAGGTGAGGTATCAAAGGCGTAAACGATCAAAATAAATATGAAAAAATAAAAGAAATTGGATTTATCGATTAGGCTGAGGATTCTCCTCATAAAGAATATCCAGCAGTTAGTCCTTCGTCTACGACAATGCACTGACCATTTATTGAAGCGGATTCGGTTGAGCAAAGCCATAAAACAGATTTGGTTACGTTATTTAATGGTATAAATTTTTTTGTTTTCATAAGGTTCTGAATTTTTCTTCTTTTATCTGGATTTTTTTGAAAAATCCGATCTAACATTGGAGTGTCGAGAAAGCCTGGCGCAATTGCATTTACTCGAATGTTAAAATTCAAATTTTCTAGGGCAAAAGTCTTAGTTAAGCCAATAATTCCATGTTTGCTCGCAACGTAAGCTGAGTTTCCACTGGATCCATGAAACGCCAATATGGAGGCGATATTTACAATGTTACCTTGGCCCGTTTTCTTCATAATTGGAACTTGGTATTTCATTGATAGCCAAGTGCCTTTGAGATTCGTTGAAATGACATCGTCAAATTCCGATTCGGTAAGATTTACGCCGTTCCCGGAGTCCAAAATTCCAGCACAATTAATGGCCGAATCAAGACGTTGAAATTGGTTGAAAATTTTTAGGTATGTAGACTCAACTTCATTTTCGTTACGGACGTCACATTTAAAAAAATAAGATCCAAAGCCCGCTCGGCTCAATTCAAATTGAGCCATTTCTCCCTGTTCCTCATTCCTAGAGATCAGGCAGGTTTGGTAGCCAGCTTCGCAAAATCCAAGAGCTACAGCAAATCCAAGGCCGGAAGTTCCTCCTGAAATAGCGACTACTTTTGATGGGGCGTTATTCTCGGTATTCATCATTGATTTTGATATTCCCGTGTCTTAACAGTAATTATGTATTGGGAATCAGAAGGAAATCAATATTTTATTAGATTTGAATCAGGCGAACCGCTCTTGAAAGTTTTGAACGAATTCGTGATTTCGCAACGAATTGAATTTGGATTTTTTGAGGGCATAGGCGGTTTACGTAAAGTTAAATTTGGTGTGTATAATGATAAGACAAAAACATATGATAAACATAGTTTTTCAGATTTTTGTGAAGTCGTAGCGCTTAATGGAAATATTTCTTTGCATGAAGGTACTCCTTTCCTTCATGTTCATTTTCTGGGTGCGTCAGGAGCTAATCAGTTTTTGGCAGGGCACTTATTTGAAGCCGAAGTTGCAATTACTATCGAGATGAAGATATCAGTGAGTTCATTGCAAGTTACCCGAAAATATGAGGAGATTGAGGGCTTTAAGGTTCTTCAGCTTAAAAACCGTTTTATATGTGTTCCAGATTTCTAGATTGTTACCTTTAACCTTACCTATGGATGCGGTGCGTGCATTTTTGTGATTGCTGTAATTCTTTCCAAATCCTTTGAATTTTTTATTTGAATTGTTGAAATTTTTACTCCCGTTTAAGGTCTGGAAGACTTTAAAGGGGAGGACACATGATCGCAGCAATTCGATATCTGCTTGTATTCACATCACTTTTTTTAACTTTCTCAGCGTTTGCCGGATCCACGGCTTTCGATTTTGAGCTTTCTAAAGAGCGTTGCTCAAAGCCCACAGCGGAGGAACCGGCAGTCTATTCGTCGGATTTCCACTGGTCTTTTACTCCAAAGGAGATGGCTTTAAAATTCACCGAGATCTATGAAAGTGGAAAACGCCTCCCAGAGCGGGTTTACTACGATGCCCAGGAGAAGGCCTTCGTCTTTCCAAACAAAACTTATAAAGGAGAACTCAAGATCATTCGAGTGACTCCGGAATTTTTAAAGTCCGTAACTCGCCATGTGGAGACGGCTCTAGAAAAGGGCTATGCCGAGCAGGTTTTCTTTCCGGATATGGGGCACAGCCATTTGTACATTCCGCAAGGGATTTGGGATGCAGAGTTTTCAGATGTGCCCATGGATCAAAAGGACAAGCTGTATGAGAAGATGTTTGCCGAGCCCACACTTTTGACTCTGTATCACACGGCGGAGCAGCTGGGGACCACCGACGAAAACAAACAGATTCTTCCTGATGAACATTTGAAGTTTCGCCATTTAAATCGAAACCCTGTGGGTGACAACCTGGGAAATGGCATTGTTCGAATGCCGACTCTATTGGAGGACCCCGCCAACACCGTAAGAGAGCTTCCTGGATTTAAACGTTGGAGTGGGGGTTACAACATCAGTGCAAGCAAAGACGGATGCTTTGCCTATTCTCATAAGGGCAAAGTTATGTATTTCGATTTGAGTCTCGAAGATTTGAAGTCCGCTCCCGGCGGCAGCGACTACGGATCTTATTAGGGGAATGAAATTCAAACAGCCCCTGAAAAAGGGGCTGTTTGTTCTTAGATCTAATGTCCACAATTGAGGTCATAGATCATTTTTGTTGAATCGACGCTCTTGTTGTCGTGATTTTTCTTTGAAACGTAAAAAGAAAGCTCAAATGAATCGTATGTTCCCGTGGGCGCAAACGGAACAAAGACTCCGAATACTGAATCAAAATAGCTGGTCACAATCATTTGATCCGAAGGGGTGGTTAAATGAAGGTCACTGTCGCTGAAGGATGTAATTACGGACGCAAAACTTAGGTATCCAAATTTTATTCGAAGAGAGTGTTGATTTCCCTCGGAGTCAAGGACTGTTCCGTCAAAAACGGGATTATCTTTTTTGAGTTCAATGGTTCTTCCAGATGCCCGTTCCGTGAGTCGGCAGGAAATTTTTTTGAAATCTTCAGTTGTGTTTCCTGTTTTGAGTGGGTCAATGTTTTGTTTGAGAGCTTCCAATATGGGGTAACCGGAGAGAATTTCGGCAATGCCTCCTAAGGCTGGAAACTTTGCTGCCAGTTTATTGTTGTCTTCGTAGGTGGCCAATTGAACTCTTAAATCCATGAGGTATCTTGAGACGCTCAACGTTTGTTCTAAGATTTGAATTCTTTCTTCTTGAGTCAGGTCACTATTAATACAAACATCATTGGACCAGTTTAGAATTGGCAAGAGTGCATTCGAAGCTTCATCCAAAATGAATTTTTCAGGAATCAATTGGGTTTTCCATGCGGATCCTGGCAAACTCGACAGAATCCCGGCCAGCTTTTCTTTTTGAACTTCAAAGCTGCTGATTCTGCGACATACGCCCACTCGTTTTTTGCGAGCCACACTTTCGACAATGTCTCCTAAACTTGAAAGCGTAGAGTCGTATGCGGCCACCATGGATCGAAGAAAATGATTTGAAAGATCTGATATCCAAGGCTTTTTGAGAAGCCATTTCTGGATCATTTGGCATTCCACCTCGTTGAGGCCAACGAGATGTCCAAGCTCATGAAAAGCGAGTGCATCAAGTTCAATGGAGTAAGATTCTTTAGGAAGCATTCTCAGTAAATCTGTACTGAGGCATACAGTTTGGGATTTCTGGTCTCCAAATCCGGCTTTATCCCTTTCAGGTCCACAGGGCACGCTCTGAGTAAGAATCGTCATATCGTTGATGCGAGATTCTAAGTCGGACCGCTGGAAAAAATTTTTAATATTTTCATCAGAGATTTCGGATTTGTCCCACTGCTGAACGCGAAAAAGAATCTGGCGCATTCGCAATTTGAGCTCTCCAATGTGGTTCTCGATTTTTGAGAGATTCGTCTTTGAGGTATCGCCCCCACCGCTGTTGTCGCCCCCTTGATTTTGTGAGGTTTGAGTGGGGCTCATCGTTTTGGAGCCTTCTGTTTGTGAACAGCCTATGGTTCCTGTGCCAAAAATGGCGCAGAGAAGAATGGCGAGGCCGTTTAAAAGGGTTTTCGAGTGGAGGTTTTGCATCCTAGAGTATGGACTAGCATTTTTTGTACCGACTGTGTCTTTCATGAATTCTTCCTTTCGTAGGGGGTTTTCTTGGGCTTTAGCGCCCTGCGGCATTTATAGGGAATTCAGTTGATCGTTTCCAGATTTAATTTATGAAATATGAGAGAATAAATTCATAAAATATGAGAATCATCCGATAAGTAACTGAAATGACAAGAAAAGATATATTTTCCTTTCGGTCCTATAAGAGCTATTTGATGGACCGATTTCATTCCATGCCTAAGGCGGGCCGAGGTGTTCGAAAGGCCCTCTCAGAGGCCATAGGAAGCCCAACCTCTCACATTTCTCAAGTCCTCAATGGGAATTCTCATTTTTCCTTGGAGCAAGCTGAGGCGGTGAATGAATTTCTTGGGCACAATGGGAGAGAATCTGACTTTTTCCTTCTTTTGGTGCAGCGAGAAAGAGCCGGCTCGAACTCACTTAGGTCACGACTGGATGGACAAATCGATCAATTGGTTGAAAAAAGTCAGGTTTTAAAAGATCGGCTTGGCGTTAAAGAGGGATTGTCTCGTGAAGATCAGGTGCGTTTTTACAGCTCGTGGATCTATGGGGCCATTCATGTCATGTTGGCCATTCCAGGCCTCCAAAGCGGCGAAGCCATCAGTCAACACTTTGGAATTTCATTGAGAAGAACCATTGAAATTTTAGAATTCCTTGAATCTGTGGGATTGGCTCGCCAGGCAAGTCCAGGAAGGTTTGAAATCGGTGAAGCAAGAATTCATTTAGGGAATGATTCAAATCTGATTTCAAAATTTCACACCAATTGGAGAGTTCGTGCGATTCAGTCATTTGATGATGAAAATTTCGAGCAAAGTTTGCACTACTCCTCGGCAATTTCAATTTCGGAATCTGATTTTAAAAAAATTAAAGCCAAGCTTATTCAAACCATCGAAGAAATCAAAAAGACAATTAGGGCTTCTGACGCAGAAAAGGTCTATTCGCTTTCGATAGACTTTTTTAATCTATAATCGCTAGTGAACCACCGAGTGGTGAATCGACTTGAGCTTGAGTGGGCATTGATGGCCATGCCCAACAAGCAAAACGTCCACGCCAAGATGCTCTCCCACCTCTAGGTCATGTGAGGTGTCGCCAATCAAGACGGTATCATCAGGGTTAATGTTTGAAGCTTGGATCAAATCGAGGCCTCGATGAATTTTGGAGGAAGCCAGTTTGTCTTCGATTCCAAAAACAAAAGAAAAATAACTTTCGAGTTCAAAGTGATTGATCATGTCGTCCAAGCTCTCTTGGTCACTTGCAGAAAGAATGGATTGGTTCAATCCTTTTTGATTCAAATTCGAAAGAATCTCCTTTGCCCCAGGAATCAAGGGGCAAGATTTAAATCCACTCATGTATAAATCAATAATTTCGTGACAAATGTCTTCAAAAGGCTCGATTGAAAAGTCAAAACCAAGTGTTTTGTAGTAATTGATGACAGGAAACTCGAAAATTTTTTTATAGCGATCATGGTCGATCGACTCGATCTTTCGTTTTACAAGAACCTGGTTGATCGTAGCAATGGAGTGGTCCACATCATTTAGAACAGTGCCATTCCAATCCCAAATGACATGTTTTTTGCCTTCGATATGTTCCAAGATTTTGTTCAAGCTCTTGCTCTCCTTACCAAACGCGCTTGTAATAAATTTCTCCGCACATATAGCCTTCTGAGAGTTCAGCGGAGTAACGGTGATTCAGAAGCTCTGTGCTGACAACCAATCCTTTTGGAGCGTCCACATCGCCGAAAATCATAAATTCGACTCGTGAGTAAATGGCCGGCGGATATGAGCCATCCACAACCTGCTTCACAATGTAGACTTTTTCTTGAAAATGGCCTTCGTAAACTTCAGAGGCTTTAGCCTCCCCGCCGTCAATGATTGTGCCTTCAGTGTCTTGGATCATCTCTAGGCTGATATTTGCATCGCTGGTATACATTGTGTTTTTGATAAAATAGGGAGCCATCTCTTCTTCGGCTTCCACGCGAAATTCTTCGGGAAATCCACAAAATCTTAATTGCTCGGCATCTTGCTCTGGCATTTTGGAAAAATCAGCTTTGTAAACCAACTGATCCGCATAGGAAGCTGAGCAAAAAATCAGGCATCCTAAACTCATCAAAAATTTGTTCATAACCTCTCCTTTTGAAACCGATGGATCGTTTGGCGTCCTTTTACCACTCTTGTGACCAAGGGGCAGAGGGGATTGTGGGGATATGAATTATTTTCTAAGAAGGTCCTTCCTCAGGAAGGTGAACATTGCTTGTGCCAAAAAGTCCCGTTCGAAAGGTGAATGGAAATGAGTAAAGCAATGATTTTCTAGGCGCCTAGAAAATCACAGGAGCTTCAGTCTTTCGTAAAATTCATTTGATTGATGATCTTTTTGTAAAGAATGTCCAAGAAATCTGTGAAGGCATCGTAGTCATAGGTTGACGGTCCAATTTCTTGCACAGACATGAGGGTTTCATCAAGACTTTGTATCTGTTTGAAGTTTGGAAAATCCTCACCATTGGCAAGGAGTTTATTGACGGTAATTCTGTTGTAGTCTCCTAAAGTGGCTTCGTTGATCAACACGGTGGTGGGTGTTCCACTGTAGAGGGCTTCAAAGAAGTTTATGGGGCCAACAACCAGCACGCGGTCAGAAATCTTGTGAATGTCAGGCATCTGGTTCACGGTATCGTTCAAAACGACGACGGTACCTTTTGAAATTTGTGATTTTCCATTTTGTACATCAGACAAAAAGAGAACTTGATCAAACTCCTTCTGAGCTCTTTTTAGAAACTCTTTGACCTCCTTAGGGACATTTTCTCTAAATCGACTGATGGAAGAGACGACAATGACATTTGCCCCCTGCTCTTGAAGTTTTTTTGCCGAAAGGTAGAAGTTTGGATTTTGAGCGCTGTATGGCACTCTTTTGTTTACATTTGAAATGTTAAAATACAAGTGACCTACCTGAGATTTCAGAGGGATATTGTATTGAGTGCGAAGTGCTTTGGTTGAGCGAAGATCCAATTTCCCATTTGCCATCTTTAAGTCACTCATTTCAACAATTCTTGAGCGTTCTTGTGGCGACATTGGAGGGGCAGACTTTCCATCGGGGTTGTATTCTGCACTGTCTTTCACTTGAAGGGAGAGGACATGTTTTACTCCAAAGTTTCTTGGGTGCAGTTCCATGAATTTGCCCTTGAATCCAACTTGAAGAAGCAAGGACCTAAGAAAACCGGCTTGTAAAAGTTCCCCTGAAAAAAAGGGATCCTGTTCATATTCTTTGGGATCCAAGTGAGGTTCGAGCTGAATTCTTCGAATTCCAGGGTTTTTCGTGAACACCTCTGAAAGGGGATGGTTCTTCAAAATTTCGAGCTGCCGGTCAGACAATTCCAGCGGTTTTTCTAAAAGGATTTCTATAGGATTTTGTTTTAAACGGAGAGTTTCAGAGCATACTGTGGCTCCGGAATGGGGCGTGACAAGAAGTCCCAAAAGAAGAGCCAGAAGGGTGCATGTTTTTGGATTCATAGAGCAATACCATTCAGCAAGATTCGTGCTCTCGAAGGAATTTCTCATTTGGATTTGGCCTGAAAAGAAGGGCCAATGGGGTGTCCTTTAACTTTACAGTGGAGAAAAAATTACTTTTCTAGGCTCAAATTTTAGCCTTTTGGAATGATTCTGGCAGGTTCAGGGAATGGAAGATTATGCCTGGATGCTCAAGTGTCTCATCAGATTCTGTTCTAGGCTCGATTGAGAAAATGAAAACGGGACGTCTTCATTTTTTTCATAGAGGTCTCCTATTTTTTTGACAAGAACTCGAAGTTCTTGTCGGGATTCTGTGTTTATTCTTAAGTAAGAACTACTGCGAGCGAAGGTCCATTTCCAATTTAGAATCTATCAAGTTCTCGGGAAGTCGTAGGTCCTTCGATTCAACAACAAGGGATTCATTGCCAGAGTAAGGTACAAATCCAGAGGGAGTGTAATCATCGCCGAGGGTTTGGGTGTTCACAGAAGGCTGCCAATCGTCTTCAGCACTGTAATGAACTCGAAGAGAATTGTATTCGCCATTCATGAGCAATCGTTCGATCTTTAAATATTCATTTTTGAGAGCTCTTAAAGCCATTTCATCAGATTCTGATAGATTTCTTGTGATTTCATTCTCATGTGAAAAATGAACGTTGCTTGTGCCAAGGAGTCCTGTTCGAACGGTGAAAGGAGAAAAGTAAAGTACAGATTTTCCAGGCGCCTTAAACACCACGTGAGCCTCCCCAATTTTCATTTCTGGATGAATTTGAGAAGAAATATCAAACATTAAATTTGAAGGGGAGGCATCTGTAAGGTGCAATTGGTCAATAGATAGATCTCCCAAGTTTTGATCTAAATCTCTCCAATATTTTCTCTTAGCACTGCTCTCAGTTCCATTGGCCACGGTGTCTGAAATGACAGAAGCAATTGTGCCGGTTAGGACCGCTCCGGCAATTAGGATCTTTCCAAGGCGACTTTTACTCTCCGACGCAAAGCTCGGCGTTGAAGCCAATTGAACTCTGAGACTTCAAATAACTCAAAAAAACCGGCAACGAGATAAAGAATATACTAAAAATCGCACATCAACTTTTTGACGCTACTCAGAGTTAACATTTTGTAGGTGAAGGCACCGTCCAAATATCTGATATGGGCATCACTTATTCCTCGGCGAAGAGGAACTCAAAATTTTTGAAAACTTGAAGTCTAGGAAATAAATCGGTCATCTTTTGATCTCGGAGGTCCGGTATGGACCGAGGGAAAATTGGTCGGGCAGACGCGAGAAAAAGCCTTTTGTCCTCCATATTTTCCAGGGAAAATTCATTTATTGACAATATGTGCGATATACCGCACAATAAGGGCAGATGAAAAAGCTTCGAGTGTTAAAAACAACAGAGTTTGAAAAGTGGTTCTCAAAGTTACAGCCGAAGCTCAAAGCCATTTAGTTGCTCGTTTGGATTTGCTTTCCATTGGTCACTTTGGTGACCATAAAAGGTTTGATGGTCTGATTGAACTGCGGTGGAAAAATGGAACTCGAGTTTCTACGTTTATGTGGGGCGAGGCGATTGTCGTTGCCCTCAACGGAGGAAATAAAAATGCCCAACAAAAAGACATCAACAGAGCGAAAAAAATCAGAAACGAAATCCTTGAAGGTTCACGAACCATTCAAAAGTGATGTCTTAAAAGATGTAGATGTGGTCACTGAGGCATTGCTTGATTGCATTCGCACAGGTGACTTAGAGACATTTCGAGAGCTTCTTGCCGCCCATCTGATGACAGTGAACAAAGTTGAATTGGCTAAGAAGGCTGGCATTGGCCGACGCACGATTTATGATTTGATTGATCCTGAAAAGGAATTTAATCCAGAGCTTTCTACAATCTCGGCTTTAATTAGAGCATTGGCTGCTTGATTTTATTTAGTTGTTGGTTACGAGGGGAACTCAAAATTTTTGAAAACTTGAAGTCTGTCTAGGAAATAAATCGGTCATCTTTTGATCTCGGATGTCCGGTATGGACCGAGGGAAAATTGGTCGGCGCGACTGGATTTGAACCAGCGACCTCTTGCACCCCAAGCAAGTGCGCTACCAGGCTGCGCCACGCGCCGACTCGCCGATAAAAGCGAAGGCACAACCTAAGAAATCCCAGGCCATTTGTCCACCAGTTTTTAGAACACCCCCAAATAGGAGCTACAGGTCCGTGGAGCTGCGCCAGGAGGAAAAGGGCAGAGCCAATGCCTTCAGAAACCCTCGCTCCTGTTGACCCTTGCTAAGCCCCATGGGGAAATCCTCACTTTCTCCCCCAGGAGTGTAAGTTCTCAGCAATCGGTCCCATATGGAAAACACCGTCCCAAAATTGGAGTTCATCTCCTTGTGGAGGATCGAGTGGTGCTTTCGGTGAAGGGCGGGAGTGATCCACAAAAAACTCAAAAAACCACTGAGCTTTTGGGGCAGTTGGAAGTTCGAATGTTCAAACAAATTGAAAAACAAAAAGACCAATTCAAAAATAAAAAGCGTCACATATGAAAATCCCAAAGCCCAAGCGCACAGAATCCGTGCCGAGTTGGCCACAAGAACTTCTCCAAAATGAAATCGAAATGCTGAAGTGACCTCAATGGAAGCATCACTGTGATGAACACTGTGAAAGCGAAACAAAAAAGAATTCAAGTGAAACAAGCGGTGAAAACAATAGGCCAAAAAATCCAGTAAAAATACGCCGGCTGTAACTTCCATCCAACTGGGGGTGTGAGTGCTTAACAATTGAGTCAACTGGCCAAACACCACAACTAAAGATAGATTGAAGGCACCCAATCCTAAATTGGTCAGACGTCGCGATCGCAGCTGCGGAGTTTTACGTCTGTGCGGCGACCACTTTTGCAAAATCAAAAATAAAATAAAAAATGCAAGGAAGAACAGTAGCCGAAACGACATCACATCTTTCATGATTAAAAAAGAATCGTGGGCCCCACGCCTAAATAGATGGTTTTTCCGGGGCCGTTAAAAAATTTCAGCTCCGATCTCAACTTCACGTGTTCTGAAAAAGCAAAAAAGCCTCCAAAGCCCATGTGAATCCCTCCAGTGTGAACATAGCCAAAACTCTGCCAGGAGTTGGGGGCCCGCTGGTAGTAAAAGTAGTCCAGGCCACCTAAAAGAAACAGCTCCAGCGTTTGTTCAATCACAATATCAATTTTCAGTCCTGCGGAAAAATTGTAGGCGGTGACACCATAGCCCCGTGCACTCATGAATTGGTATTCCAAATTCCAAATGGATGAGGGGTGAAAGTAAGAAATTCCCCACATGCGGTATTGATCTCGAACGCCAGGAAGTCCGCCCCAGGGCAGCCAAGTTCCCACGGTGATTCCGACCTCATCCAATTCGGCATTTTTGAATTCAAAATTGGCGCGCGCTGGTGAGGCCAAAAGCATCCCAAGCATTAAAGCAATACAGAAAAAGCTCGAACCGGCCTTTTCAAACCAAATTCTTTTTCCTGGCATCCCACCCATCACCTCGTTAGTATAGGGCCCATGGCTCTCTCAAGAAACAAAAAAGACTGGAAGGTTTTGCAACCCGGGGATCAGGTGGACATCGTCGCTCCGGGATTTCGTTGCTCAAAAGATGAGCTAAAAGGCGCTCAGGACTTTATTCAGTCCTTAGGTCTAAGGCCGCGGGTTCCGAAAAATCTGTTTCAAGGCCGAAGTCTTTTTTCAAACACCGATGAATTTCGATTTGAACATTTGGTGGACTCTCTTCTCTCTAAAGAGTCCCAAGCAGTCTGGTGTTTAAGAGGGGGTTATGGCTCCATTCGACTTCTTCCCCATCTGAAAAAAGTCAAAGCTCCTCGAGACACAAAGGTGTTCTTAGGTTACTCGGACATCACCTCGCTTCATGTGTTTTTGAATCAGGTCTGGGGATGGTCTACCTTGCATTCTCCGGTGTTGGACCGCTTCGGTGGAGCTCGGTTCAAACCGTTAGAGTTAAAAGAGATCAAGGGAGTTTTGTTTGGTTCTGCAAAACAGCAGCACTTCTCCAATTTGAAACCCCTCAATGAAGCCGCCAAAAAGAAGTTCACTTTGAAATCATCCATTGTGGGCGGCAACTTGGCGGTGATCCAATCCTCTTTGGGCACGCCTTTTCAAATCAACTTGAGAAATAAGATTTTATTTTTAGAAGACATTGGCGAGCGACCTCACCGATTGGACCGCATGCTCACTCATTTGGAACAAACAGGGGCTCTCAAAGGCTTTCGAGGAGTTCTCTTTGGCGACATGGTTTTGAAAGACACCAAAGAGCGTCGGCAAATTTGGTCCGAGGTGGTGCATCGGTTTGCTCAGAGTCAAAATGTGCCCATGTTTCGAGGGCTCAAAGTGGGGCATGGACCCGCTCAAAGAATTCTGCCTCTCAATACTAAGGCGACTCTGTTTGGCGGAAGCCGCGGAGTGCTTGAAGTGGAAACGGGAGGACGTTGATTGCCTTACCGATCGATCTTGCAAAGAGAGTTTGACCATCAACTGCGTGAACATGTGGGAGATCCCCTCATGTATGCGCCCTCTCAAAAGCTCAGTGTGATTTCTGAAGGGAAAGTTCTCTTTCGCTGGAGTTGTGGCGAGGACTTTGAGTTTTTCGATTTGGCTTCTCTCACCAAGATTTTGTTTTCAGCACCCTTGTGGGTGCGTCTCCTTCAACACTCAAGCCTTGATGTGAAGGACGAAGCAAGAGTTTACCTTCCTTGGTGGAAAAATGGTGACGGCGTCACCGTGGAGCAGCTGCTCATTCACAGCTCGGGCCTAACTTGGTGGAAGCCCTTTTTCAAAAAGATCAAAGAGGGCAGTCTTCAAAAAAGGCGAGAACAACTGATAGAGCTATTGAAAAAAGAGGTTCCCGAAAATCCCGGGCAAGTTTGCATGTATTCGGATTTGTCTTTGTTTTACTTGGGGTTGATTGCCGAAGAGGTCTTTCAAAAAAGTTTGATGGATCTTTGGTTGGAAACCAAAGCGCAAATGGGCTATGAAAGTTTGCATTTTCAAAAGGCGAATCAATTGAGCCATAAAAAATCGTCTTACGCTCCCACAGGTTTTTCCGAGTGGCGCGAAAAAGAACTTCAAGGGGAGGTCCATGACGACAATGCTTGGTCCTTTGGAGGGGTTGCGCCACATGCGGGACTCTTTGGTGGCTTGGAAGATTTGGAAAACTACCTTCTTTCCATGAGAAAACTCTCGCTTGGAGATCCGGCCTGTGCTCTCAAGCCGGACTTCGCACAAAGATTTTTTCAACGTAAGACGCCAAAGTCTTTGGGGGATTTTGGTTATTTGTTTATGAAGCCCACCAAAGGAGCCTCCAGTGCAGGAAGGTTCTTCGACGACTCGTCCTTTGGACACACCGGTTTTACGGGAACATCCATTTGGTATTCTCCTAAAAAAGATTTAGGTGTGATTTTGTTGACCAACCGGGTTCAGTTGGGAGTGGATTTGCCACACTTTAAAGTTTATCGCCCCTTGGTTCATGATTTGGTGGGGCAAATCGTTTTGGGAAGTGAATGGGGGGAGAGATGAATTTGAAACCCGGACAAAAAGTTTATTTGATGGGAGTTTGCGGAACGGCCATGGCCTCCTTGGCGGGAATTTTTAAAGAAATGGGCTTTCAGGTGGCGGGCAGCGATCAGAATGTTTATCCGCCGATGTCGACCATGCTTGAAAATTTGAACATTCCCATTTTCAATGGCTACCGCGCAGAAAATCTCAAAGAGTTTCAGCCGGACTTTGTGATTGTGGGCAATGTGATTTCTCGCTCCAACCCTGAAGCCGAGTACTTGCTCTCTCAAGAAATTCCCTACACCAGTCTTCCTCAAGCCATGGGTGAGTTTGTCATTGGCTCTAGAGATTCCTATGTGGTCAGTGGCACCCACGGAAAAACCACCACTTCGTCTTTGCTGGCATGGGTTTTAGAATCTTTGGGAAAGGAGCCTGGGTTTTTAATCGGTGGACTTCCTTTGAATTTTAAAAGTTCTTTCCGACCTCCTCAAAAAGACATTTTTGTCATTGAAGGGGACGAATACGACACAGCCTTTTTCGACAAAGTGCCAAAGTTTGTTCATTACAAACCGAAACATGTGATTTTAACTTCCATAGAGTTTGATCATGCCGACATTTACAAAGACTTGGATCAGATTCTTCAAGCTTTTCGTAGGCTTTTAGAGTTGATTCCGGAAGATGGAACTTTGGTGTACAATGCCCAAGATAAAAACATCGAATCTTTACTGAAGTATTGCCGTGGCCAAAAAGTGTCTTATGGATTTGAATCGGGCGATTACACCCTCAGTGATAGGTCCAATGTTCTTGGACGCAATCAATTTCGAGTCTTTAAAAAAGACGGGGATAAAAAACGCAGTGTTGCGGATTTGGCCCTAAAAGTTTTTGGACCACACAACACCATGAACGCCCTAGGAGTTTTTGCTCTGATGCACACTTTGGGGTTTGAGCAGGGTGCGGTGCTTTCGGCCTTGGCCAGTTTTAAAGGCGTTAAAAGACGGCAAGAAATTTTGCTCGAGAACAAAGACTATGCATTGATTGAAGATTTCGCACACCATCCAACGGCGGTGCGTTTGACCATCGAGGCCATGAAGGAAAAGTATCCAGATCGGCGTTTGCTTGCTGTTTTTGAGCCACGCTCGGCAACCTCTCGCAGAAAGTATTTTCAAGATCAATTTGAAGAGGCCTTTTCCCATGCGGACGCCTTGTTTTTGTCCGTTCCCTATGAGGCCGCAAAAATTCCTGAGGGGGAGAGATTTTCCTCCAAAGAGGTGGTGGACCACTTGAAAGCTTCGGGCCATGAGGCCTTTTTGGGAGAGAATGCAAAGGAATTGGTCTCTGAAATCGAGCGTTATAAATCTCCGGGAGATGTGGTTTTAGTGATGAGCAACGGAGGATTCGACGGGATCTATGGGCAGCTGCGCTCAGTGCTTGACCAATCCAACACCTGAGGGCTAGCGTCGAGGCCTCTATGGGGACTCCAAACGAAAAAGACATCGAAAAAATGACGCCTTTGATGCGCCAGTATTGGTCCATCAAAAAAGACCATCTGGACAAAATCCTTCTTTTTAGAATGGGAGACTTTTTCGAAATGTTTCATCAAGACGCCGAAGAAGCGGCGCCTTTGTTGAACATTGCTCTCACTCAAAGAAATAAAAAAGGCGGGGATGACACCAAAATGTGTGGGGTGCCCCACCACAGCATTGCAGGGCCCATTGCAAAGCTTTTGGCCCTGGGGAAAAAGGTTGCGATTTGCGATCAGGTGGAAGATCCGGCCCAGGCAAAAGGCATTGTTCGTCGTGCCGTCACAAAAATTTTAACTCCAGGAATGGTTTACGATCCGGAGACCTTGGATCAAGTTCAGGCCAATTATCTGGCCGCTTATGACGACCAGGTGATTGCGTTTTTTGATTCCAGCACCTTGGAGGCCTTTCAGTTTCGTTTTCATTCATTGAGCGAAAGAGAGCAGCTGCTTCAACTGTTGAAGCCCACCGAATTGATTTTGAATTTGGATCAAAAGGTTGAGCGCGAAAAAACCGGGCGTGGTGAATTTTTATTTTCCATTTTTGAAAAGTCTGGCCAACCCCAAGAGCGTTTGAAGTTTTATTTAGAGTCTTTGAACCAAGGGGAGCTGGAGTATGCTTGGCCTGAATTCATTCAAAGAAATTTCAAGCAAGGTTTGATTCTTTCTCCAAAGGTGATTTCGCACTTGGAGATTTTTGAAAACTACCGCGGAGACACGGCGGGAAGCCTTTTTGAGGCGATCAATCGGACGAAGACCAGCGCCGGGGCGAGACTGCTGAAAGATTGGATTCGATTTCCTCTTTCAGAAGAAGCCGAAATTTTAAAACGCCAAGATCAAGTGGCCCGATGGATTCAAGATCCAAGCCGTTTGAAGTCCATTCGATCGTTGCTGGGTTCCATGGGAGATTTGGAGCGACGACTGGGTCGGATTTCTTCCAGCGTGTGTGGACCTCGAGATTTTTTGAGTTTTTCTGAAATTGTAGATACCGGTTTGAAAATCAATGCTTTGGTTTTTGGAGAGCGGGCAGAGGCTCAAACTCCAGGTTTTGGGTTGGTCGCTTTAAAAGATCAGATCGAAAGAACCTTTGTCAGTGAGCCGCCGCTCAATTTGAAAGACGGCGGGTTTGTTGATCGCGGCGTTTATCCCGAGCTGGATGAACTGATAGACCTTTCGGAAAACGCGCAAAGTTTGATTTCTAAGTTGGAGCAGCGGGAAAAAGAAGCTCTTGGTGTGACCTCTTTAAAGGTGCGCTACAACAATGTGTTTGGATACTACATTGAGTTGACAAAGACCCACGCAGAAAAAGCGCCAGGTCACTACATGCGAAAGCAAACATTGACCAATGCCGAGCGTTTCACCACAGAAGAGTTGAATCAACTGGAAGAGAAAGTTCTTTCAGCCCGTACCAAGCGGGTCCAGTTGGAAATGGAAATTTTTGAAGGCTTTCGAAAAAAGATTTTAGATCTTTCCATGGAAATTACCCATGCGGCCAGAGCTTGGGCTGAAGTGGATGTATTGACCGCACTTTCCTGGCTCGCCATCGAAAGAAAATATGTGCGTCCGCGATTTGTATCAGAGCCTGTTTTAAATTTTGAATTGTCTCGCCATCCAGTTTTGGAGCAGGGGATGAAGGGCTTTGTTCCCAATTCGGTTCATATGAAAAACGGCGACGTGATTTTGATCACCGGGCCGAACATGGCGGGGAAGTCTACGGTCATGAGGCAGGTCGCACTGAATGTGATTTTGGCTCAAATGGGAAGTTTTGTTCCCTGTGAAAAGGCAGAGATGCCTTTGTTTAAAAAATTATTTTCGAGGGTTGGGGCTTCAGATTTTCTTTTGGAAGGTCTTTCCACATTTATGGTGGAAATGACGGAAGCGGCAGAAATATTAAACTCTTTTGATGAGAAGTCGCTGATTTTGATGGATGAAATCGGACGGGGGACCAGCACCTACGATGGGATGAGTTTGGCACAAGCGATCATTGAACATTTTGTGGAGTCTCAAAAAGGCTTTACCTTATTTTCGACCCACTACCATGAACTGACTCAATTGGAATCTTTGTACCCTCAAGTTCAAAATTTTCATATGAGTGCCAAAGAAAGCCAGGGCAAACTGCAGTTTCAACACACTTTGAAAAAAGGCCCGGCCAATCAATCTTACGGGATTCAGGTGGCAAGGCTTGCCGGGGTTCCCTCTCGAGTCACCGAGCGCGCCCGCCAAATTTTGCAAGGACTGGAGGCGGAGTCTTTTGGAGAATCCAAGTCCTCGGTTCAGATGGATCTGTTTCAAACAGCAGGTCGGCGTTCGGAGGAAACTCCTAAAGACGTGGTGAAAGAGAATCACCCCATGCTTTCAGAACTTCAAAAAATGTCTTTGTCCGAGATGACTCCTTTGGAAGTTTTGATGAAAGTGAATGAATGGCAAAAAAGTCTTTCTTAAAGCCTGAGGACTTTGATCAGCTTCAAAAGGAAGTTTTGACTCAGCAGTTTTGGAAGCAAAAAGATGCTTTTCGTCGCGTAGAGAAAAGGCTGACCGATTCTTTGATTCAGCAGTTGAGTTCCTTAAAGTCCTTTCAAGCGTCTCGTCCCATTGCACTGGGCAGTTTGGCGCGCGAAGAATTTTGTCTTCAGTCCGACATCGATCTTTTGTGTTTTGGCCCCATGGAAGAGGTGAGGCAATTTTCTCGTGAGGCTCAAGAAAAGGGTTTAAAGATTCGCCTGCGGTTCCCGGAGGATGTGGAAGATTGGACGAAGGGGGTTTTGCCTTTTGATGTGTTGGCTTTAACTCAAGCGCGCGCTTTGTTTGTGGATGACCAAATGGCGGTTCAGGCGCAAAGAGACCAGATCTTTCAGCGAAACACCCACTGGGCTCGTGAAATCTTAAAAGGCATTCGTGAAGACAAAAAAAGTCGTAGGGATCGTTATGATTCCGTGGCCAATTACTTGCAGCCCAATTTGAAGTTCGGTCCTGGGGGGCTTAGGGACATTGAGCAGATTTTGTCTTTTTTGGGATTTTTTAAACTGGAGATTTTTTTGGAATTTCCAGAAAGCGTTCACTATTTAAAAACCCACAAGCAGTTTTTATTAAGGCTTCGGCAACTTTCTCATTTGCTTGGAGCCGGAGACACCCTTTCGGCTCAAGTGCAGCCCATGATTGCAGAAATCTTAGGGTTTAAGACGTTGGGAAGATTTAACTCCAAAGCTCAAGGGTCTTTCAATGAAGCGAGCTTTTTGGCGGAAGGTCTTTCCAGCATCAGTCGAAAAACTCGAAAAGAGCGTCGCACTCCTGTTTTAAGTCATGTGGAGTCCTGGAGTGAGTTGTTTCAAAGGCTTGCGGAATCGGATTCTTGGCTTTTGAATTTTCAGATCAAATTTAAAGATCAAATGCTTCCTCAGCGGAAATTTCCTCCGCGCATGTTTTTAAGAACTTTGATGAGTGAGCCGCGATCCGAAATTTTTTGGCTGAATCTTTTTCGATCCGGATTGCTGGAGGAGTATTTGCCCGAGTTCACTCGGGTTAAGGGATTGGTTCAGCACGACCATTATCACCGTTATACGGTGGACGCCCATTTGATTCAGGCTTTGAGGGAGTTGGCCCGCATTCAACAGAATCCCAACCGCATTGGCAAACTTTCCTCTATAGTACGCTCTTTGACTGAGGAAGATTGGAAGATTTTGAATTTTGCGGCCCTCTTTCACGACCTTGGGAAAGGTCGAAAAAGAGATCACTCGGCAGTGGGTAAAGATTTGGTCGAAGAGATTTTATTTGGATTAAAAATTCCTAAATCTTTTCGCTCTCAAGTGGCGTGGATTGTGGAAAATCATTTGATTCTATCTACGGCCGCATTCCGTATGAATCCCTCCAGCTCAAAGACCTGGAAGACCTTATTCGATCGAGGGCTTCAGGGAAAGCGCATTCCCTTGCTGTTTGTATTTACGGCCATTGACATTTTGGCCACCAATCCGGAGGCATGGACCACTTGGAAGGCGCAGACTTTGTTTGAGCTTTATGAAAACTTGACCTCCAGTGTGGCAGGGGAGTTTGGTCGGTTTGTTGAGATTGCTCAAAAGAAAAATTTTGATTTGAGCTTGCTTGAAAAGATTGACCCCTATTTGATTGAACAGATTCGCCCTGTGAGACTTCTTCAGGATTTGAAAAAGGCAAAGAGTGCGAAAGCGGATTTGCCACCGGTGGCAGTGACGGACTCTAAGGGTTCCATTTGGGTGAGGTTTCATCGCAAAGAAGATGCTTCCGGACTTTTTGTCCAGTTTGTGCAGCGGCTTTACTATTTGGGCAGTCACATTCAGGCCTGTGTGGTGATGACCGATCCCAATGTGGGTGTTTACGATTGGTTTTGTTTGCGGGGGCGAAAGTCCAAAGATCAAATTTTGAAGCGTTTAAAAAGCCAAAACGAGGCCTCCCAAGTCCAGCTTCCGAAAATTGAATTCGAGCACATTGATTTGATTTCTCAAAGTGGTGAAGAAACCATTTTTAGTTTTCGTGGAAAGAATCAAAAGGGGTTATTACTTTCGGCGGCTCAAGGTCTTTTTGAAGAAGGGCTTTCCATTGTGTGGGTGCGGGCTCACACCTGGGGGTCACAAGTCGAGGACACCTTTTCAGTGGTGCTTGGAGAAAACAGTGCGAAGGACGTGCTTCATCGACTGAAGTCGCGCTTTGGAGTGAAGTGATTTGCTTAATTGTTGGGCTTTAGTCTCAAAAACGAGTCTTCCGACGTGTGCTTGTAACATAAAACTTATCTCTTCATTCCGGTTAATAAAAAGATATTTTTAGCATTCAGTCCAGTTCATTCAAAAACCCCCTTGCGGTTAGGTCAAAAATCTGTAGACTTTTATACAGGTGGTCGGTGGGACCATGGACGAGTCAAGAAAGAGTCGTTGATGCCTAAACAAAACTAAAGGGGAGGGAGCAAGGATGCTCAGAGACGTATTAATTCAAAAAGGGTTGTCGAATCGTGAGGCCGAGGTTGCAGAGTTGGTGACCAAAGGTCTATCCAACAAGGAAGTTGCTAACCAACTTTTCGTCACCGAAAAAACTGTGAAATTTCACCTTACCAACATCTACAAAAAGATGAATGTGAAATCTCGCGCTCAGTTGATCGTATGGTGCTTGCCACATCTTGGATTTGTGGAAAAAGAAGAGCGCCCCGTTCAGCAGAATCCAAACACCATTCACACTGGAAGCACTCAAAACGAGACTTCGACACAAGCGGCTCCATTGGCCCAAGGTGCGGGTCCAATTGGTGGAATGGGTCGTGGATCTGATTTCGGAAACGACGCTGGCGTTTAGTCTTTCGATTTTTGTACTTTGAATTGAAAAAGGGAGCTTTGTGCTCCCTTTTTTTTGTTTTAAATTTTACAGGAAACTACAGCTTTCTACATAGAATGGCTACAGCGATATTATAGGAAAGATCGGGCTTGGAAGTTTCGCCTTGTCGGTAGCAAAAGATTCCTCGCTCATGAGTTCCTCCGTAGTCGGTTCCACCATTTGCAAAGGTTCCAAACGAATAGTTGATTTTATCGTAGTCACCACCGTGGAGAGGGCGAAGTAATGCGCTTGCACATGTTCCATAGCCCAGATCCCATGAGGGATACATATTCTGAGTTGCGCATACGGCAACTGGATTGTGTGGCGCAAGTAGGTCGTCTTGAGGAATGTTCACCCATTTAATATTGGGGGATGGTGAGACCGCAGCTTCTACTGTGCAACTGGCGTGAAGTGTGTTGGTGTTCGAGAGCACTCCGTTGTTACAGCTCACGTTAACTTTGACACTGTCACAGGATTGTCCTGAGGGAACTGAGGCGGAGGTGTAGAGCTCGCGACTGGATCCATCGAGAATAGTGACGTTTCCAGCGGCCAAACATGCGGACATGCCACTATTGTAGCAGCTTGCGAAGGGGTAGCTTCCAGAAAGAGACCCGTCTTCCTGGCAAGTTCGAGCTTCGGAGACACAAGAGGCGCCGCCAGATACGGAGCCTGTTTGGTAGGCAGTGACTGATTCTCCAACAGCAAGTACGGCGCCATCGAAGCTACAAGTTTGATTGCAATCACTTCCCGAACAGGAAAGTGAGCTGGATGAGGTGGAGCCACTGGATTTTTGGGCGGGCAAGTTGCCTCCCATATCTTGGGCACAGTTTTGAAAGGCCATGAGCATTGACCCGGCCCAAACCGCAAGAATAATTCTTTTTACGTTCTTCATAGTTTCCCCTCTGTTATCTTTCGGAAGATTTAAAAAGCAAATTTAGGGCCGGGTGAGAATCAATGAAGAGCGAGTAGAGAGGGCCAGTGCTGTCGAACCCTAAAAAGTCGTTTAAAAGTTAGAGTTTCATTTTGAGACAGTCTTATGGATAAAGCATTGGTGTTGAATGTCTTCACTGCGGGCTCCGCATAGGCTTCGCGCAAAGACTTCGCCCCAAGGCTTCGCCAAAAGGTACCTGCTTCCTTTTCTGATATGCGGCGCATATCAGAAAAGGAAGCAGGTACCTTTTGGCGAGAATCAATCAGCTAGTAGCACAAGAAGGCGACGATGCGGTCAAAGGTGTAAACTCCAGGATCCCAAACCTCCTGGTCTCCCTGGTATCTCATGGTTGGGGTTGGGATGGTCTGCACACAGTAAATATTGTTGTAGACGCTTCCTCCTTTGCCCGTGGGAGCATTGCCGACTTGACCGTAACCAAAGGAGATTTTATCGAAGTCTCCCCCTTGATTGGGACGCAGTTTTCCGCTGGCGCAGGTGCCATAGCCTTGATCGGTTGCGGCTCGAAGTCCAGCATTGTGACAAACGGTCGCGTGGTTTGGTATTGTCGTAAGGTCATTGGTGGACACATTGACCCATTTATAAACAGGCGTTTCAACGGAGCAGCTGGAATAGATTGTTCCTGAATTAGAAAGGACGCCGTTGCTGCAACTGACAGTTACTTTTGCACTGTTGCAGGATTGTCCGTAAGGGACCGTCGCTGAAGTGTAGAGTTCGCGGCTGGAGCCATCTAAAATCGTGATATTTCCGGCGGCCAAGCAGGCGGTCATTCCTTGACTGTGGCAGCTTGCAAACGGATAGCTTCCAGAAAGGGACCCATCTTCTTGGCAGGTTCGTGACTCAGAAACACAGGAGGCTCCATTGGAGACCGAGCCGGATTGATAGGCGGTGACTGATTCTCCAACGGCAAGTACGGCGCCATCGAAACTACAAGTTTGATTGCAATCACTTCCCGAACAGGAAAGTGAGCTGGATGAAGTGGAACTGCTAGATTTTTGCGGAGGAAGACTGCCTCCCATTTCTTGTGCGCAATTTTGAAAGGCCATGACCATGGATCCGGCCCAAACCGCAAGAATAATTCTTTTTACGTTCTTCATAGTTTCCCCTTTAGTATCTTTCGGAAGCTTTATAAAGCAAATTTAGGACCGGGTGAGATTCAAAAGGGAGGGCGTAGAGGGGGAGTTCTTGTCTAAATCCACAGAGCCGTAAAAAAGTTAGAGTTTTGTTTTGAGACAGTCTTATGGATAAAGCGTCGATGTAGAAGGTCTTCACTGGGGGCTCCGCTCGAAGAGCTCGCCCCAAGACTTCGCCAAAAGGTACCTGCTTCCTTTTCCGATATGCACCGCATATCGGAAAAGGAAGCAGGTACCTTTTGGCGAGAATCAATCAGCGAGTCGTGCTGCAAGGATTTAGTCGGTTTTGAGTTTTCTGCGTTCCAAACGCCACTGGCGGCGTTGTTTGGCCTCCGCAAATCTTCGTTTTTCGGCGTCGGTTTCCGGTTCCACCGGAGGAACGGGAGTGGGTTTTCCTTCAGAGTCCAGGGCCACAAAAGTTAGATAGGCAGAGGCGGTGTGATAGGTCTTTTTTTGAATGGGATTTTCTGCGTCCATTCGAACCCCCACCTCCATAGAAGTTTTGGAAGTAAAGTTCACACAAGCCTTTAAGTTCACAATCCATCCTTTATAGACGGGCGCGATAAAGTGAACGTCATCCATGGAGGCGGTGACCACCGGCATTTGGCAATGTCTTTGAGCCGCAATGGCAGCAGCGATGTCGATCCAGGACATCACGATGCCACCAAACACAGTGTTTAAGGAATTGGTGTGAACGGGGAGAACCATTTCGGTCATTATCACGTGGGATTGGCTTGCGGGCACTGGCTTCATCAAAACCTCCTCTTCGATGCATGAATTTCCACCAGCCTAAATCAAGTTTCGCACCGCGAGCAGAAAAAGGTGCCAGGCACCAAAATCTGTACTCGGCGTGTCATTTGCCGCCAAAAGGTACCTGCTTCCCTTTCCGATATGCGCCGCATATCGGAAAGGGAAGCAGGTACCTTTTGGCGGAAGCTGTTTCCCCTCCAAACTAAATAAAATCTATATCAATATGGCGATAACCCCTCAAAATCACTCCCTACCACTCGAAGTCGAAAAGAGGTTCATTTTGACATTAAGTGGT
>DKGG01000013.1 GCA_002453155.1 Bdellovibrionaceae bacterium UBA6776
CTAGATCCTAAGTCTAGCGTGTCTGCCAATTCCACCACAGGCGCAAACGTAAATTGTCAAAGCGGCCTTCGGCATCCTAAGTCTAGGTAACTCTATAGAGTTACCTGCCAATTCCACCACAGGCGCATGAAAAGAGATCCGAGTTTAATAATATCTCCCTCGAAATCTCAAGCTTTAATTACTTGTTGATGAGCTTTTTATAATCTGGAGCGCGCATCAAGTTGGCCAATTCTTTCTCCGTATCCATCTCGATGCGGATCAACCAGCCATTGTTCATAGGATCATCATTCAATGTCCCTGGATCATCCACCACAGTGGTGTTCACTTCAATCACGGTTCCAGACACAGGAGCAACCAAGTCACTCACTGCTTTCACACTTTCAACCACTCCGAAGGGCTCATTCTGAGTGACCTTTTGACCTTCTTCCGGAAGCTCCACATAAACCACTTCGCCCAAAGTGTCTTGAGCATATTCGGTGATTCCCACAGTGACGATGTTCTCGTCCACTTGGGCCCACTCGTGATCCTTGGTGTAGTAATTTTCCTCTGGAACTCTAAAATTGGCCATAGACCCTCTCCTTAAACTATCCCTTTGAAATAAAGGGAGTTTTTACCACCTGTGCTTGGACTTTGCGACCTCTAATTTCAACAAAAATCTCCGAACCCTCTTTGGAAAAGGCTTTCGGGACATAGGCGATGCCGATATTTTCAGCAAGGCTTGGGGACGGCGTTCCACTGGTCACCACTCCCATGGCTTCTCCACTTTCACTCACCACCGGATAGCCCGCTCGAGCAATCCCACGGTCCTTCATCAAAAAGCCCACCAACTTTTGCTCCAAGGCTTTGCTTTTTCCTTCAAGGAGCTTGTCCTTGCCCACAAAATCTTTCGCATCGGGTTTGATCACCCAACCCAATCCCGCCGAGTAAGGATTCAACTCATCATTCAGCTCATGACCGTAAAGGGGATATTTCATCTCTGTGCGCAGAGTGTCCCGAGCTCCCAACCCAATGGGTTCCGCTCCAAAGGTTTTGCCCTTTTCCAAAAAGGCTTCCCAAAGAGGAGCCGTTAAAGCCCAAGGAACAAAGATCTCTCCTCCATCTTCGCCGGTATAACCGGTGCGAGCCACAATCAACTCTTGGCCCTGCCAAGGAATGCGCTTCAAGGTGAAGCTTTTCATGTCAGAGATCTTCTCTCCAAACACCACATCCAAAAGCTCCAAAGCCTTTGGCCCCTGAACCGCCACCTGACCCCACATCAAACTTTCGTTTTCAATCTCTGCACCTTGATTGTGCTTTTGAACAAAGGCCCAATCTTTATCGGTGTTGGCCGCGTTCACACACAAAAGGTAATCTTGATTTTTCTCAAGACAGTAAACGATCAGGTCATCCACCACTCCCCCCTGTTCATTCACAAACAAAGAGTACTGAGCCTGCCCACTTTCAAGTTTCCCCACGTCGTTGCTGGTCAACCACTGACAGGTGGTCAAAGCCTTGGGTCCTTTGACCCGAATTTCACCCATGTGGGAAACATCAAAAAGCCCCACCTGAGAGCGCACATTCAAGTGCTCTTCTTTCAGTCCGCGGTACTGCACAGGCATCAACCAGCCTGCAAACGGGACCATTTTTCCACCTAAATTTTTATGAAGAGAGGCCAGAGGGGTCTCTCGTAAGTTTTGATCTGTCATGAGCTCGTTCTAGAAAAAGGGCCGAATATTGTCACTTGTTTTGTCAGAGTTTCAGGGTCTCAGGTACGTTCTGGGCCTATAAGCCCCCACAGATTGGTTGTTTCCTTGCTCTTACCAGGGGTTGGAGGAAGCTATGCACTTTGATTTTAAAAAACTCATGCTCTCAATCAGCTTGATGCAGCTTATGGCCTGTGCTCCCTCCCATTACACCGACCACAACACCAGCTCCTTTAAAGACCACACCGGTCACACCACCGAAGACGGTCGTGATTTTACGGCTGGAAACGAACCCCGCCTTGAAACCGAAAAAGTTCGCATTCTTGAAGAGGAAGCCCCTCCTCAAAAGCCCAAGTCCGGGTCTAAAGAAGAAATCTTACAACCAAAGAACGACCCGAAGCCGGTTCATCAAGAAAAAGGTGCTCCTGAAAAGGTCAGCCCCCGCGGGCAAGAAAATGTGGATCAGTACAAGCAACCAGAGTTTAGCTTTCGAAAGTCCTTCCTAAAATTTAAATTTTTGCGCTACGAAGCCGATTCGAAAAAACCTGTGCGTTTGGGAACTCAAAGTTTTTCTTTGCAGGGTTTTTTTAAAGAGGGCTCGTCTCAAGGTTTTTGGATGGGCTTTTCTGGGAAGCTTCAGAAAACAGATCAAGGCTTTACTCTTCAAACCACCAACTCCACTCACAGTGATTTTAAACTGACCGGTTCTCTTTCAAACATTCAAGACAATGCCTTGGAAGGTCGTTTTGAAATTCAAAGAGTGTCCACCAATGAAACCGTAACCGTTTTGTACCGTGCTTATGAGGCCAATTTAAAAGTCAAAACTCCCCGCTCAAAAAATCTGGCAGAACACGTCAATTTGACTCAAAAAATTCAAAATCTAAAGACACATACCAAAGCGTGGGTGAATGATTTTGTGATTCCCTTTGGAACATCGACATTTGACATTTCTATCATTCAAAAAATCACTGTCACCGAAAAAGCAACACCCACTAACAACGCACCTGAAGCTGCTCAAAAAGAAGAAGAGCCCGTTTGGAAGGATCTTCTCAAGTTTGAAGGTCGATCTGTAGAGACAGACAACACTCAGACCGAAAAAATAGAGCCCAATCAGGCTTTTCTGAGTCAAGATTTGGGAGAGATGAAGCTGGTCGGTAACTCCGAAGGCGAAGATGCAAAAACCATTTCTTTAAATCTGAAAGATGACAAAGGCGAAGACACCGAAATTCTCTTAGATGTGGACCGCCCCACAACTTTGACTCCCGAGCAAAAAAAGCAACAGGAAGAACAAGAGAAAAAGGACGACGAAGAAATTAACAAAATGCTTCAAGAGCTGACTCCTCCTGATCAGGAGGAAGAGCAAACGGAGCCCGAAGTGGAAGAGCCTGTCGTGGAAGAACCTGCCGCAGAGGTTCCGGCCCCTGTCGAAGACACTCAAAGCTCTGTAGATGGTAAAATCATCATTCCTGAAGAGGTGCTGGATTTCCATGGGCAACACCCTATCTCGCTTCCTGACTCGAACAACAGCCCATCTCAGTCGCGAGGGAACAACTCCGAAAGTTATTTGTCCGCTTCCCAAGGACGGGTTGCACTTTCCATGGCCAAAGACATGGACAACACTTACTCCATTCCTAAAGTAAAGAGTGCAATCAAAGATTTGCTTCGCAAAGAATCTTCAAGTTTGAAAAAGTATTTTAAATTTGCAAACCCCTTCCGCGGATTGATCAAGTCCATTGCGAAGGCCTACGATGTGGTTCCTCAGTTTGTTTACCTGACCTTCTTAGAATCCCAGTATTTTAGAGGCGGAACTTACAAACCGGTGGTTTCTTCCACAGAAACCTCCACCGGAGCCTTTCAGATTAATGTGCAAACAGCGACTCATTTAAGAATGAAATTTCAAAGAAACTCCATTGGTGCGAGGCCCGCTTCATGGGACGAACGCATGTATTTCGCTCCTTCCGCCTGTGCGGCCGCCAAATACATTGGGCAGCATGCGAAAAGATTTTCAAATGACAAAGCTCTTGCATTCTTGGCCTACAACCGAGGAGCAGGTAAAACCGCTCAGTACGCTCGAAACTATGGTTACAGCTACAAAGAAATTTCTCGGAGAAACTTTGCCGGGTCCCATTACATCAATAAAGTTCTGGCCGTGTACTTTGTGGCCGGAAAATACAAAGGCTCAAAATTTGACAGCGGATCCAGTGCTCCCACTCAACTTCCCAGTCGCTGGGTGTTTCCTTCGGGAAGCATCAAAGACTCCAACTGTCAGCAAGCCACCGCCGCTTACCGCTAGTTCGAATGAAGGCGGTAAAGATCTAAGGTGTTAGAGAGCAGCATCGTAATGGTCATCGGGCCCACTCCACCAGGAACTGGAGTCGCCGCAGCCACCTGGCCTTCCAACTCATCAAAGCGCACATCTCCACAAAGTTTGCCCTGATCTCGGTGAATCCCCACATCAATCACCACCGAATCTTTCTTGAAGTCCTCTCGGCCCAAAAGCAAAGGACGTCCGGCCGCAACCACGACCACATCGCTTTCAAGCAAAATCTGCCTCATGTTTAAGGTCTTTGAGTGGCACATGGTCACCGTCGCATCTCCTTGAAGAAGCATCAGACCCATGGGTTTACCGACAATTTCACTGCGCCCCACCACGGCGGCTCGGGCCCCTTGAATGGGAATTTCGTAATATTTTAAAATTTCCATCACCCCTGATGGAGTGCAGGGCTTCGTTCGTGGACGCCCTGCCCACAACAGTCCTAAATTTTCTGCAGTCAGGCAGTCCGCATCCTTCATGGGATCCACCCAGGTCAAAACTTCGTCTGAAGACAAGTGCTCCGGCAAAGGCAACTGAACCAAGATTCCATCAATGGCTTCATTCTGATTGAATTCTTCAATCTTCTTCTTCAAATCCTCTTTTGTGAGAGTTGCTGGTGCCTGGTACTCAAAAGACTCAATTCCAACTTCTTTACAGGCCTTAATTTTATGGCGCACATAGACCTGGCTTGCGGGATCGTCTCCAACAATGATGACCGCCAGCCCCGGGGAACGTTTTCCTTGCTCTTTGAACTCGGCCACTTGGGCCCGGATTTGGTTCCTGAGGTGCTTTGAGACCAACTTTCCATCCAAAACTTTCACGGTCACATCCTTTATCGAAGTTAGGGCATTGTCGCTCATCTTCAGCCACAGTCCACATTTGACCGCTCGCAGGATTTCCCTTACAAAAGAAGAAACCCCGAGGAGGAGACCCCATGGCTGAAAAGGTAAAACTTTCTGAAGACGGATCCAGTATCGATTTTGTTCAAAGTGATTCTCTTCCCTCCTCTCTCAAAAAATTTCGTCAAAGCCCTGAAATCGAAGGTTTTTATCGCTTCGTCTATGAAAATGACCTTCAATCCGAAGCTCTTGTGGTTTTGGATCAAATCATCGATCGCCGCAAAAACGAAAAAGCCACCAAAAGAAAATCCAAATAATTTGTCCGACCGCAATTCGGACAAAACGTTGCTCGCACACCTGATAATTTTCAATTCCCTCTGATCCCTTCTTTGCATCGAATCTCTTCAAAAGGAGATTCGCAATGGGACATTTTCAATTTTTTCGCAAACCGTTTTCAAACCAAAAAGGCCAAGGCCTTTTGGAATACATCATCTTGGTTGCTCTTGTGGGAGTGGCCACCATGGGAATGGTTCGCATCCTTCAGCACTCTTTGAGAGCCAACTTCGCCAATGTGATCTTCGCCCTTCAAGATGACTCTCGCAGAAAAGTTTCTGCGGAAAAAATCACCGATGAGGATCTGAAAAAAGCCGACTTTGGGGATTTCATGAATGGCGCCTCTTCAAAGTCTAAAGAATAACCGCGGCCAAGCCCTGCTCGAGAATGTTGTATGTCTAGGCCTGTTTATCACCTCTACCACCCTTGCACTTTCTTTGGGTTATCTGTTGATGACCCAAATGAGACTTCATTTCGAAGCTCAAGAGTTTCTGTTTTGCCGAAACCAAGAGGGACAAAGTTTTGGAAGTTGCAAAATTCAATTCAAAGAAAAATCAAAAGACTATTTAATCTGGGGACACCTCAAGGAGGTTCGCGCTTCCAGTTTGGAAGATATAAAAATCATTTGGTCACTCGGGGATTTTCGTTTCAAAGTTCAACGCCGCATCCATTGGAAATCCCTCACTCGCAAAAGGGTTTTGTCACCTTAAGCGGAATGGCTTTGGCCACGCTTGTGATCTGGGTCTTTCTGGGTGTGGGAGCCATGGGACATATTCTCAAAGAAAAAATGAAACTTTCCAGTCATTGTGTTCATCGGGTCTTGCGGTTGCAAAACGACCTGAAGAAACCCTTGGTTCAAATTCTAAAACTCAATCCTCGCGCAAAAAGGCTACGCGTGCAGCAGGCTCAAACTCAAAAGCGCCTGGCGCGAGCGGTGGCCACCGGAAACGAAGCGCTGGCGGCGGTTCTTACCGCTCGGTTGATTTGGATTGCAAATCAACAACTTCTTCTTCGCGCCAAACAAGAAGGGCTTTTTTTGCAAGCGGGGCTTTTGCGGCAAGAATTTCATCATCAGTCGATTCCTGGATCCCGACAGGTTCAAAAATGGACACATTATCCCGACGAAAGCAAAACTCTTGCTTTAACTGCTTATCCTCCCGGCTCTTTGAGTCCCAGTTACAAACCTTCCATGAATTTTTCGAACTTACAGAAGAAAAGTTATAAAATTTCAAAACAGATCTCTTTTGGATTTCTTCCCGAAAGATTTTTCTCTGGGCTACCAAAGTTTCTGAAATTGAACCGCTCCTGTACGGCCACTCTCAAAAAACAAGGAGAATTCCGTTGGACTCCCATTCTCAAAAAGGACAAAGCGTCCTGGAGGTTTTCTTATGGATCAGCATAGTCAGTCTGCTCTTTCTCAGCTCCATGAAAATCTACAAAACCTGGCTTCACGAAACCAACTCCTCAAGCGCCTCGAAAAGCGTTTGAGTGAACTTTTTCGAATCACCCCTCAGGAACTTCGCTATGTGGGACTTGCGCTCTTGCTCGCAAGCATGGTTCTGGTGATTTTAAGGTGGACTTCCAGCCCCGAAACTCCCAGGGAAGCTCCCCCAATTGAGGTTTCTACATTTATTCCTAAGGACCATGTGCTGATTCCCATTGTGCCCAAGAATTTTGAAACTCTGGACTCCATTCTTGGACCCTTCGGTCGTGCGGACCTTTATGTGGGCCGCAATCAGCCCTCCAGACAAGCTCTTGCCAGAAACGTGAAAATCCTCAGGGCGCCTAAAAATCCAAGTGTTTTCGCTGTATTGGTCCATCAAGACCGATCTCCAGAAATTTTGGAGGCCAATGAAAAGGGACTGTATGTGGTCGTTAAAAACAAAAGTGCCGATGGTACGCACTTTGAAGATAAGGCTTCTGCAAAGAAAAAATCTCGAATCATCTATACGGAGAATTTATGAAAAATTTCTTTCAAAAGCTCAATGCGCTGGTCCTGATCGGAAGCCTTTTCGCCCAAGCCACCTGGGCACAAACCATCTTGCTCTTCCCCCCCGAAACGCCCGAGCACGAGATCCAGGCCGCCTTGATGTCTCAACCCGAAACCCTACGCCTGGAAGAGTGGACTTTTCTTCACCCCACCTCTCTTTTGGAATCCAACGATTTGATTCAGAAATTTTCAGTGGCCGAAAAAAAATTTTTAGACGGAGCGGGTAAAGACGAATTGCTGTTGTCTTACCAAGAAGTCCTATCACTTCAATCGAAAGCGAACTGGGGCAAACAGGAGCTCAAATTAATTTTGACTGCACATTTAAGAACCGTGCAGCTTACTGACAACTCTCTTCCCTCTTCGTTTCGAGAAAGTCATCTTCAACAAGCCGCCTTTCTCTCGGAATACACTCAACCCATAGAAAATTCCATTCCTCCCCCCCTGATTCGAGAAATGAATGAACTGAAAGCAACTTTGAAATGGCGGACCTACACGCCTCCCCAAAAAATCATCACGGATTTTCCCAAAGTTTTTTTTGCGGGTCAGGTGCGAAACACTTCTTTGGGATTTCGAGTTCCTCAAGAGCTGAATTCTACGGTACGACTTACATTTGCCAGCTCGAAATTTCATCCTCGCACCATTGAAGTGACTCCGGATCAAATTGAAAATTTAAAAATTTCGCCCACAGCCGTTGTCTCCGGAGACTGTAAATCTTTTCGGTCTTCTCTAGGCTCTATAAATGCAGAAGAAAATAAAGATTTCGAAATTTACCAACCCCTTTCCTGTCAGTCTAAGAATTTGCAATTGACTCAACAACCTAAGAAAGATGCCTTTAAAGAGTCTTTTCCTCCAATGGAAATTCCCTCCAACAAAAGTCACTGGAAGATGGAAAAGAAGCATTGGATTTGGCTGGGAGTTGGAGCCGTGGCAACGGCAATCTTAATTTCCCAAATGAGGAAAAAAGACGAAACGGCCCCTCCGCCGGCATCCACGGTGGGTGGAGACTCCCAAGGATTTTAAATAGGTTCTCCAGCAAAATGAAGCGTTTTGACCTGACCATTCTCGAACTCTGTAAATGTATTGGCCGGCCAAGACCGGTCCGGATGGCTCAAGTAGGATTGAAAATTTCCAAGCAAGCGGGGAAGTCCATTTTGTTGGGCATCTTCGAGGGCCTGCTGAATCCGAAAAATCCCAGGAGTTGAGAGTGGCGAATCACTTCCGAAATAAAAAGGCACCTCGGCCTCTTGAAGCTTTCTCCAAGGAAATATTCTTTTCTTGAGATTTGCGGAAAGCTTTTGATCCAACCACTTTTGGTCGTCCAACCAGTGTCCGGGCTGCATATGACAAGTCACTTTGAGATCTTTCAGGTCCCTGACATTTTTCTCATCCATAAGTTCCACGTGCTCCAGATGAAGAACCCCGTGAAGTCCCCGCTCTGCCAAATTTCGAAGGGCCCGACAGGAACGATCTACAGCCGCATCTCCGATGGTGTGGATCGCAACCTCAAGACCTTCTTTCCAGCAATCAGAAATCATTTGCGCCAATTCTTCCTCAGAATAAAAGAGGGTTCCCTTCCCTGATCCACTCAAATAATCTTCGCTCAATGCTGCAGTTTCTGAGCCCAAAGATCCGTCCAGAAAAATTTTAACTCCACACAGCCGTATCAACGATCCTTGAGAGATTTGGCCTTTTATGGATTTTGCCAACTGGATCTTTTCGTTGTGATTTAAAGACTCATCAAACACAAAGGCTTCCACGGCCAACTTTAAAAGACCCGAGTCTTCCAAATGCTTTGCCGCCATAAACTGAGATTCTTTCATATGAACATCGCGAATGTGAGTGATCCCCGATTCATGAAAGATCTTTTGGGCCTTCATCAATTGACGAAGAATGACAGACGAGGATTTTTCGGGAATGGATTTTAAAACCCGATCTCGATCCTTCTCTTTAAGTACGCCCGTTTTTGCAATGGCGTCCTTTGAAATTCCAGAAAGTTCAAGAGCTTTGGAGTTGACCCACAAGCTGTGACCATCGGATTTCGACAGGGCCACCGGCCGCTCTTTGCACCATTGATCCAAAAGCTCAATGGAACATTCTGCTTCAAAGGGGACGCTCCACCCGTACCCGAAAATCCAATTTCCCTCTGGCAGAGAAAGATTCAAAATCTCGTTGGGATTTGAGAGAGCGGAAAGAGACAACCTTTCGGCAAAGTCTCCGGTCGCAAGCCAATGCACATGGCTGTCATAACAATTGTCGATGCGAAATGAGTTCAAGGCCTTTCCTCTCTTTCAAACTTTGGCCATCGTACATGGCCAAAAAGAATTTGGAAAGTCTGTGAAGATTAGCGTCCAGTCACCACACCACTTCCGAAGAAGGTGGTGCCGCCATGAGTTGTGCCTTGAAAGCTTCCACTAAATCCGTTCGGTCCCATCATCACTGGCGCGGGAGCTGCTGGGTAAGGATTATAAGGCATTGTGGGATTTCCCAACTGAGTGTTGATGGAATTGATCTGGTTGTTCAAAAGTAAATATTGGTAAGGATTGCTTCCTGCTTGGTAGGGCAAAACTGCAGGGGGCATTCCCGTTTGATTGAAGAACGGACCCTGTTGAGGAATGGGTGTTCCGCCCCAAGGGCCTTGGCCCCCCATAAACGGAGCAACACCGGGAGCGCCATTCATGCCTCCGTACATTCCACCATTCATTCCGCCCATGCCAAACATATTTTGTCCCAACATCGGCATTCCCATTCCATTCATTCCAGGAGCGCCACAACCGAAGGCTCCCATTCCCATGGCTCCAGGAACGGCGCCATACATGCCATTGTTGATGCCCATGTAGCCGGGCATCATTGAAGGATAAGGCTGTTGTGCGTGGCCCATAAAGTATGGGTACCGGCCCATCATAGAGCAACCTGCGTAACCCGGGTGATAACCCAACTGAGCACAGGTATCCACATTGTATTTGTTCATTTGAATCATGGCACGACGATTGGCTTTTTGATTTTGCCAATTGAGGAAAGCAGGAATTCCAACTTGAATTCCCATGGACAAAAGATTCATCCAAGTGCTTCCGGACTCACCCGCTGTTTTCTTTTTCTTGTAGCAGTTTCCATCGGGACATCCGCCTTCGGTGTCGGAATCACCACCACCATACTCGAAATCTTCAAGCTTGGTCTTTGCCACTTCCAAATTTTTCTCGATGTTGCGGCGTTTGTCATAAAGGCGCATGTAACTTCCTAGTGCTGACACACAGGCCGATGCATAAGAGGAACTTCGCGGCTTAATGGCGTACTCAGAAGTTTCACGACAAATATTTGTATTTACTCGCCCATCATCTTGCACGTTGCGTCCCCACACCACAGAGGCTTCATCATCACATCCAGGAGAAGCGGTTTGCGCGGCATTTTGAGGCGTGTTGTTCGGATCTGCGGCCTGACGTTGAGCATTGTCTTGAGGAACATCTGAACCGGTGCTTCCCGCAGATGGAGCATTGGCTTTTGCCGCATAGCAATCGTTGCGAAAGTCCGCCGCATTTCCCTTAAGACGAATGTGATCGATCACTCGGGTGGATAGTGAAGGCTGCAATCGGCCATCAATTTTACCTTGAAGCTTATCCAACTCTTTATCAATCTTGGCCAATTTTCTTTGCTCGGCTTTGACTGCGCCTTTTAATTTGCTCTCATATTTTTGTTTGCGATCTTCTTCATCCTCTTTTTCATAAGCCCCTTGTGCAGGCTGCATGTTCCAAGGGCAAGCCATCATTGGATTGTTCATCATGGGCATGAACGCACGCGCCTGCTGAATGAAGATCAAAGAGAACAATATAAAAATTAGTCTTTTCATAAATAAAAACCTCGTCTCAAGTCCTTTTCGAGAAGATTGATGGGCAACTTAAAGATGTCGCCTCACATTTAGACAAAGGACTGCCTCCAGCTGGCAAAAGGTCTAAGGTCTCTCGATTCGAAACATCTTGTAGACGAATCTGCATCACGCAGCTAGACTCGACCATGATGAAACACAATTTGCTATGCGTAGATGATGAGCCCGATAACGTAGACGCCCTGGAACGGCTGTTTCGAAAAAAGTATAAAGTTTTTAAGGCCACCTCAGGCGCATCCGCATTAGAAATTTTAGAAAAAGAGAACATCTCTTTGATCATCAGCGATCAGCGCATGCCTCAGATGACGGGTGTGGAATTTCTAGCAAAGTCCATAGAGATTCAGCCCGATGCCATTCGCATTCTTCTGACTGGTTACACGGATTTGGACTCAGTCATTGCTGCGATCAACTCTGGGCAAATTTATCGATATGTCACCAAGCCATGGGATCCGGTGGATTTGACCAATGCCGTAGACAAAGCCCTTGAGCGCTTGGAGCTTTCCATAGAACTCAAAGAAAAGAACGCAGCTCTTCACAAAGCTTTGGCAGAACTTCAAACTTTGGATCGCTCGAAAGATGAGTTCATGATTCTGATCAATCATGAATTGAAAACCCCTTTGACCGTGATTTTAAGCTATCTGGAGTTGTTGAAAGAAAGTTCCCCCACCGAAGAACAAGCGAAATATTTGAAGCGAGTGGGAGAGGCCTCTGAGCGTCTTCAAAAATTGATTCAAGATTCTTTGGAATTGGTTTCCGCAGAAACAGGAACATTGAAGAAAAACATCACACCTTTTTTAATTGATGAGGCCATTGAACAGATTTTGATTTCGTTTTCAGAGGCTTTGAATAAGAAGGGAATGAAGATCAAAAAGGATCTTTCTCCGTTGGTGGTTCGATCTGACTCGAAATTGATTTCTGGTGTGCTTCAAAGATTGATTGAAAATGCGATTCAGTTTGGAAATCCTGATTCCACACTGTTGATTTCTGCAAAAACGCGAGAAACCGAAACAGTGGTTAAAATTGTCAACGAAGGACCCGATCTTTCTGCGGAAGTGATTGATCGAATCATGAAGCCTTTTAATTTAAATGAAAATGCTCTTCACCACTCTAAAGGTTCCGGCCTTGGCTTAAGTGTCAGTCAGGCCATATTAAAAAACTTAGGCTCTGAACTGAACCTGACCTCTGACCGAGGAAAAGTCGAAGTTTCGTTTGTCCTAGGTTGAGGTTCTTGAGGTTCTTGAGGTTCGCTCGCCTATTTTATTCAGCAATTTTGAAACTCTCTCTCTATTCCCTCTAGACACCTTACGTCTTTACGAAGCAAAAAAGCGTGTCCCAAATAAAGGGGCCGGTCTCCTTAGCGTCTACTAAACGTTGCGGCGGAGATTAATTTTTTAGAAATTATGTTTGACGTTATTTTTTTTCGATTACTTTCAAGTGA
>DKGG01000010.1 GCA_002453155.1 Bdellovibrionaceae bacterium UBA6776
GTTCAGTATGTCTCAGGACGGACAATTTTTAAAACTGTCTTGGGAAGCCGGGGTTGTCGCCTATGATGTGAATTTCGAAGACCGAACCTGCACTTATTTCGGCGCACAAGGCGAAACCTATGTGGAAGAGTACCCTGCCGTCGATGTTAAGTCATAAAAACAACTTATACTTGCATCATGCTCCTAATAGTTGGGTTTTCGGTCAGCTTTAACTAGCTCAGGTAGCTATAGGCAAGGCGATGACTATTTGAGTTCCAACACCCAACTCTGATGAAACCTTAATTTCTCCCCCCCAAGCTCGGACCAATTTAAAGGCCCCATATAGCCCCTGACCAGATCCCGACATTTTTCCATCATGCTTTCCACTACTCACTGGGATCTTTCCAATCTTCTCGATAATTTCATTGGACATTCCACGTCCCTTGTCCGAAATGACAATATAATTAAATGAATCGGTTTTTCGAATCAGAATACGAATGAAAATACTACCGTGCGATGCTTCTATTGAATTCTGAACTAAATTACCAATAATCCTACTGCACAAATCTGGATCGACGAAAGAAAAATACTCCTCATCTTTTTTCCCCAAAACTAAATCTATACGAGCCGAACTATTTAAACACTTTAAATCAGGGAGAAGCCTTTCAAGGAAATCCGCCAATTCAATTCTTGATATGCAGGCACCCGAATTTGAATCGAGTTTCCTATGAATTACCGAGGAAGTAACCAACTCTTCAATACGTTTTGTCGCACTATCCATCAGTCTCACCGCAGAATTCTCTATTCCAATCTTATGAATTCCTGTCTTTAAAGCCGTTAGAGGTGACTTCAAATCATGCATCATAAGGTCCATCATTCGAGAGGACTCATTCTCTTTTTCAATCTGTCTAATCGTTAAATCAACTGACCTGTACTGAGCTGCCACTGAAGAAAGTTGATTCAGCAATGGAGACCAAAATATAGAGAGGCTTCCTTTGTCATGACGGAACTGTCCATTAAGACAATCCGAAACTCGCAATTCAAGGTAGTGGCTAGATCTCCATAAGAAGAAAATAAATGAAATCGTAGCGATTATAAGAAGTAAACCCGTTAAACTTTGGCTGAGATTGATCATGGATTTAAACTCGCGCATTGAACGAACAAGGCCTTGCATTTCTACTGAAAAGACTAACTTCCCCCAAACAGGGCCGCCCGAAGAAAAGGAAATTGGCACTTCAAAATTCTCAATATGAGCTCCTCTCTGAATTTCCGTATTCAAAAGGAACTCTTTCTCACCATCAACACTCAAAAAGTAGCAGGCTAAAACGCGACTACTGACCGTCGCTTTAGCTAATTTAGCTCTCGCTTCCATAAAATTTCCACTTATAAGGTCATTTCTAACAAGATTTGTAAGAATCGAGGTCTGAGTCGAAATAAGGGAATGGACTTCATGTTTAAAAAAATAATTGAGCTTTTCAGACGCAGATCGAGAAATAGAGAAATTCAGTAGAAATAAGATAAACAATGAAATTATTGATACTGAAATGAAAACACGTCTATTCATGGCAACGGCATAACCGACAAATTTGTCGGCTCTAGTCTAGCTTGTTCAAACCTCTTAAAATTAATATCCTCTGAACCTGGAGTTCCAAAAAATAAATCCTGTGCCATTCTGCTCTTTGCATGGGCGACAAAGATATCCAATCTTGGAGAGATAATTCTTCGAGAAAACAAATCAAATTCAACAGAAAATGGATCTAGACTTAGTGGTTCCTGCGAGTGGTCGAGATAAAACCCAACGGATTCGAAATCTTCTTTCAAATAGTGATCAAAGGTAGATTTTCCATCAAAAGGGTCCGAGACCTTTGAGGGAACCACTTCGCCAAACTTCTTATATCTGTTAATCAATACCGTTGCTGCTCTCGCGAGTTCTTTCGCCACGGCGGCTAATGCCTCCAAAAAACTATGCCCGGAAGAACTTGCGAAAACACAGCCAAATTGCATCTCACTTTCAATTCCCGGCAACAGAACACCAACTAGGGTCTCTATATCACCGGTTTTCGCCACACGACCAACTTTAAAATTCAGACCACTTTTCTTAATGGATGAAAAGACTTCCTTGATTTGAAGGTTTACACACAAAAAATTTGAATCAATCCAGTGAGGACTTCTACCAGAAAGCCATCCCAACAAAAATGCATCTCTCTCAATCAACTCAAGATTTGCCTTCACTTTGGCACTTTCCGGAAGACAATGGCCCGCAAATCCATTCGATGTTTTAGGCAAATTATCAAGACTCCTTAGGCAATGTCTCTCCGCGCACTCAGTCAATGCCTTCACAAATGCTATCTCATATTCGTCGTCAGTACCAAAACCGACTGATCCCAATGGTCCTTCGGCCTTGAAATGAAAAAGTTTAGAACAGATTCGATCAGGGTAAGTAAAATACTTTAATTCAAGTGAGACTGGACTCATTTTTTAAATCGAACTTTCCAAAATGAAAACTCGGGAAAGAGATGGCTCCACGCAGAAAGATCTATTTCTTTGCGCTTTAAAATAGGTATATTTTTATACACAAGGGGAACAATCAGAGCTTCACTCAATAACATCTTAGCTAGCTTCTCAGTATTAGCATATCTTTGCTCAACGAGAATCGAACTTCGAACATCATCCCACAGTTCTTGAATCTTTCTTTCATTCTTTGGAAATTGAATAAGTGGCTTTTCCTTATTAAAGGTAACTATCAGATTCTTTACGAGCTCATAAGATGAAAAGTCATTATTTATCGCATAAAAATCCCACGAATCATCTTTCAACTTATTCATAAATTCGGTTTGATTTTCATAGGTGGTGATTTTTAAATCTAATCCCATTTCATCACAGGCAACTTCAATAGCTTTTTTAAGCTGACTGGAGAACTGAAAACCCTTTGACAGCAAGCCTTTAACAACAATTTTTTCTTTTTTTCCTTTAAACTTTGGCTCATTCAACCAAAATTTATTGAGCCAATCGTCAGATATTCTACCAGGCCCTCCGGGTAAAAAAAGTTGATTTGCAACTTCCCAACTCGCCGTAGGAGAAAAAGACTTTACAAAGTAACTTTTAAGAACCGTTTGAAACTTCCTCCTAAATAGAAAATCCTTCATAGCTCCTGAGTTAGGATTCAGGGTAATCCAAAACGTAAAACCAATATGAGGTTTCAAAATGTCAAAGTGACCCGATTTAACAAAGCTATCATACAACTCCTTTGAAGGATCTTCCCACAGTAATGCCATATCTACCTTGCCATTCTTAATGGCCTGAAACTTAGATTGCTTTAAGGCGACAAATCGGACCTCTTTGGGCCCCTCTTCATAGCGATATGGATTTTCCTTGAGAATCACTTCATTATGACTTGATTTTTCTATATAGAATGGGCCACTCGTCACTTTCAATTTGGCGGGTTCAGCACCCCTGTCAGAGACATGAAAAGTTCCAAACTCTGGTTGAGTTAGATGAGAAATAAAATGAGGATCTGGGCGTTTCAATCGAATTACGACCAAATTGTTTTGCGATTCTATCGATTCAATATTGGAAAAATCAAAATGAATAGCCGTCTTCTTAAATTCAGGATGGTCTAGAGATTCTGAAACATCTCGAGGACGAATTTCATCTCCATTACTAAATTTTAGGCCTTTTTTAATTGAAAACGTATAGGTTCTTTGATCCTTAGAGATGGTCCAAGCCTCAGCCAAATCTCCCTCGATTTGGCCTGATTTTCCCATTCTCACCAAAGTCCGTAGACATTGTGCCGTTATAATATAATCCGATGCCGATCCTAAAATACGATGTGATAACTTGGCCGGGATATTGAAAATATCAACCGTGATACTTTTTGGCATGTCATTAACCATCTTTCCCAAAGATATATTGCAGAAAGAGAATGAAACAAAAAGAAGTTTGGCAAATCTATTTAGGTTCCGTACCGATTTCACAAACCATGAAATCCATGCATTCCTTTGTACAAACCTCAGATCCATTATTAACTAACCAATCTTTTACAATCTCTTTTTCTGACTTAGCGCTAACTGCAATTGGGGTGCCTAAAGCCAATGTCTGAATAAATAGAATTAATGCTCTTAACATCTATGCCTCCTTTAGATTGACCCGTACTCGTGTAAACATTTTCTGTCTATTTAATAGAATTTATATGAATTTTTTATAGCCACTTATCTTGGCAGAAGAGGTCGGAAGTATCGAATGATATTCAATTTACTATAAATATTTTATGTTTAAAATTTCGTCTCAAAGGTTCCATCTTCCTTGGTGGGACTAAATGGGTTCTAAGCCACCTCCCACAAATGACCATCTAGATCTTTAAAGTAACCGCTATGGCCACCCCAAAACACATCTTGTGCTGGTTTAAGAATTGTTCCACCTAATGCTTTTGCCTTCTCAAGAAGCTGAGAAACTTCACTTTTGTCTCTCACTTTGTGGGCTAACGTAATCCCTGAAAATCCCTCTCCAGTTGAAGAAACCATCGCATCTTCTGCCAGCAATGCCCAAGGATACAGCGCAAAATGCCAGCTGCCCATGTCATAAAAAACAATTTTATCACTGTCTTTTTTGCATGGAGTCCACTGGAAGAGTTGCAGGAAAAAAGCTTTGGATCGCTCCAAATTCTTAGTTCCAAGAGTCACAATGTTTAGACGCTTCAAATCCATCTCCTAAAATAGTTTAATACACATACATACCACTCAACTTTGAATGTTCTTGTGAAATTCATTTAATTTGAATCTTAATCCCAAACTTTTTAAATCTCTATGAATTGAAAGTGAGGGACTGATGACAAAAGTTATTGCAACGCTATTTGTATCAACATTTCTAACTATGGGTGCGCATGCCTATGAGCTTACAATGTCTCCCGTGACCGGGTATTCCAGCCTCTACGGGTTTTACTACGGCTTAGACGGTCGTGCAGACTTTGAGATTGCTCCTCAATGGCAATTGGGCGTTGGAGGAGGCCTTGCTTTAAGTGACTTAGAATCCGATAAATCTAAATTTGAACTTGTGGTGGGACCTACCTATAACTTCTCTGAGGACTTCTCAAACTCCTTCTTTGTCGGATTTGGAGTGGGTTACTCCAATCGCTACCCGACCTTCGAAGATACAGAAAAAGCGTTCGGGTACGTGGATTTCGGAAAGCGTTTCCTAATTTCCGAAGAATATAATCTTTCCTATAAACCAACGGTCTCTGTTCGATACAGCGAAGGGAAGAGCAGTTTCATGGTATCGCCTTTGAGCTTTTCAATGTCGTTCTAACGGTGCATGGACGGGTCCTGAAGTTTATTCAAGCTGCACCCAACTTTAGCCGCAAAAATTCACCCCTACCCATTAAAACACCCCTGAACAACACTGTTTCAGATTCTGAAACAGTGTTTCAAAAAAGTTGTATACAGCGGGCCTGTGAAAGAGCTATCCCTGTCTTATGCAAAACGCTGTGGAAATGCTCAATTCAGAATTTAACAAACGAAAAGGCCGAAACCCCAATTTCTCGCTTCGGTCCTTCGCAAAATGGCTGAAGATCAGTCCGGCACAGCTCTCTCAAATGATGACCGGCAAGCGTCCAATCACCATCAACTCCGCTCAAAAAATCGGAGATCGTTTGGGACTTTCCCCCATCGAGAAGAAAGCACTGATCAATTCTTTGCTCAGAGAAAAAGGATCGCTCCCTCCGCCCACAGATTCTAAAAGACTCCACATGAAGGAAGATCAATTTCGAGTGATCTCCGACTGGTACCACTTTGCCATTTTAAGCCTGACAAAAGTAGAAGGTGCGAAACCCGATCCCCGTTGGATCGCACAGCGGTTGGGAATCCAAGTGGATCAAGCCAATCAAGCCCTTTTGCGATTGGAGCGCATGGGAATTCTTCAAATCAAACCAACCTTTAAACAAATTTGTGAACCCATTGAAGTGGTCTCTTCTATTCCTTCTGAAGCCATTCAAAAATACCACAAACAAAATTTAAACTTAGCGATCGAAAAAATTGAGTCCGTACCCGTGAAATTTCGCGAGTACCAATCCATTTCAATTTCCCTCAATCCAAAGCACATCAAAATTTTTAAAGAACACATCGATGAGTTTTTGGACCAAGTGGACGAGCTTTCTGATCAAAAAGAAGGCTCTGAAATTTATAATTTAAACGTGCAACTCTTTCCCTTAACGACCCTCAAGGAGGTCCAAGAATGAACCTGAAACTAATTGCCACCATGACGGCGATGTCTATTTTCGCAATTTCCTGCGCATCCACTCACCCAGGGAGATCTGCAAAATCCTTAAATAAAAAATTTCACATGCCATTAAAGGTAAGTGTTCAAAACATTGATTATCGGTTTGGGGATCCATTTCAGCTTTTCGAAGTAACTGTAGAAAATACTTCTGACGAATGGGTAAGAATAAATAAATCTGAAGTCATCATCAACAATCCCGCGCAGTCTAAAATGAGTGTGGTCACAGGAAATGACCTGGTAGATTGGGCGCAAGCAATGAACTCAAGAAAGAATAAAGAAAATCATAACCGACAAATGAGAGACATCGGCATCATTACATTGGGCACCATAGCAGCGGGCGGCTCAAACAGTTCTGATCCAATTATCAGTGCCGTGGGAGACTCTTCCATGATTGGAACGACGGCTTGGGCAGTTGATGAAGTTATTCGAAAGTCCCTAGAAAAAGCAGAGCAAAGCGAAAAAACTCCACAAAATCATCTTTACAGACCATTTGCTGTTCCGGGAAAGATGTATGTCCGCAAATGGGTTCTCTTGAACAAGCCGTCAAAGAATCGAATCAATAAACTGGTTCTTGAATTGGAATCCGTAGAAGGTGAAAAGGAAAAATATGAAATATCTATGTAGTTTTTTCACTTTGACTTTTGTTTTGCTATTTTCCACTCAAGCTTCTGCTTCAGGCAACAAAGTGGGCAATGGCGGGGACGGCGTCTTTTGTAAAAATGCAGATCATGAAACCGGACAGCTTTTGGATTTTTACGAGAATCCCTTTAAAAAAGATATTAAAGGCTCAGATCCATATTTGATTGCTAAAGAAATTTTTGAAAACCTAGAAAAGGTTGCTCCTAAAATTTCAAAGCCCTATCAAAAAAGACTTTCAGAATTGAAGGAAGAAATTGAGTTTAAATCTCAAGTTTCTCTGACGGACATCAAAGACTCGCAACATCTATTTCAACCGGACTCCAAAGAATGCAAGGTCTTACAAATTGCCATTCGGAAAGCAAAAACTCTTCCCAAAGAAAAGAGATTTTTGATTCGCAAAGACCTTTGGGAAAGGTTAAGTCCGGTTCACCAAGCAGGCTTGCTGACACATGAAATCATTTACGAACATTTGAGGAAACTGGGAGAACCTAACTCCATCAAAGCTCGCAAACTCAATAACTATCTTTACTCCCAAGACTTAGAGGCCGAGACTTTTTGGAAATTCATAAGGGATTTGGAGCTTCCAATCTATCCCTAGCGAAAATCCGTTAAACAATTCCCTGCTTGTACTTGCGGAGTTTTTTGACAACCACCTTTTTCAATCGAGTGGACAAGTTGCCCAAGATTTCGCCGACATCACGGCCTCGATGGCAAATTGAAAAGGGAAGGCCCATGGCCTTCCCCGTTATCCAAGCTTCGTATCGCGAGCCCAACTTTAAGAGCTGAACTCGTATCTGACATTCTCCACAAAATCGCGAAAATATCTTTTGAAGAGACTCGATCTGATGAACATGCTCCTTCTTCAAATCAATTCCATCATTCAGAAGTTCAATTTGGAAATTCATAATCACCTCCTAAATGGCTTCCTTGGATGCGAATTCTGTGGGAAAAATGGTGCCTAAAAATCTTTGATTCTTCCAATGATCCAGTTTTCTTAAAATTTTATTTTGCACCCTCCGTAAAGCTTTGTGCGCCGAAGGGCTTTTTGCCTCAGCAGAAAAAATCCCCACACAGGATGAAATTCGACAACTCACTTGGACCTGATCTGAAATTTGAGAAAACCTCCAGCGAACCGCAGCATCACTGGGAGCAAGGCCCTTAATTTTATCTGCAACCAAAGCCAATGACACCCCAAATTCTCTATCTGGGGAAAAGCCCTCGAATTTGTATTGAACATCATAAAAGTCCATAATTCCTCCAATGAAAAATTAGAAAAATAAAATGCACCCTTTAATAGATGAACCACTTTGTCTGACTTAGAAAGAGTCTGGGGGAACGCCGGAAAAAGCCTCCATTTGCCACCTCCTTTAAAACGCCTTGCGCGAAATAGACTTAAAAAAGGTTTCTAAAAATGAATTTAATTTTCCCGACAATTTTGTCAAGGTCCAGGTCTCTTCCTCGCCATCTCAACTGTCTAAAGGTTTGACTCTCTCCTTGCGCCCAACCTTTCGCCCGAGAGGAAATGTCTCCTTCGATCTTGGGCAAATATCCATTTACAAAAGGCTCTCTTCACATTTGTTGGCTGATTCAAAAAGCCAAGACCGGCCGATAAAAACATCGGCCCTTGAAGGCAGGTTTTGCTCAATTACGTCGTCGGTAGAAATTTTATTTTGAATTATGCGATTCTTTATTTTTTGATAGACCACACCTGTTGCATGGGGAATAAAAGGGCCCACGGCTAGTGCGGTTGCCAAGTATATGAGGCCCTGGGAGTATTGACGGACCACAGAACCCAGGCCCCATAGCAAATGCTGATCGAGTTCTGTGGGACCAATTCCCACAGCAAAATTTAAACTGTAAAGCGCAGATCCCAGCGCCAACCCGACTGTATTTAATTTCATTAAAGTATGGGCTCCGTGAGTTAGAGCAATGAAGTCTTCCTGATCCTCCTGCCTTTCGCGAAGCGCCAACTTGTAAGTATTCCTTTTATTTTGACCATAACGCTTCATCCATTTTTGAATCTGAGCATAAGAACTTATTCCAAGAGACTTCAACTTCATACGAAGCCCGATTGAAAGGGCTTCCTTTTCATCCTTCTTAAAATGACTGTAGATGGCCTTTAATTCTTGGGGATTCAAGGACTTTTTAAACCTCTTCTCCAGCAAATGAACTCGGTGTAAAAGGTCCTTTGCCATTTGAGACTGAATCGAATCACTCAAGTTCAATCCTTCAAAGGTCTTTGAGATTTTACTTAGAAGATTTCTGTAAGCCTCCAGAGCGGATTTTTCTGAACTTTCTGATAGAATATATTTTCTCTTTTGCAATTGATCTCTAACTTCTGGTTGAGTCTTCAACACCGAAATCATTTTTTGAAGTTCGGCTACCCTTAATTTTCTTTTTGCTCGCAACTTCCTCAATTTCATTCGAAGACTCAACGTTGACTTTAACGCCACCGCCTCCTTAAAGAGACTCGATGCAATAATGCCGACGATACAAACATTCAATAAATCCGAACCCGAAATAAAACTCTGCGCAAAAGCGGAGTTGTCATGGTGCAAAAACCAGGCACTGTAAGAAATTGAAATCATATCCATGAAGAGCAAAGAGCCATTCAAAGTTCTAAATCCAAGGTCTGTGGAAACCCCATGATCACGCTCAACTTGGTACCTCAGGTCATCTATTGCTCTTTCTACTCTCAGAAGAGAATCCGGATGTTTCTTAAACTCATTTGCGAGAGCGACGATCAACTTAAGCCTGCTATTTTCATCACTCATAAGCTCATCGAAGTATCTCGCCACCACTTGTGGGTCCTCATTCGAATTTAATGAATCGATCAAACTCTGCGTACTGTAAGAGGAAGACGACAGTAGGAATTGGTCCAAAGTCTTATAAACGCCTAAAGTAAATTCTTTTTCCACCAGCTTCATGAGCTCGGGCTTGCTCTGAGGCAACTCTAAAATTTCTTGAATAAACTGAGTGGTCGAAACCTGAGCCCAGGCCGCGGGCTGCACAAAAGCGACAGTGACCAAAATGAGCCCACTGAGGAACCGCAAAAGGTCATTAAAAATCGCTCTAAAGGGCTCAAAAGCCAAACGAATTTCATTTTTAGCCATAATGACTTTTAAATTGCAAACTCCGGCCCAATTCTCAAAAGAGCAAAAATCCAAACTCAACTTTCGAAAAAATGTCTATATCCCAACCAGCGATGTCCCAATATGAGATGGATACTTTCAAAACATTCAGTTTTTGAGTCAGAAGTTCGATTTTGAGATAGACTGCTATCAAGTGGGTTATAGGGGGAAGTATGCCTATCAACAGGGCCTGGGTTGGCTTTTTTTCTTTGGCTGTTTTTACGGTCACGCTCTTTCAGAATTGCAGCGCAGGAAACTTTGAGGTTGTCCATTCCGCGGGTGGCATGAATGCGAAAGAAAGCGCCTCTTTAGATATTGGCGGAAATCGAAATGGAAATCAAAAATCCTTAAATATAGATCCCCTTCAAGGGACATTGTTGATCAGTACTTTTGGCGCCTACTCTCCAGACACATTTACAACGGGTAAATTTGCCTTTGGTGGGTGGATGTCTGAAAGTGATTCCAATGATTATTTACAAGCTCTCGAAAATGGCGCAAACCCTTCAAGCATTTTTGGGCCCGATAAAATCTTTATAACAGATGTGGGCGCCACTCCCGATGCCACGTTGAGAAACGTAAAACGGGCTCTTGCGGTCAGAGGTTTTCATATTAACGATCCGGTCATCATTAAGCCTCCCTCTGATCTTTCCGTAGATCGCAGCAGTTGGCTCTATATGTATTTCACCATGCTCGACAACAACTTGGCAGAAAATTGCCGCCAGCGAAATGCCACTCTTCTTGAATGCCCCGAACTCTTCACCGGCCATGATGTGGGCCTCGCCTCCAGTGTGGATGGCGGAGTAACGTGGGAATACCGTGGAAAGGTGATCGTCGCCAATCAAAGTGGAGATGCCAATGGCGCTTGGATGCCTAGCGCCCGCGTGGTCGGTGATCAAATTTATCTTTACTACTCAACGGGTCGCCAGACCTTCGACGACGAAAACATCTATTTGCAAATTCTTGCACCTGACGGAGTGACTCCTGTTGGAGATGCCCAAAACGTAAATATCAATACATTTAAAACCGGAGACCTCTACGCAAACATTGATGTGCATGAAATCAAAGAAGACAACCGCAATGCCTTCCTAATGACAGCAAACTCAGGCAACCAGAAAAAGCTTCATTTGTTTTTCTCGGAAGATGGCATCGAGTTCAAAGAGCTTCCAGAAAGCCCCATTGTTGCCTCGGACATTGCCGATCAATATGTCATCACCCCGTCCATCCGATCTTGGGGCATTGAACAATTGAACGGACACGAGACCTTAAAGGACACAGACCAAATCTTCCTCTTTTTAGACTACGCAACCCGAGGGGGATCTGGACCTTTTGAAATTCGATCTTTAAGGCTTCAAATCCAAAATCCCTTTTTCCAAGCCTCTGATTTGATCAATTGATTCCATCTCCAATGCTGAAAATAATGCAATAGCCGCTAGTTCAAACCAAAGTTTTGACCGGCGCCCTTTGTAAACCTAACCTCCCTAGACATCTGACTTCTGGGGAGGGGTTTTTGTGTTTCGCAATGCAATTGCAGCTCTATTTTTAGCTTTCTGCTCGATGTCCTTTGCCAAAACGGCTGAGTTCACCTTTTCGCCACATTGCACACTGACCAGCGTCCTGAATCATCTGCATCTGAAATATGATCCCAGCTTAGTTAGGCCTGAGATTGTGCTTCAAAGTGAAATTCCATTTTCAGAGTTTCAAGACTTGATCGAGAAAAAATGGAACCTTCGACCCAAAGGGTTTTTAAACATCTATATGCCAAAGGAAAATAAAATCTTTTTGGTCGACGATATTGAATATTACCAAAAGACCGGACGCTTTATGGATGATTCTCTGGCCCACGAGTTTACTCACTATATCCAAGTGGTTTATCAGAAAACCGATTTGGATGGATCCAGTGACAAATTGGAACAAGAGGCCATCGATGTTCAAAATTGGTACCGTGAATCGTTTTTGAACACTCAGAAAAGTCCGTGTGAAAAATCTCACAAATACATACTGAAATGATTTATTTGAGTTTGATTTAATTTGAGAACTTAGGAAAATTTTTCCATAAATTTGCAAATCTTAAGGTTGATTTTCTTTTCAAATACTTGGACCAACTGAAGGCTGACATCGATCGATTGATTGAGGACAAATCCACTCCCCTTCAACACGACGAGATCTTAGGCGAAATTGAAAACCGCTTGAACTCGGACATCGAGTCCTTTTTAAATGCACCCGATGATGCCTGTCCGGCGCATTCAGTTTCTGCAGTCGTAGAACCTACTCCCACACCGACTCCGGAGGTCGTCGAGCCTGTCATTGAGACCAATGAATTGACAGCCTCATCGCCGGAACCAGAACCCGTGCTGCCCGCAGACTCTGTGGAAAATCCTGAAGAATCAAAACCCGAAGAAACTACACAAAAAGTCCAAAAGACTGCGCCCGTGGAAGTTTTGCGCATTCAAAAACCCAAAATTGATTTTCTCCTAGAAGCCTTCGGAGAGCAGGTCATTCTTCAATCCACCTTGGAACAGTGTAAGTTTGATCTTGAAGGCAATAAAAACCTTTTGATGAAAACCATTTCTCAGCTCACTAAGCTGACCTATGAACTTCAAACCCATGCACTCTCTTTGACCATGATCCAGTTGGGCCCAACTTTTACAAAATTAGAACGAGCCATCCGCGATGCCGCACGAATCTGTGAAAAGAAAATCGAAATAGAGATCCTTGGAGCGGATACAGAAGTTGATAAGTCTCTCATCACTCAGCTTTCAGATCCCTTAACTCACATGGTTCGCAACGCTGTAGACCACGCTGTGGAGTCTCCTCAGGAACGGATTGCCATAGGCAAACCGGAAGAAGGACACGTTCGCATTCAAGCTCGTCGAACCGGCGGACAACTTTGGATTGAGGTGAGCGATGATGGCAAAGGCCTTAACCCTCAAGCTCTTAGGGAAAAGGCCATCAATAAAGGCCTTATCACTCCAGAAGCCGCTGTGAAGCTTTCTGACCAAGAGTCTTACAATTTAATTTTTCACAATGGATTTTCCACCAAGGAAGCTGTTAGCGAAGTTTCGGGCCGTGGCGTGGGGATGAACGTCGTTCGCGAGACGATTGAATCTTTAAAAGGAACCATCGAAATTGACAGTGAAGTTGGAAAAGGAACCACATTCCGTATGAAACTTCCTCTTTCTCTGGCGATTTTCAACGGTGCCATTGTCCGAGTGAATGAGAATAAATTTGTCATTCCAAACTCCGAAATTTCAGAGGTTGGAAAATTGGACCTTACTCAATGCATACCCATCGGAAAAGACAAGCATTCCGTTCAAGTTCGCGATGAAGTCTTTCAACTCGTGGACCTTCGAAAATGCTTGGTTCTTCCAGGAGGCCCTTCAAAAGAGCCACCGGTTTCAAACAAAACAGTTCTTCCCGCCTTGTTTTCAAGAAAAATGAAAAACGTGGCCTATGTGGTGGATGAAATCTTAGGAATGCAAAAAATTGTACAAAAACCGCTGGGTGAGGAAGTGAAATCCCACACCCAATTTGCCGCAGGAACTATCCTGAGCGATGGTTCACCCGGCGTAATACTTAACTTGGATTCCCTCAAAATGGTTTCCTAAAGGATCTGATGGGCGCTGCAAGAAAAATTAATCCAGAGGACTCAACTCAATTTCGCAAACTCTCAGCACTTGTAAAGGAAGCTTGCGGACTCAATTTGACCGAAGACAAAGACATTTTGTTGGATACCAGGCTCTCTCGAAGAGTCTCCCAATTGGGTCTTGATAGCTACTCGGAATACGCAAAGTTGGTTGAAAGCGACCAAAATGAACTTCAAGCATGCATTGAACTGTTAACCACACATAAAACAGAATGGTTTCGAGAATTTGTTCACTTTCAATGGCTAAAAGAGCAATTGCCAAAATTGTCTGCCAAAGGAAATCGCATCCAAATTTGGTCTGCAGCCTGCTCTTCTGGACCCGAAGTTTACAGTCTGCTCTTTTTGCTTTTGAAAGAAGGCTTCAATTTCAATCACAATCAATTTCGAATTCTCGGAACAGACATCAGTACAAGCATTCTTGAAAAAGCAGAGTCCCTTCCCGATCGTGCCGATTTCCACGATCAAGTGAACCAATTGCTCTTGAAGGTTCCCAACAAAGAGGCTCTTCTTGAAGAAATCCAACTGAGCCTCAATCACTCTTTAAAGTTTCGAGAGTTTAACCTTAAGGATGGCGAGTTACCGTTACGATTTCAATTCGATGTGATTTTTTTGAGAAACGTATTGATTTACTTTGATCGACCCACCATTCAGCGGGTTTGTTTAAACCTTGGAAAATATTTAAAGCCTGGTGGTCATTTGGTCATTGGCCTGACAGAATCTCTTCATGGCGAGGTTCCCGAGTATAAATTTTTAGGGAACTCCATCTATCAGTATCAGCCAAAGGCTAAAAAATGAAGCTTCAGTGGAAGAGTCACCATCAGGGAGAAAATATTGATTCCAATGTCCTGATGGAAATGAACATCCAAACCTTGAGTTTTGTTGTTCGTGATCTTCCCCGTGGAACCTTTCGATTTGGAAATCTGTTAGAGGAAAGCCGTCCAGACACTTTGCAATCTCAAATTCGCTATTTGCTCAAACAATTTAAAGAAGAAGGTTCGTCAAGAGACGATTTGGAATTTATCGGAATCGGAAAAAATCGTTTTAAAGATCAAATGGAAGAGCTTCGAAGTGCCCTCGAACCTCTTGGAATCCGATTTAAATCAAAACTTTTCCCAGATGAATCCCCCGCGCAGATGAAAATGTCCTTTCAAACAGGTGAAGTTTGGGTCAAAAAACTTGAGTCTAATGAGAAGAAGCTCAAAAAAGTCCTTATCATCGAAGACTCCCAGTCCGTTCAAAAAATTCTTGAGAAGATCTACAGTGAGATTCCCAATGTTGAGATTGTGGGAATCGAAAGTTCCGTTGAGGGTGCCGTTAAGGCATTGCGAGAAAAAAACGTAGATTTTGTTTCTTTGGATATGTATCTGGAGGGAGGCACCGGTCTTGAGGTGTTGAAGCAATCTGGGTTTAAAAGCCTCTCTAAAAATAAAAATGTTCACTGTGTGCTTGTTACGGACTGTTCTGACAGTGAAGGCAGCCTTGTCTTTGATGCCATGGCTGAAGGCGCAACTCACTATTTTAGAAAGCCTGCGGCCACAAACTTAAAGACTTTCCAACGAGAGTTGAGTGATCTGTTGCAAGAGATTTTTTATACCTCCACCGGCGAGAGAAAGCCTGAGATTCGAACGGAGTCTAAAAAATCTTCGCGCAAAGAAAAAATTCTTCTCAATGAAAAGGACTTGATCGCAATTGGCTCCTCAACAGGAGGAACCGAAATCGTGGCTCAGCTGGTGGCAGAGCTTCCCCGCGAAGCACCTCCTATTGTGGTAGTTCAGCATATGCCCCCACAATTTACAGATTTGTATGCGAAGCGATTGGCGCGTCAAACGGGCCGTCCCACCATTGAAGTTTCTGAGCGCATGGAGCTTCAGCAAGGTCATGCATACATCGCCGCCGGTGGACGTCACATGGTCGTTCGAAGTCGCGGTCAAAAACTCTTTGTAGAGCCTCTTGAAGGAGAGCCTGTAAATCGGTTTATGCCTTCTGTGAGCGTGCTCTTTGAATCTGTTTTTCAAAACAATCTTGCTACCAAAACTGTGGCGATCATGCTCACGGGAATGGGTAGCGATGGTTCGAAAGAAATGCTCGAGCTTAAAAATCGTGGATCCTTAACCATTGGGCAGTCCGAAGAAAGTTGCTCTGTATATGGAATGCCCCGAGCTGCGCAAGAACTTGGCGCACTTTGCTACTCGATGAGCCCTGAAGAAATGATTCGTTCGATGGTGATGGAACGAAAGTCCCGAAACGCCGCCAGCTAGGCTTTTTGCGCGAATCTTCAAAGTCCTATGTCCCATCATAATCTTAGATCCGCCCCTCTTTAACCGAAATCGGGATCATCCTTTATGACGATTGTGCAAGGCGCACAGAACTTGAAGATTACTTCTTCGTTGATCGCCTCCAAGTCGAACCGGAAAGATGTGATCGATCTGTAGGAACTGTCGAGATTCACACCCAGGATACTGGCATTTGTAGTTTGCTGTCCTTAACACATCATTTCCTAGGCGCCTGGAAATTTGCCTGGAATTCTTTGATCTTGATACTGCAAACTCTTTGCTCCTATTGGACTCAGATGCCTTTAATTGATCAATTCCATAAGATCTGAGTTCTTTTTCAACCAAGTCCATCAATAAGCTTTCTAAATTATGCCTGTGCGACTTCAGTGCTTTCAATTGTTCGATCGTTTTATTCTGTTCATGGGACAGTTCCAACCTTAAAAGGACCTTGTCGACATATTCTGTTTTTTTGATCTTTAGAGTCGGCGTGGGTTCCAAAAACATAGCTTTCACTTCGCGAGAAGATTTATTCTCCATGGACTTTAAAACTTTTCTTTTTTCCGCCACCGGCTTCTTTCGAAGATGCTTAAATGCTGTGGTAACCGCAGAAAGAGTCAGGCTTCCCTGATCGATCTTCTGTTTGATCTCAGGAACTTCTTTCGCAAGACGGACGCAAGCCTGTCTTTGATAGGCGGTGGCTTCCGAGTACCCGAGCCCTCGAACCAGATAATCAAAGAGAGAATTGTATGCCATATCTAAATAGTCACGACGGTCTTCCATTTGTTGCAACTTGGTTAAGATTTCAGAAGTGATTCGCTTTTCCTGTTTACACAGCACAAGAAGCTCTCTGTGAATTTTCATAGGTCCTCTTTTCTTTGAAAGAACCTTACCATGGGTTTTTATTTTCAAATTTTGGCTTCTAGAATTACTTCTGAAAGAGTTTTTTAGTTTGCGCAGGTCGGTTCTCGCGTATGAAAAAAGAAAAGGTCACAGAAGTTCTTAGAAGGTTAGGAAGTGCTTCTGTGAGTGATTTAAACATTTCGTATTGCTGAAAAAAGAAGGAAAACACCAGTCAAATAATATTTCAAAAAAGAGAATCTTCGCCGCAACGTTTAGTAGACACCTGGAGAATTAGAATTCTCTTTAATTTTAAAAATGCGTGAAAGCCCACCTCAAGGAAGCAAACTTGAAAAAAAAAGCCCGGATCACAAAAAAGATCCGGGCGGTAAAACTCTTATTTAAAAACTTAAACTTTCAGACTACCAGTTCTTAACTGTGCAAGCCGTCGAAGCGAAAGTCCAATTCAAATTTGAAGGCAAATTGGAATCGTCATACACCACTTTGGTTTCCAAAGTTTCACGGTTCAAACTGACTTTCCAAAGTCCACCGTTACTGGCTCCATAGTAATCCGCAGTCACCAAAACCTTCGCATCGGAAGCACCATTTTGACCGGCAGCATAGAACGAAGTGCTGGCCGCCTGATAACCACTATCATAGATGGTTGCGGTTGCGTAAACATCTCCTGAGGCTGTTAGAATGGCGTTGTACTCAACTCCAATTCCCGCACTGTCAATGGACGCATAACCTGTCGCAGGCAATTGACCATCACAGTTGATCGTGGAAACAATCTTTCCACTGGTGGCCTGAATGTCTTGTACAGAAACCGAAGTTCCTGCAGGCCCTGGAACTCCCGCATCCCCTTGAGGCCCTTTGATGCAGCCCACAGTTGAAAATGCCAATCCCATGCTCAAAATAAGAATCAATTTGTTCATAAACTCCCCTTTGCCAATTTTTAATTTCACCTTCCATAAATTCAAATCTGGGACCATCTGAAAACCCCACAGAATGGCTTTGAGGGCCCCTTTCCCCCTCCAATCGGGCCTCCTCCAGAGGGGTGCTCCATTTCGTCCCGCAGGTGAAAAAACTTTTGACACTCCCTCGGCCCTTGAGGACAAAACAACGATGAACCTTCTGCAAATGAACTCCGGCAGCAAGCATTTTGGCTTGAAAGTCCTTTTTGACCAGGCCAGCTTCTCTATCAATATGGGAGAACATGTGGGGGTCATTGGTCCCAATGGCGCCGGAAAGACCACCCTCTTTAAAGTCCTCACGGGACAGGCGTCCTTAGACTCTGGACAGGTCATTCAAGCCAAAGATTTAAGAATCGGGTACCTGGAACAAGAGGCCCATGAGCCCAATCATCTGCCCGCAGAAGCTTACTTGGAATCCCACTGCCAAAAACCCCTCTGGGAGCTGAAACAATTGGGCGAAGAATTGGGACTTCGACAAGAGCATTTTGAAAAACATTTTCATGAGTTGAGTGGCGGCTATCGCATGCGCATGAAGCTTTTAGCTTTGATTGGAAACGAACCCAATCTGATGCTTCTGGATGAGCCCACAAACTATTTGGATTTGGAAAGTGTTTTGGCCTTAGAAAAATTCCTGCAGAATTACGATGGCGCTTTCCTTTTGATTTCTCATGATCGCGAGTTTCTTAGAAGAACCACAGATCACACTCTTGAAGTGGAATCCGGTCAGATCACCAAATTCCCCAGTCACATTGACGACTACTTCGAACAAAAAGCCCAACTGCGCCTGTTGATGGAGGCTCAAGCCGCCAATCAAGAAAAGCAACGCAAACAGATGCAAGATTTTGTGGACCGCTTTCGCGCAAAAGCGACCAAAGCGAAACAGGCACAAAGTCGCTTGAAGCGTTTGGAAAAAATGGAAAAGATCGAACTCAGTGATTTGCCCGTTTCTGCGAAAATCGCAATCCCGGAACCCAATCACACAGGAAAAGAAAATTTTCGTTTGTCCGATGCAAGTTTGGGATATCCCGAAAAAACCATCATTGAAAATTGCAATTTGCATCTTCGCCGCGGGGATCACCTGGGAGTTGTGGGATTTAATGGTGCCGGAAAGTCCACATTCTTAAAAACACTCTCCGGTCGACTTCCTTTAAAATCTGGTAGGCTGGAATGGGGACATCAAGTGGAAGTTTCTTACTTTGCTCAGCATGTGGCGGAAGAACTTCATCCTGAATCTACCATCTTAAAAGAACTTGAAAGCGCCGCCCACCCAAGCCTGACTCTTCAAGATGTTTTGAACATGGCAGGCTCTCTTCTTTTTTCCGGAGAAGATGTGGATAAAAAAATCAAAGTCTTGTCTGGTGGCGAAAAATCTCGAGTGGCTTTGGGACAAGTTCTTTTGCAACGACGCCCCTTGCTCTTGTTGGATGAACCCACCAACCATTTGGATTTTATGACCGTCGAAGGACTGACCGAAGCTTTGCGAGATTATCCAGGATCGCTGATTGTGGTTAGCCATGATCGAGGTTTTATTCGCAGAGTGGCTTCTAAAATTTTAGAAATTCGAGACGGTCGTGCAGAAATCTATCCGGGCAGCTACGATGAATATGTTTGGAGCTTGGAAAACGGAAGTCTCAAGGACCTCGCTTCAAGCGCTTCGTCTGGTCCCCTTCAAAAAAAACAGCCCCTTACTCATGAACCACAAATTCAGAAACCTGAAAAATTAGATTCGAAAAAAATTAAATCTCTCATGGCAAAGGTCCGTGGTGAAATTTCCACATTGGAAAAAAACTTAGATCAAACTCAAAGTGAATTGGACACCCTCAATTCCCTGTTGCCTACACAAACGGGTATGGATGCGGCAAAGACCAGCGAAAAACTCCACAACTTGGGTACGCAAATGACAGAACTTGAAGATCAATTGCTTGAAAAACTTGAAGAGCTGGAACAGCTCAAAGCCCAAAAGAAGTAAATGCCGATAAATTGAGCATAAAATCTTGATTTTGAATTCCCCTACCTTTTTTGAATTCTCATTGACCCACTTTCAATTCCCCTTTGTACTGTTGAAATAACAAAAACTAACCTACAAGGAGAGTAGCGATGACATTTAAAGCTGTATCTGGCTTTTTGGCGCTTTCTTTGGCAGTTGTTCTGGCTGGACCCAGTGCATTTGCTGAAAAAGAAGCCATGGTAGATAAGATTTCAGGTCAAGGATATGGACTGGCTGGATGTGGACTTGGTTCCATCATTTTCGGAGCAAAACCTGGAATGATTTAGATTGTTTCTGCAACATTCAACGGAACTGCAGGAAGCCAAACCTTTGGAATCACTTCTGGAACTTCTAACTGTGACATCCCTGAAATGGGTCAACAGGCTGCTGTATTTATCGAAGTGAACAAAGAAGTTCTTCGCAAAGAAGCTGCAATGGGACAAGGCGAATCTGTAGAAGCCATCTCTATGCTTTTGAACTGCACCAATGGTCTTAACAGTGAAATCAAAGCAAACTTTGACCACTATCTTGGTGACAACGTTGGAACTTACGAAACTGTTCGCCGCTTGATGAACAGCGGATATTGCTCAACTCAAGGTTCATAGGAGGACTCTGAAATGAAATCACTACTTATTGCCTCTGTAATTTTGCTTTCTGGAAGCGCTTTTGCACAAAAAATCGGTCCTGCAGGCTGTGGTCTTGGAAACATGGTTTTGGGCGGAGAAGAAAATCAAGTTCTTGCTGCAACCACAAACGGAACTTTCTACTCACAGATTTTCGGAATCACTTCTGGAACTTCTAACTGTATGTCTGACGATGGAATGGCAAAGCTTGAGACTTTCATCGATGGAAACCGTGTGGCTCTTGAAACTGAAGCCGCTCGTGGACAAGGTGAAACTCTTGAGAGTGTTGCTCAAATCTTGAAGTGCCCAAGCACTTTAAAAGTGAGCGAAACTTTGAAAGCTTCTCACTCTGAAATCTTCAATGGAACTTCCACAGAGATTTCTAGCAATGTTATGAACGCATTGAAGGCAAATGCCGTTCTTTGCTTGAACAATGGCTAGTTAGTTCTGGCCATTTCAATAGGCTTGAAATAAAAGGAGAGTTCATGAAAAGAACTCTCCTTTTTTTATTCTTTACTTTCTCCTTTTCGAGCATCGCTCAAAGCTTTTCATCTTCTGAATGTCTTTCTAAAAACCTGTCCAAAATGGAAGCTCAAAAAACTTGGGAAAACCCACAATGGCTGGGACTTCTTCATATGAGGGAAGGTTGGTTTTCCCCAGAAAGTGAAGTGGATGGAAAGTATTTTTTTATTTCTCCAGAAGGCTCTCACAGTTCAAAAAGTGAGTTGATTTCCACTCTCAATTCATTTTGCGCCAATTCCGATTTGGAAACAGGGAAAGAAAACCTTCCCAAGATGAAAGTCCAGTGCCGATTCCCCGCCCGCGCCCAATGGCTCTCTCAGCAAGGCTTTGGAGGTTGGGAATCGCCTCAATGCCCGGCCTTAGAAACCTGGAAGTCTCAGGTCGGTAAAGAGGAGATCTCTCTTGTATTCTCCTCTTACTATGCGAACAATCCCTCTTCTGTATTTGGACACACTCTTCTTCGTGTGGATAAGAAGAAGGATCAATCAAACTCCTTAGTTTCTCCGCTTTTGAGTTATGGAATCAATTATGCGGCAGAAGCAAATACTTCAAATGGTTTGCTCTATGCTCTCCTCGGAATGACGGGTGGCTTTCCCGGTGTTTACACCAGCTTGCCCTACTACTACAAAGTTCGAGAATATTCGGATTTTGATTCTCGAGATCTTTGGGAATACCAACTCAACATGAACGAAGAGCAAAAGAACCTTTTGCTCAATCACATTTGGGAGCAAGGGTTCACTTACTTCGACTATTTTTATTTCACCGAAAATTGTTCCTATCACTTGCTGACATCTTTAGATGTAGCTCTTCCCGAGTTGGAACTGGATCAAAAAATTCCCTACTGGGTTATTCCTATTGATACGGTCAAAGCCCTCGCATCCACCAAGGGATTGGTAAAGGAGGTAAAATTTCGCCCTTCCCTTTACCGCCAGTACCGACTTCGCCTGGACCGTCTTGAATCCAAAGACTTGAAGGAAGCCTTTTACCAAACTTTGGAGGGTCATCCTCTTCCGGAATCTCTCAGCCCTCAAGATCAAGCCTTGGTCATGGACACTGTCCTTGATTATTGGGACTTTAAACATGCCAAAGAACTTTTAGATCCCAAGTCCAATCCCAGCAAAGTAAAAATGAATTACCTCCGCACTCGCGCAAAGCTTCCTCAAACAGATGCTTTGAATTTTGACAAAGCCTCTTTGGAAAGACCAGATCAATCCCATGAAACTTTTCGCGCAGGCCTCGGTTTCGTATCCAACAGCGTTTACAAAACTGGAGGTCTCAATGTGGACTTACGATTTGCACTCCATGATTTTTTAGATCCTCAATTGGGATATCCTAAAAAAGCTCAAGTGCAGTTTATGAAATTTAATGGAACTCACTATTTTTCTCGCAATCAATTTAAACTGAACGAAGTCATTCTTTTTGACGTGGAGCTGCTTTCTCCTTTGAGAAAATTAGAAAATTCTTTTTCTTGGAGAGCGAAAGTGGGCGGCCGAAGAGACTCCACAGCTTGTGATCACTGCTTAAGCGCTCAAGGCTTTTTTCAAGGCGGTGGCACTCTTGGATTTTTTCAGGACCGCTTTCTCGTCTATGCATTGGGCGGGGCTGACGTTCGATCTTCAGATCAATTTGAGTCTGATCACTTTCTTGCACTTCCCGCAGCAAGCCTTGGGTTCTTGATCAAAGGTCCCTATGATTTGACACTTCAATCCGAGGGCACTTACCTTAAAAGAAGTGTGTATGGACTTTCGGACCTGAGCCGAGTTTCTGTTCTTGGGCGAAAAAACTTCGGGATCTCCTACTCTTTAGGAGTTCAATTTGAAGGAGATTTCTCAAAAGAAATTTCGCACTCACAAACGGGAGTCCAAGTTTACACCTTTTTTTAGGGAGATGTTTTGCCGTTCAAACGCCACCACATAATCTCGATTCTAATTTTGTCTCTCGGAGCATTTACCTCTGGATGCAGTTCGGTCTTTTATCAACCCAACCCCATTCTCTATGTGAATCCATCGAAACTCCCCATCGTTCCTGAGGAACTGGACATTCCCGCACGAGATGGGCATCAAATACCTGCGTGGTATTTTAAATCTCCTGAGAAAAAATCAAAGGGCATTTTGATTCACTTTCATGGCAATGCTCAAAACATGTCCACGCATTTTATGTTTTTGGCTTCAGCTCCTACTCATGGATATGACCACTTGATTTTTGATTATCGCGGCTATGGAAAATCAAAAGGAATTCCAAATCCAAAGAACACCGTAGAAGATGGTGTGGATGTGTTGAAGTGGGTCAAAAAAAGATTTCCAGATCTTCCTCGGATCGTCTTTGCGCAAAGTTTAGGAGGAGCCGTTGCGCTCAAAGCGCTCTCTGAAGCTCCCACCGAGGTGCTGCCCGATGCCTTGGTGATCGACTCCAGCTTTGTCAGCTATCGCTCTGCCGCTCGCTACATTTTAGGGGGACATGCTCTCACATGGCTGTTGCAGCCCCTCGGATGGCTGATTGTAGACAATTCCATGGCTCCTGATGGACAACTGAAAAATCTTCCATCCATTCCGACTCTGGTCATTCACGGAACCGATGACAGCGTGATCAGCTACTCTCAAGGCAAAAAAGTCTTTCAACAGGCCCCTCGTCCCACTCAGTTTTGGAAAGTTCCTCAAGGAAGGCACACCGAGTTTATGGCTCGAAAGAAGTTTCGAACGGAATTCTATGCCTTCTTAGACCGACTTTTCTTATAAAACTTCTGGACATTTAGCCATTATTCGATAGCGTGCCCCCTTTGAAACCAGATCAAAGGAGAATCCTATGCAAGCCTCTCAAGACCATGTGGTGTCTATTGAATACACTCTGAAAAACGCTCAAGGTGAAGTTCTAGACTCTTCTGGAGACCAACCCTTTTCTTATCTTCACGGCGCTCAGAACATCGTTCCTGGCTTGGAAAAAGCTCTTGAGGGCAAGGCTAAAGGCGATCAGTTGGAAGTGAACTTGAAGCCCGAAGAAGGCTACGGACCTCGCAGAGACGAATTGATGTCCACCGTTGATAAATCCGAATTGGATCAAATTCCTAACATTGAAGAAGGAATGCAGCTTCAAGCACAAACTCCCCAAGGCATTCAGATCTTCACAGTGACCGAAGTGACAGGCGACAAAGTGACTTTGGATGGAAACCATCCTCTCGCGGGTCACGATTTGAATTTTAGTGTAAAAGTCATTGATATTCGAAAAGCAACCAGTGAAGAATTGGAACATGGACATGTTCATGGACCTGGAGGTCATCACCACTAGTGCTCTTGGCGGGTTCCTTGTTGGACTCGCTTTTGTGACTTTATTGCTCTTTAATGGGCGTTTTATTGAAGTTTCAAAAATTATTCATCTTCCCTTTCGCAATTCCATAGGCCCAAAATCTTGGGCCTATTTTTTTATCTTAGGCCTAATCGCCTCTGGCTTTCTCTTTGGCCATTTCCATCCCGAGAAGATTTTAAACACTTCTACACGAAGTCTTCTGGAGGTTCTTGCGGGCGGGCTCTTTTGTGGTGTGGCCTGCTCTTTAATTCAAGATCTTGTACCAAAGCTTCGACTTTTAAATTTCATCGGCTTGATCTTGCTTTATCTAGGAGGAACCACCACTCTTTTGTTCCTGAAGTGGGCGGGGTGGGTTTTATGAGTTTTAAAAATTTAATCGCATTTTTGTCCGCCGTTTTGTTGGGACAAGGATTTGGACATGCTGGACTTTTAAATCCCCAAACGGTGATGGGATTTTTTGATCTTCAAACACCAACTTTCAACTTGCCTCTGTGTTTTTTATTCTTTCTTCTCACTTTTTTGCCGGCATTTTTACTTGTAAAGTCTTGGAAGCATCCCATCTTGGAAAAATCCTGGCATGTGGAAAGAACATCCAACCCTGAACTGTTAAGACTTTTGGGGTTCCTTTTGTTTGGAGTTGGAATGGCCCTGTCAGGACTTTCGCCAGCTTTTGCTCTTGCCGAACTTTCCATTCGCCCCAGTGAGACCATTGCATTTCTTTTGATGCTTTTGATTGGCATTAAAATCACCGGCATCATTCGAAAACAACTTCACTGAAAAACGATACTAGATGCGGTTGAGGTCTCCGAGAATCCACAACCGATCCCCTTTTCGAAGCACCAAGTCCGGTTGAGGGTTTAAGATCCGCTCCACCCCTCGCTCAAGCCCCACAATCAAACCATTAAACTTATTTTTGATTCCACACTCTCGAATGGCCTTCCCTTGAAACTCTGAATCTTCCTCAACCACAAGGCTTTGAAGACCAATCAGCTCGGCCTTTTTTCCCTCTAGGATGGAAACACTTTCATCAAAAGACGATGATGCTTCTTGAAGTTGGTCTTCACTCCCCACCAAATAGACATGATCAAAAGGCATCAAAAGTTCTTGAGGGGCCGGAAAGATGGTTCGGTCCCCCCGTTTGATCAAACTGACGGAAACTCCAAATCGGGCACGCAAATTGGACGACTGAAGGGATTGCCCCACCAAATTGGAGTTGGGATGAACTTCATATTCTCCAAAACTCACATCCCAGGGAAGAAGAGTCGCACTTTCTCCTCCGATGTGCGAAAGAAGCTGACGCTCCAAAGCGATGTACCACTTGCGCACAATCTTTCTTCCCAAGGCCAACACCAAGGTCACTCCCACCAATAAAAATCCAGACACTGCTTCCACCGGAATAAATTGTCCTAGTGAAAAAACCAGCAAGTACACCACCAAAACCGTCCGAGCCACTGAGATTCCCAATTGGAACTTTCTCAACTTCTCTATGGCAACGGGGCTCAATCCCTTTGTTTCAAGCCTTCCCAGCCAGATGGCCCAAAGAAATGGGGAAATCAAAATCAAATTCAAAAAGGACAGTCCCAGACGGGCAATGGGAGAGTTGACGTAATCCGGAAAAAAAGCGTGGGCCAGAATCTTGGTTCCAAATGTGATCGCCACCACCATCACAGAGTTCAAAATGATTTTCGCCCCTAAGGCTTTAAGCAGAGCAGGCAATAGGGTCTCGCGCCCCACAGAGCCAAAGGCCTGTTGGTATCTTACCAGGCCCGAAAACAATGCGGATGGAACTCGCCTTTCCACTTGAAGATGAAGCCATCCGGATCTTTGAATCAAGTAGGGCGTTAAGAATGCTGAAATGGCCGAAACACTGACCGCAATGGGGTAAAGTTCTGGACGGATCACTTTTAAATTCAAACCCAAAGTGGCAATCAAAAAGGAAAACTCTCCGATTTGCGCCATGCTGGAACCCGCTTCGATGGATTGTTTCAATGGCTTTCCAGACAATAAAGATCCAAAAGTCACTCCAAAGACTTTTCCCACAACAAGAATTAAAGTGATCAACAAAACCTCTGGCAACAAAGTTTTAAGAAGCTGGATATCAATCAACATTCCCACCGAAACAAAGAAGATCGCCGCAAACAAATTGCGAATGGGAATAAACATTTTGTCGATCCGTTTTCCCTCTCGAGTTTCTGCCAAAATGGACCCCATAACGAAGGCTCCAAGAGCAGGAGAAAATCCCGCCTGTCCCGCCAAAATCACCATCAAAAGACAAAGTCCAAGCCCAACGATCAAACTCATTTCATCCGTAAGCAATCCCCGTGCTTTCTTGAGAAAAAGGGGAACGAGGAAAAGCCCCACCATAAACCAAAGCAGCAAGTAAAAACTCAGTCTCAAAAGTTCACTGGCCAACTCTTCTCCGGAAAAACTTCGAGAAATCCCAATTGTTGAAAGCAAAACCAGCAAAAGAACTGCGACAATGTCTTCGACGATCAAAATTCCAAAAACACTTTGAGTGAATTTTTGCCCTTTGAGCTTTAACTCTTCAAAGGCTCGGATAATGATGGCGGTGGACGAGATCGCCATCATTCCACCTAAAAAAATAGAATCCATGGTGCTCCACCCAAGAGCCCGCCCCACTCCAAACCCCAAAAAAATCATCAAGGACACTTCAACCAGTGCCGCAATCACTGAAGCTCTTCCCACCTGAACCAGCTTTCGAAAGCTAAACTCCAAGCCCAATCCAAAAAGTAGAAAGATCACTCCGATTTCTGCCCAAATCTTAACGGACTCTGGTTCTCGCACAGAGGGAAAAATAGAGGTGTGCGGGCTCAACAACACGCCCGCCATCAAATAGCCCAAAACAATGGGCTGATTGAGCTTCCGAAAGAGGATCAGTACAGCACCCGCCGTACACAAAATAATACCCAGATCATAAATAAGAGGAGCTATGTGATTCATAGCCCATTTTTAATAATTTTTTGTAAGAGCACAAGAAGGGAAAATCTGAAGATCAATTACACCCGAGATGCGTAACTTCTTTTTAATCGACGCGACAGTGTTCGCATCAAAGCCTTTGTCCAACTGGGCTTTTGAAACAAAATCTGATCTGCAAACTGTATGGGAATTTCCACCAATTCACTGTCCTCATCTGCAATCACTGTGGCAGATCTTAAGTCTTGATTGATGTAGGCCATCTCCCCAACAAATTCACCGGGCTCGATGTAACCCAACAATTTTTCATCTTCACCATCCAGATGGACCGCTCTCAAGTGACCACTTTGCAGAAGGTAAACCGCTTCCGCCTTCTCACCTTCGCGAATCAACACGTCTTCCTTGGCAACCATCTTGACGTGAAATTTTTGATGGCTCAAACCTGCCACGTAATTGAAAGCCTGCACAAAAGCCAATTTAAATCGAGTCAAAACAAAGTTCGTATTTAAAATTTGCAAGCGTCCAGAAGCCATGGCATCTGAAAATTCGCCGGTGGGCTTTTTGTCCGAAATAAGAATCAAGGCCACCTGGTCCAAACTGCTGCCTTTTTTCAAAATCCAATCTACAACTTGGGATCCCGTGCGACGGCTCAATGGTTCTTCAATGATTAGAATATTGGGAGCGGAGTTGCCCAATTTAAACAGGCAATCCGTTCCGTCAAAGGATTCAAAATATTTGATGTTGTTTAAGTTCTGTAAGGTTTCCTTAACCTGAATCACGGATTCCCGAGATTGAAATCCGAGCAATACCTTAACCTCACTCATAAGCCTTCATTGCCCCTTAAAATTAAAACCCTTTAACGGTGTCCTCGTCCTATTGTAGGGTACAGATAAAATCCAGGACAAGTCGAAAAGGTCTAGTATTTTACAGAACATCCATAGGGATTTGTGGAAGCAACCTTTACCGAATTCCCTTTTTCAAGATCTTCAAAGGCCATTCGAATGTAATTCTTCGCGCCTTTTAAAGTTTTCTTGTTTGCTGAGGGTTGATCATCAATGGCGCCCTCATAAATTACTAGACCTTTGGCGTTAACTATAAACATATGTGGAGTGGTGGTGGCTCCATAGGCCTTCCCAACCTTTCCATCGCTGTCCAAAAGAATTGCCTTCGAACGAAGTCCCTTCTCCGAATAATTTTTTGCGGCTTTAGAGACATCCATATGTCCCTGCTTCCCCTTGTTCGACGAAGAAATGGAATACCAGATCACAGGAGCTTTACCTTCCAACTGAAGGCTTTGAATTTCCTTTTGAAGGTTCTGCATGTTCTTGCTGTTGTAGTGCTTTTTCACATAAGGACATCCAGGATTATACCACTCCAAAACCACATAACTTCCCAAATCTTCCTTCAGAGAATGAACCTTTCCATCATGTCCCATCAGTGAAAAATCTGGAGCTTTGTCTCCCACATTTACCTTTGCGAAGGTAGAACTTCCGAACACAAACAAGAGTCCTAAAATTAAATTTTTCATAAAATCCCTTTCTTAGTAGTGTGATTTCAATTTCTCAATAAATCCCGAGGGTGTTTGAACTTCCGACAAGACCTCTCCCTGCGGAAATTTATCACTGAATAGAACATAGAACGGCACTCCCGCTCGATTGTACCTGTTTAAAAATTCAGTGATCTCTTCATCTCTCTGGGTCCAATCCCCTTGCAAAACCAAAACGCGAGGATCTTTCAAAACCTTCTGTACATCCTCATTTTCAAAGACCAGCTTTTCATTGACCTTGCAGGTGATGCACCAATCCGCCGTCATATTTACAAAGATCACCTGTCCCGGAGATCTTTGCGCCAACTTCTCTGTAGAATAGGATTTCCAAATTTCACCTTCTTTGGCAGAGCTGTTCGAGGAAGAGGCAGAGACTTCTCTTAAAGATGAAAATGGAAAATGAAGCACATAGGCCAAAAGAAAAAATCCAGCCACCACCCACGCTTTTTTTCTGCCAAAAGTGGAAATCCAAATTGCAAAGACAACTCCCACCACGGTAATTCCCAAGACAAACAGGTCAATGGAAACCGCAATCTGATTGAAAATCCAAACCAACCAAACCGCCGTGAACAAAAGCGGAAAAGCCATGAGTTCTTTCAAAAAATTCATCCACGGACCAGGCTTTGGAATCCATTTCAACAATTGAGGGGAAACCGCCAAAATCAAATAGGGAAGAGAAAGTCCAAGTCCCAAAAACAAAAAGACCAGAGCTCCAAAAATTCCAGGAGCTGTAAGCGCCATCCCCACAGCCGCCCCCATAAAAGGAGCCGAGCACGGTGAGGCCACAACCACGGCAAGAACACCGGTAAAGAAGGAACCCATTAAACCATGTTTGCGGGTTAAGCTCTGACCTTTTGAGGGATCAATCAAATCAAAATGAAAATATCCCATCATTTCTAAAGCTAACACCACGAACAAAATCACAAGCAACCCGACGAACAGGGGCGACTGAAGTTGAAAACCCCAACCCACATGAATGCCAAAGTTTCGAATCATTGAGAGTGACAATCCCAACAACAAGAAGGTCGACAAAACACCCGCCACATAGGCCAAGTTGTCTTTTCGAATCTTTTGAACATCTTGACCACTGAGTTTCATTACTCCAAAAAGTTTCATCGATAGGATCGGAAATACACAAGGCATCAGGTTTAAAATCAATCCACCAAGAAAAGCCAACAACAACACCGTCAATTGAGAACCCAATCCGTGCGAGGGGTCGCCCAATGCACTTTGAGTGGCATCGCTTTGAAATTCGAAAACTTTACGGCGATCTCCAAAATCCAAATCCACCACTCCGCCCAGGCTTTCAGGAGAAAACTCTTCCCCAGGCTTTAAGTTCATTTTCCAAATCCATTGCCCCTCCTCCCATTTCTTATCCACAGGGATCAGGTTTTCGTAAGGAAGATTTTGAAAAGGAAAGAAATCAAATTTTTTAGGCTCACTAGGTGCAGATACAAAATAAGTCGCCTGATTCCCCTTCACATCAACTTTAACGTCTCCAAACAAGGGCCAATTTCTATGGGCTTCGGCAAACAAATGGCGGTAAGGAGTGGACTTGATTTCTTTCAGTTCAGAAACCTTCACCTCCAAAGTGAACTCCGCCATGGCTGGCAAACAGATCTCTCGACAGACCAACCATTCCGCATTGACCTTCAAAGTGGAAGACTCGCTCAAACCAGGATGTTTAAAAATCAAAAGCACTTTGTCTGAATACCCAAAGGTAACAATCCCCTCTTCATCAAATCGATGGGGGGCAGGAAAACGAGGCCCCTCAGGGTTCACTCCATTTTCATTGGCCCAAGAAAATCGAGGAGTGGCACCGGAGGCGCCGGGATTCTTCCAGTAAGTGTGCCAGCCCTTTTTAAGCTCAATGAGAAATCCAACCTCAAAGGGATCGTCCTTAGGAACTCCATCAGTTTCCAAAACCAACTTTCCCGAAGTCAGCTCTTTCCAACTGGATTGAGCAAAAGAGGAAAAACCAAAAAGAATAAAAGTAAGAGAAAATAGGATTCGAAACATTCCAGGATTGTCTTAAAAAAATCCCCGAATGTCCAAAGGTACTCGCCGGAAATAGCTACTCGCAGGATATGACTTTAGAGCCTAAGAAGCTCTTGATCAGCTTTCCTGGAAGATGAGAGCCAATAAAGCAGCTGTTTTTAGAAAGACTTGAGAAGTCCTTCTCTTGAATGAGGTGATCTGGGGCTTCCAAATCAAAGAGAATGCCTCGGATTTCCTGACCCACTTGCAAATCCCCATAACTGGAATCCAGGCCCAAAAATTGAGCGGGCTTCAAACTGAACACTTCCACCCAGCGTCGACGGGAGAGCTTTCCTTCACGATAACCCCAGGTCAAAACTCCCAAAGTGGTTTCAAGTCCTAAGGTTCCAAATGCCACCTCATCAAAAGAGCCTGATTTCACCAAAGGCTCATGGGGCGCATGATCTGTGGAAACAAAATCCACATCTCCATTTTCCAGACCTTCCCACAACAGCTGACGATCTTCAGGAGAGCGTAGTGGTGGATTCATTTTAAATGAAGTGTTCTTAGGATCGATGTCCTCACCTGAAAAATACAAATGATGAGGCGTCACTTCGCAAGTCACTTTCAAGCCTTGCTCTCGAGCCTCACGCACCAAGGGCACGACCTTTCCAGAAGTGATATGAAGAATGTGATAGCGAGCCTCAGGACATTTCTTTAATACTTTTAAATCTCGAACCACCATATCGATTTCGGCAGACTCCGGATAAGGCTTCACCTTTAGGGACTCTTGCACGGAACTGGGCGCAAGGCTTCCGCCGTGACCCAGAAATTCCGCGTGCTGCAACAGAGGAATTCCCAGTGGAGCCAATCTTTTAAATGATTCCTCCATCACTTCATCCGACAGAACTCCCAAGCCATCATTGGTCAAAGCTTTGATTCCAGCCTTTGCCAAATCTTCGATGGGAGTCACTTTTGAAGAGCTTAAATTTTCAGTGATGGCTGCCGTCCAAAACACCCGAACTCCAAAACGTTCTTCGTAGGTTCGAACAGAATCCATCGCCTCTTTTAAAACTTTCACATTATCAATGACAGGCTTTGTATTGGGCATGGTCAAAATGGCTGCATAACCACCTTTGACAGCGGCCATCAATCCGGTTTCCGCGGTTTCCTTGTGCTCTTGCCCTGGAACTCGCAAATGCACCTGTGCATCCACACCGGCCGGCATTAAAACAAAATTTTTACCATCAATTTTTGGTATGGAGGTGTCGCTGGGGGGCTGACCACTGATTTTTTGAATGCGGCCATCTCGAACTTCGATGTATTGGGAAGGTTCTTCTCGATCCACCGTCCACAATCGAACGGGGCCTAAAACGTAATGAGAGAGCGTCTGGATATCCATAGCCCCTCTTCTAGCTTGATTACTCTTTTCTCTCAACGACAAATTTGAATTTGCTAAATCCAGAGTTGGAGGCCACCGCGATGACGGGGCTTAGATCCGAAAAATCCAATTGGCGATCTGCAACGACAATTAGTCCCGCCTTCTCTTTGCCATCCGCCTTTTGAGACTGAATGGCCTCAGCCAATTGATTTAAAGAAACAGTCTGTTCTCCAACGGTAAAACGACCGTTTTCAATGCGAACGACCAAACCGTCTTGAATGACTTGAGCCTGTTCTGCACGGGGCAACTCAAAGCCCTTGTTGTCAAACTCCAAAGCCTCCTGGTTGGAGGAGTGGTTCATAATAAGGAAAATCACCAAAATGGAAAATGCATCCACCAAAGAGGTCAGCATAATGGACGCCATCAGTCTTTTTTTAAACCGATTCCCATTGGGTCGCAGTCGAGACTGACTCTGCAATGCGGAGTTCAGCATGGACTGTTTTAAGGGACTGGCTTGTTCTAACATGATTCACTCCTCAAAGTGGGGCGACGCCAATATTTTCGTAAGAGTTTTTTCGAAACTTAGACATCACTTGCACCAACTCGTCGTACTTGGTGACAGGGTTCGGAAGTAAAAGAACGGTTTTAAATTCTTTTTGGGTTTTCGAAAGAGCTGCAAGCCACTGATCCAATCGATCCACATTTACTTTTCCAGATTGTCCGCGGATTTGATCGGAGTGATAGGTTTTTTCACCCTTTTGAAGATCAATCTTAATGGTTCCACCCTCTCCAAAGGAAACCATCATGGATTGAGTATCTTCAGCCTTTTGCTGGCTGCTCTCATCGCCGATGGCTTGATGAGCATGGAAAGACCCCAAGCTCATAAAGACTGTGGTTACCAAAAGAAAACAAATACACACGGAAAGAACATCGATGAAGGGAACAAGGTTCAAGTCAAAGTTCACTCCCTTTTTTCGACCTTTTGCTCCACCAGTTGATATTTGCATGACTTCGTCCTTTTCTTCGCAATTCGTTCAATTAAGCTTTGCTGCTTGAAGCTTTTTTCGTTTTCTTCGCAGGAATGGATTCGTAATGAAAACCAAGAAGGTTAAAAATTCGAAGACCTGCTTGAGTCATATCTTCATTGATCTTGTTCACGCGGTTTTGAAGAACCGAGTACATAACGATGGCAGGAATCGCCATGATCAAACCGTAAGCTGTGGCGTGCATGGCCTCAGAAACGCCCGCAGAAAGAAGTGCTGCTTTCGTCATTTGGTCGGCTTGTGAGATCGCAGCGAAAGATCGAATCATACCCACAATGGTTCCAAGAAGACCCAAAAGGGTTCCCACGTTACCAAGCATGGCCAAAAATTCCACGCGAGCTTCCACTTTGCTTTGTTCTTTCACAAGAACTTCGTCCATCTTTGCTTGAATTTCTTCACGTCCACCCATGTTTTGTGCGGCTTGTACACCGGACTCAACCAGGTTTCTTAAAGGACTCCCTGCGACCAATGAGCGTGCTTGTAATAGAACGCGGTCCAAGTTTCCTTTTTTGATGTCCCCCTCAAAGATCTTTGCAGTGTCTCTAAGATTGGGTCTGCGTTGAACGAAAAGTCTCACCACCCGTTCGGCAATGATGGCCAATGAAACCACCTGAGCCACGAAAATGGGAAACATCCAAAAGCCTCCTGTTTTAAAGAAGCTCACGATTGCTGAAAAATATCCGACATTAGATTCCATGGGTTAAGACTCCTCTTCGTTTCTTTGAAGGCGATTGGTCCTTCAATCCATGAATACACTAGGCAAGCTCTGTGCCAGACGACACAGCACGACTGAATCGATTTGAAGGTAGAGCGGTGACACTTAAGGGCACTGGGTCGTGAAGGCTTTTCAAGGAAAGAGGGCTGATCTGAATTATTCGGAGTCGGTTAAAGTGTCCGTCATCCAACTTTGAAAATCAGGCCATTTAGGCTTCCACTCCAGAACCTCGCGGGTCCATTGATTTTGGCAGCGTTTTCCCGTGTCTTTGGAGTTTTCATATTCGACGTTTTGCGCTTGAGCCTCTCCGAGGACCCATTTGGCAAATTCCTCTTTTGTAAGAGGACTTCCATCACATCCCAAATAGGTGAAACCACATTGTCCCTTTAAGAGAGCTTGAACCGCCAGGTGGGCCGCGTCGCTCGTGTGAATGAGGTTTAGAAAAGAGGTTTTCGAGGACCTTATTTTCATTGTTTTTCTGAGGTGGTGGTGTGGGCCGCTTACGTGATTGTATAGGCCCGCTAGCCTCAAAACAGATCCTTTCTCGTTGCGAACTCTTTCTTCGATGGGGAAAAGTTTGCTCTCTGGATTTAAATCCGACTGCTCTTTCACCCAGCCCGTTTTATTTTCAAGATAAACAGAAGTGGAGGATATAAAGATGAATTGTCCATTTTGATTCCACATTTTAAGCGCTTGGGTTACCAGGTCTAAATAGTCAGGGGTTGGCGGGACCGAGAACAACACGTAGGGAGTCGTGGGGAGCCCTTCACTGCTTGCAAGCAAAGGAATGGTGTCTAACGCTTTTAAGTCTGAATGCCTTTGATCAGTTTGAGTGATGGCAAAAACCTTTGCGTCTGGAAACTTCGATTTCCACAAGGCCGCAACCTCAGCCCCTAAATTTCCTGCTCCAAACACCGTTAAGTTTTTATTCATATCAAACCCCTTCTCCTTAGTCCTTAAAAACACAGTTGAGCTTTTCCCGCCCCAGGATTACGATCTAAAAGTCATCCCACACAACAAGGACGCACAACAAGGAAAAGCCTCGTGAAAACTGTGACCACACATAGCCTCGGCACTGACTACCAAGAAACTCTCAAAATCGGAGATTTTGAAATTCTTCTGGACTCCGAAGTGGAGACCGGTGGCGGAGACAAAGGGCCCACTCCACACGATCTGCTTACCGGTGCCCTTCTCGGATGCAAGTCCATGACCATGCGAATGTACGCCAAGCGCAAAGGTTGGGACCTCACGGGCTTAAAACTTTCTGCCAACCAAATCAAAGTGGATCGCAAACACACTCGCTTCGAAGTTCAAATCCAATTTCCCGATCACCTGGATCAAGAACAAAAGGACCGCTTGATCGACATTTCTGGTCGCTGTCCCGTGCACTTGAGCATCGTTGGTCAAGTGGATATTGAAGCCAAAGAGGCTCCTGTCGATTGATGAGAAACTCCCTCCAACTGCTTTTTGGAATTTTGCTTCTTTCGGTGCTCAGCACCTCCTGCACCAGTGCCTCGAAAAAATCCACCTCCCCTCAAACACCCGAGGAGATGGAGTCCGAAAAAGAAATTCTTGAAGATCCTTACGCTCCAATGGTTTCTGCGGCGGCCAAGAATGAACTGCAAAAAGTAAAAGACTATCTCAAAGGGGGAATGGACCCCAACCAAGCTTCCATCCATGGAGTGACGCCACTGATGGTGGCCGCCAGAAAAGGCCACTTGGAAATGGTTCAATTGCTCATAAAAAATGAAGTCTTTGTGGACCTCCGGGATCAAGATGGCGCCACCGCTCTTCAGTATGCCGTCCTCGGAAAACAAGCCGATACCGTCAAAGCACTTCTTGAGGCCGAAGCCAGTCCCAATCAGCGGGACAGTTTCAATCTCTCTCCCACAATGATGGCCACCCGATTTTCCACTCCCGAAGTTTTAAAGCTGCTTCTTCAAAAAGGAGGAGATCCTCAAGCTGCCGATGAAAACGGTTGGAGCAGCCTGTACTTTTCCATCCCTCGAGGAGACATTGAAATCCTCAATCTGTTGATTTCAAAAGGTGCAAAAATCAATCAACAAGACATTCAAGGCCGCTCTCCACTATTCACTGCCATCGAGTACAAGCAACTGGGATTTGCAGAAATTTTCCTTAAACATGGAGCCGATCCCAACCTGGCCGATCAAGACGGAACCACTCCCCTTCATTTGGCCATTTACCTTAAAAACTCTGCCCTCATCGGAAAACTGCTTCAAGCGGGCGCGAACCCAAGGCTTAAAAACAAAAAAAATCAAAGCCCCATCGATTTGGCGAAACTTCTGAAGTTCACCGACATCGTTCAAATTTTGGAACGGGCCCCTTACAAATCTGACCAAGGTCCAGAGAGCTAAAAACCTGGCCCCATCAAACCGATAAGTCTTCTATGAACGCCGCACTTCGAAAATTCATCAATCGTGCGCCCAGGTATGTGTTGCGACCCACGGACAACCAGGTCATGCGCTTTTCAAAAGAAGAGGGCTCAGGAGTCTTTCGCACGCGGTTACTGAATCTCTCGGAAACAGGAGCGGCATTCTTGGTCGACCGAAGCATGCGCCCTGAAATTGGTGACTTAATAAAAGTGGAAATTCCCGTTCCCGGTTTGGATCAAATTGCATGGTTTGGCAGAGTCGTCCGGTTGGAATCCTATGAGGGAAATTCTTGGTGGTCTGAACCAGACCCCTTTGTGGACGAAGAAAAAATCATGGTGGCTGTTCACTTTCATGATCTGCCACTGGGACACCGAAAAGCCATCAAACAAGGTCTTGAAAAGCAATTTCTCGAAGAGCTCAAAGAGCGCCGTTTGCGACAGCAAATGTATTTAAAACATGTCTTCTTGGAAAATGTTTACAAATACTCCGGATACATTCTTCTCTCGATCGCAAGCTTTGCCCTCCTCTACTACCTCTCTCTTCCCAACAAAAATTACGATGCGAAGAGAGGAGCTCCATGGGGCCACCGCTACAAAATTTTTAATTTTGAAGATCAATAGTTAATGGATTTTTTTGAGCATCTCTTAGACGTCTCAAAAAATCTCTTTTCGAAATGTATTTTCCACCAAACTGTTTACTGACTGTGGAAACCATCTGCAAATCAATCCACTTCAATCCTTTTTCTTCCAAGGACTGAACCAAATAAACCAAAGCCACTTTAGATGCCGGAGAAACCTTAAAGAACATGCTTTCCGCAGAGAACACTCCTCCCACATAGACTCCATACACGCCACCGACCAATTCCTCTTCCCGCCACACTTCCACAGAGTGGGCATAACCCGCCTTATGGAAGTCCACATAAGCCTTTAACAATTTATCTGTAATCCAAGTTCCCTGCTCATTCTTTCGAGCCATCGTCTGGCAACCGCGAATCACACCTTCGAAGTTTTGATCCCAGGTGCAAGTGAACGAATTTTTACTCAGCTCTTTCTGCAAACTTCGAGAAATATGAAATTCATTAAAATCCAACACGCCCCGTTCGTCTGGAGAGAACCACAACAAAGGCATCCCTTCATGGGGCCAAGGAAAAATCCCAAAGGAATAGGCCTCGAGCAAATGAGAAACGGTGGGCTCTAAGCCCACGGCAACAATCCCACCCTCCAAACTGTCTAAAGGCGACGGAAAAATTCGCCGCTCTTTTATGTGAGTCAGCTTTGGCAATTGTCACACATCCCACAGGGCTCTTCAGGCCGCCCCAAAAAATAGTTGGCTATAAACGACTTTCGACATTCGGAGGTCTGTACAAACTGAACCATGTTCAACAACTTCATCTGCAAGGACTTCTTGCGCGCTTCCGTGTCTTTGTAATCGGCCAGCAACTCCATGGATGGATCCAACAATCGAATCTTTTTAAAATTTCTTTGAGGCCACTCGATCAATCCAAAACGTTCAAAAAGATTCAATGTGGTTTCCAAGCGAAAATCATTTTTGTTTTTAAAACTCAATTGCTCTCGCAAATCATCAATGCTCAATGAGGGAATTTTTCTCTCCTCACGGACCAACCAGGTCAATGCGGTCTCCATATATTTGTAATCCGGAGTGGCCCACTCGATAAAACGCATTTGAGTTTCCAAATCTTCCGACGAATAAAGCAACTCACATTTTGAAGGTTGCCCATCTCGCCCCGCGCGCCCCACTTCTTGGTAGTAGGCTTCTAAGGATCCAGGCACCTCAAAGTGGATCACCTCTCTCACATCCTTCTTGTCCACTCCCAAGCCAAACGCCGGCGTGGCCAAAATCAACGAGGACTCTCCGGAAAGAAAACGGTTCTGATTTTTTCGCCGGAGGGAGTGAGGCAGATTTCCATGATAGGTCACATGATCCACTCCCTGCTTATCCAACTCCAGGGACAGCTTCTCCAGAGTCTGAATCAGGCTAAAGTAAATGATCGTCGGACCCGAAAAATTATGTTTCATAATCCAGGGCGTCTTTTCGTGGCTCTCCAGATTTTCCACCCCCAAAAACAAATTGGGTCGGTCCAAACCCAAATCAAAAGCTTGAGGATCCTTCATCCCCAAAACCTGGGAAATTTCCTCCCGAACAGGAAGAGGCGCCGTCGCCGTCAATGCCAGACAGGTGGGGTTTCCCAGTTGCCGGCGCACTTCTCCAAGTCTGGAAAATTCCGGTCGAAAATCATGTCCCCACTGGGCCACGCAATGGGCCTCGTCCACCACAAACAGACTGATCTCCTGCCCCTTTAAAGCCTCCCAGGTCTCCCGCTTCTTGAAGCGTTCAGGCGTCAAATAAAGCAGTTTGTATTTTCCTTCAGCAACTTCACTCAGCACTTTCTCCCTCTGAGAACGCTTCAAGCTGGAATTCACCAAAGCAAAGGGAAGCCCCCTTTTGAGGGCCTGATCCAACTGATCCCTCATCAAGGCCACCAGAGGCGAAATCACCAAGGTGATCCCCGGAAGAAGAACAGAGCTCATCTGATAAGTGAGGGATTTCCCCGATCCCGTGGGCCACAAAACCAAGCTGTCTTTGCCCTCCAGGACCCTCTGGATGACTTCGGCCTGCCCGGGCCGGAAGGCCTCCAAATCAAAGGATTTTTTCAAAGTTTTCTGCAGATTTTTTAGCTCCAAAGACAGCCTTCCTTTTGCACTTTCAAAAGAGTCATGATAACTCATCTCTTTTGTTTTCTTAAGCACTCCATTTACAGATACTGAAAGGGACAGAACATGGCAAAAAAATGGGATATCAATAAGGTGCGAAACATTGGGATTTCGGCCCACATCGACTCAGGAAAGACGACTCTGACTGAGCGAATTCTTTTCTATACCGGCCGAATTCACGCCATTCACGAAGTTCGTGGAAAAGACGGTGTGGGAGCCACAATGGATTCTATGGAACTCGAAAGAGAACGTGGAATTACCATTCAATCAGCGGCCACCAATGTGACCTGGAAAGATATCGAGATCAATATTATCGATACTCCCGGACACGTGGACTTTACCGTGGAAGTGGAAAGAGCCCTTCGCGTTCTGGATGGTGCTATTCTTGTTCTTTGTGGTGTTTCTGGAGTTCAATCTCAGTCCATCACTGTGGATCGCCAAATGCGCCGGTACAAAGTGCCTCGCATGGCCTTTATCAACAAATTGGATCGCGCTGGAGCAAACCCGTTCCGCGTTCTTCAAGCCCTTCGTGAAAAATTGCGACACAATGCTGCTTTGATGCAGATTCCAATCGGTGCAGAAGACAAATTGGAAGGTGTTGTAGATTTGGTCACCATGAAAGCCGTTTATTTCCGTGGAGACAATGGTGAAAATCTAGAGATCACAGACATTCCTGCTGATCTTCAGGATGACGCTAAAAAATACCGCTCTGAATTGATTGGTAAAGCGGCGGATTTCGACGACGCTTTGGCGGAAAAATATTTGATGGAAGAAGAGCCCACTCAAGAGGAACTGATGGCGGCCATCCGCAAGGGAACTTTGAGCTTGGATTTGACTCCTGTGTTTATGGGTTCTGCCTATAAAAACAAAGGGGTTCAACTTCTTCTAGATGGAGTTGAAAGCTACCTTCCTTCTCCTGCAGAAATGAAGTACGAAGGTTTGGATTTGGACAACAACGAAGAACCGGTTGCTTTGAAAGCCGACTCAGAAGCTCCCACCGTGGCTTTGGCGTTCAAACTGGAAGACGGCCGATTCGGTCAGTTGACCTACATGAGAGTTTATCAAGGAACCTTGAAAAAAGGCGATTTCATCACCAACGTAACCAACGGCAAGAAAGTAAAAATTCCTCGCTTGGTTCACATGCATGCCGACTCCATGCAAGACATTGAGCAAGCTCGTGCCGGTGATATTGCGGCCCTTTTCGGAATTGACTGTGCCTCTGGTGACACCTTCACCGATGGAACCAAAAACATTGCAATGACTTCTATGTTTGTTCCAGATCCGGTGATTTCTTTGGCCGTGGCACCAAAAGACAAATCTCAAGCGGACAACTTTTCAAAAGCTCTTCAAAAGTTCCGAAAAGAAGATCCCACTTTCCGCGTTCACAGAGATGAAGAGTCCAACGAGACCATCATTTCTGGAATGGGTGAGCTTCACTTGGAAGTTTACATTGAGCGTATGAAACGTGAATTTAAAGTGGATGTGGTTTCTGGTCAGCCTCAAGTGGCGTACAGAGAAACCATCACCAAAGCCACACCGTTCGATTACACTCACAAAAAGCAAACCGGTGGTTCTGGTCAGTTTGCGAAAGTGATGGGTGAGTTCGAACCTTTGGAAGTTGCAGATAAAACTTACGAATTTGTGAACAAAATTGTGGGTGGTAAAATTCCTCGTGAATACATTCCTGCTGTGGACAAAGGTTTTGTCGAACAAATGACAAAAGGTCTTTTGATTGGTGCACCTATTGTAGGTGTGAAAGCCACTTTGGTGGACGGTGCTTACCATGATGTGGATTCCAGTGAAATGGCCTTCCGTATTTGTGCGATGACAGCCTTCCGTGAAGCTTACCACGCTGCAAGTCCTGCGGTTCTTGAACCCATCATGAAGCTTGAAGTTCAAGCTCCTGAAGAGTTCCAAGGAAATGTTATGGGTCAAATCAACCAACGCCGTGGAATGATCAACGGAACACAAACTCAAGAAGGCTTTGTGGTGGTTGAAGCTCAGGTGCCTTTCTCTGAAATGTTTGGGTACTCCACAGAATTGCGATCTGCCACTCAAGGTAAAGGCGAGTTTACTATGGAGTTCTCTCACTACGCTCAAGCACCACGAAACGTGCAAGAAGAGCTTGTGAAAGAATACCAAAAGAAGCGCGCGGAAGAGAACAAGTAGTCCCATGATTCTTTCGGACAACACTCTTAAAGATATGATCGAAAAAGCGGAGTTGACTGTAACTCCGCTGACTGAAGAATCCATTCAACCTGCATCCATCGACTGCCGCCTGGGAAACCATTTCTTGGTGGTGGAAGATCGACAAATGCAGACCATCGATTTGAATTCGGAGATCATTTATCGAGAAATTGAGGGGGATTCGATCACGATTCCTCCTCACTCTTTTTTATTGGCAACCACATTGGAATCCGTAAAACTTCCGGACAACTTAACTGCTTTTGTGGAAGGTCGAAGCTCCATTGGACGCATTGGTCTTTTCATTCAAAATGCAGGTTGGGTCGACCCTGGTTTTGAAGGTCAAATCACTCTTGAACTGTACAATGCCAACTCCCTTCCCATTCGGTTGGAAGCGGGCCGCCGCATTTGTCAGTTGGTTTTTTGCCGCATGGATCAGGTGGCTTCTGTCCCTTACCGTGGAAAATATCAGAATCAAAAAAGAGCCACTGGAAGCCAGGTCTTCAAAGATTCTGAAGCCTCTCGAACTTAGGACAATATGGACTTATTTCGCTTAGTAAAACGTGGCCTTCCTTTCCTCAAAAATGAACAGGAAGCGCCCATGGCGAAAACCAAATCTTTTGCCTCTTATGAGCCTCTCTTAGAAAGGCTTGAAGAGTTGGAAGGCCTTAAGGTCAAAGACATTATGATTCCCCGTTCGGTCATTGAAGGGATCGACATCGATCTTCGCACCGACAAAATGGATCAACTCCTCGAAGACAAACCCGCTCACCTTTTGATTTACAAAGGGGACTTAGACCATGTGGTCGGTTGGCTCACTTTACGGGAAGTTCGCGACCATATCGAATCCGGAGAGTTGAGTGAAGACGACTGCCGGGACATCGGAAAGGTCTCGGAGAATTTAAGTCTTAAAGATTTGTTTCTTCGCTTTGTGGCCATTTCTCACCCCATCCTTTTGGTTCTAGACAGCAATGGCCACACGGCAGGACTGGTTTCATTAAAATCTCTGTTGGATTCTTTTTTTGGATTCAAAATTCAGCCTGATGAACAAATCTCTCAGTAAAATTATTTTTTGCTATTCGCCTTTTCCCAATCGTGAAGAGGCTCTAAACATTGCAAAAAAATTGAAAGACCAAAAACTTATCGCCTGCGCAAATGTTCTTTCAGAGGGTACCTCTGTTTTCGAATGGGACGGGCAAATTCATGAGGACGCCGAAGTTTACGTGGTCTTTAAGACCACTTTGGAAAGGTCCGAAGATTTTGTGCGCACCTTGGAAGAGCTTCATCCCTACGAGGTTCCCGCAATTGTGGTTCTTGAGGCTCAGGCGAATTTGAGTTATGCCCAATGGGTGAAAGAGCAGGTGACATCATGAACATTCAAGAATTGGAATCCAAAGTCATTGAAATCTGTCGCTTGGAAGGAGAATTTCTTCTGCGATCAGGCCAAACCGCAACTCACTACTTCGACAAATACCGCTTTGAATCTCAACCCACATTGCTCAAACCCATCGCCGAATTTTTGAAAGACAAAATTCCAGCGGGAACCGAGGTCTTGGCGGGTCTTGAAATGGGAGGCATTCCCATCGCAACTGCTTTGTCCCTAGAAACCGGAATCCCCGCGGTTTTCGTACGTAAAAAGGCCAAAGAATATGGAACCTGCAAGATTGCGGAAGGCCTTGGATCTTTGGAAGGAAAAAAAGTTTGCATCGTCGAAGACGTGATCACCACTGGCGGCCAAGTTCTACTGAGCGCCAAAGACCTTCGCGATGAAGGTGCTGTGGTTGAAAATGTTTTGTGCGTAATTTTGCGAAATCCCGACGCCATCGAAAAGATGAAAGCCGAAGGCCTAAGCCTCAACCACCTCTTCCAACCCCGCTAAAAAGTACTTATTTTACGCCGACGACGTAGGCGACCCAGGCGCCGCAGTCTTCTGCTGTGGTGACGCGGGTGAACTCGCCATTTCCTTCGCCTTTTTTGTCCGTTCCTTCCCAGTAAACGTAGGCGTCTTTAAAGCCGGCCTCTAACATCAGACTTTTCAATTCAGGAATGGTCCACATGCGCCAGTCATAGGTAAACGCCTCTTTGCGCTTCTTCTCGCCTTTGCGCTTAAAATGAATGTGAAACAAAGCTTCGTTGGTCACAGGGTCAAATTTGTCCTGGTCCCAAAAGTAAGAAAAATCATCAAAGACCTTTTCCTCTTCGTTGGGCTCCATACAAAGTGGACCGCCAAAACAATCCACCATAAAAATGCCATCTTCCTTTAAATCTTGATGGGCTCTTTTAAAATAACTTCGAAGCATCAACCTTGTTTTAAAAAGATAGTACGAAAAATTCACAGCAACGATGATGTCCATTGGATCGGTTTCCACACTCATCACATTTTCTTCGTAAATTTTAATGCGCTTCTTCTCCGCTGCAGAAAGCTGCGCATAGTGACAGTTCATCCCGTAGGCCAAGGGCTCTGGATCCAAATCAACTCCAACTCCAACATTTTTGGAATTCATTTTGATCCATTCACAGGTGATTCCAAAAGTCCCGCAAAAATCTTCTCGAAGAGAGTGAGCTCTCTTTCCGCGGATCTCTTTGTAGGTTTTGTCGAAAAACTCAACGTCTGCCTCAGGAGCTTGAACTGATTTCATGTACAAATCGTACTTGTCAAAAGGCTCCAAGGCTTTTTTGATTTTTTTTGACCCTTTGGCTTTCTTATTTTTCTTCTTGGACATTAAGGCCTCTCACTCAATAATTTTTTTGCACAATCACAGATGTCTTTCACTTGAGGAACCGAGGCATCTTCTAAATTGGGATGAAGGCCAATTCCTGGCAAATGCTTCCCTGCCAAAACTTCGGGCGCAGCATCCAATTGGTAGAACAACTCTTTGGTGGCTCTATAGCTCAAGTGCTCACCAAAATTGGTCACTTCGGTGTCTTCGTTCACAAACAAAACTTTTCGTGTCTTCGTAACAGACTCTTTGATCAGCTCCCAGTCATAAGGATAAATCGAACGCAAATCGATCACTTCAACACTGTGACCTTCTTTCGCCAGTTCATCTGCGGCCTGGTTGCAAAACAAAACATCCCGACCGCAGGTCACAATCGTCAATTCCTCACCCTCTCGAGTGATTTTGCCTTTGCCAATGGGAATGCGATGTTCACCAATTTTCGGCCACTTTGGTTTCCACTTAGATCGATCCCCAATGGGAGCGTCAATCATGGCTTTCAAATCTTTTTCAGACTCTGGTTCTCCGGGAAGAAGCTCTTCGCCGCGCACGCGCATTAATGCTTTTGGCTTCAAAAACAAAACGGGGTTTTCATCTTCCAAGGCGGAAATCATCAACCCGTAAGCGTCTGCAGGTGTTGACGGCATCACCACTTTCCATCCCGGAAGGCGAGACGCCCAAGAGTCGAAACTGTGACTGTGATAAACAGATCCTCGAATTCCTGCGCCCACGGGAGTCATCAACACAAAGGGAACAGAGTAATTTCCGTTGCTCACCCAATGAGTATTGCCCGCCATTTTTAAAAGATCGATGGTGTTAAAAATGTAATCGCAAAATTGAATTTCAGCGACACACTTTTCTCCTGCCATGGCAATGCCCATGGCCATTCCAATGATTCCACGCTCATCCAAAGGAGTGTTCCAAGTGGTTTTCAAACCTTGAGTGGCCGTAAAGACACCTCCTAAAGGTGCACCCACATCCTGACCGAAAATATCTTGAACCCCTAAATTTTCTTCGCCGTAATGAAGAGCCATGCGAATGGCTTGTGCCATGTTTGCCATTAAAACTTCCTCCAATCGCCGTTTTCACCATTGGTGTAGTAGTGATCCCAAACGCTCTCCGCAGAGGGAACCGGCTCGTCTTTAACCTGTTCACTGGTCAATCGAGCTTCTTCTTCAAAATTCTTCCACATCTCTTTGACGTCCTGAGATTTAAGGACTCCGGCTTTCAACAGGCGCTCTTCAAACTGACGAACAGAATCCACTTCATCCACAAGATTTGCGCCCGACGCGGACGAGTGCCCATAAAGGCGAGACACCTGAGCTTCTAAAAGAACAGGCTTTCTTTCTTTGCGAATGTAATTCATTTCTTCTGACAACTTGACGTAGCTTTCTACAGGATCATTGCCGTTGATCACACAGGTTCGAATTCCAAAGGCCTTGCCTCGGTCCGAAACATTGGCCTCGCCATGTTGGGTGTCGTAGCTGGTTGAAATTCCCCAACGGTTGTTTTGAACAGTAATCAACATCGGAAGTTCCTCTTTGGGACGAGAGGCCCAAATCAAACTGCTGGCAAAATCGCCTTCTGCAGAACCGGCATCTCCGCCGGTGACAATGGTCAAACTTTTAGAGCTTCGACGTTTTTGAACTCGAGCCGTTCCCAAAGCCATAATGTATTGAACTTCAATGGGGGAACTTACGGGCACAACATTCCATTCTGGAAAACAGTAGTGGTTTGAAAAATTGCGACCACCGGTGCATCGATCCGTTGCTCGGTTCATGATCAAGCGAATGGAATCGATCATGGGCATTCCCATCGCAACCAATGTGGGAGTCCCGCGGTAATGAAGGTGAAGGTAATCGTGTTTGGGGCCATGACCTTTATCCACCAAAAGTCCCAATGGAACTCCAAAGGCCTCTTCACCGGGAGCACCAATCCAAAAGAAAGCTCCACCCGCTTTATAAATCTTGATCAATCGCTCTTCCAGCACTCGCGACTTCACCATCAGCTCGTGCATGTTCCGCAACTGATCCAAGGAGAGTCCACTGAAAGACTTGCCTCCAGAAGAGGTCTTTTTCCCAGAGGGCCGAACGACCTTTTTTGTCTTTGGCTTTTTTGATGGTGCTTTTTTTAAAGGCACTTTTTTCTTCCGGTTTTTAGAAGAAGAAACCTGAGTCCTCGCCACGAAACGCCCTCCTTTGAAGTCCCGAAAATAGAAAAGAGCCCTATGAAAAGGGCTCTTTAATGAGGTACCTGAGGATGGCTGTTCTGTCTAGTTGGTTTCAGCCGCCTTGGTCTTTGAATCTCCGCTCTGAGCGCCTAGTCGAAGCTCAGGACGGTCTGTCATCGCCGAAAGATCGGCAGCGATGTTGATGGCCTCTTGGACATCTCCACGCTCCAAATACTTCTTCTGACGCTCTTCACGAGAAAGAGTGCGTCCTTCGTCTTCCTCAAGAGGAGACTCGTCATCGCCTTCTGCAGTTTTGGGGTCGACCTTCGCAGTCTTGTCCCCTTTGCCCTTCTTGTCTTCAAGAAGCTCGCCTGCTGTGATGGTTTTCTTACGGGAATCAATTTTGGCGATGTCTTTTTTGACCTTCTTAAAGGCGTCGCTGCTGGCAATGCGCGATTGAGAAAGCTTATCCAACTTTTTGATGATCGATGGATTCACTTGGTCCCAATGGCCTTCTCCTGAAGTTACATATGCTGACTTCGAAGTGAATGAAGGAATGGACTTAGGTGGCAAGGAATAATCCAAAGTCTTCTCGCCAATTTCATCAATGGAAAGCGCTGAAGGAAATGTAATGTCGGACTTCACACCACGGTGCTGAGTGGAATTTCCGCCCGCGGTAAAAAACATTCCAACCGTTGTCTTGATCGCTCCAAGTCCGGCGGGCAAATACTCGACGGATTGAACAGTTCCCTTACCAAAAGTGTGATCACCACCCACGATCACTGCACGGTGATAATCCTGAAGAGTTCCAGAAACAATTTCAGAAGCACTGGCACTGACTCGGCTGACCAACACCACTAAAGGACCACTCCAGTTCACATCTGGATCGGTGTCTCTCAAAACTTCATACTCCGCTTTAGATCCCGCAGGCACACGAGAACTTTGCTTCACCACATTTCCAGTCTTGAAGAAAAATCCAGCAATGTCCACAGCGTCACGCAAGCTTCCACCACCGTTGGTGGAAAGATCCAAAACGACGGCATCGGCTTTTTCTTTGTTGATGTCTGCCAAAATTTTTCTCATGTCGGCAGCGGCAGAACGGCCTTTTTGGCTGCGGCTGTCCGAGTAAAATGAAGGAAGATTCAAAAGAGCAATTTTCTTTTTAACCTTTTCGCCTTTTTTTTGAGTGTTTTCCATTTCTCGGTCGATGTAAGTCACAGAAGCAGCTTCATCTTCCAACTTGATCTTGTCTCTAACCAAGGTCACAGTGAACCGATCCGCACCATCGTTCTTTTTTCGCAAAATTTGTAAGGTCACGGAAGAACCTTTAGGTCCACGAATCAATCGCACCACATCTCGAAGATCCATCTCGATCACATTTTGAAAGTTGGGATCTTTTCCCTGAGCCACACCGATGATTTTGTCTTTCGGCTTGAGCTTTCCTGACGACTGAGCAGAACCTCCAGAAACTAACTGTTCAATCACTGTAAAGCCATCTTGCGAAGAAAGAGTGGCTCCAATTCCCTCAAGAGACAAACGCATTTGAATTTCGAAATCTTCCAAATCATCCGCTGACAAATAAGAGGTGTGAGGATCCAAAGATTTTGCAAATGCATCCACATACAAAGAGTAAAGATCTTCGCGGCTTTGATCTTTCACTCGGCGAAGGGCTCTTTCGTAGTTTCGAATGATGTGTTGTTTTGCTTCGTCCAATTTCATGTCAGTCGCCAAATAACTGGCCACTTGATAGTTCATGTAATTTTCATGGTATTTATTGGCTTCTGCCACACTGGATGGACGAGGGCGATTTTTAGGATCCCGGTAAATCTTTGCTTTGGGATTAAATTTAAACTTGGAACCTAAAAATTTCTTTGCGTACTCGACTCGCTCTTCCACACGCTTCACAAAAAGGTCATTGGTTTCCTGAATGGGTTTGCACTCTTTCTTTTTCAGCTTCCCGTAAATTCCAGGCATGATTTTAGATTTGATTTTTGAAATGTCTGTTTTCAAAAAGTAAAGTTTGCTTCCGTCCAAGTGATCAATAAATTGATCCACAGTTCGCGCCTCAAGATTCTTGGTGCTTTTTGCAAAATTCACATGTCGCTCAAAGTACTTCATCTGAATGGGATAAAGATGGACACAATCTAAATCCAATTTCTGCATGCTCTTAAACTGTCCATAGGAAATCACGGAAGTTAAGGACATCACTCCGACGAACAGCACCATCCACTTTTTCATGAAACACCCTTTGCTGGTTAAAATTTGTATACCTCTCAGAAGTCTGATCGGGATTTGCAGAACTTTTCAAAAGAGAAAAAGCCCAACAAATCATTTTAACTCTCTCAAATTATTTCGCAAATCCAGGGTCTTGCAACTGAGCGTTAAAAAAGACTCAACTGCTGAAAAGGTATGTTTTGCTTTTTCTCAAAACCATCGTAGCGCACTTCTCGCTTTTCAAAATGGTCTGAGTGGGTCTCGATGACAAAAAAAGACATCTGAGGATAGTCCTGTTTTAATTTCACCATCTCTTCATGAATCCACTGAATGTTTTTCGGATCATCATCAGACATCCCAAATCGGTGATAGGGACTGTAGCCGTAAACCTCAATGGCTTTCTCTACGGACTTTCGTAGAGCATGGCGCTTGAGCAACGGAATGTTTCCATACAAAGAGGTTCCACCCAAATCTTCAAGAGCCACGGGGTGACTGACCGGATAGATGCTCAAATAATTTGGCAATTTCGAAAGAAAGCCCCGCTCGTACAACAAACGAATTCCTTCTTTCATGGTCTCGGGATGATGCCCTCGAGCCGTGATCAAAGACAAAGGTCGCTGGTTGTGAACCGCGTGAAAAAAACAATTCCACGAGGGGCCCTTCCAATTCAGATCCGGATGCCCCAAAGCTTCGGAAAGGTCCCGCACAAAATTTTGTCTTTCACCAAATATTTTTCGCAATCTAGAAATGTTTTTGTCGCGAAAATTTCGAAAAGTTCCAGCAACCGGATCATGGTCGAGGCGAAAATCTTTAAGCGGGCCAGACTTTCCAATGCCCATGCTGTTCATTGCAAACTCTTGGCTGGTCAGAGCCAGTTCTTCCCCGGTGGACTTGTGAAACACATAAGTTGGAGTGGAAAGAAAAGCGATGTTGTCATCAAAATCAAAAAAGTAAAAGCTGCGGCCACCTTTGTGAAAATGACGGTCTGGCTCCACCGGGCGATGGAGCGAAAGCTCCATCTGGCCCTTGGCGATCCTGGATTTTAGGACTCGGCGAATCATGCCTCGAAACTCATCAATTTTGGCGGTCTTGTCCAGTAAAGAATCGGTTATTTTGAGCCGGCTTTCCGACGAATCACCTTTTTTGTGACCGTTTTCTTTGAGGCCGGCTTTTTCGCCGCTGTTTTCTTCTTGGCGGCAGTTTTCTTTCCGGAGGCCTTCTTCTTGGATGCGGTTTTCTTCTTGCCGCCCGTCTTCAAGCGATCCTTTAAAAGCTCCAAAGCCTGTTCAACAGTCACACCTTTGGGCTCTTGGTCCTCTGGAAGCGAAACATTGGTCTTACCGCATTTGATATAAGGCCCGTATTTCCCTGTCAAAACTTGGATGGGATCGCCCGTTTCAGGGTGATCTCCCAATTCCTTCAAAGGCGCGGCCCGACCACGACCCTTTTTAGGCTGAGCCAAAAGCTCAAGAGCACGGCTCAAATCCACATCAAAAATATTGTCGGTTTTCGGGATCGAACGAAAATCACCATCATGAACCACATAAGGACCAAATCGGCCCAAACCTTTTTTGATCACTTTTCCTGTGTCAGGGTGATCTCCCAAAGTTTTTGGAAGCTCCAAAAGCTTTAAAGCCATATCCATAGTCACGGCTTCCGGTTCCACCCCTGCCGGCAAGGCCATGCGCTTGGGTTTTTCATCTTCGTGTTCACCCAATTGCACATAGGGTCCGTAACGGCCAGTTAAAACATAAACAGGAAGACCCGTTTCAGGATCTTTTCCAAGGGCATCCGCTCCATTGATTTTTTGATCGATCAACTTGTTGGCAATTTCCGCCGTCAAATCTCCAGGCAATTGGTGTTCCGGAATGGAGGCACACACCTCTTCACCCTTTTCCTTGCGACAAACGTAAGCTCCATATCGACCAATTCGAAAGCTCAACCCCTCAAGTCCATCTAAGGTAATTGCACGAGATTCATCTGCATCAATTTTATCTTCTTGGGCCTCAACCTGATTTTTTAAACCTTCGTCTCCAAAATAAAGTTGCGCCAAGTATTTGTTCGAATCCAAATCTCCATCGGCGATGTCATCCAGACGCTTTTCCATTTGTGAGGTGAAATTCAAATCCACGTAGTCCGGCAAATACTTCTTCAAAAGTTTTGAAACCACAAGTGCTGTAAAGGTTGGCGCCAATGCATTTCCCACTTTACGCACATATCCGCGATCGATGATGGTTCCAATAATAGAGGCGTAAGTGGAAGGACGGCCAATGCCCTCTCTTTCCATGGTTTGAACCAAACTGGCTTCCGTGTAACGGGCTGGAGGCTTGGTTTCATGTTGCAAAGGTTTAATGCTTTCGTTGGTGACTGAGTCTCCAACTTTCAATGGTGGAAGATGGATTTCCTTTTCCTCCGCCAAAGCCTCATCATCAAAACCTTCCACGTAAACTTTCAAAAATCCGGGAAAAGTAATGGTCATTCCGGATGCAGAAAACACGGCATTCCCCACATCAAACTTCACACTGACTTTCTTTTGTTCCGCATTCACCATTTGCGAAGCCACGGTGCGCTTCCAAATCAATTCGTAAAGGCGAAACATATCGCCCTTCAATCCAGTTTCCTCAGGAAGAACCATTTGGCTTCCAGCAGGTCGAATCGCTTCGTGGGCCTCTTGAGCGCCCTTCACTTTTTTCTTCGTGTAAAGCCGAGGCTGATCAGGAAGATAGTCTTTGCCAAACAATTGCTTGATCGCTGCTCTTGCCCCATCAATGGCTTGCTGAGAAAGGTTTGTAGAGTCCGTTCTCATATAAGTGATGTGCCCATTTTCATAAAGCTTCTGAGCGACTTGCATGGTTTCACGAGAACTCATGCCCAGTTTTCGGTTGGCTTCCTGTTGCAAAGTGGAAGTGATAAAAGGAGGAGCCGGTTTTCGCGAAACTGGTTTTTCCTCAACCTCTTTGACCTTCCAACTTTGACCTTCCAGTTTTCCTTTCCAGGCACTGGCCAAATCTGCCGTCAAATGAATGTGGTCGGCCTTGCGGTTGTCTAAAAGTTTGCCGGTCTCCGCTTCGAAATCTTTTCCGGAAGCAACACGCTTACCATCCAAGGAGTAAGCTCGTGCTTCGAAAGCAGTTCCGTCTTTTTTATTCTTTGCGACCAAACTCCAATATTCCGCTTTATGAAATCGCAAGCGCTCGTGCTCACGCTCTGCAATCAAACGGACCGCAACCGATTGAACGCGACCTGCAGACAATCCATAAGTGACCTTTTTCCATAGCAACGGAGAAATGGTGTAACCCACCAAACGGTCTAAAATACGGCGAGCTTCTTGGGCTCGAACCAAGTTTTCATCGATGTCTCTAAAATTATGAATCGCATCCTGAATGGCTTCCTTAGTGATCTCGTGAAACACCATTCTTTTTAAAGGAACTTTTGGCTTTAAGGCCTCCACCAAGTGCCAACTGATCGATTCCCCTTCGCGGTCTTCGTCCGTCGCGAGAATCAATTCATCAGCGTCTGCCAATTTTGTTTTGAGTTCTTTGACCACCTTGGTTTTGTTCTTTGGAACACAGTAAATGGGGTCAAAATTGTCTTCCACATTCACGCCAAGTTTGGACCAGGCCTCTTTTTTATATTTCTCAGGGATGTCCTTTGCGGACTGGGGCAAATCCCGAATGTGGCCCATACAGGACTCCACAATATAGTTCTTCCCTAAAAACTTCCGAATGGTTTTGGCTTTGGTGGGGGACTCAACGATAACGAGCTTTTTTTGATCAGACATATGAATAAAAATTGGACGCCTTGTTCACATCTTTCAATAAAATTTTATTGACTCATTGCTTCTATGTTTAGAGATTAAACTTAAATCATGAATCCAATCTCATCACTTTCTCTCTCTGAAATCCGCTACATCTTCACCGATGTTGATGGCACTTTAACTACGCGCGACAAAATTTCAGCCATCACCTACCAAAGTCTGTGGAATCTTCAATCTGCTGGTTTTCACATCATTCCCGTCACCGGCCGACCCGCGGGTTGGTGCGAACTGATTGCACGGCAATGGCCCGTTCACGGCGTGATTGGTGAAAATGGAGCCTTTTACTTTCGCCATCATCAAAACTCTATGAAGCGCCACTTTTACGCATCCAAAGTGGAACGTCAGAAATATTCTGAACAGTTGAATCAGATTGAAAAGGAAGTACTGCAAAAAGTGCCGCGATCTCAAGTGGCCTCGGATCAATTTTCCAGGCTTTTTGATTTGGCCATCGATTTCGCTGAGGACGTGAAGCCACCTCTTCCTGAAACTGAAATTCGAAAGATCGTAGAAATTTTTGAATCCCATGGAGCCACTTGCAAAGTCAGTCACATTCATGTGAACGGATGGTTTGGATCTCAAGAAAAAGGAACCGCCTGTTTTGATTATGCGAAACGAGAATTGAACTTAAATTCTGCAGAAGAAATTCAGTCTCAATGCCTTTATGTGGGAGATTCTCCCAATGACGAACCTTTGTTTGAACGTTTTCAACAAAGTGTGGGAGTGGCCAACGTTCTTGAATACCAAAGCTTTATGAAAAGCCTTCCCAAGTACATCACGCCTTCAAAAGAAGGCGATGGCTTTGTGGAACTCGCCCAACATTTGTTGACGAGTTCCAAATCCTCTTAAGAATTTTTATTGAGTTGCCCAAGAGCAGCAAATGGATTGTTAAAAGCCGGTTTGGGTCGGCTTTCAGGTCTTCCCTGGTTGGGACGTCCATCCCCTTTGCGGCCCCCTCGACCACCGGACTTGTTGCCCGGTCCTTTGCGAGGTCCTTTTCCACCAGATTTTCCAGCGCCTTTTCCAGGAGCACGAGCTTCCATTTTCTGAGGACGCTCATCCAGCTTCATGGTGAATGAAATTTGATTTTTCTCCAAGTCCACTGACAAAACTTTCACCTGAACTTGATCCCCAGGTTTTACAACCGTGTTGGGATCTTCCACAAAATTGTGACTCAACTCAGAAATATGAACCAGTCCATCTTGATGAACGCCCACATCCACAAAGGCCCCAAAGCCCGTTACGTTTGTCACAATCCCAGGACAGATCATGCCCTCTTTCAAATCCTTCACTTCGTGAATGTCGTCTCGGTATTGAAAAACTTTAAAGGGATCACGAGGGTCTCGTCCCGGCTTTTCCAATTCCATCACAATGTCATCAAAAGTAAATTCACCCACAAGCTTCGCCCACTTGTCTCGAACTTCCTTTAAGCGCTGTGCACCAGGGCCAATCAAAGAGGCCACCGTTACACCCAGTTCCTTGGCCATTTCGCGAACGGCCGAATATCGTTCCGGGTGAATGCCCGTTTTGTCCAAAACGGATTTTCCATCCAAGACACGAAAGAATCCCGCCGACTGCTCAAAAACTTTTGAGCTGAATCGAGGAACCTTCAGCAGTTCTTCACGATCTGAAAAAAGTCCGTGCTCTTTGCGAAAATCCAAAATGTTTTTTGCGATTCCAGGCCCCACTCCAGACACATACTGAAGAAGGGAAAGAGAGGCGGTATTTAAATCCACACCCACTTGGTTGACGCAGGATTCAACCACATCAGACAAAGATTTTTTCAATCGGGACGCATTCACATCGTGCTGGTACTGACCCACACCAATGCTTTTAGGATCGATCTTCACCAGTTCCGACAAAGGATCTTGCAAGCGTCGAGCAATGGAAATGGCTCCACGAACGGTCACATCCAATTTTGGAAATTCCTCTCGAGCCACATCCGAAGCAGAGTACACACTGGCTCCCGCTTCGTTGACCATAATGACAGGAATTCCTGAATGCCCCAACTCTTTCAAAGTTTCTCGAATAAAGCTTTCGGCTTCTCGTCCACCCGTTCCATTACCCACGGCGATGGATTCAATTTTAATTTGTTTAAGAACTTCGCCAAAAAGAGTCTTGGCTTTTTCTTTGGAACCTTCTCCTTCAATGTGCAAAACGGTGTCCGAAACATAGTTTCCACCTTTGTCCACAAGGGCAATTTTGCAACCGGTACGAATTCCAGGATCCACTCCCAAAACCACTTTGGATCCAAACGGCGAACTCATCAAAACTCTTTTGACGTTTTCCGCAAAGACTTCAATGGCAAAGCCGTCGGCCTTTTCCTTCAACATGGAGTGAAGCTCATTCACAATGGAAGGCATGACGTGAACTGCAAGCGCATGCTTTGCAACTTCTTTCATAAAAGCATCTGCTTGAGAACTTTGAGACATACAAAATCCCTCAAAAGCACCTTGCAGTCTGCCTTCATCCCCTTCAATGGAAACTTTCAATTCCCCTTCTTGCCATCCTCGGCGCAAAGCCAAGTAACGGTGAGAAGCCTTTTTTGTTTGAATGGTTTTGATGGGCTCTGAAAATTCCGCGTACATGGAGTACTTGGAGTTCGACTTAAAATCTTTTGTTTTTTCAGATTTGATTTGTCCGCGATCAAAAAGCTCTTCTCGAACCAAAGATCTAAGGTCAGGATCGTTGGAAACTTTCTCGACCAAAATGTGTTGAGCTCCTCGCAGAGCTTCTTCATAAGTGGCATACCCTTTGGCTGCAGAGACAAAATCTTTGGCTTTCACTTCCAAAGTGGTTTCGTCCTTCACTTCCCCATGGGCCAAGCCCCAAATCCAATCGGCCAAAGGACCAAGACCAGCTTCCCTGGCCAAAGTGGCTTTGGTTTTCTTTTTTCTTTTGAAGGGCCGATACAACTCTTCCACTTCGGGAAGAGAAGAGGACGCTTCAATGCGTTTTTTCAAATCGTCAGTCAGGTTGCCCTGCTTTTCGATTTCTTGAAGAACAAAGGTCTTGCGCTTCACCAATTCACCGAACTCCTGGAAGGAATCGATGACTTCACGAATTTGCACTTCGTCCAAATTTCCCGTTTTCTCTTTTCGATAACGGGCAATAAATGGAACGGTCGCACCTTCTTCTGCAAGAGCAAGAACTGCGTTAATACTTTGCGGAGAAACCTTCTCCACACGGGATTGAATGAAACTTAGAGTTTTAGAATCGAGATTAGACATAACTTTATTTGTGACGGTACATGATCAGGCCGTGGCTGGGATCATAAGGAGAAACACCCACGGTCACTTTGTCTCCCAATACCACTCGAATGTTAAAGCGTCGCATTTTTCCGCACAGCTTCGCCGTAATTTCCACATCGTTTTCGAGTTTCACCTTGTATTGGCCACCGGCTCCTACATCTGTGATCTTGCCTTCAAATTGAGCCAAATCGTCTTTTGCCATTAATGGATATACCTTTTGTCTATTTGAGTTAGTTGGTTATGATTTGTAGTTCGAGATTAAATACCGAATTCCGTCGCGAAACAAGACCTCAAGCCGATCATTTTGATTCGATAGGACAAAGCCCCATCCCAAAACCTTGTGCTCAATGGCCGTTCGCTCCTCAAAGGAATCTCTCATTTTGTAAGGTTTGGACTCAATGGAATCCGCCCGCTTGAACAGACTCTCCCATTTTTTCGCCAGCTCTTCCACCCCTTGATTGGCTAAATTCTTGCCCAATTTGCTTCCCAAGTCCTTTACACGGGCTTTTGCCAAAGATTGCTTGGCTTTGGCCTGAGCTTTTTTGGCTTTTTTCTGTTCTTTGGCCTTCTTTTCTTCGGCTCGAGCAGAAGCCACACCTTCCGCCCCAGAAGCTTCAAGGGCTCGTTTTTTGGTCAGTTTTGCACTTTCAGAGGCTTCCTTTTTCGGAGTTGCCGTCTTTTTTTCCACAGCCTTCTTTTCAACGGCCTTTTTTTCAACAGCTTTCTTGGCAGAAGCTTTTTTTGCGCTGGTTTTGCTTGAAGTGGGTTTCTTTGCTGCTGGCTTTACTGCCGCTTTCTTAGAGGCTTTTTTGTCCGTTTTCTTCGCTGCTGTTTTCTTGGATACAGCTTTCTTCGCTCCTGCTTTTTTAGCCGCCGGAGCTGCCGTCTTCTTTTTGGCGGAAGCTTTTTTCGACGTCTTTGCTCCCGAACTTTTCTTGGTCACCGCTGTCTTTTTCGAAGCTTTTTTCTTCGTCTTTTTCTGCGCCATGTCTTACTTCCTTTACCAAAAACTAAGGTTTACTACAAAATAGGTTGAATGGCCAAGGCCTTAAATGGCATCAGAATATGATGAGATTTAATGAAGCATCAAGAGAAGTCCCTCTCAATGAGATCCTAGAAAAATTTTCAGCTCAAATTCAGCGAGTTTCAGGAACAGATAATCCTGTGATTCGAGGCATGGCTCCGCCCGAACTTGCGGAAGCCGACCATATGATTTTTCTTTCTGACAAATCCCATTTGGAGCAAGCTCTAAAGGGAAAATCAAAAGTTTGGGTTCTTCCCAAAGCCTTTGCAGAACACGAAAGTCTTCAACCCTTAAAAGAGAATGCGCTTCAACTTTTGGTCAGCTCAAACCCAAAGCTGGCCATGGCAGACATTGCCAAGTCCTATTTTAGATCTGAGGCTCACCTACAGCCTGTGGGGACAAGTAAAATTCATTCCTCGGCGTCCATTGATGAAACTGCTGAAATTGGGGAAGACGTGACCGTCGGACCCTTTGCTGTGATTGGACGGAATTGCAAAATTGGCAATGGATCCTTTATTGGAGCCCACGTCGTGATTGAACCTGGCGCTCAGATTGGTCCTCAATGCCGCATACATCCCCAAGTTTTCGTGGGCCATGATTGCATTTTGGACGAGGGCTGTGAAATCAAGCCACAAGCAGTGATCGGAGGCGAAGGTTTTGGATACGCCACCGATCCTCAAAAAATGGAGCATCATCGCATCACTCACTTCGGCCGTGTTCGAATGGGCAAGCGCGTCCATGTGGGATCGGGAACCACCATTGATCGTGGAACCTTTGAAGACTCCGTGATTGCCGATGATGTGAAGATCGACAACCTTTGCCACTTTGGCCACAACATCCAAATTGGAAAGGGATCTATCATTACAGGTGGAGTGGTCGTTGCTGGCTCCGTCAAAATCGGTGCAGCTTGCGTACTTGGTGGTGGAACTTTAATTGCTGGCCATTTGGAGATTGCCGACCAAGTTCATTTGGGAGGTTTTTCAGGAGTGACCAAGTCGATTGAAAAATCTGGAGCCTATGGAGGCTACCCCATTCAACCCCTGAAGGACTATTTAAGAACTCAAAGCTCCCTCCCTTCGCTTCCCCAAATGCGAAAAAGCCTTGCTAAGCTCAACGATAAAATTTTTGGAGATTCCTAAATGAAGCCTTTTTACCTGACCACTCCTCTTTACTACGTGAATGATCGGCCTCATTTGGGAACCGCTTACGCCACCATCACTGCAGATGTGTTGAAACGCTTCCAACAACTTTTTGGCAGAGAAACCAAGCTCCTTACCGGAACGGATGAACATGGACAAAAAGTCGAGCAAGCCGCAAAGAAACGAAATCTTTCTCCACAGGTTCACAGCGATGAAATGGCAGAAAATTTTAAAACCATTTGGAAAGAACTGAACATTTCTTATGACATCTTCTACCGAACCACCGATGACTTTCATGTAAAGGCGGTTCAAAAGGCCCTTCAAGATCTTTTTGATAAGGGCGACATCTATCAAAACAGTTATGAAGGTTGGTATTCGGTTTCCGAAGAAATCTTCTATACCGAAAAAGATTTGGTGGATGGCAGAAGCCCAGAGGGAAAAGAAGTCGTTAAGGTTCAGGAAACCAATTACTTTTTTAAAATGGGCTCCTATCAAAAAGCATTGTTGGATCACATTGAGGCCCATCCGGATTTTATTCTTCCCGTATCTCGCCGAAATGAAGTGTTGGGATTTTTAAGACAACCGCTCAATGACCTTTGCATCTCTCGTCCAAAAGAGCGTTTGGCTTGGGGGATCCCACTTCCTTTTGACGATGATTACGTCACTTATGTTTGGTTCGATGCTCTTTTGAACTATGCAGTTGCAGTAGGCTTCAATCGCGAAGGCATGGAAGATGATTTTAAAAAATGGTGGATCGAAGGTGAGGTCAAACATCTGATTGGAAAAGACATCCTCACCACACATGCCGTTTACTGGTCCACCATGTTGTTGGCACTTGGCGTTCCATTGCCCACTCAAATTTTTGCAACCGGATGGATTTTGAATAAAGACCAAGGAAAGATGAGCAAATCCCAAGGAGACGTGATGAATCCTTTGGATTTGAAAAATCATTTTAGCTTGGATGGTTTGAGATATCTGATGATTCGAGATGTGCACATGGGAAATGATGCTCCATTTTCTTTGGAGACGGCCACCCAAAGAGTGAATGCAGATCTGGCAAACAATTTGGGAAATCTATTGAGTCGAAGCACCAATCTGGTTTCAAAATTTTATGATGGAAAGAAGCCTCAAACAGGAGATTTGGAGAACTGCAAACATTTGATCGCTTTGGGAGCCGAGCTTCCAGGAAAAGTTCAAAATTTGGTGGACGGGATGAAACCCAGTTTTGCTTTGGAGGAAATTATGAGTTTTCTTTCAGAGACAAACAAATATTTGGAAGACCGAGCCCCATGGAAGTTGGTGAAGGAAGATGAAAAGGCAGCGGGAGAAGTTTTGGCCAATGCTCTTGAATCTTTAAGAATTGCAGCGACTTTGTTGTCTCCGGTGATGCCAGAATCCATGGATGAACTGCTTCGCCGCATTGGTTACGGAAAAGTGGATTTTGAAAACGCCAAAAATTGGAATGTGATTCAAGACGGTGCAGCCGTTGAAAAGGGCGATCCGCTTTTTCCCCGCCTTCAGTAATTTTTTTCACGGCGCTAGGAAATTCAAAGAACACCATAACTGCCATTTTTGCGCGGCATGAGTATTCCTAGTGAAAGTACAAATTCATTTTTTC
>DKGG01000055.1 GCA_002453155.1 Bdellovibrionaceae bacterium UBA6776
CTCATCTCAACTCAACTCAACTCAACTCAACTCAACTCAACTCAACTCAACTCAACTCAACATTTTTACAATTAGAAAGAAAATTGTGATTTCAGGTTGACGTGATTTTTGATCTTGAGAATGCCCACCATGGGCCACTCGAAGAAAGTTTGCGAAGGGGGATATTTCAAACGAAAACTCCGCATGGGCGAAGTCACAAGCCACTCAAATTTGCTGTGGCAAAGGGTTTTGAGAGTGCGAATGCACTTTAAAACATTCAAAAAATGTCATTTTAAAAACTCATGATAGATTGCGACTAAAGAAACGACTAAAGAAACGACTAAAGAAACGACTAAAGAAACAAAACAAGTCAGTACTCGAAATTTGAATGGCCAGCTTCAGAAAAGCGAGAAGGGAAACTTTACCAATGACTCAACTGAATTTGCTTCCAAAACCAAACCTAGAATGTGGTGGATCGTTAAAAAATACGCGAAAAGGGAAAAGAACGTTATCGTCAAAACGACCGGTTCATCTGGTGCTCAAGTCCAGCAAGAGCACCTTGTTTAAAAATAGAGATTTCATTCAAAAGACCATGAATCGCCAAGCAAAAACTTTCAATCATCGAATTTACACCTGGAGCATTCAAAAAAACCACATTCATGTCTTGATTCGATTTCACAACAGAGCGTCCTACATCAAATTTATCCGCTCTTTCACGGGGCTGATTGCCAGGAAGTTGGGGCGTGGGCTCTGGAAGTGGCGACCTTTCACAAAAGTTCTCAGTTGGGGACGGGAAATGTGGAATGTAAACAATTACATTTTTCGCAACGAAATGGAGGTGTTTGAGATTTGGAAATACAAGCCGAGGACAGATTAATACCAAAAAAGCCTCAACGCAGAAACTGCGATCAGAGATTGCGAATCTATCTGATGATCTTTGAGAAAATTTTTGTGACTAAGGGTGATTTTCACTGACAATTCTATCGGAAATGAAATTCTGTAAGAGAAGTTCATTCCTCAGGATTTGTCCAAAGATCTCTACTTAGAAATGTGCGCAGTCAATATTTCGCAGCCATCAGCCTGAATCAGCACATCATCTTCAATGCGCACGCCGCCCACAGGAACCCACTTCAAAGCTTCATCCCAACACACAAAATCATCAAAATTCCCAGAGGAGCGATGAAAATCCATCACACCTCGAGCAAAGTAAATCCCTGGCTCTACGGTCATAACAAATCCAGAATCTAACAATAGATCCACGCGAACAGTGACGCCGCAAACCTTCATTAAAGGCGAAGTCACATCTCCACCCACATCTCGAACCCGCTGTCCGGTCATGTGGCCCACGCCATGGGGGAAGAAAACCGAAATGGCTCCGCTTTCCAAAATGTCCTCCACCGAACCTTTCATCACGCCCAAAGAAATCAACCCGCCAGCCATAGATCGCGCGGCTTCCCTATGAATGTCATGCCAATGAACGCCGGAACGACACAAAGCCAATGCCGCTTCCTGTCCACGAAGAACCAATTGGTACAAATCTTTCTGTTGTTCCGAGGCCGAGCCACACCAAAACATGCGCGTGATGTCCACTCCGTAATCAAAAAGGCGAGCGCCCCCATCAATCAAGATGGCGTCTCCCTTCGCAATTTTTTTATTACTGGGCTCGGCATGTAAAATTGCAGAGCGCTCTCCCGATCCCACCAAGGTTCCGTAAGGAAAACCTTCGGACCCGGCCTGCTGCACCTGAAATTCATAATTCAAACAAAAATCCCGCTCGGACCGACCTGTAAAATCAAAGCCTTTCAAAAAGGAATATCCCGCGCCAGCCATGGCCGCCGTTTTGCGGATCAAATCCAATTCTTCAGAATCTTTGATCCGACGCGCTCGGTGGATCGCTTCTAAAATTTCGAGAGATCGAAGCGGTGCTCCGGACATGGAGTTGGCCTCACCAATTTTAAGAATCTCTCGATCTTTAAATGCCAAAAGAGCGCCACTCAATTCTTTGATGGGTTTTCCTCGAGCTTCCACCTGCTCGGCTGCGAGACCCTCCCACAGAATTTCCTCCTGAGAAACCGGACGGTAAAAATCCTGCCAGCCTCCCTCCACAGAGTAAGTCAAGGCTTCGCCAGCCCGTCGGGACCCTGTGAGCCAGTAAAAATTGGGATTGGGCAAAAAGGGATAGGTTTGATCCAGGCCGCCAGGCTGAGAAAGTGCCTCACCTGAAGAAATCAGTAAAACCTCAGCAGGCGACATCACAGAAGCCAGCTGCACTTCGGTGCGCTTTCTTCGCTGAGCAATCTTTTCGGGAGAAAAAATCAAGAGGTTGTGCCGTTGTTGATGTCTTCTTTCAACTCTTTACCGACTTTGAAAAAAGGCAAGCGCTTTTGATCCACATGGATCACTTCGCCAGTGCGAGGGTTGCGGCCACGGTAAGCTTCGTACTCACGGTTCACAAAAGATCCGAAACCACGAATCTCAATGCGATCGTTTCTCAACAGAGCTTCCACCATAGAATCAAAAACAGTGTTCACCACAGTTTCGGCTTTGACTCGAGTGATGCCGGCTTTTTCAGATATAATATTAATCAAATCTGCTTTGGTCATACCTATCCAAATTATTGAAATTAGGATCATTCTAGGAAAGATCCGGCCCTCTGCCAAAGAAAATAGCGGCTGTTGCGCCGTGACACCAAGAAACTTCCCCAGAAGATTTATCGACGAAGGGCCAGTTTGTATCCGGAAAGAGTCTGTCGGACCATTTTTTGAGAATCAAAAAGGCTCAGCACCGTTTCGCGCGCTTTCTTTCCCATTTTCTCGCTGTCAATTTGGCCATTGAACACATCGAACATCAATTCGGCCAAAGATTCATAGTCTGCCGGTCGAATCAAAAATCCATCGGATCGGTGAGTGATCACACTGGAAACCGCGCTGACTTCTGAAGCAATCACCACTTTCTCTTGAGCCATGGCTTCGATCAAACTTTGTTCGGCCACAGAAGTCCGAGAGCTTAAGTTTACAAAAACGTCAGCCAAGCACACATAGTCGGTCAGTTGATGAGCGGGAACTTCACCGGCAAAGACCACGCGTTTTCCTAAGGCTCGATTCAAGACTTCGAACTCCACCTGTTTAAAAAGAGGACCATTTCCAATAATGATCATGCGGGCATTGTTCTTTTTGACAGCCACATGCTCGAAGGCACGAATCAAATTTTTAAGTTCTGCAAACTCCATCATGTCCGTGGAGGTCACGACAATCTGAGATCCTGTGGGGAGCTTTAACTTGCTCAAAAGCTCTCCGGATTTTTCTCTCTTGGAGAGATCCTCAATTTGAAGACCATAAGGAATAGAGAAGATCCGTCGATCCGGGTAAAGGAAGTATCGTTCCATAGCCACCCGTTGATTGGCCGAATGAACAAAAAGCGCATCCGCAGTGTTCAAAAGTTTTCGATCATAGCGAATAAAGTTGTAAAGAAACCGGGTTCCCAACAAAAAGCTGGTCTTAAAAAAGCTGCGAAGAGTGTCCTGAGAAAGCCCAACAATGGAGTACAGGTGATTCAAATGGGTGGCATCGATGTCATACACCATGGACACGCCCAATTCTTTTTTCAAAGATCCAATCAACTGTCCCGCGGAGTCCATGCTGTGAACCACATCAAAAGGATCTTCCCGGTGAAGAGCTCTAAAAGCCGAGAGAACACGTTCTTGAACTTCTCTGCGGTGAAGTCCTGTGGTTTTAATGGCCTGAATTTTCAAACCTTCGGGAAGCAGCCATTGATTGATGTCGGATTCGGTTTGTGCAATCAATCCCACACGGTGACCTTGTTGCAGAAGACCTTTTACAATGGGAATCAAAAAACCAATGGTTGGAATTTTTCGTGTGATCACACAAATGTTCAAATGCTCAGGAACCGGTTTGGATTTGCGCCAATTATAAAAGGCCATAAACCTGCCGTTCATTTAAACTTTTGTGACGGCGCTCGACCACAATCTTTCGAGCCAGACCCGCCAAGGGAGACCCAGGGCGAATGTGGTCCACCAAAATTTTTTCCGATCGAAACAGAGCTTGTCCCGCTTGGGCGCCGGTCAGACCTTCAGGAAAATAAAAGTGAGACGCCAGAGAATTTCGAAAAAACTCTTCTCGAAGAGCTTTCGAGGACTTTCCAAGTCCACCTAAAAATACAAAATGGGTCTGAGGGTCTTTCGCAATCTCGTTGGTGGCAAATCGAAGAAAGGATTTGGGCGCCACCAATTCTTCTAGAGAACCTGGAAGCAAAAAGTGATCATGGATGTCCGAGGTGCTCCAATGGGAATGACGACTAAAAATCCCCGGATCCATCCGCAGCTCTTCAAATCTTGCCTTTAAAGTTTCTCCACCCACAGGACGCAGCGGTTTTACACCTTGAGTGGACAAGATCACGTCGCTGTTTTTGAGCCAAGACTGAACCACCAAGGATCTTTGAATTTCCGATTGAAAGCCCAAGTAATTCAAATGGCCTGAAATCACTCCCATTTGTTTCAACTGAGGGACCATAAATAGAGGCCACAGGTGAACGCCTTCGGATTTGGGCTCCACCAAACACAAAGATTCTGCAGGGGTTTCGATCAAACTGCGCACAAAGGGAGAAAAACTCATCGGAGACACCCGTTGCAAAGCGGTTCGAATCTGAATGTTTGGAGGCAATTCATCCAACTCTTCATCTTGGAAGGGTCTTAAAATATAAACGAAAATTTTAAATCCCGAAGCCGCACGATTTTTAAGTTCTTCCCAAAACCAAAAGGAATAGGGATTAAAATCTTTCGGTCTGCGATCGGTGAAATAGATCAAAGTCTGCTTCATAGTCCCAACTCCTTGAGCATTTTCTTGTTTGCTTCAGGGAGCGAAAGTTCCTTGATCTCATCCGGTTCGTACCACTTCAAATCCGTGTGGTGCTTGGGAGTGATGGGGCCTTTCCAATACTTCACTTCATAAAACAGAAGAATGATTCCATTTTTTCCATAGGTGTGGGTGCCCGCGTAGATCAGTTTGCCAATTTCCGCATCAATTCCCAGTTCTTCTTGAAGTTCCCTTTTTAAAGCTTCGGGAGGACTTTCTCCCAATTCAATTTTTCCACCAGGAAACTCCCAAAGATCGGGCAGGCTGGATCCCGCCGGGCGAAGTCCGAGAAGGATTTTATCTTCTTTGCGAATGACTCCAGCAACAACGCCTAACCAGGTCGTTCGTTTTTTAAGGTGCTTGTTGTTTTTGGTCTCTGCTGCCACCGGTTCACCTGCTGAAAGAAATAAGGCCCATTATAGACCAGAGCTGAATAGGTTTGCACAAGGTCGGCACCCAGTTCAAGACGGTCCATGACATCTTCAGGGTACAAAACACCGCCCGCAGCGACAACCAAATGATCCTTTTTTTCGCTGCCCAAATGCTCCAAGGTTTGGGTTAAAAAATTTCTCGCCCGTTCTCGAAGAGGTGCACCGGACAATCCCCCCGTTTCGGGAAACTTGGAATTTGGGGGACGAAAAAGTGTGGTGTTGGTCAGCACCCAGCCATTGGCTCCCTGTTTCATGGAAACATCCAAAACTTTTTTAAGGTCGTCCGCACTCAAATCTGGTGAAAGTTTTAAAAGAAAAGGTTTTCCGCTTTCTTTCAATTGAGGTTGCAAGCGAAGCAAAAGCTGATTCAGATTTTTTTCATCTAAAAGTTGGCGAAGTCCTTTGGTGTTGGGAGAAGACACGTTGATCACAAAAACATCTGCGATGTGATCAAAATTCTGAACCAACATTTCGTAGTCCAAGTGGGCTTCGTCCAAAGGTGTGTTGCGATTTTTTCCGATGTTCACAAAAAGTGGGCCCGGGTAGGGGCGCTTTAATTTTTCCAATCGGTGTTTGACCTTTAAAGCCCCTTGGCTGGGAAATCCCAAACGGTTCCAAAGAGCTAAAGTTTCTTCGTCCCGGCTCACGCGAGGTTTTGGATTCGCACTTTGAGGAGCGGGAGTCACCGTTCCCACTTCGCAAAAACCAGCACCCAAACGCCACCAACCGGGAGTTCCAATGCCATCTTTGTCCACGCCACCGGCAATTCCCAAAGGATTTGGGAAGTACAGGTTTTTCCATTTGAGGGGTTTCCATTGAGGTGGAACTTTTGAAAATGAAAGAGCCCCTAGGGTTCGAGCTCCGTAGGGGCTTATATCATGGGCACATTGGGGTGGTAGCCAAAGCCAGGGCTTTGACCATCTCACCAAGCCGAACCTCTGAGCATCATTGCCCGTTGGAGTCTTTCTAAAGAAGATCCCATGGCAGCAGTTCGCATATTCACTTCAGATTTTTGCGAGAAGGCATAAACTTTATCAAAGGCTTTGTACATAATTTCGCGAAGTTTGTTTCGCACTTCTTCTTCGGTCCAGAAAAGCCAAACAATGTCTTGAACCCATTCGAAGTAGCTCACAACCACACCGCCACCATTTGCCAAAATGTCAGGGCAAACAATCACACCATTTTTGTGAAGGATTTCATCCGCAGGTCGAGTGGTTGGTCCGTTTGCACCTTCCACAATGATTTTCGCCTTGATCTCGTGAGCATTCTTTTCGGTGATGACACCTTCGAGCGCACATGGAGCCAAAACATCCACAGGAAGTTCCAAAATCTCACTGTTCGAAATGTGCTGAGTTCCAGGAAAGTCTTTTACAACTTTGTTCTCTTTTACGTAGCGAACCAAATCTGGAATGTTCAATCCCTTTTCGTTGTAAATTCCGCCAGAAATATCGCTGACTGCGACCACTCGAGCACCTAAAGCATAGGCTTCAATGGCCGCGTGCATTCCCACCTTACCAAAACCTTGAATGGCAATGCGTGCTTCGGTCATTTTCAAATTGATAATTTGAACGGCTTTCTCGATCACATAAACCACACCCAAACCGGTTGCGGAATCTCTTCCTAAAGATCCACCGATTTCAATGGGCTTTCCCGTGACCACACCGGTTTGGCTGTAACCGGTATCGGTGGAGTAGGTGTCCAGCATCCACGCCATGGTTTGCGAATCTGTTCCCACGTCCGGTGCAGGAATGTCTTTGTCGGGTCCAATGAAAGGTGAAATCTCCGCAGTGAATCTTCGCGTGAGCTCTTCCAACTCGTTTCGCGACAGCAATGTGGGATCCACTTGAACGCCACCTTTACCTCCCCCAAGTGGAAGACCGAGCAAAGAGTTTTTAAAAGTCATCAATGCAGCAAGTGCAGCGACCTCACTCAAGTCCACGTTTTGGTGATAACGAATTCCACCTTTGAAAGGACCGAGCATTTGGTTGTGTTGAACGCGATAGCCGGTGAAAATTTTGAGGCGTCCATCATCCATCTTCACAGGGACGTTGACCACAATGGCGCGTCTTGGAAAACGAAGGCGTTCAAGGGCATTAGGATTTAAATTAATCAATCGGCCCGCATCTTCGACAATTTTCATTGTGTTTTGATAAAAAGGACCACTGGTGAGCGGATTCATCGACAACTCCGTGCGCATGAATTAGTGTTGGTTTTTCAGTGTATTTCTGGGCATTTGCCGCGTCGACAGTCGACGCGCAATGTAAGTGGAGGTCGGGCATGAAAGCGCAACGGCAGATGGTTTTAAAGGATCTGAGTCCCTATTTAGAGCGGGTGCCGAAAATCTTACAAAAAGTTCCTAAAGTTCGGGCATTGGTCGTTGGAGACATTGGTCTGGATGAATACCTCTCTGGAGAAGTGCGCCGTGTGAGTCCAGAAGCACCCGTTCCGGTGTTGGAAGTTTTGAACGAAGATTCCCGTTTGGGACTCACCGGAAACGTGGCGCAGAACGTGTCCAGCTTGGGTGGGCATGTGGATCTGGTCACGGTGTGTGGTCAAGACGATGCCAGCGCCATACTCCGACAAAAGCTGACAGAAGCGGGCGTTCAAGGTCTTCATATCATTGATGATTCTTCAAGGCCCACCACCCGAAAGGTGCGTGCTATGGCCGGTCCCCATCATTTGTTGCGGGTGGATTTTGAGAAGAAGCAGCCCCTGTCCAAAGCGGTGGAAGAGCAAGTCATTGCACGCTGTGAATCCTTGGTGGATTCCTGTGATTTTATTTTGGTGGAAGATTATGCGAAGGGATTTTTGACCCCTCATTTGATGGAGCGCCTCTCTCATATGGCTCGAGCCCATGGGAAAAAAGTCATTGTGGATCCCAATCCCAAGTCTCAGGCGGGGCTTTATCGCGGGGCTCATTTGATGACTCCCAATCGGGATGAGGCCGTGGCTTTGTCCGGTGTGGACTACGATGAGCTTCGAGATCACAACGACCTGCTATTAAATGTGGGCGAAAAGCTCAAAGCGGATTTGGGCTTGGATCAGTTGGTGATGACTCGAGGAAAAGATGGGATGTCTCTTTTCTTTGAGAATGAGGTGGTGCATTTGCCCACCTTCGCCAAGCAAGTCTTTGACGTGACCGGGGCCGGGGACACGGTCATTGCTGCCTTGGGGATGGCTTTGGCTTCTGGGGAAGATTTGATCAGCGCTTGTGTTTTTGCCAACTTGGCCGCGGGAGTTGTGGTTGGCAAAGTGGGCTGCGTTCCCTGCACTCAAGAGGAGCTGTTGGAAGCTCTTTCAAAGGCACAGAAGGAACTTTAAGGACTTTTTGTTTGGAGTCCGCTCCAAGGGATGTTATACGCTGAGTCAAATGTCACGACTTTCATTTTACAATCTCAATTTGCAGGAATTGGAACAGGCTCTGGTCGGCCGGGGCAAAGAGAAGTTCCGCGCCCAGCAGCTCTTTCGCTGGATCTATGGTCAAAGGGTCACGGATTTCAGTCAGATGACCAATCTGTCTAAAGTTTTTCAAGGGGAGATGGCCGAGCTTTTGGATTTGACCCTTCCAGAGATGGTCACTGAGCGCATCAGTTCCGATGGCACCCGAAAATATCTTTTCAATATGGGAGACTCCCAGTTGGTGGAGTCCGTTTTGATTCCGTCGGACGATCGTCTGACCTTGTGTTTGTCGTCGGAAGTGGGCTGCAATATGGCCTGCCAATTTTGTTACACCGGAAAGCAAAAGCTCAAGCGTCGTTTGACTGCGGGGCAAATTGTTGGACAGTTTTTGCAAGTCAGCGATCGCCTTCCAGAAGCTCAACGAATTACAAATTTGGTCTTTATGGGAATGGGAGAGCCTTTGGACAATCCCGAGGCGGTCTTTCGCTCCATTGAAATTTTCCACTCCACCTGGGGATTGAATCTTTCTCGAAAAAGAATCACCGTTTCCACTTCGGGAATTGTTCCATTGATTCCTTTGGTGACGGCGTCGGGTGCTCGGCTGGCTGTCAGTTTGAATGGGGTCAATGATGAGGTTCGCTCTCAGATCATGCCCATCAATAAAAAGTGGCCTTTGGAAGAATTGCTGGAAGCCTGTCGTGTTCATTGCCGAGAATCCAAAGACAAAGTGACCTTGGAATATGTTCTGCTGAAGGGAGTCACAGACTCCATTCAAGATGCCAGGGATTTGCATCGCATTGCCCAAAGTGTTCCTTCCAAGGTGAATATCATCCCATTTAATGAACATCCCGGGTCCGGATTCCATCGTCCCGATGAAAAAGCGATTAATGCTTTTCATAATGAATTGATGAGACTCGGAACTCATGTTCTACGAAGAAAGACCATGGGGCGGGACATTCTTGCAGCCTGTGGTCAGTTGGCCACCAATCCGGATGCGCGTCCTCGTCCACGGGCAAAGACTCAACCGGAAGCCACACTTTAAACCGTTCATAGGAATTAGATTTTAAAAACGAAAAGGTTCGAACCGCATAAAGGAGAAAATCATGTCCTCAATTTTAGTCGTTGGAAGCTTAGGCTACGATACCATCACCACTCCTTTGGGAAGACGGGAAAATATTTTGGGTGGATCCGCCAATTACTTTTCTTTGGCTTCCTCTATTTTTGCGCCGGTTCGCATTGTTGGTGTGGTTGGTGAAGATTACAAATCTGAGGATATGGCTTTGTTGGAAGCTCGTTCCATCGACACTCAAGGTCTTCAAAAAGTGAACGGCGAGACTTTCTTTTGGGAAGGTCGCTATGAAGATGACATGAATGAAGCCATCACTGTGGAAACTCGCTTGAATGTGTTTCAAGATTTCAAGCCGGAACTTCCAGAGTCTTACAAAGCTTCTGAATTTGTCTTTTTGGCAAACATTGATCCTGAACTTCAAATGGATGTGTTGAGTCAGTTGTCGTCCAAAGTTTTTGTGGGTGCAGACACCATGAATTTTTGGATTGGTTCAAAACGAGCTCAATTGGAAAACTTAATTTCCAAAGTGGATGTTTTGTTGATCAACGAAGGCGAGTGCCGTCAGCTCACAAAGAGCAACAACATTGTTCATGCGGTGAAATCTTTGACCGAAATGGGCGTGGAATCTGTGGTTGTAAAACGTGGGGAGTACGGATTTATGCTTTACAGCCAAGGGCAATATTTTATGCTTCCGGCTTTTCCTGTTGCGGAAGTGATTGATCCTACGGGAGCAGGAGACACTTTTGCCGGTGGATTTTTTGGATATTTGGCCGGCAATGGAAAGCGCCCCACCATTGAACATTTGAAAGAGGCTTGCGTTTACGGATGTCTTTTGGCCAGCTACACCGTTCAAGACTTTGGTGTGGCCGGAGTGGCTCGTGTCACCAAAAGTGAGCTGGACTCCCGTCTGAAGAACTATGCACAGATGGTTTCCGGCTTGCCCAAAGGCCAGTTCGAAGCCGAAATGCGCTGATCGGGCTCAAAGATTTTTTCGTCTTTTCCGATATTTACCATGGATGGGAAAGAAAAATCGGAACAATCAATCAGACCACTTGGCTAAAGATCTTCTAGATGAACTTCTGGAAGACAGTGGTTCTGTATCCAAATCCAGTGACCCATCTTTAAATCTTCCGACGATTGATTTGGAAGACGGATCTATCGACGACGTAACCATTGAAACCAATGAGTTCTCAAGCACCCATCCACTTGAGGCTCATCCCATTGAAAGAACAGAGAAACTTGAGGACGAAGATCTGACTTCCGGCACTCAGCCACTGGCAGAGACTCCCCCGCCATTGAAAAGTCCCAGCAAGCCGCAGAAGCGTCCGCAAGAACGAGCGGCTGTGGGGCGTGCAGAACCTTTGCGTGCCGTTGGAAGTGCGGATCCCACGGAAATGGCTTTGGCTCAAAGTGAAAACTTGCGGCTGGCTCAGGATCGCATTCTTGAGCTTGAAAAAGAGATCGAGCGGCTGCGTTTAGAAAACGAAGAGCTGGGAGCCGCTGGCGAAACCTTAAAGCGTCGCGCGGACGAGTTGGTTTCTTCCAATGAGGAGTATGAGCGCAAGCTGGAGCACGAGGTTTCGACCTCTTCTCAAGAAAAAGAAATTTTAAGAAACTCCCGGGATCTTTTGCGCAAAGAGGTGGAAGAGCTTAAGCAAAAAAATGCTGAGCTTGAGCTGCGAATTTCCACAAACATTCAAAGAGTGCGCGTGCGAGAGCGCGAGCTTGAAAACCGTCTGGAATTGATGAAGGTGGAAAGCAAAGCATTGATTCGCAGCAAAGATGAAATGATTTTAGATTTAAAACGACAGATTGATCAGTTGAATTTGGAATTAAACAATTATCGGGTCAAAAGTCAGGACTTAAACAAGCAGATTTCGGCCCGTCAGGAAACTCTCCGTCGTACAGTGAAAGCTCTTCGGCTGGCACTGTCCATGATGGAAGGGGACGATGAACGTCCATTGAAGAAGGCGAAGTGATATGGAATTTAAAACCTTACAACTTGAAAATTCCATCAAGACCATTTTTGCAGAGTTGACCACTCAGTTTCGAGTGGACAAGGTTTTGTGGATTGGCGAAGAGCTTTTGTGTCGCCTTCCTCGCATTGAGAAGAAGAATTGGTTTTCCATTCCGTTTTTCAGTGAGTATGAATTTGGTCTGATGAATTGGGAGAATGAGGGGCAGCGCCTGTGGTTTTGGGAACAGGCTTTGAACTCAGTTGAAATTACCACTCAAAATTTGCCCCATTCCAATCTGTCCGTGAGTTTTTTTCCGGTTTATCATCCCGACGAAAAAAAGCGTTTGGGGGTTTTTGCCATTGAAAATTCGGGCTTAGATTTATTGGGTGTTCAAAAGGTTCTAAGAGAGGCGGCTCGCCACTTGGCTTTTTGCCATGAGTTTCAAGAGGCAAAGACAAGTTCCTACGTGGACGATTTAACCTCACTTTTTAATCACCGCTATTTGCCAAAGGTTTTGGCTCAAGAGATTGACCGGTGCCAAAGACAAGACAAGAAATTTTCTCTTTTGTTTTTGGATATGGATTATTTCAAAAAGGTCAATGATGGCCATGGACACTTGATGGGCTCTCGCTTGCTGATCGAAGTGGCCAGTATTTTAAAACGATCTGTGCGTTCTTATGATCCGTTGTTTCGCTATGGTGGAGACGAATTTTTGATTCTCTTGGTTGACACTGACAAGAGCACCGGAGAGAAAGTAGCAGAAAGAATTCGCCGCGCCATTGAAAGCCATGAGTTTGTTTTCGAGGATGCTTCAATTAAACTGACGGCCAGCATTGGTCTCTCTGTTTTCCCGGACAATGCCAAATCTGCAAAGGAGTTGATTCAGTTAGCTGACCAAGCCATGTATTATGGAAAAAACAAAAGTCGAAACATCGTCTACATCGCCAGCTAAGAAGCGGATCAAGCTTGTTCTCAGTGACCTCCACTTGGGAGTGGGTCGCATTCTTGAAAATGGCCAAATCAATTCTCTGGAAGAGTTTTATTTCGATGAAAAGCTCGTTGAATTTCTGCATTACTACACCAGTGGAAAATACGCTGGCGCTCAGGTGGAATTGATTTTAAACGGAGACATTCTCAATTTCCTTCAGGTCGACTACAAAGGTCACTTTCTCACAGTTTTGACCGAAGACATTTGCTTGGATATTTTGGAGCGCATTCTGAAAGGACACGCTCAAGTTTTTAAAGCCCTTCGTGAGTTTGTTTCCGTGGAGGGCAACAGCATCACTTATGTGGTGGGGAACCACGATCAAGGGATGATGTGGCCCGCATTGAGATCTCGTCTCAATGAGGCGGTGGGAGCCGCCATCAACTATAAAAATTTGGTCTACTTCTTTGATGGAGTGCACATCGAACATGGCCACATGCACGAGTCTGCAAATCGAGTGGATCCCCGGCGGTTTTTCCTCAAAAAAGATCTGCCGGAGCCTATTTTAAATCTTCCCTTTGGGTCTCACTTTTTTGTGGACTTTGTTTTGAAGGTCAAACAGAAGCATCCCCATGTGGACAAGATCCGCCCTTTCAACAAAATGATGAGATGGGCCATCTTTAATGAAACTTGGTTTACGATCACCTACTTTGTGCGCCTGGTGCTCTTTTTTGCCACGGCCATCTTTCGGAACGACTCTCGAACCAGCTTTCCCTTTTCTCGGATCGTAAAGGTCATTGCGGAAAGCGCCATTTTTCCAGATTTGAGTGAGTCGGCGCGCAAAATTTTAACGGATGAAAAGGTCCATACGGTCTGTTTTGGCCACACCCACGTCTATCAATATCGTCAGTGGGCCCAGAATATGGAGTACTTTAACACTGGAACCTGGACGGATCTCACTTCTCTTGATATCGCTTCTTTAGGGAAGATTACCAAGCTCAGCTATGTGCTGTTCGAATATTCCGATGAAGGAAGACCTCGAGGCCGGCTCAAAGAGTGGCATGGTTATCACCGTATTGAAGAGGATGTGGCCATCGCATGATGCAAATTCAAACTCAGGGTTTCTCCCAGCAAGGTTCTTCTGGCAAAGAAGAAGCTTTTGAGGCGTCTTGGAAAAAGGCGCTTCAAGGGGATTTTGCAAACATCGATTTGCTGCGCAGCACTTTGCCCGCGGTTCAAGAGCGGGCAGCTCAGGTCCGCAATCAATTTAAAGACAGTGTATTTGTTGGAATCGGTGGCAGTTTTTGGACGCCGTTTGCATTGCAGACCTATTTTGGGGAAGGCGCGGCTCATCGCCTTCATTTTTTAGACCAGCCCAATTCGCTGTATGTGAATCAAATTTTGAAACGCATCTCGGACCCTTCAAAGGTTCATTTTACCTTTGTCTCTAAAAGTGGTTCAACGTTGGAAACGGTGGCCCTTTATTCCGCATTAAAAAGTTTAGAGTCTCAGTGGGGTTATGATTTAAATTCTCAGTCCACGGTGATTTGCAGTCCTGGAAATGGAGTTCTTCAGACCTGGTCGCAAGACAAACAGATTCCTCAATTGGAAATTCCTTTGGGCGTGGGGGGACGATTTTCTGCCTTCAGTGCGGTGGGAACCTTTCCATTGTTGCTTTTAAATCGCTCCGTCGAAGACTTTTTTGCGGGGGCAGAAAAGGCGCGCTCTGAAAAAGCGCACATTGAAAGTCTTTGTAAGTATTCTTTGTCCAGTTTTGAAAACAATTTTTGGATCACTCAATTATGGACCTATTCCCAATCCTTGATGCCTGTGGCTCAGTGGTGGATGCAATTGTGGTCCGAGTCCTTGGCGAAAAAGAATGGAGTGCGTGTCAGCACTCCAATGGTTTGTTGTGGTCCTCGAGATCACCACTCGACCTTTCAGCAATTGATGGAAGGGGAAAAGGACAAAGCGATCTTTGTTTTACAAGACATTGGTCGAGAGCGAGAACACCTTTCGTTGGATCCTTTGCTGGCGGAGTCCTTGGGTGCTTCCGCTGTGGATTGGGATTTAGAAAATATTTTGCAAGCCAGTGTGGAAGGGTTTTGCGGAGCCTTAGAAAGTCGAGACATTCCTGTTTTGAAAATGGCTTTGGATTTTTCAAAACTTTCTGCGTGGGGTGAGTTCTTGATGAGTTGGCAGTTGGCCATTGCACAAATGGGTCATTATCTTGGAGTTAATCCTTTTGACCAGCCGGGAGTTGAAACCGGAAAGATCTTGGCGCGTCAGTACCTAAAGTCTATGAAATCGAAAGAAAGTTGAGTCCATTTTCGAAGGCGTTTATCCTGATTTGGCATGGTAGATGACGACGATGATGTAAAAGACATATCTGATAAAACCAGCGTGCTTCCCAGTGACACGTTTAAGCTTCGTCTTGCGGAAGCGGGGCAAGCTCCGCCCGCAATGGTTTTGTTGGTCGGGCCCGCGTCCAGCGTGGGACGTCAGTGGCCCATTGAAGATCCAGATATTGTGATTGGTCGTTCGCCCAATGCAAAAATCTTTGTGGATGATCGCAGTGTCAGTAAGTTCCATGCAAAGTTGGTTTTGTCCGGTGGCGATGTTTCTTTGATGGATTTGGAATCCACCAATAAAACCTTTGTGAATGGAAAACTGATCCCTCCGTTGCAGCCGATTAAATTGCAAAACAATGATCAGATCAAAACTGGAAATATTATTTTTAAGTTCCTCGAGCGGGGAAGCATTGAAACGGTGGCTTCGGCTCAAGCTTTTGATCGGGCCTTGACGGATGCGCTGACAGAGATTGCAAACCGAGGCGCCTTGGAGGCCAAAGCGCCTGAGTTTTTTAAACGCGCTTCACTTCTTGGTTTTCCTTTGAGCCTTCTTATTTTTGACATCGATAAATTCAAGTTGGTGAATGATACCCATGGTCATCCGGCCGGAGATTATGTCCTTAAGGAAGTGGCGAAGGTTGTTAAGAACAAGCTGATCCGCGGAAACGACTTTTTTGCCCGCGCTGGAGGTGAGGAATTTTGTTTGCTTCTGGCAGGAAGTGAGCTGAAACAGGCCGAGGAAGTGGCTGAGCGGATTCGAGCCACCATTGAAGCTCAAAAATTTGTATTTGAAGGGACACACATTCCCATCACAATTTCAGTGGGAGTTGCGGGATACGATCCTTCGGACTCCAACTGGACAGAAATCTATGAACGCGCGGATAAGGCACTGTATCACTCAAAAAACAGTGGGCGCAATTGCGTCTCTGTCTCCAGTTAAAACGTTCGCGGGCGCATTTATCGCGATTTGTTGATCTGCGCGGAGCTGTGACGCTAGACCCCTTTTCAGAGAAACTTAAGTTTTTGTTTCCCCGTGGACATCGCTATAATAGAACTTTGTGAAACCTGTGAGGTGGAGAATGGAATCTTCCAAAAATCGAATCGATTGGGTCCCCACATTGTTTTTGACACTCAGTCCTTTGGTGAGTGTGGGCCTGCTCATTTACTTCTTCAAATTTGAACAATTTCATTTTGGTTATGTCCTCTTGTTTTTGTTCTTCTACGTGAGCACCTTGGTGTCGATCACAGCGGGATATCACCGTTTGTTTTCCCACCGGGCCTATGAGGCTCACTGGGCCCTGCGATTGTTCTTTGCGCTTTTTGGTGCAGGGGCATTTCAGCAATCCATTTTAAAGTGGTCGGGGGATCATCGCATCCACCATCGTTTTGTGGATACGGATAAAGATCCCTACAACATCAATCGTGGATTTTGGTATGCACACATGTTGTGGATGTTTGTGGATGATGGTCGTCGGGATGAGCCGGGGTATGACCGTTACAGCATGGATTTGAAGCGAGATCCTATGGTGGTTTGGCAAGACAAGTACTATGTGCCCTTGGCCATCTTTATGGGCTTTTTGCTTCCAGGAATTATTGGATTTTTTATGGGAAGCTTTCTGGGCGGTTTGCTGTTTGGAGGATTTCTTCGAATAGTGATTGGTCATCATGTGACTTTCTTTATCAATTCTTTGTGTCACATGTGGGGTCGACAAACTTACACGGACACCAACACGGCAAAAGACAGTTTTCTGATGGCCATTTTTACTTTTGGTGAGGGCTATCATAATTTTCACCATTACTTTCACAACGACTATCGAAATGGTGTGAAGTGGTACAACTACGATCCTACAAAATGGGCGATTCGAGTGGCTCAAGGATTGGGGTTGGCAAATAAACTTCATCGAGTTTCAAAAGTTGAAATCGAAAAGGCCCGAATGGCCATGGTGGAAAAGCGCATTCAAATGGCGTCTCATCCCAAGATGGAAAACTTTTTGGAGCGTCTCCAAGTTCTTCGCGAAAAGTGGGAAGAGTGCGGAGTTGCTTTTGAAAAGAAGAAAGCGGAATACCTTGAACTTCGCCGTCAAAAGGTGGAGCGACGTTGCCAAGAGCGTGAAGAGCGCATGCGCACCTTGAAAAAGGAGCTCCGTTTGGCGCGCAGAGAAATGCGTCGCGCACTCAGTCAGTGGAAGGCCGAATCTCTCGGCGTCCGCCAACTCCTCGCCTAACGCATCCCGCCCAGAAAAAGGTGCCAGGCACCAAAATCTGCACCCGGTGCGTTAAGTGTGGAGAAGTGCTGCCGGAGGCCTGTTTAGAACTTTGACAGGATCATTGTAGCACTGGGCTTTTCGCTGAAGCGGTGTCATCTCGACACTGATTTTTATTCAAGGCCCATCCAGCTCGCCCTCAGTCTTGGTCTCCATCTTGCTCTAAGGAAGAGCAGGGGATGGAAGGCAGAGATTCAAAACTCGTCTCAGATTTTTTCAACAAATCTTCCAGTTTTATTAACCGACAGAGACCATACGAAGGTCTTATTGGGGGTCAGATCAATGACTATGAGAACGGAAGAACAACTCATAGAAGGGATTAAGAAAGGAAATAAGGAAGATTTCTCATTCTTAATAGATAACTACCAGCTTTACGCTTTGAAGGTGGCGTATCGCTTTACCAAGGACAAAGCCTTAGCCGAAGATGTGGTGCAGGAGTCTTTTATCAAGGTTTACCGCAAGCTCAATCTTTTCGAAGGCCGCTCCTCTTTCAAATCTTGGTTTACACGAATTCTTCTGAACACGTGTAAGAACCGGATGCGAAAAAACAGTCGAGAATCTTTGGGACTCGACACTCCAAAGCCTTCGAAAGTACAAGGGCCGGAAGCTTCGATGATTCACTTGGACATTGGGGAGATGCTCAAACGAGAAATCGATCTTCTTCCGGAAAAACAAAAGCAGGCTCTCATGCTTCGAGTGTACGAAGATTTGAGTTTTAAAGAAGTCGCTGAGGTGATGGAAAGCCCTTACGACACAGCAAAAGCCAATTACAGGCACGCTCTTATGAAACTGAGAGAGAAGTTCGAGTCCTGTGATCTGTTGAAGTCTTGGATGATTGAAAGCAATACCTCTTCGGGCCACTGGCTTGGAGAAATCATGGAGGTGGACGTATGAACGAAGATGTGGATTGGTGGTGGATCGATTACCTGGAAGGGGAGTTGGATCCCACAACAGAGCCGGACATTGAATTTCTCTTGGAGAAAAGTGCCACAGATCAAAAAAACTTTGAGTCGTGGAAGCTTTTAAAAACTTGGGTGAAAGAGGTGGATCCTGCCAAGGAAACTCAATGGGCGTCTCAAGAGTTGGGAACCATGAAATCTGAGATTTTAAAAACCTTAACCTCATCGAGTCAGGGACTCAGTGAGTCGTCTCATGTCACCACTCGGGTCTTTTGAATCTTTCAGAGATAGAATATGTTCCATAAAAACATTCAAATCTCTCTTCGAAAGATCGAAGAGGGATTGAAAGTCCGACAAATCTGAAACGTAGGTGTTGTAGCTCATAAGAATTGCGTTGTTCAGATTCTCTTTGGCGAAGCCGTCGTAACTGGAAGTTTTCATTTTTGGTTTCAATTTTAAAGTGTAGTTGTTTTGAATGTCCTTCAGCCGGCTTTCTTTTTCTTTTCGAATCTCCTCAGAAGAGTGCGTGTTGTACCACTCTTTCAATTGAGCAAGTTCCTCAGAAATAAAATGGGAAAATGCATTCAAATCCAATTGTTCCTGATCAATGAGTTTTGCCGTTTTCGAATCCGAGCCCTCTCTGCTTTGAAAAAACATTTTGGCGCCCTGAACACCGACAAAAGTGGCAAGGCGCTCGTTGAAGTCTGCGGCATTCTTTAAATAGATGGTCGTGTGAGTCAGTTCATGAATGATCACTTCCACCAAATCTTGGTCTGAGTATTTGAGCATGGGAGAAGTGAGGGGATCTTTAAACCAACCCAAAGTGGAATAGGCCTTCACTCCTCGAACCCAGGTGTCGTATTCCTCCGGAGGAAATTTCGCCGCTTCTTCTTGGGCCATTTCTTTGATGAAGTATCCTTTGTAGGGAACGGCACCTATAAATGGGAAGCTCCATTTGTAAGACTTTAACTTGTCGGCATAGGCGACCTGCACCACATAAGTGACCGCATCGCGATCCAGTGCCACAAAGCTTTCGTAGTTGCCGTTGGATTTTAAACCTAAAGATGTCTCGGCAAAATCTTTGGCTTCTTTTGCCAAAGTCAATTTGGTCTTTTGATTTTCGTTGAGAGTGTCGGATTTCAAAACTTTTTCAATGTCTGTTCGGGACCAGAGAATCTTTCCTTGATGATAGCCCGTATGAATGTAGTAACCCAGTTGGCATCCGGTGGAAAAGATCAAGAGAGGGGCGAAGAAAAACGCCATCCACCATCTTGAAGGGAAAGATTTTTTCATGAAGTTCCTCAGAACATCCAAGAAAGACCAGCGCGTCCCGCATAGTCGATGGAGTCTTTGCGATCAGAGCCGTCGGCATTCTTGTCATCCGGTGGACTGGTCCAAGCGTCCACACCAAGTTTTAAAGAAAGGCTCTTAGACAATAGAATTTTTAAGCCCACACCGGCACTGGGAACAATTCCTGTTTGAGTTTTGATCAAGCGCCGACCGGTCAGTTCGTCTTCCAAAAAAATGCTCTTGTCCACATATCCCGCGCCGAATTTCAAATAGGGTTGAATCAGATCTTCTTTTCCGGCCAAGGACAAAACCAGATCTGCACTGGTCATAGAGAATTGTGCAATTTGAATGCGTTGAATTTCGCCCACACCATCGGCCTTCGTCGACAATTTCCCAAGGCCGTAAGTGTAACTGAATTCAATCGCAGAGCGGTCCCAAAAGTAATAGGACATGGAGCCGGTGTAAGAAGTTGTATCTGAGTAGTTGTTTTCATCAATGGAGTTTCGCCGGTAATTGACCGACGCTCCAATTTCTAAAAATCCAGCGAAGGCAGAGGTAGAAAAGACAAGAAGAGCCAAGGCAAACGGAGCAACTTTAAGCATCCTTTAATAATATCAAAGAAATTTGTGATGTACGCTTAAAAACCCGAAGGACCAGCCATTGGCAGAGGATCAAAAATCACATTGAACTCATAGTACAAATGAATGAGTCCATCCTCCGAATTCACTAGACCTTGCGGAGGGTTCACAAAGGGTGTGGCCAGACGAAAGGCTTTGTAAGTGGCCTCATCCAGAGCTTGAATTCCACTGGAGTTGTGAATCAGGGAGCTGAAGTAATTTCCTTCCTGATCCAAGAGAATTTCGATGACGGTTCGTTTGTTGGAGTTGGAAATTCTGCGCAACTGTTCGGCGGGCAATCGATAAAGATAGTTTTTAACCAGACTCACCCATCGATAACTGATCTGTTCATTGATGCGATTGTAAAAGGTGTAATAGGTCAATTGATCGGTATTTAAGGAATTGAAAGATCCCTCTTTGATTCCAGGAACTCTTTCTGCAAATTGAGAAGAGCCAATGGCCATGTTTCTTAAATTCTCGGGGATCTTTGTGTTGGCATTGCTGGAAGGATCAAAGGTGAAATTGGGTTGAGGACGTTGGGGTTTTCCGCCATTCTTTGTTTTCACGCCACGATGGGCTCGAACCTGTTCCTTCACGCGGCGAGTGAGATTGGAAAGGAATTGAGCCTTGTCCTTGAGTTTTTCCTCGATTTTTTCTTCTTTGGTCTCTTCCACTTTTCCGACGATGTAGCGGGAAGGTTCACCCTCTTTGATTTCAATCTCCACTTGATCGGAAGGATTGAAGTTGGTCTGAGGAGTCGCCAGATAGATGAGGGCCCACAGAAGGGCTCCATGTAGGGTGAGACTGAAAATAAACGCCAGAAGCGAACGGTCTTCGCTGATTCTCATCGTCTAATAAATTAACAGTCCGTGCCTCTGGATTCAACAAGTCCTTGAAGAGTGTAAAAAAAGTAAAATATCTAAGCCTCTAAAAATACGAAGCTTTTTCAAACCTGGACCTGTTCCATATCGAGAAACGGTTAAAGTTGAGACAAAGCCGGCCCGATAAGTTTTCATCGGGGAGGGTTCATGGCGAACACAAATATCATCGAGTTTAAAGCTCGAAATTCGAAGAATAAATCCAAGGATTCAAAAAAGGCGAAGGGCCAATCTGCAGAGGTTGTGGACATCGTTGGACGCAGAGAAGAGATGATTCAAAATGAACGACGAATCACAAAGCGCACCATCTTAAGCGAATTCATTGGAGCTTATGCAGTGATTCCGGGCAAGGGACTGATCAAAGTATCGATGTACGACATTTCAGATGATGGTCTTTCTTTTGATACAGAATCTTCGCAAGGGCACTTCCACTTGGGAGAAGAAATCGCCATGCGTGTCTACTTGAACCAAAAAAGCTACTTCCCTTTTGTTGTTCGACTGCAGAACTTGCGTGAAGTTTCTGAAGATGGAGTTTACCGCCACGGTGTGAATTTCGTCAAAGAAACGGTGAATGAAGAGGCTCTTCATCACTTTGTGAAGTTCATCGAATCTGTAAGCACCAGTCTTGAAAGTGATGAAGGCGATCTTAAAGCATCGATCTCTTGATTCGGTGACTCCAAAAAAGACGTATACAATCTAAAAAATATGAGTTCGAATATTCTTGAGGGCATTTGTATGAAGCTCCGGGAGGGTGTTCGAACTTATGAAATTACCAAGCCGATTAGATAACAAAGTTGTATTGGATACGAACGTCATTCTTTTTGATGCATTGGCCTTAAACAAGTTCAAAGGCTGTGACATCTACATTCCTTTTTCAGTGATCGAAGAAATTGACCGTTTCAAAAGAGACTTGGGTGAGAATGGACGAAATGCCCGTCAGTTTTCTCGATTTGTCGATGTCCTTAGAGACAAAGGATCTTTGGCTCAAGGGGTGGAACTGGAGAATGGCAAAGGTTTTGTTTACGTCATCACCGATTTCAAATTTGGGGATCTGCCTACCGAGATGAATTTGGCCATTCCTGATCATCGAATTCTTGCAACGGCATACACCTTGAAGCTCCAAAATCCAAAATCAGAAGTTCAATTGATCAGTAAAGACATCAACCTGCGTATTAAGGCAGATGTTTTTGGAGTGGATGCTAAAGATTACGATCCTGAGAACACACAATTTGATGCCATGTACACGGGTCTGAAAGAATTGGATTTGGAGTCCGATCAAATCGATCATTTTTATCGCGATCGAAGTTTGGATTTGGGCGAAGAACATAAACTCTATGCGAATCAGTATGTGATCATGAGAGACAAGAGCAACGAGAACCACTCTGCTTTGGGGCGTTTTGATGGCAAGGCTTCTCGCATTGTGCCCTTGATTTCTCCTACAGAAAGCGTGTGGGGAATTCATCCCAGAAACATGGAACAAAGTTTTGCATTGGATGCACTTTTGAACGACGAAATTCAATTTGTATCTTTGGTGGGAAAAGCTGGAACGGGAAAAACCTTGATGGCTTTGGCTGCAGGTCTTTACAAAACCTTGGATGAAGGTCGCTTTCAAAGGCTACTTGTCAGCCGTCCGATTTTCCCCATGGGAAGAGACATTGGTTATTTACCTGGAGATGTGGAGCAAAAACTCAATCCGTGGATGCAGCCCATCTTTGACAACGTGGAATTTCTTATGGGCGCAGATAAAAAAGCTGCAGGCCGCGCTCAAGAATTGATCAATCAAGGGATGTTAAACATCGAGCCTTTGACTTACATTCGGGGTCGAAGCATTCCCAAGCAATATTTGATTGTGGATGAATCTCAAAACCTCACGCCTCATGAAATCAAAACCATCGTGACTCGTGCCGGAATCGGAACAAAGATTGTGCTTACCGGAGACTGTTTTCAGATCGACAACCCCTACATCGATGCATCGAACAGTGGACTGACCTTCTCTGTGGAAAAATTAAAAGGTCAGAGCATTTCCGCTCACGTGACACTCACTAAAGGTGAGCGTTCGGAGCTGGCGGAATTGGCTGCCAACATCATGTAATTCCGGCCTTTCGAAGGGCGAATTTTTTCAGATTGTTATTTGTAAGCGCACCCAGCGGGACGTGAGTCCAGCTCGGTGCACATTCGCAATCAAAAGTTGATCCTGCCCCTTCAAACTGTCTCAAATTTTGCCGATAGAGCCTTAGAGGATAAGGAGATGATTTTATGTATCTTCAAGGCAACTTACAGGCAGTTTTCGATGCTCTTTACCATTTGGGTGTGATTGATCCTGTTTTAAAAATGGATTGGAACAAAGAGCTGAATGATCTTGCAAACTGTGCAGATGAATTCTTTCTGGCCATGGACATTGCAAACACCCATCAAGCCAGCATGGAAGATTTGATGTCTCAACTTCAAATTTTTGATCAAAAAACTTTAAGCTATTTGGCCATGGAGGTGGCGCGTGAATTTGCAGATTTTCATTCTCGCGATTGTCTTCATTAGCAGTACGATCGCTTTGGGCAATGACTGGAAGATTGATTTTTCTCGTCGGTTTGCTCCCGAAGAGAAAGTGGAAGTTTTGGTTCCGCCCGAAAAGGCTCCGGAACCGAAAAAGAATTCCATCATTGGTGCCCCTACGGAATTCGTGCAAAACGTTTTCCTTGAAAATGATCCCGCACCGGAAGTGGTGATTTTAAACACCAGCAAAGGTTTTATTCCGTCAGCCATCAGCTTGCGCGCGGGACAAGCCTATCGATTTTTTATTGTGAATGTGAATGAAGAACAAAAAAACGTGAGCTTTGTGATGGATCGCTTTCAACAGCACCATGCGACCTACTACGGTCAAATTCAAAGCTTTGTTGTGAAGCCCGAAGAGACGGGAATTTTTCGATTCTCTTCGCCGGAGACAGCGGCTCTTGGAAAAGTGATCGTGACTCCGCAAGTGGAAACGGACACCGAGCTTCGTTTTCCCGCTTCAAATTAGTCTTTAGGAGACGTGTGTGTCTGATCAAGGAAGTGTTTTTGAAAATGCCATTAAAACTTTCTTGGAGCCTATTTGGCACCTGTTGAGTGATGAGAAGATCACTGAGGTCATGGTCAATTCCCACGATGAAATTTGGATTGAAATTGGCGGTAAAGTTCAAAAGACCGATGCCAAATTCAACAATGAAGATGCACTTCTTGCGGCGGTGACCAATATTGCCCAAAGTGTGGGTCGTCGAATCAATGAGGAAGAACCTCGTTTGGATGCGCGTTTGCCTAACGGTTATCGTATTCACGCCGTGATTCCGCCTTGTGCTCGCAAAGGTACGACCATGGCCATTCGAAAGTTCGCCACAGTCCAATTTACTTTCAAAGACTATGTTCGTTTGAATGCAATGACTGCGGATGCCGCTCAATTTTTAGATATTTGCATGAAGCTTGGAAAAAATATTTTGGTCAGTGGGGGAACCGGTTCCGGGAAGACCACACTGCTTTCGGTTTTGACCAACCGAATTCCTCGCGGTCAAAGAATCATCGTCATTGAAGATTCGAGTGAATTGAAAGTGGAATACGAACATGTGGTGTTTTTCGAAACTCAAATGGCAGATGAACAGGGTCATGGAGAAGTCACCATTCGTGATCTCTTAAAAAGCAGTTTGCGTCTGCGACCGGATCGAATCATTGTGGGAGAGGTCCGTGGAGGAGAAGCCTTAGAGCTGATTCAAGCCATGAACACCGGTCACAAAGGTTGTTTGGGAACCATTCACGCCAACTCTGCCCCAGATGCTTTGGTTCGGTTGGAAGCCTTGGCCCAAGGAGCGGACTCTCAATTGAGTGAGAAGGCTTTGCGTCATCAAATTGGTTCGGCCATTGATGTGGTGGTTCAGATTTCCCGGTATTCTGATGGCTCACGACGCCTAGCTTCCATTGCTGAGGTGATGGGCTTCGCTCCAGATGGAAGCTATCACGTGGAGTCCATTTACGAGATGTCCCGACTTTTGAAAATGCCCGATGGAAAGCTCAAAGGGCAGATTGAGCCGACAGGAACTTTGCCTTCCTTTATGGAAGAAATCGAAGACAATCAGATCCCCTTCGGGCGCTCGAAATTTCAGAAAAAACCAGCCGCTTAAATTCTTTGGATTTCGAAAATTGACACCTTGAGTGACGCCTTTTTGTGCACACAAAGAGCATTGAGTCTTGAGGCCCCCTGGGATAAGACTTAAGTCATGCTGTTTAGCGGTAAAGTCACGAATTCTATAATGGTTTTTCTAGACCGATCCGGTTTTGACGGGGATCGCATGCAGGATTTAACCAGCCTTCCGCAGGAATATTTGCGGGATCCAACGGGTTGGGTGGAAGCCACTGCTGTGGAAGAACTTTTTGAATTGGTGGAAAGAGAGCTGGGCTCTGCACTCACGGACGCATTGGCAACAGAAGTGGGCCACAGTTGCCCCGACCTTCGTGCATGGGGCGTGCTCGACAGTGTGATTCGCATGATGCCGCGATCTCAAGATTTGTTTTTGCAGCCCGAGCGTTTTATTTCCTACTTTGTTTCTCCAGCCCCGCCTTTGGCAGACATTGTTCGCAAGCACAATGAAGTTGAGTTTTCCATTCCCATTTCCAATCAAGAATATCCTCACACTTCTGAATTTCTCCGGTCGGCACTGGAAGCTTTGCCCAAGTATTTAGGCAAAGATGAGGCCACAGTGGTGTGGGTGCAGAACAAAGTCAGTATCAAGTGGGAAGAGGGGCAAAAGTCTTTCTTTCAAGATACAGAGCAGCCTTTGAACTACAAACCAGAATTGGTTCAAGGTTTGATGGAAGCTTTGGAGCAATCTCAAAAACAAATTGAAACTTTGAATGCACAATTGTCGGAAGGCAATCCCACTCCACAACCTTTGGGAGAAGATCGCAAAAAAGAATTGAAAGCCTTTGTGGTCAAAACCCGTGGGCATTTGATGAGGCTCAGTGATTATTTGGTCCGTTCCCAACAACTTGTGACTTTGTTGGTGGGGCAAGACCGTTTGAACAAGCAGGTGCGTGAAGCCATGAAGCGCGTGGATTGGGATTATGTAAAATCGCAGTCGAACCAAGTGGCTCAAGACATAGCCGATTTGCTTTCTGACTTTGAAAAAGAAGTTGAGAAAGACATTCCAACAAATTCCTATTCCGTAAAAAAGAAAGAATCCCTTCAAGCTCGTATGGAGGTTTAGATGAGCTCCGTTGTTGAATCTTTAAAAGCCCGTGAAATTCTAGACAGTCGAGGACGCCCCACTTTGGAAGTGGAAATGGTCACTCAAAAAGGAAATCGAGTGATAGCGGCTGTTCCTTCAGGAGCCTCCACCGGTGCCCATGAGGCGGTTGAACTTCGTGACAAAGATCCCAAGCGATATTTGGGCTTGGGAGTGACCAAGGCCATTGAAAACGTCAATAAAGTTTTGGCACCTTTGGTTGTGAATCAGTCTTTGGAAGATCAAAAAAAGATCGATGAGATTTTATTGAATCGGGATGGTTCCAAGAACAAAGGGGAATTGGGAGCCAACGCAATTTTAGGTGTGTCATTGGCATGTGCAAAAGCCTTTGCTGCAGATCAAGGAAAAGAACTTTACGAAACTGTGGGCGGCGGCGCGGGTGTGACTTTACCGGTTCCCTTAATGAACATCATCAACGGAGGAGCGCACGCAAACAACGGTTTGGATGTGCAAGAATTCATGATTGCTCCTGTGTGTGGGGGAAGTTTTAAAGAGGCTCTTCGCGCGGGCGTGGAAGTGTTTCAACACTTGCGAAAAATTTTAGATGAAAAATCCTTTTCGACGGCTGTTGGAGATGAGGGCGGATTTGCACCGAAGTTGAATGGAAACCGCCAAGCCTTGGAATTGATTTTGTCTGCCATCGAAAAGGCGGGATACAAAGCGGGTGAAGACATTTACTTGGCGTTAGATGTGGCCGCTACAGAGCTTTACAAAGAGGGTGCATACACCTGGGAAGGAAAATCTCTCTCTGCGGAAAAGCTTTCAGAGCTTTACAAAGAGTGGCAGGGATCCTTTCCCATCGTCAGCATTGAAGATGGACTCAGTGAGGATGATTGGGAAGGTTGGGCTTTTCAAACTCAACTTCTCGGAAAGCAAATGCAGTTGGTGGGAGACGATCTTTTTGTCACCAACAAAGAGCGCTTGAAAGTGGGCATTGATAAGCAGATTGCCAATTCCATTTTGATCAAAGTGAATCAAATTGGATCATTGACGGAAACGGCTGAAACCATTCAGCTGGCTCAAAGTAACAACTACTCTTGTGTAATGTCTCATCGCAGTGGTGAAACCGAAGACACAACCATTGCCGATTTGGCGGTGGCCTTCAATTGTGGTCAGATCAAAACGGGAAGCTTGTGTCGTTCTGAAAGAACCGCCAAGTACAATCAACTTCTTCGTATTGAAGAGCGATTGGGATCAAAGGCGAAGTTTCTCGGTAAGAAAACGTATCCCTTCCTTTAAGAATCTAAAAACTGGACTTTCAGCTACGCAATCCTGTTGTTTACAATAGGGGTGTGAGAAGAATTTTCTTTACTCCGTTTGACTTCGTTCAGAAGCTCCTTCAAAGCCCAATAAAAGTTTTATGGATTTGTTTGGCCTTGGCATTTGCCAATCTTATTTTGGATGGAAGTCTTTATCGCTATTACGTTTTAAGCAACGACTTAAAAGAAACTCGCATCAAGATTGAACGCGTCCGTTCTGAAAATCAAAACTTGCAGGCAAAGTTGGATGCCATGAAGGATCCTCGCCACCTTGAACGTGTGGCCAGGGATCGTTTCGACCTGGTGAAAAAGGATGAACTGATTTTTGTTTTTAGTGAGGATCAACCCACTCAAAATTAGGAGGTTTCATTTTGAACTGTGGCCAAATTAAGTGGATTTCTCCCGACGCTTCCCATGGATTTATACTGCTGCCAGATGGTCAAGAGGCATACTTCAATGCCTACGATATCATTGGCGGAGACATTTCGACCGTCTCTCTTGGGGAGCAGGTGTCTTTTGATCTGCTTCGAACCCATAAGGGTTTTGAGGCCTTTAACATTCAAGCCTTTGCCTTTGCTTGATAAACCCCGGCTCGAACTCCCGTGGGTTCGAGCCGAAACCAAGTGATTTCAATACCTTATGAATTTTTTCATCTTTCCACTGTTGTCAAAAATCATTAGGAATTTTCAAAGTTTTTTCGTATACAAAGGCCTTCGGAGGTCTGATTTGGAAAATCAGTGGTCTGCACAATCCATTCGTCAACTGCGCCAACAATTGGGTTGGACCCAAGCGGAGTTTTCCCGTCGAATGGGAGTCACCGTGGCTCAAATTCAAAAGTGGGAAGATGGCTCCGAATCTCCAGAAGAAGAATCCCTCAATCAATTTTTAGCTTTGCAAAGTCACCTCACCAATTACAGTGAGTCCTTATCTATGGACCCTCTGGCAGAAGTTTACCTTTCTGAAAATAACTTGAACCAAGTGACTCGTAACAATTTGAAAAACGGTCTCGACAACTAAAATTCAAAAATAACGAAAACTTCTCTCGCTGCTTGGACCCTTGCTTGCGTCCATGGATTCTTATACATCAGCTCTATGAAAACTCTTTATCTTGTTGATGCCAGCGCCATGTTCTTTCGAGCCTTTTTTGCTCTTCCTCCTTTGACCAGTCCTGATGGAATGCCCACGAATGCTCTTTACGGGTTTTACTCCATGACGCAAAAGCTTTTGAAAGATGAAAAGCCCGATCATTTGATCTATTGCTTTGATCGCAAAGAACCTACTTTTCGAAATGAAATCTACCCAGAGTACAAAGCCAACCGAGATGAAATGCCAGAAGACTTGGTTCCTCAAGTTCCCTACATGAGAAAGTTCACAGATTGCCTTCATATTCTCAGCATGGATCAATTGGGATTCGAAGCGGATGATTTGATCGGAAGCTTGGCCAAACAAGGAGAAGAAAAAGGCTACAAAGTGGTTATTGTCAGTGGGGATAAGGACTTTGCCCAATTGGTCACCAAAAATGTAACTTTGCTCGACACTATGAAAGACAAGCGGACCGACATTCAAGGAGTGGTGGAGAAGTGGGGAGTCCGACCTGATCAAATCATCGATTATTTGGCAATCTGTGGAGACAGCAGTGACAACATTCCTGGGGTTCGCGGGATCGGACCCAAAGGGGCGCAGAAACTGCTTTCTGAATATGAAACTTTGGAAAACATCTATGAGCACATAGAGGAGATCAAACCTCCGGGAACGCAAAAAAAGCTGAAAGAGTCCCGCGACAACGCCTTTTTGTCCAAAGAGTTGGCAACCATCAAGACCGATATGAATTTGGATGTAGATTGGGAAACTTCTATTTTCGAAGATCCCAATGTGGAAGAGCTCAGAAAACTTTTGGTCCAATTGGGGTTCAAAACTTTTGTTAAGAACCTGGAAAAGACCATGGAAGTGGCTCAGAATGAAAACTCCAAATTTAAAGTGGACGTGGCGGTTGAGAATGAGCCCACCAAAAGTTCCCAATCCAACTCTTCCGAAAGTTATCAGTTGGTCGATTGGTCCACCGAAGACATTCAAAAGAACTTGGCGCCTTACTCTGAAATCTCAGCGCTCTATTGTCGAAAAGGTTTGGCCTTTGAATCGGGCACAAAGATCTTTGTTGTCAGTGAATGCTCTGATGAATTGAAGCAGGTTCTGGAAAAGAAGAACTTGCAGTGGAGTGGCTACGAATTGAAAGAAGTTTTTAAATTTCTTCGCCTTCGTCATGCCCAAGTTAAATTTGACGGTCAATTGGCAGCTCATATTTTAAGTTCGGACAAGGTGGGTGGTTTTGAAGAATCTTTGGAGAAAGTTCTCGAAGCTCAAGTGGGAGATTTAACTTCTTGGGAAGAGCACTTTGCCCTTTATGCAGATCTTCGAAAAAACTTGGAAGCTAAAGTTAAAGAAAGTGGGATGCAAAAGGTTTTAGACAAGCTGGAATATCCTCTGGAAGAGGTTTTGGCGTCCATGGAACTTTGTGGAGTGAAGGTCGACGTGGAAGAGTTGAAGCGGCAAAGTGAAACTTTGACCGGCGACATCCAGAAGCTTGAAAAGGCCATTCATGAAATGGCAGGAAAAGATTTTAACGTGGCCAGTCCCAAGCAGCTTTCGGAAATTCTATTTACCGATTTAAAACTCACGCCAGGTCGAAAAACCAAAACGGGATTTTCCACAGACAACGAAGTATTGATGAAGCTCAAGGCGGAACATCCCATTGCGGACCTGTTGATCGAATATCGAGAGCTTTCCAAATTGAAGTCCACTTACGTGGATGCCATTCCTTTGTTGGTGGATGAGAAAACAAAACGCGTTCATACTCATTTGAATCAAGCAGCGACATCCACAGGACGACTTTCCAGCACAAATCCCAACCTTCAAAACATCCCCATTCGCACCGCTCGAGGTCGAGAGGTTCGAAAGGCCTTTGTTGCAGAAGAAGGAAAGGTCTTGATTTCGGCGGATTACAGCCAAATTGAACTGCGAATTCTTGCGCACATTTCTGAAGACAAAGGCTTGATTGAAGCCTTTAAAAAAGACCAAGACATTCACACGGCGACGGCCTCTGAAATTTTCAATTGCAGTCCGGAGGAAGTGAATGCGGAGTTGAGGCGTCAGGCCAAGGCCGTCAATTTTGGAATCGCTTACGGCCAGGGAGTGTTTGGTCTTGCGGACACGTTGGGAATTGCTCGGGCAGAATCCAAGGCCATCATTGAGCGCTATTTTGATCGTTTTCCTGGAGTGAAGGATTACATGGAAAAGGTGGTTCATTCCGCCTATGAAAATGGCTATGTAGAAACTCTTTTTGGTCGCAAAAGATTCATTCAAGAGATCAAATCGAAGAACCACGCTTTAAGAAAGTTCGGGGAGCGTGCGGCCATCAATGCGCCCATTCAAGGAACCGCTGCGGATTTGGTCAAGCTTGCGATGATTGAGGCCCACCAGAATTTGCCGATTTCTCTGGTGCTTCAAGTGCACGATGAATTGATTTTTGAGTGCGAAAAAGAGGATGCCGAAAGCTGGAGCACTGAAGTGAAAGACATCATGGAAAATATTTTCGAAATGAAAGTGCCGTTGAAGGTGAATGTGGCCTATGGCACCAACTGGGACGACGCCCACTAGGACATCCGCACATCGATTTTTGCTTTGTTATTTCGCTCTTCGACGTATTATGCATACGCCTTCGAGCTCATGCCGCGCAAAAATCGATGTGCGGATGTCCTGCGCCGCTATTTCGCCTCGTCTACAGGCGAACTAGCCACAACTCTATTTAACTCTTCGACGTATTAGTTCGCCAAAAGGTACCTGCTTCCTTTTCCGATATGCGGTGCATATCGGAAAAGGAAGCAGGTACCTTTTGGCGAAGGGTGCAGGAAATGTTAGGTGTCCGGGGCGGGGGTTGTCGACGTATGGGCTTACATGTCTTCGGTTTCCCAGCCGACCACGCGGCCGCCTTCGAAGTAAACCGAGCGCAGCTCTTGCTGGTATCCATCGTTTCCAGAAACAATGCGCTTGTAACGCCATCGTTCATACCCATAAACCGTATTTCCGGCCACTTCAATCACGTCAGGATCGCCCCAACTTTCGCGAACGGCGGACTCACTCATCCCCAATGCCAGATCATTGGATTCAATCACTTTGGCAATCTCATCCGAGTGAGAGTCTTGGCGATTCAATCCTCGCATGGTGATCCATCTTGCCTTTGCTTCTCTGGAGCCGAGCAGTAAAAATTGAATGCGCTCACGATCACTCCCAAGGCTGCTGCGCAACTGATAGTACTGGGCTTTTTCAGAACGAGTGTCTAACTGGTTTTCCAATTCTTTCAGATAAATGCGTTCGTTCAATCGTTGTTGGTCATAGGAACTTAAGTATCCATTGGGAAGCCCCAATTCTTCTTTGGCTTCCAAAGCATATTTTGTTTTCGGATTGTAAACTGGTTGGTAGGAAGAATTTGAATTTACCGATTGAATTCTTCGGTCCAGCAAGGAACAGGCACTTGGTCCAGTTAGAAAAATCAAAACCACAAAGGCGCTCAAAATTCTTGCTGCAGCTTGAGTCACTATAGACCTCCTTGTTCATACAGTCCTCAATTGAGCTTTTCGGTTTCATTTTGAGAAAAATTAAGTCCATAATAGAAGCTATGTCCGAAAACGATGAATCAAAGAGCAAAGAGTCCGCTCCTTCCGCAGATGAAATTGCGCTGGACGATATTGATGCGCTCTTAGATCAAGAAGATCCGAGTTTTCGCGAGGAACTGACCCAAGTCGCCTCTGTCCAGACCGATGTGGAGTTGGATGAAGAGGGCAGCCTGGGAGAGCTTCAGGACGAAGGGCTAAATGAAGAGGCCGAAGAAGAACCCAAGTCAAAGTTCAAAAAGATTCTTTTCAACATCAAAGCCAATCTCAAATTTAGGTTCGATAATTTTAAAAGATTTCTTTCGCAAAAATTTTTCCAATTCCTCCTGTTTTTAAAAACAAAACCCAAGGAATGGCTTCAGTATGTTTTGGCCCAACTCAAAGTGGTCTTGGGATTTTTTGTTGCTTGGAAAAACCGCTTTGCAGCACTTCCGCGAAAGCAAAAAGGCATTGTCTTTGGCGTCTTGATTTTGAGTGTGGCTCTTATCTTTATGACTTACAAAAATCTAAAAGGCGTGTGGTTGCCCACGCTCAATCCGCCTTTGATACAGTCCTATTATCAAGTTGCCGATAAAGAACATTTTTATGGCGGGGAAGATTTTGAATTGTTTTACAAAGCCTTCCCTCGTGATCCTGATTTGTTTTTATTCGACAAATTTAAGGTCAATTTAAAACACAGTGAGGGGCATCGAAATCCCATGGGGGCCTTTGAAGTGGTTCTTGAGTTGGACTCCAAGGATGCTGCGATTGAGGTTCAAAGTCGCCAGATCGAATTTCACGATTTGATTCAAAGGGAGTTTGAAGATCAAACCTATCCCTCCATGCTGACGGATTTGGGAAAGCTCCGCTTAAAAAACCAAATCAAAAAAAGATTGGATGTGGAGCTCTCCCAAGGATGGATAGAAGACGTTCACTTTCAGACCTTTATTTTGAAACCCTAAATTTTGGGAGATCAATGTTGTAAGCTTTGATGCGATCATGGAGGGTGCTTTTGGGCATTCCCAGATCCAGTGCGGTTTGTCTTTGATTTCCTTTGTTGGCCGCCAGTCGTTTCTTGATCAATTCCAATTCCAAATCTTTCAGGAGGGCACTGTTAACTATACCTGCATTTTCAGATTTTGTTTCGCTGGGAATCGAGGGAATAGCTTCATCCGCGGACTCCAGCAAATGTTCAATGCAGTGATCATCGGTAATTTCATCTCCCAAGTAAGCCTTGGCTTTAAAAACGAAATTTTTAAGTTCTCGAATGTTCCCGGGCCACGAGTATTCTTTCAGTCGACGAATCTGTTTGCTAGAAAACGAAACGCCGCCTTCTTTGCAAAACCCATAAAGAAGACCTTCAAAATCCTCCATGCGTTCCCAAAGGGCGGGAACTTTAACTTGCAAGACATTCAACCGGTAGTAGAGATCCATGCGAAATTCACCGCGATAAACCTTTTCTTTCAATTGGTGGTGAGTGGCGGCCAGAATGCGAACATCTGTAGAAAGGCTGTCGTCTCTTCCCACGGGTCGAATCTCTTTGTTTTCAAGGGCTCGAAGAAGTTTGGGTTGGAGACTCAGTGGCAAATCCCCCACTTCGTCCAAGAACAAAGTTCCACCTCGGGCGGCTTCAAAAGCACCTTTCCGATCGGAGGTGGCTCCAGTGAAACTTCCCTTGGTGTGTCCAAACAGTTCACTCTCTATCAAAGATTCACTCAAGGCGCTGCAATTGACACAAACGAGGGGGCCGGTTTTTCGCAAGGATTTGTCATGGAGAGTTTTTGCGATCAGTTCTTTTCCTGCGCCAGAGGGTCCCAAGATCAATACCGGAAGATCCGATCGGGAAAGGTTGTCCATCTGTGAAAGCGTTTGGGCCCATTTGGAATTTTTGCTCCACAGAGAGTGGTTGGTTTCTTTGAGGTCTCGTTTGAAAGAAAAGGTCAGGTGGGTTTGTCCCAATTGAATGCGATCCCCTTCGTTCAAAAGAGCTTCCACAATTCGAGCTCCATTTAAAAATGTGCCGTTGCGACTGCGCAAATCTCGAAGCAAAAATCCTTGGGGTTTGCGCTCGATGCGAGCGTGCCGCAAAGACATAAAGGGGTCTTCAAAGGAACGGTTGCAAGAGGAATCCCGGCCGAAACTGACCAGATCATTGATTTCAAATCCCCAGGATCCCTGTTCCGGTTGATGAATAAATGCGGTTTCGCCAGTGGTGGATTTGCTTTTTAGGGTTTGAGTTCCATTCATATTTGAGCTCCTTTTTGTAAAACCTCACTCCTTTCAAAGTTTGAGCCCAAATTTTTAAAGGCGATGTGTTCGTAGATTGAGTTTGAGATCAATTCATCCAGAATGGCGGACCGAGAACATGGACTTTTGCAGGCAATTGTGAGAGGCCTTAAAGATCATGAATCCCTCCGAGAAGCACCACACCAAATATCTTTGCAGCGCCTGGCTGCCCAAAGATTATCCCAATGAAGATCGGCCCGAAGTGGCCATGGCGGGTCGCTCCAACGCAGGGAAGTCCTCCTTCTTAAACGCGATTTTTGGAAAGAAGCTGGCCAAGGTCAGTGGCACTCCCGGAAAAACGCGAAGTTTGAATTTTTTTAATTTTGGCGAGTACTACCGGTGGGTGGATATGCCCGGATATGGTTTTGCATCTCGGGGGAAAAAAGAAAAGGAAGCGTGGACCCAAGCCATCGAGTCCTATTTGAGCCATCGACCCAACTTGTGTGGATTGGTTTTGATCATGGATGCTCGAAGAGATTGGTCTGCGGATGAGGATCTTTTGGTGAAATGGGGGGCCCACTTTCAAAAGCCCGTCTTGGTTCTGTTAAATAAGGCGGACAAATTTTCCCGCTCCCAGGGGCTTCGGCGAAAGGCGCAAATCGAAAAGCAAAGTGGGGTGCCCTGTCTTTTGGTTTCAGCCTCGTTAAAAAAGGGCTGTGAAGAAGCAGAAACCTACATCTATGAAAATTGGATCGCCCCTTATTTGGGCTTGGATTTGAATGACGATAATGAGGGGGAGGAATAATGGCCATCGGAGTGATTCCTGCGCGTTTTGGATCCACACGATTTCCCGGAAAACCTCTCAAAAAGATCGCGGGTCGTCCCTTGTTGGCGTGGGTGGTTGATGCTGCACTGAAAGCCAATGAACTGGACCAGGTTCTTGTGGCCACAGACCATCCTGAAATCTTTGAATTGGCCCAATCTTTGGGGGCAAAGGCTTGCATGACCGAATCGGACTTGCCCTCAGGAACAGACCGGGTGTGGGCCGCCAGCCAAGGGGAAGATTCAGAGATTGTGTTGAATATTCAAGGAGATGAGCCTCTGTTGAAGCCGGAGCTGTTGAATCTACTAGTGACCACCCTCAAAGACCAACCTGATGTAAGCATGGCGACCTTTGCTCGACCCTTTGAAACCGAGGAGGATTTTCGATCTATGAACACGGCGAAAGTCCTGGTCAATGAAAAGGGTCAGGCCATTTATTTCAGTCGGTTTCCCATCCCTTTCAGTCGCCAAGCTTTTTCGGTCAATAAAACTCAAAAAAATCCGGTTCTTAAGCACATCGGAATCTATGGTTTTCGGAAAAATTTTCTGAAGGATTTCTGTTTGCGTGGGGCATCTGATATAGAAATGGCAGAGGGACTGGAGCAATTGCGGGCCTTAGAAATGGGTGCCAAAATTCAGGTGGTTCCGGTGGATTACGAATCTTGGGGAGTGGATACCCCCGAAGACATTCAAAAGGTGGAGGCCAAGTTAAAGTGAAAAGTAGAAAAAAAACGACCTCAAAAACTTCCTCTTCCCGACGCACAAAAAAACATCCCACACGATCCACATCGAAACGTCTTCAACAAAAATACATCTTTGTCACCGGTGGAGTGGTTTCCTCCATTGGGAAAGGTTTAACTGCTGCAAGTCTTGGGACTTTGTTAGAGAGTCGCGGTCTTAAAATCAGCATCATGAAGTGTGACCCTTACATCAACGTCGATCCGGGAACCATGTCTCCGCTTCAACACGGTGAGGTTTATGTCACCGATGATGGAGCCGAAACCGATTTGGATTTGGGGCACTACGAGCGATTTACGAAAGCCAGCTTAAGAAGAGCGAACAGTCTCACCGCAGGACAAATTTACGAAAGCGTAATTGCGAAGGAACGACGGGGGGATTACTTGGGTGGAACCGTCCAAGTCATTCCTCACATCACCAATGAAATCAAATCGCGAATCTTTGAGGCGGCTCAAGGTTCAGAAGTGACCATTGTGGAAATTGGTGGAACCGTCGGTGACATTGAAGGGCTTCCTTTTATTGAAGCCATTCGTCAAATGCGGGTGGACGTGGGAATTGAAAATTCGATTTTTGTGCACGTTACTTATGTTCCTTACATTGCCGCGGCAGGGGAGTTGAAAAGTAAACCCACCCAGCACTCGGTGAAAGAACTCATGCAGGTGGGAATTCAGCCGGATTTTCTGATTTGTCGCTCTGAGAAAGAATTGGACGCTGAAATCAAATCTAAAATTGGTTTGTTTTGCAGTGTGCGCCCCGAAAATGTGATTGCGGCCACAGACTCCAGCTCCATCTATGAAGTTCCACTGGTTCTTCACGGAGAAGGCTTGGATGACAAAGTGGTTTCCCGTTTGAACCTGGAAGGCTCCGCTCCGCAAATGAAGGGGTGGACCAAAATGGTAGAGATTTTGAAACATCCCAAAGATGAAACCACCATTGGAATTGTGGGCAAGTATGTGGATTTGAAGGAAAGCTACAAATCTCTTCACGAGGCCTTGGTTCATGGTGGCATTGCCAACAATTCTAAAGTTCGAATTGTTTATATCGATTCCGAAAAATTAAATGCGAAAAATGTGGCCGCGGCGCTCGAAGGCGTGGATGGAGTTTTGGTTCCTGGAGGATTTGGTGAGCGTGGAGCCGAAGGGAAGATTTGCGCCATTCGCTATGCGCGAGAACAACAGATTCCATTTTTTGGAATTTGTTTTGGAATGCAATTGGCCGCCATTGAATTTGCAAGGAATGCTTGCGGCGTGAAAGATGCAACGAGCCGCGAGTTTGTCTCTTCCAAATCTCGCGGGGCCAGAAATCTAGTCATTGATTTGATGGAAGAGCAAAAAGGTTTGAAAGAAATGGGCGGGACCATGAGATTGGGAGCCTATCCCTGTGATTTGAAAAAATCTTCTCGAGTGAGTGAAGCTTACGGCGAGAATCGAATCTTCGAACGGCACCGCCATCGGTATGAGTTTAACAACCAATTTCGAGGACTTCTCGAAAAGCATGGTTTGACCCTGTCGGGAATTTGTAAAGAGAGAGATTTGGTTGAGATCATTGAGATCTCAGAACATCCCTGGTTTGTCGGGGTTCAGTTTCATCCGGAGTTTAAATCTCGGCCATTGAATCCCCATCCGCTGTTTCGTGAATTTGTGAAAAGCTCTTTGCAACATGGAAAGTCGGTTCCAAAAACTGGATTGAAGAAGAAAACAAAAACACCTGCACGCAAAAAAACTCGGGCTCAGTCTTCAACAGCTAAAAATTCGGTGAGGTTTCAATGAGTGCCCATGTCGCTGAAGGTTGTCGCGTATTGAAGGTGGAGGCCGATGCCATTTTGGCAGTTGTCGAACGTTTGGGTGTAGAATTTGATCAATCCACAGAGCTGATTTCCAAGTGCAAAGGCAAAGTGGTTTTGACCGGCATGGGAAAGTCTGGACAAATCGCAAGAAAGATTGCCAGCACCTTTACTTCGACAGGAACGCCTGCGGTGTTTTTGCATCCCGCCGAAAGTTCCCATGGAGATTTAGGTGTCATTTCAGACAACGACGTGGTGCTGGCCATCAGTTATGGGGGCGGCTCTAATGAGTTGTCTGCATTGATTCAATTTGTCGCCCGACGTGGAATTCCCATGATTGCAATGACTTCCAAACCTGAAAGTACGCTGGGTCAGGCGTCTCAGTTGATTTTAGATATCAGTGTGAAAGAGGAAGCTTGTCCCTTGGGATTGGCACCCACCTCATCGTCCACGGTCACACTTGCTTTGGGGGATGCTTTAGCCATGGCGGTGTTGAAGGACAAAGGCTTTCAGGCCGAAGATTTTGCGCAATTTCATCCCTCGGGGGCTTTGGGACGCAAACTCACTTTAAGAGTGAAAGATGTCATGCACTCCGGAGAGGCGTTGCCTTTGGTGCATCCGAAGGAAAGCATGTCCAAGGTGATTTCCGCAATGACTTCCAAAGACGTGCGTGGAGTTGCGGGAGTGATCACTGATGAAGGACGTTTGGTCGGAGTGGTTACCGATGGAGACATTCGTCGTCGACTGGAGAAGTCTTCGGAGCCATTGGTGGATTCCGCGGAAGACTTGATGTCCCGAAACCCAAAGACCATTGATTCTTCGGAACTTGCCGAAAAAGCGGTATTTTTAATGCAACAGTTTCAGATTCAACTCTTGTTTGTGGTGGATAAGGATTCGGAAGAACCCTTCCGTCCGATCGGATTGATCCACTTGCAAGACCTCTTGAAGACCCAAGTCTTATAGGCTTACGGCCAGATCTTTTCGGGATCCGCTATACTTTCAAAAGTCTGCTGAAGATACTGTAATCATGCTTCAAAAAAAATGGATTCAACTCATTCTTATCGGCCCATTGTTTGTGATGGGAATGTCTTCCAACGCGGACAAAATTGAGCTTCCCGACGAAGAGTTGGCCCGAGATTCTGTCCTTCCCGTTTTTGAAAAAACTCAAGCCGTGCTTAATAAAAACGTAAAAACAAATGGCAGGTTTCAGTTTGGTTTGGGTGCGGGTCTCGAGGTGAATGAACCCTTTTATAACGACACGTTATATGGAGTTTTTGGGGCTTATCATTTCAATGAAATTCATGGTGTGAATTTGCAATTCCAAGCATGGAGTCCCGGTCTTTCCAATTATGGGGAGCAGATCAAAACGGATCAAGGGTTGGATCCCGACCGCAGCCCACAGCCTCAGTGGGCAGCCATCATGAACTATGAGTTTGTGGCTTATTATGGAAAGATATCACTGTCTAAGCAAACAGTGATGAATTTGAATCTGTTTGCGGATGTGGGTTTGATGTACTTGGACATTGAAGATCGTAGCACCTTCGGGCTCAACTTAGGTATTGGACAAACACTTTTCTTTACCAACAATGTCGGGTTGCGATTGGATCTTAAAACCGTGATTTTCAAGGGTCCGGACCCAGCCTCTCGTCCAGCCAGTCCACCTCCTGCGGCATCTGACTTTGAGGAGAATGTTCATGTAAACAACCAAGTCCTCGCATCTCTTCTATTCCTTCTTTAAGGAACTCTCGACTTAGGGTCGGTCGAGGCTTTCCTAAGTGACTAAAAAAGTTGAAGATATTTAGAGTGAGCGACATGAGAATGCATCAAGGAGTACATGTGTCCAACCTTTTTCCCTTTCAAAAGTTCGTATGTCTATTGATATTTCTATCTGCATGGACACCGGTGATCGGACAGGAGCTTGATCTTTCTCCCGAATCGGATGGAGAGGTAGAAGAGCTTTATGATCGCTTGGATCAACAGGTTGAAGATCAGAACCGGGTGAATACCAAAAAAGCTCAAGAAAATTCATCGAAGAAGGTCGAAGAAGTACAAAACTTATCCGATCTTGCTCGCTTGCAAGCGTTTGAAGATGTTGCCGTGATTCAAAAACGGTTTTTACCAAAAACCGGTCGCTTCGAACTTTCAGCACTTGGCTTTACGAATTTGAATAACCCTTTTTTCAACAATTTGGGTGGCGGATTTAAGTTGGGCTACCACTTTTCTGAAAACTGGGGAGCCTCATTGGTGGGAAATTGGTTTGGAGTGGCTGCGCGCCAAGTGACAAAAGATCTAGAGGAAAAGGCCCTTGTGAAAGCAGCCAATACGGTCACCCCGCGTTCTTACCTGGGCGCTGCAATCAATTGGTCACCCATCTATGGTAAAATATCTTTATTGAATCGGTCTATTGTTCCTTTTGATCTGAGCTTTTCATTTGGTGGAGGGACGACCACGACAGATGTGAAAAGTGGAGAGCCCACAGTTCATGTGGCCACGAGCCAAAACTTTGCGGTTTCAAAGTCCTTTTCTTTTCGATGGGACATCATGCTCAATTTTTACCAAGCCACGGCTATTGATAAAAACGGCAATTCATCCAAATTGGCTCAAAATGATTTCTTTATCGGTTTGGGATTGAGCTGGTTCTTTCCGGAGGCAACCTATCGATGAAGAATTTAATCCTGATCGCATCCCTTATCGTTCCTTCTTTTGGTTTAAGTCAGTCGGCCACACTTGAGAGCCATTCAGATTTGATGGTGGCTCAAAATAGGAAAGGGCGTTCAGTTGCTCAAAGAAGAACTCGGTCAAATTCAGTTTCGGAATTTCGTCAGGCCCTTCAATTGAGCCGGCAGCGCAAATATGCAGAGGCCTCAGAGATTCTCTTTCGATTGGTGTACAATCCTCGATTTCGCAGTCAGGCTCCTCGCATTCGCTACATCTTGGGTTTGAACCTTTGGAAAATGAAAATGTATCAACTTTCAGCGTTCCAATTTATTTCCGTGGTTAAGGAAGGAAATGGAAAGTATGTGAACTTGGCTCTGGAAAAGCTATCAGTTGTGGCGGATATTCTGGGAGATGACTCGCTATTAAACTATGCAATTTCCCGAGTGCAAGTGAAGCGCTTTCCCTCCTCGCAACGGGACATGCTCTATTTTCGAATCGGTGAGTTTCAGCAAAGAGGGGGGCAGTATCTCTCTGCAGCCAGTTCTTTTTCTCGGGTGAGACCAACAAACCCTCTTTATGCCAAAGCAAAATACAATCAGGGTCTTTCCTATGCTTTGGCTGGAAAGGAGAGAGAAGCACTAAATGCCTTTGATCAATTGGCCATTCGGCGTGAATCTGCTGGCCCCAATGACACCGTTCGTGCTGGAGCCCTCATGGGAAAAGCGAGAGTTTATTACCAAATGAAGGATTGGGACCGGGCCATTGAAACTTACCGTCAGGTTCCAAGAGATTCATCCTTCTGGCATGACACTCTATTTGAATCCAGTTGGGCCATGATGAGATCGGGTCGTTTTCGGTCTGCTCTCAGTAACTTTCAGTCCCTTCATTCCGCCTACTATGAAGGCTACTATTTGCCAGAGTCGTTGCTTTTGCGTTCTATCGTCTATCTGTACATTTGCAAATTTGATGAAGTGGAGAAAGTTTTAGATCTCTTCTCTAAACTTTATAAGCCTGTTTATGCGAGAGTGGACCGGATGCTCGACTACAAGGGCAGCCCTGAAATCTATTTTAATTTGATGGTTCAGGTTATGAATAAGCGTGAAAAAGGAGAAGTTTCAGACACGTCTCCCATGCCCTACGTGGTGGCTCAAAAAATCTCTCAAGAAGGAGATTTTCAAAATTCTTACAATTACATTCGTAAACTTTTGGAAGAGCGGCGGATCTATAATGCTCAGCCGGCCAGTTGGAGGGCCGGAAACATCGGTCGATATTCTAAGAAAGTCTTAGAGACAAGAATAAAAAAAGCTAAGGCGAAAGCAGGTCGTCAAGTTCGATACCATTTGCTGAGTATCAAGCAGGAGCTGGTGGACCTTTTTGAGCAAGAGGGATTCATCCGATTTGAGGCTTTGAACAGCCAAAAGGAAGAGCTTAAAAAAGAAATTTCAGGAAAAGACTTAAAGCCAAAACAGGTGGATGAAGAACGAGCCCGTGATTTTTATATCAAGAATGGTTATCAATACTGGCCTTTTGACGGTGAGTATTGGCTAGATGAAATAGGAAATTATCACTATGTTGGAACACAGAGCTGTCGCTAAAAGGTTGATTTTTGTCCTGCTCGCAGGATTGATGGTGGGCAGCGCTGTAGATGCCAAGCCCACTCGAAAATCGCGGACCGTTGGGGATCTGTTAAAACGCATTGAAAAAAAAGCCAACAAAGTTTCCCTGAAAAAATCTCAGGGGAAACTTCCAGGCTACAAATCCATTGGAAAGTCCAGGGCCCGTGTGGACCTTCAATCCGTAAAACCTCCCTCTACAGCAAACCTTTACTATCCAGAGGGAACCAAAGATGCCAACTTGGAAAAGGCTACGGATAAGGGAATCTCTCAACTCTATAAACTCTCAAAGCAATTTAAGAACAGTCCGCGTAGAGGAGAAATCTGGCTTCGATTGGCGGAGCTTTATGTGGAAAAGGCCCGTTTGATTGAATTCAAACTCAGTCAAGATTTTGAGGCCAAAATGAAGGAGTACATCGACAAAAAAAGATCGAAGCGTCCCGAACTGAATTTGGAGCCCGCTCAAGCTTACAACAAAAAAGCCATTCAGCTGTATAAATGGTTTATTAGAGATTATCCCAAAGATGAAAAGGTGGATCAGGCACTTTTCTTTTTGGGATACAACTATTTTGAACTGGGGCAATCGAAGACGGGAAGTCAGTACTACTCTCAACTGACAAAGAAATTTCCGCGAAGCTTTTATAATGAGGAGGCTGCCTTTGCTCTGGGCGAATATTATTTCGAAAACGAAAAGTATAAGACTGCGCTTCCTTACTACCATAAGGTTGCTAAGAACCGACGTGGCAGGTTGTTCTCCTTCAGTATGTACAAGTTGGCATGGACTCAATACAAATTGGGACAAATGTCCTCGGCTTTAAGATCCTTGGAAAAAGTGATTCGGGCAGGCAAAGAGAAGGGGGGCTCTTCGGGACCTTCCCGTCTTCGTTTGGCGTCGGAGGCTTCGAAGGATTTAGTGGTCTTTTATGCAGAGGCTGGAAAGCCTGAAAATGCCCGTCGATATTTTGATGAACTCGTGGGAGCTAAGAAAGGTAGAGAGTTGATTGAGAAACTCGCCTATTTTTATGCGGACTCAGGAAATCGAAAGGCGGCTCAAGAGATCTTTTCAAGCTTGATTGATGAAAATCCACAATCCGAAAAAGCTTTTGAGTATCAGTATCAGATCGTCAGTTTGTATGCCACTTCATCGACTTCTAACGAATTTCGCGGAGAGCTCTTTGAGTGGCTCAACAATTATGGTCCCGGCAGCCAATGGCAAAAATCTAACGATGACAAGCGAGAATTGGTTCAAAAGGTCAACCAGTTGATGGAGTCGACCTTAAGAAACCACATCTTGCAAATTCACCAGACAGCCCAGAATTCTCGTACAAAGTACTCTCAAAACAAGGCTAAAGATGCCTATCAGCTTTATTTTAAGAAGTTTGATTCCGGAGAGAAAATCGACGAGATGCACTTTTTCTTTGCGGAACTTCTTTTTGATATGGGGGAATTTGAAGGCGCGGCTTACCACTACAACTGGATTGTTAAAAATGCGCCAAAGTCCCAGTACGCAGAAAAATCTCGTTTGAATACGGTATTGGCTCTAGAGAAAGCCCTGCCTTCAGAAAAAGATTTGAAAGATCGTTTGGGAGATTCACTGGATCCCGTTCCACTTGAAAAGAACGTGAAAAACTTCCTGTTGGCATCTAAGCAATATGAAGAGACCTATCCTAAAGGAGAAAATGTTCCGGCGATCAAATACAAAGCCGGCGCGCTTTATTACTACCACAATATGTTTGATGAAGCGCTGAACGAGTTCAATGAAATCATTAAGGGGTATCCCAAGTCCGACTATGCAAAGAATGCAGCCAATTTAACTCTAGATATTTACAATTTGAAGAAAGATTTCGTGGGGCTTGAAAAGGCTGGAACAGAAATCTTGAAGAATGAAGATCTGGCGAGTGGGCAAGTAGGCACTCAGGTTAAATCGGTATTGCAACAAGTGTCTTTCAAGAAGGCTCAAGATCTAGAGTCCGAAAAGAAATATCAAGAAAGTGCGGAGTCTTTTAAAGCCTTTGCAGATCAAAACCCGGGATCTGATTTGGCAATCACAGCTCTCTTTAATGCGGGTTTGAATTTTGAAAGAGCCGGGCTTCTGGCGCAATCGGCAAATATGCATGAATCGGTTGTGAAAAAAGGTGGCAAAGCAGCTATTAAAGAGAAGTCTGAAAAAATTCTTCCTTCTCTGTATGAAAAAGTGGGGCGTTACAAAGAAGCCGCGTCTATGATGGAAAACTATGGTTCTAAGAATCCTAAAGAAAAAGAAGCCATCGATTATCTGTTCAACGCAGCCGTCATCCAAGATGGTGTTCGAAGGTACAGATCTGCAGCAAAAAACTATCAGGAGTATTTCGACCGAAGTAGAAGCGATGACAAGTATGACACTCTCTTCTTACTAGCAAAACTTTGGGAGCAAAGAGGCGGGATTTCAAAAGCCTCGGAGTATTACGGACGATTTTACACCAGCCCCACAAAAGACAAATCCGCTGTTGTAGAGTCCGCCTTTCGAAATGCGGAGATCTTCCGAAAGAAACGCAAAAACTCCGAATATGAGCGTTGGCTGAAAAAGACGGTAGCTTCTCAGGAGGCTCTTTCAAAGAATTCTAAAAGTGTTGGTGTGAGGTTCGCCGCGGAAGCTCAGTTTGATTTGGTCAAAGGGCGGTTTGAGGAACTTACTAAGGTTAAAATTCCAGCAAACCCGGCAAAGCAAAAATCAGCGGTGGACAAGAAGCTTTCGCTGCTCAACAAGCTGAAGGATGATCTGAAGTCTGTAATTGCCTATGATGATGGGCCTACGGTTGTTGCGTCTCTGACACTGTTAGGTCAGGCCTACCAACATATGGCCGCGGCCATCTTTGGCGCACCCACTCCTAAGGGCTTAGACGAGGAAGGGTTGAAGCAGTACAAAGAGGGCGTGCGGGGAATTGCAGCACCTTTTGAGAAGGAAGCCATTGCCAATTACAAATCGGCCATCGAACGTGGTTTTGCTTTGAAGGGATATTCAGAGTGGTTGATTCGAGCCCACCATGAGTTGTTTCAATTGGATCCTTCCCAATTGTCTTATAAAGAGGAGCAGGCTGCCGTTAGTTCCGAGTGGGATTCCACCAGCAAACTTTTGTCTAAAGACGAATACAAAGATCTGAAGTTTGCCGTGGATTCTAACAGTGAAGCCAATACGGTGCGAGAGGCATCAAAGCTTTTGGGCAAGAATACGGAAGACTTAGGGGCACTGATGGCTCTGGCAACGATTCACCACGCAAAGAATGAGCCGGGGCTCTCCGAAATCATTCTAACTCGGGCGTTGAAGTCCAGTCCCAATGAGCCGGCTATTTTTCACAATCTTGGGATTATCTATTTAGAGCGAGGGGATTTGAGGGAGGCTTTGGCATCTTTTGAAAAAGCGAATGAGCTGGACTCTAAACATCTACCCACCGTCCAAAGTCTAGCAAGTATCTATTTGAAGTATTTTGATTACAAAAGAGCCTATGAAATTTTGAAACCGATGAAGTCCAAAATTTATGAAGGACTTTCGAGATCAACGACTCATCAATTGGAAATGGCTAATGGTTTGGGTGTTGCCTCGGCCAACGTCGGTGAGAACGATGAAGCTCTTTCAAACTATGATAAAGTTTTAAAAGTAGACGGACAAAATACTTCTGTTCTATTGAACAAAACAATTCTTCTGGCGGAAAGAATAAAAAGCAAAGACAAGGCCACTGAAGTCTTGAATAAACTTAAGTTTCTGGCAGATGATAGAGATATGCAGCAAAAAGTGCGGTATTTGGAAGGTCAGATATCGCAATTGAAGGATTAGGCAACTATGTTGAAGGGTTTTGGTTGGATGAACAGAAGGACTTATGGAATTTGGATTTCGTTATTGAGCCTCTTCCTAGGTTTGCCCTTATGGGCACAGTCTTCAAAATCCAAAGCGGGTGATGTTCGAACAGAGAAAATTCAGTTTGATGATGAGTTGGTTGAAGGTGAACTTCGAAAGCCTGAACTTTTTTATCTTCTTCAAAAAAAGCAATTCAATTACAAGCGATTGATCAAACTGAGAGAGAATTTTCTTCCGGAGATGAGAAGAGACGCTGAGAAAATTCCAGTGGGGAGAGTGGATCAATGAAGCAACCACTGGTCTTAAAAATTTACCGTGATGGTCAGCTGATCAATATTCAACAGTTTACAACTCCGCAAGTGGTCTTCGGTCGCGGGGGAGATGTTCAGGTTGCTTTGGAAGATGATTCTATTTCTCCCATTCATGCTCTGCTGGATGATCGTGGCAATCAGGTGGTTCTTTCTGACTTGGGATCTCAAACAGGAACCTATCTCAGTGGGAAGCGTGTTTTAGAGTCTGAAATTAAGTCGGGCGAAGAAATTCGCCTAGGCCCATTTGTGGTTCAGTTTTTTATTGGAGTGCCTCGGCCAGCGGGAATTCCTCAGCCTATGGCTACGGATAAGGAAGACCTACCCGCCGCACCAGAGGTGAATGAAGAGCCTCCGGAACTTCCTGAAGAAACTGCAAAGCTCAGTTTAGGAGAGCCGGCACCCGAAGAAGAAGAGGTTCAAGCTCCGTCGGAACCTGAGGAGCCGCCGTCCATTCAAGAACCGTCCACACCTGATGAGCCTGAAGAAATCGAGGAGGTGACATTCGTTCCTCCTCCTCCGCTGTCACAGGATTCTGTGGAGGGACGTCCTCCGGAAGAAAAGCGTGGTCGTGTTTCCGGAAAAACCTATGCTCCAGACAGCTTCAATTCGGATCCGAAAGAAGTGGTTCGTCCTGGAAAGGGCTCTGTTGTTGAGATCATCGTTTTTTGGCACGAAAGAGCCATTGCCACTTATCACTTTACACGCAAAGGAAACATCAAGATCGGTGGCAGTGAGTCCAGTGATGTGTTTGTTCCCATTATGGCGCGGGGATCTACATTTACACTTGTAAAACTCAACCGAGATCAAGCAACGATTTGTATCAGTCCTGAAATGACCGGCGAATTGGTACGTTTTGATGACTCCATTCCCATCAAGCAACTGGCGCGCATGAACAAGCTGCGAGACAGTGGTGATCATTACGAGTTGGATTTGAAACAAGGCGAAATGATACGAGTGGCTTTGGACCATGGTTTGATTTCACTGATCGTTAGATATAAAGAGGCCACTCCCAAAGCTCTAGCGGCTCCATTGCTGGATCTTTCCACTTCAGAATTGACGGGTGTGGTCTTGTCCTTGGTGATCGGATCTATCCTTAGTCTTTACATGTTCGTTTATGCTCCTCAGACATTGAATCCGGATGAGGCGATGATTGAAGAGCCTTTAAGAAAAGCCATTGTGAAATTTAATCCGCCCAAGAAAAAGATCGTGGTTGCGAAGGACGAGCCCCAACAGGTTCCCACCGAAAAAAAGGTAGTGAAGGTCGCAGAAAAATCTCCGATCTCGAAGGCGGCTAAGCAGGAACGACAAACGCCCACTCCTTCAAAAGAAAAAGCAGGTAAACCTGGTAAAGCCGGTGAAGTGGCCCCCAGCAAAAAGCCTTCTAAATCTAAAGAGGTGGGGTCTGCTCGTCCCGGAGGCTCTCAAAAGACAGCCGCTAAAGATGGAGCCAATGCGAAGTCTGCAAAGCCCGATCCAATGAAAACCGGTTTGATGAGTGCTTTTGGATCAAAAGGTCTTCAGGACAAATTAGACAAAGCTTATTCGGGCTCTGGAGAGTTGCAGGGTCTTGCGGACCAAGCCACTGGAACTTCCGGAATGGCAGACACTCGACCGGGTGAAGGTTTGGGAACCAAGATGAAAGAAGGGGCCAGCGGAAAAGGTGAGTCCATTGTCGGTATCTCTGGCGTTGGAACCAAAGGCCGTGGAACAGGAACCACCGGATATGGCAGCGGCGGAATTGGTAAAAAAGGCTCTGTGGAAATCGATGTGGGTGGCGGAGGAGCCGGTTTTACAGGTTCTATTGACAAGGAAGCCATTCGTCGTGTTATTCGCGACCACCTTCGTGAAATTCGAACCTGTTACGAGCGTGCCCTTCAACGTCAGCCCGATCTTTTTGGAAAAATCACTCTCTCATGGGTGATCGAAGAAAAAGGGCGAGTGAAATCTGCGAAAGTGGTTTCCAACGATATGGGCAATGCGGAAGTGGCCCAATGTATTAAGTCAAAACTTCAAACATGGACATTCCCAGACCCACCTCCAAATACTTTGGCTGAGGTCGAGAGTTATCCGTTCGTGTTTGCATCACAATAAGGAAATTAAGGGGAGGATATCTTGGAAAATCAAACAGTAAATGCGGTACTCACCGACCAGTGTGCTGCTTACGGCAACTTTGTTGCGAAGGCCTTTTGTGAAGGCGGACTGGTCATGTACATCATTTTGGTTGTGGGTTTGCTCACACTCTTTCTGGTGGTGGAAAGATTTATGGCTTTGCAAAGACTTACAATTGATAAGTCTCAGGTGGCCGAAAATCTTTTTGCGATGATTCTTCGTGGGGACTTGAGGCAGGCCATTGCTTTTTGTGATAGTAAGCCCGCCCCTTTAACCAACACTTTGAAGGCGGGTTTGGTTCAAGCGATGAATAGAAGACCAGATGAAGAAATTCAGGTGGCCATGGATGCTTCCGTATTGCGTGAAACTCCTCGGCTTGAAGGTTGGGTGTCATTCCTCGCTGTTTTTGGAAACATGGGAGTTTTGATTGGATTGGTTGGAACAATCATTGGTTTGATTCGATCTTTCAGTGGTGTTGCGGAAGCGGATGCCGCAACCAAGGCTGCAGAACTTTCAAAAGGAATTTCTGAAGCTCTTAACTGTACGGCGTTCGGTTTGATGGTTGCGATTACAGCCATTTTCTTCTTTGGATTCTTTCAAATTCGAATCGGTCGAGCCATCAACGATATGCAAGAAAGCAGCATGACTTTGATGAACTTGGTTGTCTCTAACAGAGACAAATTGAAAGGCTAACATGGCCCATATTGATGACGGTGGTTCAGGCAACCGCGCTGCAAGTGTCGATTTAAATTTGGTCCCTTTCATCGATTTGATGTCGGTGATGATCATTTTTTTGCTCCTCACTGCGGTTTGGACTCAGGTTTCAATGATTCAAATTGGAAGTTCCATTTACGGAAAGAAAACCTCTGCGGAGCCGGTCGCTCCTCCTCCCCGAGCAGAGATTCCTTTCCGTTTAGATGTGCAAACGAACGGTTACCAGGTCGTCATCGGTCAGCGTCGCTTTCAAGTTCCCAAGGTCGATGATCAATACGATCAAAAGACCTTGATCGAAAAATTGAAACAGATCAAAGAGATTTACCCTGAAAAAGAGGATGCGGTAATTACGGTTTTAGATGAGCTTCCTTATGATTCTCTTATTGTTGGAATGGATGCTCTCTTGAATTCAGGTTTTCCGATGATTTCAGTGGCAACACAAGGAGCAGAATAGTGGCAATTCGAGTGCCCGGACTTCGCAGTCGTCATGGAAGATTGAAAAGTTCAAAACGAAGTGCTGTTGCGGTCCTTCAGCTGACGGCCATGGTGGATATGTTTACAGTTATGGTGGTATTTCTTCTTCAAAATTATGCAACCACCAACCAGGTGCTGCCCATCAGTGACAAGGTCAATTTGCCTTCAGCAATGGAAGTGAAGGAGCTTAAGCCTTCAAATGTTGTAGTGATTTCTGAAGAGGGCATTTCCTTTAACAATGAAATCGTGGCGACCATTGAAGACTTGAAGTCTGCAGAGGACTGGCTTTTGCCAAAGCTTGAGAAACCCATTCGCGAAGTGATTCGTTTGGGCACGGAAAAAAAGAATTCCATTGGTGAAAAAATCCGGAGCGCAGTCAATGAAGCAAAGACCGGGCCGAAGCAAGAGGAAGAGATTGATGATTTTTTAAAGCTGACCATTCAAGCAGATAAGACTGTGGACTTTCTCAGTGTAAAGAAAATCATGTACACCGTCACTGAGGCAGGAATTCAAGAGATCAATTTTGCAGTTCTTAAAAAGCCAGAGGACAGTGCCATCAATTGATCTGAAATTCTAGGCAGCTCGATTTTGCGACATCATATCCATTTTAGTCTTGATGTAAGTGACGATATTCGCTTTGTTTTCAGAATTGAGAGCCTTAAATTGAAGGCCCATATTTTTCTCGTTCACATAGCGAATTTCAGCCTTGGCACTGATCTCCCCTCCAAAATCAGCAGATTCAATTCGAATTTGTACTTCTTCGCCGGGATAGAGCATCGGGATGGGCTCCAAACCCAATCCTCCTTCACTGATGGATTTTAAACTAGAAATGTAGGTTTGATTGTTCAAGATGACCGTAACCTTACCTTGCGCACGAGCGCGGGGGTGCTTTCTGAGGTCTATTCCGAGGTCGTTCATTAAGTCATGAAGTTCCATGACAGGGGTCCATTTTTTGAAGCCTCGGGTCCAGACCAAAGCGCGGGCAGCACTTTCTTGATCCTTTGTGAAAGTCTTCAATTGATTGACCAGTTCTTCTCTGGAAACAGGTCCCATTCTTTTTCCATGGTTTACATAGAACCACTGGTTTTCAATTTGTAAGTCGGCTTTGATCGCTTTTAAATGGGGAAGGGACTGTGTCCACCACGCAAGGGATTTCCATCCAGTTTGCAAGGGGCCCCAAATTTGGCATTCTTCGGTGATTTCACCGGAATCTATTTTTCGCTTTAAAATTTCAGTGGTGAACGGGCCTTCCACCCGAGCACTTTGAAGAATAAACCATTTCATTGAAACTATATCGGAGAGCGTCGAACCCAACCTAAGAAAAAAATGAGGGGGAGGAGGCGCGGAGGGTGTGTTAGCAAAATTCGTGCTCAATGGCACGAACTGAGCTATACTGAAGCTTGTGAAATTAAATCGAATTCCATTTAAAAGAGTCAACCAGCGCAAAGCTTACCGAGCTTTGCTGTTTGTCTTTTGTGTTGCGATTTTGGTCCAACTTTTAATTGTGGCGCCACTTTCCATTGATGATCAGAAAGGGCTGGACGAAGAACCCGCGTCCTCCACGACTTTGTCTCAGAATGAGAAGTCTAAGATTGGAAGTGATATTGGAGAAGGCGCCGATTTAGATTCCAAAGCCCATTCCAACGGTGTTCCTCCGGAGCTTGCGGGCGATCAAAAAATGAAATCCGTACATATGCTTGAAACTCGGGATGGGGAAAAGGATTGGGAGCTTTGGTCCGATGTGGCGCGTTCAAACCCGGACTCTGGGCAAGTGGAGCTTCAAGGAGTGAACTCGCTTTTTCATGGCAACAAAGGCGTGACCTATTCCGTGAAGGGAAGAAAAGGTCTGATTGAAGTTCCAAAGAAAGATTTGAAGGTTTCTGGAAATGTGGTGACAAAAACTTCCAGTGGTTATGTTTTTTTGACGGATGACATGAGTTATTTTTCTAAAAACAGAGTGCTTCAGACGGATTCGCTCGTTCGAGTGTTGGGACCAAAGTCCAAGGGTATTCACGCCTTGAAACTGACCGGCAAAGGTTTGAGGACGATGCTCAATGATTCAAAGGTTGAAGTTTTAAAAGATGTCCGAGCAGAGAAAATTTTAGAAAAAGGTCAGAAGGCCATCATTCGCAGCGATCGCGCACGGTTCGATGGAAACTCTGTCACAGCCTCTTTTTTGGGAGAGGTGATTTTGGACATTGATGACATGCGAATAACTGGTCCGAAGGCCGACTTTCTATATGATTCAACCAAGGATACTCTAAAGTCTGTGGTTTTTTCTGGCGGGGCAAAAGTCAGTGATCCCACCAAATGGGCGACTTCCAAGGAAGTCAAAGTGGATTTCGAAGAGGACAAGTATGTGTTTTCTGGGAACCCACGTGTGGTTCAAAATTCGGATGAGCTTCATGGAGAAAAAATTATTTTTCATGATGGAGGAAAGCGCATTCAAGTCATTGGAGCCAAAGCAAAAATGAATATGAATCGATTGAAAGAGGAAAATTGATGGGCCAATTGAGAATTGTGGGCATCAGTAAAAAATTTAAAACCAGACAAGTGGTTGATCAGGTGACCTTTAGTGTGGACTCGGGTCAGGTGGTGGGACTTTTGGGGCCCAATGGTGCAGGTAAGACAACAAGTTTTTATATGGTTGTCGGGTTGGTGCGTCCGGACACAGGAACCGTTCATTTCAATGATCATGATGTCACTCAATTGCCGATGTACAAAAGAGCTCAGCATGGGTTGAGCTACCTTCCTCAGGAACCGAGCATTTTTAAAAAACTCACGGTGACAGAAAATATTATGGTGGCGCTGGAGAGCCGTGATCTTTCTTCCAGTGAACGTGCCGAGCGATTGGAAAGCTTGTTGGAAGAGTTTCGGATTCAGCACATTCGAGACAGCTATGGCTATGCATTGTCCGGAGGGGAGCGCCGACGGGTAGAGATTGCTCGCGCACTGGGAGGAGATCCGGAATTTATTCTTCTGGATGAGCCCTTTGCGGGAATTGATCCCATCGCCGTCAATGACATTCAAGGCATTATCACTCAGCTGACGGAGCGGGGAATTGGAGTTTTGATTACCGATCATAACGTTCGTGAAACTTTGGGCATATGCAACCGTGCATATATATTAAGAGAAGGTCGCGTGGAAGTGGAAGGAACTGCTTCTGAAATTGCGGAATCTCCGCGTGCGAGAGAATTTTATTTGGGTGAGAATTTCCGACTTTAAAAAGGAGTTTATCAATGGCAATGCAACTTAAAACCAGTTTGAAGTTGTCTCAACAACTTCGCATGACCCCTCAGCTTCAGCAGGCCATTAAATTGTTGCAACTTTCCCGTCTTGAACTTGAGACGGCTGTGCGAAAAGAATTGGATGAAAACCCCGTTCTTGAAGAAGTGCAAGATGTTGCCGAAGAGGCCTCTCGTTTAGAAGCCCGCGAAGCGAATCCCGATGAAGGAAATCAAACCGAGGATTCTTCAGATCCTCGCACTCAAGATGAGTTTGAGTGGGAGAACTACGTCGACTCCAAATACAAACCTCCACAATCGGGTCCCGGAGGTACGGATGAGATCATGAACTATGAGAACATGATTTCTTCCGAGACCACTCTTCATGATCATTTGCTTTGGCAAATGAATTTGGGAGGTTTTTCAGATGAGGAAGAAGGCTACCTTGCGATTTTGATCAGCTACGTGGATGACGATGGATACATTAAAACGCCGTTGTCCGAAGTGGCGCAAGAAGAGTCCGTGGATGAAAAAGAACTGGAAGAAATGCTTCCTTTCCTTCAAGAGTTCGATCCTCCCGGCGTCGGAGCGCGGGATTTAAAAGAGTGTTTGATCATTCAGGCCAAGCATTTGGAAGAAGACACCAATGATTTGGTTCATTTGGTGAACAATCATTTGAAAGATTTGGAAAAGAAGAACTACAACGGAATTGCAAAGGCCATGGAGGCTCCTCTTGAGGACATCATTGAGCTTTGTAAAATCATTTACTCCATGGAGCCAAAACCGGGCCGCTCTTTTATGCCTAGAGACACCCAGTTTGTCACTCCGGATGTCTACGTTTACAAGGTCGGTGACGAATACATGGTGTCTTTGAATGAAGATGGGCTTCCGCGGCTTCGAATCTCAAATCTTTATAAGAACATTTTAAAAGGGGATAAAGAGTCCACAGCAAAAGCTCACGATTACATTCAAGAAAAGTTGAAGTCAGCCGTTTGGTTGATCAAAAGCATTCACCAGCGGCAAAGAACCATCTATAAGGTGACCGAAAGTATCGTAAAGCATCAGCAAGATTTTTTCGAAAAAGGTCCCGAGCACATTAAGCCTATGATTTTAAGGGACATTGCAAATGACATTGGAATGCACGAATCTACGGTGAGCCGTGTGACCACAAGCAAATATGTTCATACCCCTCGTGGAATTTTCGAACTGAAGTACTTTTTCAATTCGGGAATTTCGAAGACGGATGGAGATTCATTGGCCAGCGAATCTGTGAAATTAAAAATCAAAGATTTGGTCAGTCAGGAAAACCCCAAGAACCCATTGTCTGACCAAAAAATCGTCGAGTTGTTGAAGAAAGACGGTATTAAGATTGCCCGAAGAACCGTGGCAAAATATAGGGACGTGTTAAAAATTCTTCCTTCTTCAAAAAGAAAAAAGCTTTTTTAGTTGGCTCGAATTGAGAAATTGAAACCGGCGATCTCCAGAAAACCTCGACCTTTCCGATAAGGACTTAAGTAGAGGCTTTGACCCTTAGGGAGGCATATGTTCGTTGAATTTCGTTTTCGAGACCTGCAATCATCCGAAGAATTAGAAAATTACGCCATGGACCGACTTCAGAAAATAGGGAAATTTGAGAAAGAACCCATCCATGTGGCAGTGACTTTTTCCTACGCGAAATCTACCAAAAAAGTCCAGTTGCACTTGAGGTCCAAACGCAATGAGGTTGTCGCTCAATCTGAGGGCGAAGATTTTTTTGGCTGTCTGGATGAGGCGGCGACCCGAATCATGAGTCAGCTCAAAAAAACCAAGTCTCGAGGCCGTCCACTTCGCAAAGCGAGTTGACCCTATAAGAGCGTCTTGTTAGGAGTCTTCTTTGCCCAAACATCCGCGGCAAGGAGGACTCTTTGAAAAACTATCTATTTACCAGCGAATCCGTTTCCGAAGGCCATCCTGATAAGGTGGCAGATCAAATCAGTGATGCCATCCTGGATGCATACCTTGCAGGTGACCCTCTTTCTCGAGTGGCGTGTGAGACCATGGCCGCAACGGGGTTTGTCATGCTTGCTGGGGAAGTGACCTCCAAAGCCAATGTGGATTTAACCGCCGTGGCTCGAAACGTGATCAAAGAAATCGGTTATGACAATGGAGAGATGGGTTTTGATTACAGATCCTGTGCCATCTTGACTGGGTTGGGCAAGCAAAGTCCTGACATCGCAATGGGAGTCGATGCTGCGGAACAGGGTGCTGGGGACCAAGGTTTAATGTTTGGTTACGCCATCAATGAGACCCCAGAGTACATGCCTCTTTCCATTTCTCTTTCTCACAAATTGGTGAAAAATTTGGCAGACATTCGCAAGAAGGACAAAAACTCCTTTCTTCGCCCGGACTCTAAAAGTCAGGTGACGGTTGAGTATCAAGACGGAAAGATCAAACGCGTCGATGCTGTTGTGATCTCCACTCAGCACACGGAAGAAGCCACTTTGGATCAGGTGAAAGCTTTGGTTCGAGAAGAGTTGATTGAAAAAACAATTCCTAAAGAACTGATGGACAACAACACCAAGATTCACATCAACCCCACCGGTCGATTTGTCATCGGTGGCCCCGTGGGTGATTGTGGATTGACCGGAAGAAAAATCATCGTGGATACCTATGGTGGCCATGGAGCCCATGGTGGTGGAGCTTTCTCTGGAAAAGATCCTTCAAAAGTGGATCGTTCCGCGGCCTATGCTTCTCGTCATATTGCAAAGAACTTGGTGGCTGCAGGACTTGCCGAGCGCTGCTTGGTTCAAGTGGCTTATGCCATTGGAGTTGCAGATCCTGTCAGTGTGATGGTGGAAGATTATGGAACCTCTCAAGTGGGAGCCGAAAATTTGGCTCGCGCTGTAAAAGAACTTTGGAACTTGAAACCCAAAGCGATTGTAGATCGTTTTGATCTTTTGAAGCCCCGTTACTCCAAGACAGCAGCATATGGTCACTTTGGGCGCACCGAGCCAGAATTTACTTGGGAAAAGCTGGACGAAGTGGAGCGTTTGAAGTCCTTTTTCAATTAGTTCTTTTACCCATCTGTGAGATTCGGTATACCATAGGACGATTTTGAAATCGTGAGGGTGCCGAAAATCAAGGCAACACCCTTCCTCGAAACCGGGGAAGGCGTGCTGATGTTTCCTTGCGCGATTGCGCCCTCCTTAAATTCTTGCGGCAAAAAAGGCAAAATGGATCCGAAACACATTCGCAACTTTTCAATCATTGCTCACATCGATCACGGGAAATCCACATTGGCGGATGGGTTTTTGTCGGCCACTCAAACGCTTTCAGACCGAGAGAAAAAGGCACAGTTCTTAGACAATATGGACTTGGAGAGAGAGCGTGGGATCACCATTAAAGCTCAAACCGTGCGTATCAATTTCAAAGCCAATGACGGCGAAGTGTATCAGCTCAATCTGATTGATACCCCCGGGCACGTGGATTTTTCCTATGAAGTCTCAAGATCTTTGGCCGCCTGTGAAGGTGCGATTTTGGTGGTGGATGCGGCTCAAGGTGTGGAAGCGCAAACCTTGGCAAACGTATATTTGGCTTTGGAGCATGACTTAGAAATCATTCCTGTTTTGAATAAAATTGATCTTCCCGCCGCGGATCCCGAAGGTGTGAAGCAGCAAATTGAAGATGCCATTGGTTTGGACACTTCCGAAGCCATTTTGGCCAGCGCCAAAGAGGGCAAAGGAATTACAGAAATTCTTCAAGCCGTTGTGGACAAAGTTCCTCCTCCCACGGCAGACCGTGAGCTTCCTCTGCGAGCTCTGATTTTTGATTCTTGGTTTGATCCCTACCAGGGCGTGGTGGTTTTGTGCCGAATTAAAGACGGGACCATTAAAAAGGGCGAGCAGATTCGCTTTATGGCAGCAGGAAAAGACTATGAAGTTTTAAAGTTGGGAGTCTTTGCTCCTTTTGCCATGAACCTGGATTCTTTGGATGCGGGCGAAGTGGGCTTTGTGATTTGCGGAATCAAAGACATTCGCGATGTAAAAGTGGGGGATACCGTCACCCATGCCAAGCGGCCCGCCACGGCGCCGCTTGCCGGTTTTAAGAAAATCAAACCCATGGTTTTTTCGGGCATTTTTCCCGTGGACTCTTCAGACTTTGAAGATTTGCGAGAGGCCTTGGACAAATTGGCTTTGAACGATTCCAGTCTCAGTTTTGAAATGGAGACTTCGGCGGCTCTTGGCTTTGGATTTCGTTGTGGATTCTTGGGACTTCTCCATATGGAAATTGTCCAAGAAAGATTGGAACGAGAGTTCAACCTCAATTTGATCACAACAGCACCCTCTGTGGTTTACAAAGTCTACACAACAGATGGTCAAGAAATTGATCTGGAAAACCCCTCGAAACTTCCTGAACTGACAAAGATTGATCGTATGGAAGAGCCGATCGTAAAGCTTACCCTTCATACTCCAAGTGAATACATTGGTGGGATTTTAAAACTCTGTGAAGACCGTCGAGGTGTGCAAATTAAAATGGAGTTTATTACCGACACCAAAGTGATCATTGAGTACAAGTTGCCCCTCAATGAAATGGTGATGGATTTTTATGACCGTTTAAAATCCATTTCAAAAGGCTACGCCAGCATGGAGTATGAATTCCTGGGTTACGAAGAGTCGGACCTGTCCAAAATGGACATTTTGATCAATGGAGATTCTGTGGATGCGCTTTCCTTGATTGTTCACAAATCAAAAGCCACACCACGGGGTCGTGCCCTTACTGCCAAATTGAAAGAATTGATTCCACGCCAACAGTTTCAGGTGGCCATCCAGGCTGCGTTGGGAGCGAAAATCATCGCTCGAGAGACGGTGGGCGCCCTTCGAAAAGATGTCACAGCAAAGTGTTATGGCGGAGATATTTCTCGAAAAAGAAAATTGCTTGAAAAGCAAAAAGAAGGAAAGAAGCGCATGAAGTCCATTGGTCGCGTGGAAGTCCCCCAAGAGGCCTTTCTCGCTATTTTAAAGGTGGATGAGTAGCTTTATGTCCAAGCGTTTTTGGACCGAGGGATTAGGTTCATTTGTACTGGCAATCTTGTTGGCTTTGACGGTTCGTTGGGCTTTTGTGGAAGCTTATATGATTCCAACAAACAGCATGATGCCCACGCTGATGTCCAACGATCATATATTTGTGAACAAGTTGATTTATGGGATTCGCTGGCCTTTTAGCTCTAAGTGGATCATGAAGTGGTCGGCTCCCAAAAGAGGGGACTTGATTGTCTTTCGACGGGATGGGGATCAATCTCCTTTTTACATCAAGCGGGTTGTTGGGGTCCCTGGAGATCGGGTTTACATTGAAAACAACCATGTTTATGTGAACGAAGCGGTGTTGGAGCGACGCCTTCCAAACCCAACGGAACAGCGAAGATGGGGCCATCATTTTGATTCCAAAGAATATGAATTGTGGATGGAGATTTTGTCGGATCAAGCATACGGAGTTCTTTACGGAAGAGAAGGTCCTCAATCTGCACCTATTGGGCCCGTCACAGTGCCTTTTGGATCTTATTTTGTTTTGGGGGATCACAGAGATTTGGCAGACGATTCTCGAACCTGGGCGCCGGCTCGATTTGTAAAAGAGGATGCGATTATTGGTCGGGCTTCAATGGTTTGGCTCAGTTGTGATGAGACATTGCCTGTGGTGCCCTTCTTGTGCGATCCTCGTGAGATCCGTTGGGATCGATTCTTTCGTTTTGTTAACTGAGGTCCGTGGAGATCACAGCCTCTGAGAGAGGAGTGAGTGTGGCAAAGGGAAAAAGTGAAAAGACAAAATTTGGAGATGGGTTCTTCTCGTTCTTCGGAGCTATTTTAGCCATTTTGGCTTTTCGTTGGTTGTTGTTTGAACCCTTTGTGATTCCTTCCGGCAGTATGATTCCCACCCTTTTGGTTCACGATCACATTTTAGTGAATAAGTTTGCTTACGGAGTGCGCTGGCCCTTTTCAAAATCTTGGATTGTGGAATTTGAGGGCCCCAAACGGGGGGACATCGTTGTTTTTAAAGCGGTCGACGAATCCTATTTTATGATTAAACGGGTGATTGGTTTGCCCGGTGACGAGATCCAAATGAAGGATGATGGTCAATTGGTTGTAAATGGCGAGCCCATTCCGCGAGTGGAATTGCCAGTGTCTTCAGCGGATCCGTCCTCTCAATCTCCCTATTACGCCGTAGATAGCACGGATCTGGAAGGTTCGTTTGAGTTTTTTGACTTTTACGAAGAAAAAGTGGGCGAGCACACCCATCGCTTGATTCATTTTAAAGGCAACCCAAGAACGTGGGCGCAACCCTTTCATGTTCCTGAGGGAAATTATTTTATGATGGGAGACAACCGGGACAACTCCAAAGACAGTCGCTACTGGGGGCCTTTGCCAAAAGAAAATCTTATGGGCAAAGCACTTTTTGTATGGCTCAGTTGCCAGGACACTCTTCCGGTCTTGTCGATGATCTGCAATCCCTTAGAGCTTCGTTGGAAGAGATTCTTCCATGGCTTGGAGTAGGCCGTTCTTTCAATTTTTGCTGCCGCTTTTGGTGTTAGGACTGATCCTTAGGTTTTTCTTTATTCAAAGCCTAATGGTGCACACCTCAAGGTTTGATCCTCATCTGCTCAAAGGGGATTTGGTTTTGGGATCTAAAATTTCCAAACCCCATCGTGGAGATTTCGTGGCCTTCGATTGTCTGAGCCACGGAGTGTGTGTGGGACGCATTTTGGGAAAATCCGGAGATCGGCTGGATTTTGAAGGGGATTTGGTCCTCATCAACCGAACCACTCAGCAAGAACTGAAACTTTCGGACGCAACGCGGCTTGAGCCCGGATCTTTTGTAGTGGGCCCAGAGCACTATTTTTTGGAAGGAGATGAGTCCGGAGAGGTTCCTGAGCCTCAGATTCGATCCGTGCTGAAGTGGGTATTTGTTTCTGTCGATCCGGAGTCTCGAACCTGGCGTCCAAGCCGTACTTTGTGGTCCATTCATTGACGAATTCAGGGCCAAAAGATATCCTCTTCGCCAATGTCATTACTAAAATCATCCTTCTTATCGTCGTCCCAATTGTCCAACTCCGAAGTGGAAGAACTTTTCGACCGGGCTCAATTGTTTAAAAACGAGTTCGAAAAAAAGGGAACACTCAGCCACTTGGTAAAAACCACAGAAGCGGTTGTTGCGCTCGTTTTTGCAGAACCTTCGACGAGAACACGTTTGAGTTTTCAAATGGCGGCTTACCGCTTGGGTTTGCGAACAGTGACTTTGGACAATCCCAGTGTGGCCAGTCTTTCGAAAGGGGAAACTCTTTCGGACACCATCCGCAACGTGGCAGCCATGAAGCCGGACGTTATAGTCACTCGATTCAATGATGATCCCGAAGCGGAAGAAACTTTAAAGAGTGTGGGCTGCCCGGCCATCAGCGGTGGAATCGGTGCTCAAGAGCATCCCACCCAGGCTTTGTCCGATGCCTTTACAATTTTGCAGAACCGTGGACAGGTGAAGGGCGAAAAGGTTTTGATCGTGGGAGATGTTCTTCACTCTCGCGTGGCCAACTCCAATCTTTTGTTGCTTCAAAAAATGGGTGCGGAAATTGCTTACTGTGCTCCCGATGAATTTGTTCCTCAGCAGGAGCAATGGAAAGGTGTGAAGTCCTTCTCTTCTTTAGAAGATGGAGTGAAGTGGGCCACGGTGATCATGGGTCTTCGCGTTCAGCGGGAGAGACATTCTTCTCGAGGCTTGGGACTTTCCATCGCTGAATACAGAGAGCGCTACCGTGTGGGCGGGGATCAATTGGAAGTTTTTGCCAAAGATGGAATTTTACTTCACCCCGGTCCCGTGATTCGTGGTGTGGAATTTTCCGACTATGTGATGAGCGAACCTCGATGCAAAGTTTTGGATCAGGTCACTTCTGGAGTTTTTGTGCGCGCAGCGCTTTTATCCTTTGTTCTTGGCCTTGAGGTCCAATCGGCGTGAATACGAAGTTGGGATTTGTGGTCTTAGAGTCCGGTGAATGTTTTCCCGGACAATGGCATGGTGGGCCTTCAAAGGCCGGAGAACTTGTATTCAACACCAGTCATTCCGGATACGAAGAAATGGCAACGGATCCCTCTTATTACTCCCAAATTTTGATCACCACAGCTTCTCAGCAAGGAAATTACGGCGAAAAGGACGAGGACAAAGAGTCCGAGCAAATTTGGATTCATGGCTTTGTTTGTTTGGAACTTCAAAATTCAAAACGAGATCATGCTTGGAGAGAAAAACTTCTTCAAAGCCAAGTGCCCATTGTGACCGAAGTGGACACGCGATCTTTGACTTTGGAATTGCGCGAAAAAGGAACCACCTGGGGTGCGCTTGTTGAGGCGCAAAACAAAAGCGAAGCCATTGAGTTGGCAAAAAGCCTCATCGCTGAAGAAAAGAGGAAAGACTTGGATTGGGCTCATCGGGTTTCCACCAAAGAAGTGGTTTCACTTCAAGGAGAGAATCCTCAAGGTCCAAAAGTTTGTGTGATTGATTTTGGATGCAAGAAGAACATCATCAGAGAATTGCGTTCACGATGTTCAGAGGTAATTTTGGTTCCCAGTCGTTTTGAGGAACAGCAAGTAAGAGATTTGGATCCTCAAGGGATTTTGTTGTCGAACGGTCCGGGAAATCCGGAAGATGTGCAAGTGGCGGCGGAAAGTCTTCGCGGTCTTTTGGGGTGGAGACCCGTATTTGGCATTTGCATGGGACATCAGATTTTAGGTCGTGCTTTGGGCGCAAAAACTTTTAAATTGAAATATGGTCACCGTGGCGCCAATCATCCCATCAAAGATGATTTGTTGTCTCAAATCTATATGACCAGCCAAAACCATGGCTATGCGGTGGAAGAGCAAAGCCTTCCCAAAAATGTAAAAGTGACTCACCGAAATTTAAACGATGGAACTGTTGCAGGCATTGAAGCTCAGGATCAAAAGGCTTTTAGTGTGCAATTTCACCCCGAAAGTCATCCGGGTCCCCATGACTCTGTTGCGCTTTTCGATTACTTTGTAAAGCAGATCCAATGATATACGAAGATTTACTCGACAGAGTGATGCAACATTACACCGGGCCGGGCTACGAAGAAGAAGTGGGCCAGGGAAAGCTTCAGTTCTCAGAATGGGCTGGGGCCTTCGACGAAACTTCTCCACTCTTTGAACTGAGAATGGCTCAATTTTCAGACTGGTATGTTTTTACAAGAGTTCTTGGAAATCGGAACATGACCCCCATTGAGGCGTCATTGAATGATTCTTCCTTTCAGGTCACTGAAGAAGAACGCAGTCAGCTTCAAAATTTACGGAACAACCGCCACAGTCTTTTTGAATTTCTTAAGCTAAAGAAAAACGATGTTTACGTCAAAGATCTGTTCAACGGTTTGAAATATGTGATTAAGGATTCATTGATCACTGCGGGTTTTGATTCTAGAGAATATTTTGAAGCCCGATTGATTCCTCACAATGACGGTTTTATTTTTTCAAATTCATTTTGTTTTCATCCGGAAGATGTCAATCGATTCATTTCCAAAGAAATCCGAGCGGTTAAAAAAAGTAAGGAAATTCCGCTGGATGAGGGACGGGAAAATTTAATTCTTAAGCTATTTCAAATGAAGTGTAAGCACGAACGCTACAAACATTTGAAGTTAAAGGATATTTATTCCAACAATTCCAAATTGAAATTTTAGAAAGCGAAGGCGGGCCATGCCAATTCGAAAAGATATCAAAAAAGTCGTTATTCTAGGAAGTGGGCCCATCGTCATTGGGCAGGCTTGCGAATTTGATTACTCGGGAACACAAGCTTGTAAATCTTTGATGGGATTGGGCTTGGAAGTGATCTTGGTCAATTCAAATCCCGCCACCATTATGACCGATCCTGAGGTTGCCACTCGCGTGTATGTGGAGCCTTTGAAAGTTCCTTATTTGGATAAAATTTTAGAAAAAGAAAAGCCCGATGCAATCATTCCCACCTTGGGGGGGCAGACCGCATTGAACCTGGCTCTAGAACTCTTTGATCAAGGGGTTTTGAAGAAACACAATGTTCAACTGTTAGGTGCAGACCCAAAAGTGATTCGAGCCGGCGAAGACCGCGAAATTTTCCGCGGACTGTTGGATCAAATTGGTGCCAAGTATCCGCGCTCTGAAATGGTTCGGACTTTTGAAGCCGGACTGGAAGCTGGAGATCAACTGGGTTTCCCTTTGATTTTAAGACCCAACTACACTCTTGGCGGCGGCGGTGGGGGAATTGCTTTTTCCAAAGAAGAATTCCGCATCAAGTTGGCTCAAGCACTTCATGAAAGTCCCACTTCAGAAGTGTTGGTGGAAGAAAGCATTTTGGGTTGGAAAGAATTCGAACTGGAAGTGATGAGAGATCGCGCGGGAACCTTTGTTGTCATTTGCTCCATTGAAAACTTCGACCCTTGTGGGGTTCACACAGGCGACAGCATTACAGTGGCGCCTCAACAAACCCTTTCGGACAAAGAGTATCAGGACATGCGCGATGAAGCGCGCAAGATCATTGAAGCTGTGGGTGTGGAAACTGGCGGAGCAAACATTCAATTTGCCGTTCACCCGGAAACGGGCGAGCGTTTGGTCATTGAAATGAATCCTCGAGTGAGTCGTTCTTCCGCATTGGCCAGTAAAGCCACGGGATTTCCCATTGCAAAAATTGCGGCGCAATTGGCTTTGGGTTTTACCTTGGATGAAATTCAAAATGACATCACCAAAACAACACCGGCGTGTTTTGAGCCCGCTTTGGATTATGTGGTGACGAAGATCCCTCGCTTTGCATTCGAAAAGTTTCCTGGAACTCAAGACATCCTCAACACTCAAATGAAAAGTGTGGGAGAGGCCATGGGAATTGGCCGAACCTTAAAAGAGTCTTTTCATAAAGCCATTTTATCTTTGGAAGGTGCGGCGGAAGGCTTCCGAGAAGTGAAATTTGATCAGAGCAAGCTCTCTTATCCAAACAGTCAGAGAATATTCTATATCATTCAAGCATTTAGAGACGGTGTGTCCTTAGAAGAGATTCACAGTCTGACCCAAATTCATCCTTGGTTTTTGGAGCAGTTGGAGCAGATTGTTGATATGGAAAAGTCCATTTCTGCATGGAAAAAGTTGGAAAAGGAACCTTTGCTCAAAGCAAAGCGCCATGGATTTTCAGACGCTGCAATTTCAAAACTCACAGGAATTGATGAAATTGCGGTTCGACAAGAACGAAAATCTTTTGGCCTCACTCCGGGCTACTTTAGAGTAGACACCTGTGCCGGAGAGTTTGCTTCGGAAACACCGTACTTTTATTCCACCTATTGGACAGAACCTGATCCTAAAGGGCTTCAAGTGAAGGAATCTGATCATGGAAAGCCCGTGATTGCCTTGATCGGAAGTGGTCCCAACCGAATTGGACAGGGAATTGAATTTGATTACAGCTGCGTGCGCAGCGTGCGTGAGTTTCAACGTCAGGGTTATTTTGTAGCCATGTTGAACTCCAACCCAGAAACTGTTTCTACGGATTATGACACTTCAAATGCACTTTTCTTTGAGCCGGTGACCGAAGAATCCATTGCGAATGTTTTGGAATTTACAAAGGCACAGTCTTTTGTGGCGCAATTGGGGGGACAGACTCCCATCAATTTGGCGGCACCTTTGGTGGACCAAGGATTTTCATTGATGGGTTCCACTTTGGAGGCCATTGATCGCGCGGAAGACCGCGGACAGTTTTCAGAGATTTGCAAAGAGTTGGGCGTGAAGATGCCTCAGGCCGGAATGGCCAGCAACATTTCTGAAGCGTTGAAGTTGGCTCAGAATCTAGGTTATCCGATCATGTGCCGTCCCAGTTATGTTTTGGGTGGGCGTCACATGGAGATTGTGGAATCGGATGGGGAGTTGGAACACTACTTCGAGTCCCATGCAGCGACCATTTCCGAAAAACGTCCCTGTTTGATGGATCAGTTTCTTGAGCGTGCTCTCGAAGTGGATGTGGATTTGGCCTGTGGTCCGGATTGGGCCGTGGTTGGTGGAATCATCGAACACATTGAAGCCGCTGGAGTTCACAGTGGGGACAGTATGGGAGTTGTTCCTCCTCAACGTTTAAAAGAAGAGACGGCTCTTAAGATCGAAGCTGTCAGTGTTCAGTTGGCTAAGAAACTTGGAATTTTAGGATTTTTGAATCTTCAGTTGGCCATTAAAGATGACGAAGTTTATGTTTTGGAAGCAAACCCACGCAGTTCACGAAGTGTGCCCTTTATTGCAAAATCGACGAAAGTTCCACTTGTAGATTTGGGAGTGCGTGGAATGTTGGGGCTAAAGAGCTCCGAGGTGAAGCCCGAGCAGTACGACTGGAAAAAAGTTTCAGGTGTGAGTGTGAAGGGTGTGGTTTTCCCATTTAAAAAATATCCGGAGTCAGATTCTATCTTAGGCCCAGAGATGCGTTCTACGGGAGAGGCGATGGGACGTGGTGCAGATTATGGAGAGGCTTTGCTGAAAGCCTTTGTCACCAGTCACATGCGACTTCCGCAAAACGGCAAAGTCTTTCTTTCTTTAAGGGACAAAGACAAGGACATGCTCTTGCCTTTGGTGAAAGAGCTTCAGGCTCTCGACTTTAGTTTGGTTGCAACTACAGGAACGGCAAAGTATTTGGAAGACTCTGGGATTTCCTGCGATGTGGTTAAGAAGGTGCATCAGGGAAATCCAAACTGCGTGGATTTGATCCGCTCCGGAGAAGTTGCTCTTGTGATCAACACCACTTCGGGAAGAGAATCCATCGAGGCGAGTTTTGGAATTCGTCGAAGTTGTGTGGACTACTCCATTCCCTGTTTGACGGAAAGTGATGCTGCTGAAGCCTTTTTGCTGGCGCTGAAAAATCAAAAGACTAGTCAGGTTTCTGTTTCGTCCCTATGATGTCTCAGTGGAATCCATTCTTGTCGTAGAAGAACTCACTAAAACCTACCGGAAGGGCTTTATTCCAAAGCCGGTGTTGGCATTGGACCGAGCTTCCTTTGAAGTGCGAAAGGGAAGCGTCACCGGATTTATCGGCGCAAATGGCGCAGGTAAAACGACCACTTTACGATGTCTTTTAAACTTTACCCATGCAGACTCGGGGAAATTTTCTTTTTTTGGTGACCAAGGGTTTTCCATGGAGGCGCGCCGCCGCGTGGGCTATTTGCCCGAACATCCCTATTTCTACGGCTATCTTACAGGAACAGAGTTTTTAAATTTCTACAGTGGACTTTCCGGTCAGAAGATTTCTCAAGCTGATATTCAAAATGCTCTTAAGACCGTTCGGTTGGATTTTGCGGCCGATCGACCCCTCAGCGGGTATTCCAAAGGAATGCTTCAACGGGTGGGATTGGCTCAAGCCCTGATTCATCGGCCAGATTTGTTGATCTTGGATGAACCCATGTCTGGTTTGGATCCCGATGGTCGGCTTTTGGTGCGACAAATCCTCAAAGAGGTTTCCTCAAAAGGGGTCACTTTATTTTTTAGCACCCACCTTTTGGATGATGCTGAAAATTTATGTGAAGATTTGGTTTTGATGGCTCATGGAAAAGTGAAATACGCCGGAACTTTAAAGGGAGCTTTGCCGCCCACCTCTGTGAAGTATGTGGTTGAATATCAAACTCCTGAAGAATCCGTTTCTCAGATTCAGGAATGCGAAACACTGCAGGAATTCAATGAGCTTTTGAAAGCTTTGGTGGGAAGAGGTGTTCAGATCTTGGAAGCCAGGTCTGTAAAACCCAAGCTGGAAGACCTTTTCCGAAAGACCAATCAGGAGTCCAAATGAATCCCGTTCTGCTGATTGCGAAAGTGACTTTTAAAGAATTGATTCGGGAAAAAATTCTTCATGGCTTGTTGGTGGTGTTCTTTTTTATTTCCATTTTCAGTTTAATTTTGGGGAGTTTGAGTTTTGCGGAACAGGTAAAAATGAGTTTGGATTTCGGACTTGCCGTAATGCAACTTTCGATCGTGGGAATTTCAATTCTGCTGGGTGCGCAACTCATCCAAAAGGAAATTGAAAGGAAGACTGTTTTCACTCTTTTGGTGCGGCCCCTTCATCGATACCAATATCTCCTGGGAAAATTCTTTGGTCTTTGGGCGCTGATCTTGTTCATGATTTTTCTTTGCTGTTTGTTTCTTTCCATGTGCATGCTTTATTTCGGAGGATCCTACTTCAAAGATGTTTTTACTGTGGGCCTGGGTCTTTGGTTGGAAGCGGGTTTTTTAATCTCCATTGTGATGTTGCTCACTCAAAAGGTTCAAGTGTCAGTGGGAATTTTCGGAGGCATTGGTATTTTTCTGGTGGGCCATTGGTTTGAAACTTTAAAGTTTTTGACTCAAAAAAATCCCTCAATAGTTTTAGAATCCGTTTACCAAGGCCTTTCTTTGGTTTTGCCCAATTTGGAAAATTGGAACTGGAAATCTTTGGTGGTTTATCAGCAGGACATTGGAATTTATCAAATGGCACTGTCCTCAGCAGAAGGTCTTTTGTGGATGATTGCGTATTTATTTTTGGCGGCACTCATTTTTGAGAAAAGAGATTTGATTGTTTGAGTTGGGAGTTGTTTTTCTTTTGGGACTTCTCTGGGGCAGTTTTGCTAATGTGGTGATTTATCGGTGGCCCCGTCAGGAATCCTTTGTTTTTGGGCGCAGCCACTGCCCCCATTGCAAGGCTTTGGTGTCTTGGTGGCAGAACATCCCCGTGCTTTCTTTTTTAATCCTTGGTGGCAAATGCCGTTCCTGCGGCCAAAAAATTTCAAGGAGATATCCTCTTGTCGAACTTCTCACGGGCATGATTTTTCTCGCGATCTATTGGAAGTACGGAATGTCTTGGTCCACTCTGGAATATTTTATTTTTGGATTTGGACTGGTTACAGTCAGTTTCATTGATTTGGATCACATGTTATTGCCGGATATTTTCACTTTGCCCGGAATTGGGATTGGCCTCATTGGAGCATATTTGAATCCAGAGCGCTCCTTTCAAAATGCGTGGCTCGGAGTGCTTGTGGGCGGTGGTATCTTGTGGTCGGTGGCTGTGATCTACTACGCCCTTCGAAAGAGAGAGGGCATGGGCGGTGGAGACATCAAGCTTTTGGCTTGGATAGGTGCCATTCTTGGGCTGTCATCGATCCCGGTGGTGCTTCTTTTTGCTAGTCTTTGGGGCAGTTTTTTTGGAATTCTGATGAGCCTTCGATCCAAAGACGGGGCGCAGACCGCAATTCCCTTTGGACCTTATCTGGCCTTGGGGGCTCTTTTCTATCTGTTTTTCGGAGAGGAAGTGATCACTTGGTACTTCTCACATCTCCTTCCTCCCTAGACTGGACGAATTGACATTATGCAAGGCCTTCGATTTAATTTTTAGTGGGAAATTAGCTAGTTAGCCATTTGGCAGTTGTATGATGATGACCAACATCTAGGAGAGGCCTTCATCCATGTTCTTTTCGAACAAGAAGCTTATAGGAATTGATTTAGGGTCTAGCATGATCAAGGCCGCTGAGATCAATTTCTCTGGAAAAAAAGCAGAACTTGTGGGGTTTTCTATGACTCCTACGCCAGAAGGTGCCATGGTCGGAGGAGAGATTCAGCAGCCCGGTTTGCTCTCTGAGGTGATTCAAAGCTTAGTTGCAGATCTTCACTCAAAAAGAAAGCAAGCTGCTATCGGGTTGTGGGGAACTTCCGTTGTCGTAAAGAAAATTTCCATTCCAAGAATAGAGGAGAAGCTCATAGCAGGGCAGATTCGCTGGGAAGCGGAACAGTATATTCCCTTCGATATTGAAGATGTGAATATTGATTACAAAATTTTGAAAGATCTGTCAGTAGCTCCCGAGACCATGGACATTTTATTGGTGGCGGCAAAAAAAGATGCGATTTACATGTGCCAAGATACACTTCAGGGAGCGGGTCTTGCTCCTGCGGTCATTGATTTGAGCAGTTTTGCTTTAGCAAACTGTGTGCAGAGAAATCATCCGGAAATTTCACAAATGACAGTAGCAGTGATGGACATGGGAGCTTCGGTAACAAACTTTATGGTTCTGGAGAAAGGCGAAGTTATATTTTACCGAGACATTCCTGTAGGTGGGTTGACGTACACCTCTGAAATTCAAAAATCTATGAACGTGTCTTATGAGGAGGCGGAGTCCCTGAAGCTTGGGGCGTCTGATTCCGGGGCAAATCCCGACGAGCTTCTGACGGCAATCAAGTATGGGCACGATATGGTTTCTGAAGAAATTCAAAACAGTATTGAATTTTTTATGAACACCACGCCGGGAATTCAGATTCAGAAGATTCTGTACAGTGGAGGCGGAAGTCGCACTTTCAAATGTATTTCTGAGATTTCAGCAAAAACGAACTTGCCCATGGAAAAAATTAATATCTTCAATTACATCAGCTCCAAGGCGGGGTCTTTCACTGCCGAATTTTTAGAAGAGGTGGATCAGGTGGGCGCGGTGGCTATGGGGCTTGCCTTAAGAAAAGTGGGTGACACTTGATTAAGATCAATCTGGGGCAAACCAAGATTCAGCAGATGGAAAGTCTGGACTCTCGAAATATTTCTGTGAGTTCTTCAGGTGGGTCCAATGAATTGGTTGCTACAGTTCTTAAAGTGGCCCTACTATTGGTGAGTGTAGGTGTGCTCTATTTTTTTGAACAGCAGAATTTGGATCAACTCAACGCTCAAATGAATCAACTCTTAGCGCAGAAGTCTGAGATCCAAATGCAAGTGAATCAGGCGAAATCAGAACTAGAACAAATGGGCGCCAGTCAAAGTGACTCTAAAGTTTTGGAAGATAAATTGAAGCTATTGCGAGAACTTTCTCGTAAGCGTCTCAGGGAAATCAAATCTTTGGACTATATTCAGTCAGTCATTCCAACTCGCCTTTGGCTGCTCTCCCTCAAAGTAAATAGTGAAAATTATATTTTTAGTGGAAGATCGATGGATCAGTCTGATCTCTCTCTTTTTGTGAGGAAGTTGGAGTCAGGCGGAGTTTTTTCAGATGTTGTCCTCGTAAAAGATGCTCCTACTGAGGTCAAAGGCTTTTCATTGAGAGATTTCGAAATTCTAGCACGATCGGAGGTAATCAATTGATGGTCTCCGAAATGTTGGCTCGGCTGACGTTTATTCGCGCAGTAGTTATCGGTCTTTTGTTGGCAGGAATCTATTATGTCATCTTTTATGACTCAGGCTCCTACCAAACTGCTATGATTGCTCAAAGTCAGCAGGAGATGATTGCACTCAAGGCAGATTTGGCCAAGGTGCAAGCGGATTTGGAACGGTCACGTTCTTTCGAAGCGGCATCCAAAGACTTGGGCTCATCCATCCAGAAGATGCTAGACTTTATTCCTGAAAATTTTGGACTGGGTCAGTTGATGAAAACTGTATCCGAAGAAGCCCGTGTTTCAGGTTTAGATCTTTCAAGCATGCAGCCAGCAGCAATGGCAATGAATAGCAATCAGGAGAAGAATCTTCCTGAATTTGAGGAGATTGGCGTAAATATTCAAATTCGTGGACAGTTCAGTCAGATCCTGTCCTTCATGTCCTCACTCACTGAAAAAAAACAAATTTTTCTTTTTGAAAATATTGAAATTTTTTCGGACAACCTTATGTCCGGCGCATCGTCGGAACAGGTTGGTAAGGGTGAAGTTTCGATGAGGGCGCTGATTCGGGCCTATAGTTATTTGGGACGTAAAGTGGCAACGGCACCAGTTCAACCGGGGGGGCAATGAGTCGATTGCGCCTGAAGGAGATCTTCGCATATTTGGTGGTTTCGCTTATTGCCGTGGGCGGAGGTGCATTTCTTTCTTTGCAGTTTCTTCAGAGCGCAAGTTCACAGGAAGAGGCTCCTGGAGAAGTTTCAAACTCGCTCGGTCCTAGTGAGGCAACGCCTTCAACGGAGAAAACGGCGGAGGAGCGACCTTATTTTCCAGCACCTTCCGGTGCAGAGTCACCTGGTCAATCGGTAAGATCCATAGAGATTTTTCTTGAGCCCTATATTTATGACTCAAATGGACGTCGAGACCCCTTTATGCCCTACGAGTTCTCCGGAGAAAAGGAGGGGGTAGCAGCTCCTTTGACGGCCCTTCAGAGATTTGATTTGAATGATTTGCGACTGATTGGAATCATGTGGGACATTCGAGAACCCAAAGCCATGTTTGTGGATCCAGAAAATAAAGTTCATGTCATTGGGCGGGACGAAGGTATTGGAAATCAAAATGGTTATGTGGAATCCATTCGTGAAGGTGAAGTGGTGGTTGTGGAAGCGGTGAGATCGGATGCGGGTGTGGAGTACCAGTCTAAGATCGTTAAGCTGAAGAGGTAGGTCTTCAGGCTTTCACTTTGTTTTGGTTTGGATTCGCGTTAAGATGAATTATTAAAAGGGGTGTCAAGGATGATGCGCTTCAAGAATTCCGTCGTTGTTTTTTCTTTTTTGTGTTTTTTTGCATTTCTGAATGGGTGCACGTCTGCAACCAACTCTTCGATTGATGACGAAATGCTCGCGGAGACCGAGTTTTCTGATCAGGTGTTTGATGAGAGCACGGGAGCTACTGGAGACAATTCACAGACTACTGAACAAGCCTTAGACGATTTTGAATTTTCAGAAGAAGATTTTGCGGACAATTCTTCCCAAACGGCAGAAAAGTTGGATGAAGATTTTACCGATTTCAATTTCGATGAAATTGAGGACAGCCAAGCTCAAAATCTGGAGCAGGGCAATTTGGATGAGCTGAGTTTAGAAGAAGAATTGAATTTGGATGAGTTGCAAGCGGAAGACGTCGTGATGACGCCTGAGCCAGAGCCCGTACCAGAAGAACCTTCTGTGGAAGAGTTCAACTTAGATGACAGTTTTGCAGATGCGGAGCCAGAACTGGAAACTCCTCCGGCACCGGTGCCCACTCCGGAACCTGCCTTTGAAGAGCCAGCTCCTATGGTTTCTCAAAAAGGTGAAGTGACAGACATTCGCTACGTGGCAAACCGAGCCGGCGGAAGTGTAGTCATCGATACCAGCCTTCCTTTGACTCATCAAACACGATTCAATAATCAGACAGGGCAGTATGTGGTTGAGATAGATGGGGCCACTCTTCCTGAACACTTGAAAAGACCCTTTTTGATGAAAGATTTTGAAGGCAGCTTTGGTAGCATTAACGCTTACCAAGTTCCCGATCAAAACGCTGTTCGTGTAGTTGTGCAATTGAAGCCAGGTTTTTCTGTGGAGCCCACAGTTCAAACGGAAGGGAGTTCAATTGTTGTTGTTCCTCCAACAGCTTCCGCAGAGAATTTCCAAATAGCGACGGGAGGAGTGGGCGAAGTAGGGGGACCTAAGCCAGGGGGGCAAGCCGCCAATACAACATCGCCTTCAGGCCCTCTGGCTCAGCGATCTTTGGAAGAGTTCCTCATGAGCAATCAGAGGTTTTATGGACGACCACTTTCCATTCAGATTCGAGATGGGGATGTGCGCGACGTAATTAGTTTTATTGCCGAGGAAAGTGGAGCCAACATCGTGATGTCGGAGTCCGTGAAGGGAAATATTTCATTGAAGTTAAGGAAGATCCCCTGGGATCAAGCCCTCGTGACCGTGATGCGCACCAAAGGCTTGGGATATGTTCGGCAAGGAAGTGTGATTCGAATTGTCAGTATGGATGAATTGAAAAAAGAAACAGATACCGCTCGGGATATTTTGAAAGCCCAAAAAGAATATGCTCCCGTTAAGGTTAAGGTCATTCCTGTGAACTATGCGGGAGTGGGTGAATTGCAGACTCAATTGAAGGAGTTTTTGTCTCCGGACGGAAAGATCGTTGCGGATTGGCGAAGCAATTCAATTCTTGTGACGGACCGAGAAGACATTCTTGAAAAGGTGTCTCGACTGATCAAAGCTTTAGACGTGCAGCCCAATCAGGTCATGATTGAAGGTAAAATTGTTGAAGCTTCGGAAAGTTTTAGAACCGAACTTGGAGTGAGATGGGGAGCGAGTGGCTCTCCGGTTACCGTTTCTCCTGGCGGGGGAGCTTTTGGAGCACCTCTAGACTTTACGCCAAATATGTCTTTTGGTCAGAATGGATCGGTGGGAACCAGTTCTTTAGGGTTTCGATTTGGAACCTTGGATTTCCTCGGAAACCTTCAGGCCACATTGCAATTGGCGGAACAAGAGCAAACAGCAAAAGTCCTTTCTTCTCCTCGCGTGGTTGCTATGAATCGAGAAAAGGCTGAAATCGGCCAAGTGGGTGAAGTGATCAGTCTCCTTTCCACCAAAGACCTTCAGGGGGTTATCACCACTTCCGCTGAGCGCACCAAGGTCAATTTAAAATTGGCGGTTACTCCTCAAATCACTTCCGATGGGGTGGTCATGATGGACATGGACGTAACTCGAGAATTCCCCGGTCCGGAGCACAACAACATCACTCGAACGCGTCCCTTAAACTCTCGAACGGCAAAGACCAAAGTATTGGTGAAGGATGGGGAAACGGCCGTCATAGGTGGAATTTATCAGTTGGATGAGGCTGTGTCTGAAGATGGAGTGCCTGTATTAAAAGACATCCCATACTTAGGATGGCTCTTTAAGACCAAGGGAAGAGAGAAGCAGAAGAATGAGCTGATGATCTTCCTCACGCCACGAATCATGGCAACGACGGCAACAACAGCAACAACAGCTTCCCCGACACTCTAAGTTTTTAGCGCGTTACAAAATAGATGCGTTTTGTAAAGCGGTCAGTTTCGACGCCATCGGCATCTTGAAACACGCCAAGCAGCTCCATTTTGATGGGATAAATGTGAGTGCGATCTTCGCCCTGAAGGTTGGGAAGTCCTTGCACATATAATGAAATAGGAACGTAGGGAGGAGCAAATGTGCTGGTGTCTGTTTGTTCGCAAACTTTCGATGAGGAATCAGAGCAGCCGACGGGTTTTGCGGTGTTTCTACAGCCACCAAATAGGATGGCTGTACCTCTAGGTGCATAGGTGCAGTAATTTTCATATCTATAGGTATTTCCGGCGGCATCGACTTTATCGAGGAGCGCTAAGCCTGTTAAGTTAGCGATCGTTTCCTGGCCATTATCTGAGTAGGTAAAAAGGACTTCCTCAACGCGAACAAACAGCTCTGAGTTGTTTTGAATTGAAAAATTAAGCAGAAACCAATTCGAGTCAATTGTGAAACCCCCGATTGGAGAAGGCGTGAAGTGGATCAATGGAGACTTTACGGAAAGTCGAACATCATAATTTTTTTCTTCGCCCTCTTTTGAGCATTGGCTGAGAAGCGCTGCTGCCAAAATCAAAGTGGCAAACTTCAGCATTTTATTTTTTTGTCTAAACATCGCTACAATCCTTCGTTGAGGGCACCTGGAAACCCACTTTCAGGTTCCCTCGAAGCTCAAAGAAATTTCAAGGGCTTGAACAAAACTCCAAAGAGGTCTAGACAAAGGTCCAATGGATCTTTTTGATGCGGTCGAAAACTCAAACCTAAAACCTCTTGCCGAGCATTTGCGTCCGCAAACTCTTGAAAACTTCATCGATGCCAAGGGTTTGCTTAAAAAAAATCCAGCTCTGACATCGGCCATTAAATCCAAGGGCAGTTTTCCCAATTTTATTTTTTGGGGGCCTCCCGGAACGGGCAAAACCACCCTGGCCCAAATCATCGCGGCGGAGCGCGGTTCAAAAACCATCAAAGTCAGCGCCATTGATACTGGCGCAAAGGACATCAAAGCCTTGGGAGAAGAGGCCTCTTATTATAAAAAATCCCAAGGGGGCGAGACCCTCCTTTTTTTAGACGAGATTCATCGCCTCAATAAGGCTCAACAGGACGTGCTCCTTCCCTATTGCGAGCGAGGGGATCTGTCTCTCATAGGTGCCACCACAGAAAACCCCAGCTACGAATTGAACCGGGCACTTCTCAGTCGATCTCGAGTGATTGTTTTTGAATCCATTGAGCTTGAAGATTTAAAGCAAATTGCCTTAAGAGCCCTGAAAGATTCCAAGGTGGAGTGGGATCAAATTTTTACTACAGAATCTTTAGACAGTTTTCTTCAAATGGCGCAAGGAGATGCCCGTCGGCTTCTGAATGCTTTGGAAACTCTCCTGCGGCTCTTTGAATTTGAGTCCCATCAGTATTCTTTTCCTTTGGACTTCGATGGGGTGCAGTCCGCATTGGGAAATCAGCCGTTGCCCTTCGATAAGTCTGGGGATTTGCACTACGACACCATTTCGGCCTTTATCAAAAGTCTTCGTGGCAGCGATGCAGATGCGTCGGTGTATTATTTGGCCCGCCTCCTTTCTGCAGGAGAAGATCCCGTTTTTATCGCTCGAAGAATGGTGGTGTTGGCTTCCGAAGATGTGGGGAATGCGGATCCTCGTGCATTGCAAATGGCCATTGCGGGCTTGCAAGCTGTTGAGTTGGTGGGAATGCCAGAGGCCCGGATCAATTTGGCCCAGGTGGCCATTTATTTGGCCTCTGCGCCCAAATCCAACCGCAGTTATGTGGCCATCAACAGGGCAATGGATGAGGTTCGTCGTAGCGGCAGCTTGCCCATTCCAAAGGCTTTGAGGTCCGCTCAAACCCGACTGGCAAAAAACTTGGGCTATGGGGCGGGCTATGCCTATGCCCACGAAGGTCCAACCGGATGGAAGCCCATGGAGTTTTTGCCTGAAAGCCTTAAGGACCTAAAGCTCTATGAGCCTTCAGACCTGGGGTTCGAAAAAAACATCAAAGAATATCAATCCTGGAAAAAGAATCAGTCGACCTGATAGGCACAGATGCACAGGCAGTCTCCGTGATCGGAGGCCTGCTTGGCGTGGCGAGTGTTTGCCGGAATGACAATGCGATCTCCTTCTCTCAGGAGCATGCGGGTTCCTAGAATTTCCAAGAGCAGTTCGCCCCTGGCCACCATTCGAACTTCGTCAAAAGGGTGCCTATGATCGGGGATGCGTTTGCCTTTTTCAAGGACTTCTTCGAAGGGTTCGAGGCCTTCAGATTCAAGCATCATCTTGATTTGAACAGGGGTCGGAATGTGGGGCGCTTGCCAGCGATGAATCAACATATGAACTGAATTGAAACAGTATTTCCGGGATTTTGTCTATTCACAAATCACTGATCCCTTCTGATACAGGACAATACTCCAAAAAATGGGCTCCCGGCTTAAGGGAATTGGGATTCTGGTCGAATCGTGAAAGGTAAGTAATTTGTTTTGGGAGGAACCCTTTGAATCAGCCAGATGAAGCCGCGCAGTTGGCTCACATGACAGAAATCGAAGCATTTATCAACACGAGCTCGGGTTTGCAGGCCGATCGAATCAATGAGTTTTTGATTCAGGTGTTTCAGCGCACCGATGGCAAGCAGCTCTCTGTTGCAGTGAAAGACTTGGAAGATGTGATCCACAGATTTGATTCTGATGGGCAGGCCTTCCTTCAGGTGAACTTTACTTCTGGAAAGAAGATTTTGATCACTCAAAATTTGATTGGATTCAAGCCAGCAAGTTGCAACGGTTTGGATATGGCTCGCCTTCCAAAGGTTGTGACCACTCCGGATTTGTTGTCGGTGGTGGATGCGATTGAAGAGACTTTGGAATCGGATCAAAGTGTCCCTGAAGAGTTGGAAGTTCTAAAGCGTGTTTTTGATTCAGTGTTAAAGGGCGGAGAAGATGTGGGTTTTGATCTGACACCCGAGCGTCTTTGGCTGAACAATTTGAGTCTGATTGCTTCGAAAGCTTCCGCTTAGTTTTAATTTCTTTCGCTTTCGCTTTCGCTTTCGCTTTTTATTTTTATTATTTTTTAGATGCACGAATCTCCGGATTCGTGTTTTCTTTTTCACCCATTCACCCATTCACCCA
>DKGG01000043.1 GCA_002453155.1 Bdellovibrionaceae bacterium UBA6776
GAGATTAGAGATTAGAGATTAGAGGAAGTGAATTATGCTTCAATGATCAAGCAACCATCGATGGGCGCACATTAAACAAAAAAGGACGCTCAATGCAACTTTCCCATTAAAATCACAAAATCTAAAAACCTGTCTACCCAAGAAGGATTGATTCTGACCCCATTTTTTTCCTTTGGTAATTGTTCCTTCACCTCGATAGAATATCTTCAGCTCTACGAAAATTAAGGACAACTTTCTTTGCAGGGTCTGTAAATAATATTGTGTTTTGATGACGAAATCACTTCTTGTTTGTAACAATCTAACAAGGAGATTTTCTCATGAACAAACATCAAAGCAACAAGTTTCTCTTCGATCCCGACAAAGTAAATGAAGCCCTCAAGTCTGCCAAGAGTATGGACGACTTGTTCGCTGAGGGTGGTGCTCTTCAGCTGATGCTCAAAAACTCGATGGAGACGATGCTCAAGGCCGAACTTGAGGACCACCTTGGCTATCCCCATCGTGACTCAAAAAATAAGAACACGTCAAACGCTAGAAATGGCAGCTACAAGAAATCTGTGAAGACAACGACTGGAAAATTAGATCTGGATATTCCCAGAGACCGTGATGGGACTTTTGAACCAAAAGCAGTTCCGAAATACGAGGGAGTTAGCTCAAAACTCGAAGAACAGATTATTTCGATGTACGCGAAAGGAATGACAACTCGTGATATCGAGAGCCATGTGAAAGAAATTTATTTTGGCTTGGAAATCTCTCCAACGGCGATTTCTAGCATCACTGAGAAGATTCTCGACCACGCAAAAGAATGGCAAACACGCCCTCTCCACGAGCTTTATCCCGTGGTCTTTTTTGACGCCATTCATTACAAGGTTCGAGTTTATGGAAAAATCATATGTAAAGCTGCTTACACCTGCCTCGGTATTGATAAAGATGGGCTTAAGGACGTTTTAGGCATTTACATCGGCGAAAATGAGTCGTCCACTTTTTGGCTTTCGGTTCTGACTGATCTTCAGAACCGTGGCATCCAGGACATTCTCATTGCGTGTGTGGACAGGTTAAAAGGATTCCCCGACGCTATTGCCAGCATTTTTCCAAAAACTGAAGTTCAGACCTGCATAGTCCACCAGATTCGCAACTCGCTCAAATATGTTGGTTCAAAACACCAAAAGGATTTTATGAAGGACTTGAAGCTGGTCTACCAAGCAGCCACCGAGGAGATGGCCCTAAAGAACCTGGATGCTCTAACTGATAAGTGGGGCGAGAAATACCCCGTTGTCGTCAACTCATGGAAAAACAACTGGTCAACTCTCTCCAACTACTTCAAATATTCACAGTCCATTAGGAAAATCATCTACACGACAAATATTGTCGAAAATCTCCACCGACAAATGAGGAAGGTAACGAAGAATAGGGCGGTTTTCCCGACAGATGATTCGCTCTTCAAGCTACTCTATCTGGCTGTGAAGGATGTGAGCGTGAAATGGACGACTCCGAAGTGGAATTGGGGCCAGGTCATTGCTCAGCTCTCAATCCATTTTGAGGGGCGAGTGGAATTGGACCTCATCTAGTGCCACTTAGGCAAGGGAGCGTTGCTCCCTTGCCTCCTCAAAGAGCTAAATATTGAGAATCTAACAAAGGGTGATGCAAAATATTCACATTCACCCTGCAGAATAGCCTCGCCTCGCTACTTGATGTATTCACCCTATAAAAATTGGAGATCTCATGAAGCATTTTTTTTGGCCTTTAATAATTTTGATTTTGGGACTAACAGCCTCTGCGGACGAGTTGGCACCGCAACGCAAATCTTTCGAATGTGGCTCTTATTATATTCAAACTGCAAACGGAGACTTTGTAGCCTCTTCAATCCAATCGGGTGCAACGCTCGCTAGTACCATCAATGGTGAGATGGTTCTGGGTCTTCCCGACTACCAGCAGCTTCGTAATGGAGATTGGGTAAAAACCTTTGATTACAGCAAGGCCTATTTGCAATCAGAAAATGAGTTTCGCTTTGTGATCAAAGAAGTTATCCAATTTTATGATAGCGACTTTAAGACAATCATCCGCTCCAAAGAGTCTGGTAAGCATTTTACATTAAAAATTGGGGAAGGCGGGGCCGTATTGTTTGAGCAGCCGTTTATAACAGAAAACGGTAGCAAGGTTTTTAATCTGGCTACGGGTACTGCTTGCCTTTAGATTTTCAAGATTGGTGCTGACAGGGATTATTCCAAAATACTACGGGGGCTTCGGAATAGGAGTGTCCACGCAACCTGGAGCATTGTGTGAAAAATTCCTTGCCCCAATTAGAAAAATTGACTAGATATTGAGCCAAAGAAGCGATTTCGCTCACCTATACACAAAATTTCTTACAGTCTCTTTGCAAGATCAAATACATTCCTGCTACACGCCTATTGAAATCTCTTGCAAAGATTTCTTCAAAAGACACTCTTACTTTTAAAAACTTCTATGGAAAAAGATTTAAGAGCCCTGTGACTTCGCCCTTTCGCCACAAAATCCAGAAACGTTACCGACCGTACAGTCTTGCGAAATCCTTTGCAGGAGCGGTTCTCAGAAGCAGAAAATCCGTCAATATAATTTTTAAATCTCAAAAATTCCACCAACACATTATTCGACCGAAAATCTTAATTTTCCGCCACATCTGAAAAATCAGATTCTCACGGGCTCTACATCTCATTGAGAAAGTTGGCCTTGAAGCACCCAAAACCACATGGAACTAAGAATCGGTGACTTAAGAAACTCCAGTGGGCCAAATGAAATTTTCGAAAAACAGCCTACCCCGCAGCAACAGTGATCAAAGAACGAAAGGCAAAATTAAGAAAAAGAACAGTTCCCTCTTTGAGGGCAGCGCAGCTTTTCAGCCAACATGTTTGAAAACCACCAAAAATCCAAAATAGAACCGGTCAGGTTTCACTCCAAGAGTTCGGCACAGATAATCTCAAAAAGGGAATCTATCTTTCACAGGATCGAGATGCAAAAATTAAAAACCTAGAGCCTAAAACCCTCCAGAACGGTTAAGAAATCTAAACTACATCCGCCATAACAGACCTAAAGAAATAAACAAGGTCGTCCCAGGTCCAAAACCAAAATTCATATCCAACTTGATCCAAGTGGGACCACCTGCATTCGCCATCAATCCACCGCCCACAAAGGCGCCCAGTTCATTCTTTTCCGACGCCGTCGGCCCAGAACTGATGGTGGACTGCGCACCGGCATAAACGCTGATCAAAAACTCTTCCAACTTTTGATCCATCCGCGCACTCACACCCAAACTTTTCCAACTTTGTCCTTCACCATTTCCCGCCAAGAAATGCGCTTGAGAATAAAACATAGGCCCCAAATTGTAGCCCAAATGCACTCCCCCAAGACTCATCACTTCATCCACTCCATCCACCTGACTGGGAAGAAGCCTTCCAACGGTCCCCCCAATCTCAAAAGTTGGAGAATCCCCACCCTCTCCTCCGCCCGGAGCACCTTGTGCCCATGCCAATGAAGAGGCCATCAAACCTGATAGTAAAACAACAATTAGTCTCATATGAAACTCAAGGATAGCTGGGTCTTTTAGAGATCTCAACTTGTGCTTCTTCAGAATTCAGATTTATGATGGACCAATGGCTGTAAAAAGATTGGAAACTCACATCAAAGGCTCCCAAGGACAGGAACTCTATCTTCAAACCTGGACTCCGGATGAGGATCAAATCAAAGGCAGTTTGCTTCTTACTCACGGTCAAGCCGAGCACAGTGACTGCTATCAAAAATTGGCGGATGAGTTGTCCCGTGAGGGGTGGCGCATTTTTGCATGGGACCTTACCGGCCATGGTCGCTCTGAAGGACGCCGCGGATACATTGATCACTTTTCGACCTATGTGAATGATTTGGAAAAAGTGGTTCGGTACTTGAGGCAAGAAAACACTCTAGACAATCAACCCTTTATTTTATTTTCCCATTCTATGGGTGGATTGATTGCCCTTGAAGCCCTTTTAGACAAAGACCTTGGCCCGATCACTGCCGCGGTTTTCAGCAGTCCAGCTTTGGGCTTCGCTTTTGAACCTCCGGGCCTTAAGAAAACTTTGGCTCAAATTGCCAATAAGGTTTTTCCGCAACTCACTTTGTACAACGAAGTTTCCTATTCGGTACTGTCGCGGGACGAAGAAATGCTAAAAACCTATCCTAAAGACACTTTACGCCACTCGCGAATTTCGCCGGCGGTGTTCTTTGGTTTTCTTGAGGGTTTTGAGCGCATTCCCAAAGAAGCTCACAACTTGGACCTTCCCATTTTCTTTCAGTTGCCTGGTGAAGACCAGCTGATCAGCACACCGGCTTCCAAAGCGGTGTTTGAAAAACTTCCGAATGCAAAAAATCGTATGGAGATTTATCACGACAGTTTCCACGAAATCTACAATGACTTGGATCGAGACCGCGTGATTTCAGATTTGAAAAACTTTATCAACTCATTCGTGACAGCTTAACCCCGGAGACCACCATGATCTTAATTCGAACTTTACTCTTTGGAATCGCTTTGCTTCTTCTTTCGTCCTGTCAAACCACCCCTGAAAAAAATTATTCAAATTTGATTCAACAATCTTCGCGCTCGCAAAAATCTTATTCGGGACTTCATGAAACTTTTGAAGCCACTGTGGTCCCATTGAATCGAAAGGTGACTCAAGGCATGCTTGAGAAGCGGGCCGAACTTTTAGGCTGGACTCCAGAGCGTCTGCAAAGAGAACAGCAAAAAGCCAATGAAGAGCGACTTACCCATGCAAAATTCTTTTTGCGATTTTTTGCTCCAAACAGTGATTACGATGACCTTCATAAACCCAACAGCATTTGGAAGATCTATTTGCTTCTTGGAAATCAAAAAATTGAAGGCGAAGTTTCTCGAGACTTTTCAAAGTTGATTGAGCTTCAAGCCATTTATCCCGGATTTGATCGCTTCAGCACAGGCTATGAGGTGAAATTCCCTATTGGACAGGCTTCACTGGAAGACACTTCTTATAGCGTTCAACTCACCAGCTCACTGGGCGAAGCCAAATTCAATTTCTAAATCTTTAAAATCTTGATCACTCATGGAGCCTTCAAGCACCTTTTCCTCAAAGGGATAAATCACGCTCCATTTGAACTCCGAAGGAGTCAGGCCTTTCTTTCGCAAAATCCACAGATAAAATTTCACCTGCGCAATGGCCTGCTCTGAGGATTTGGAAGAACCCGTCTTGTAATCAATCACCCAAAGGCGATTTTCCCCATCGATGCCCCACAGATCAATTTGACCTTCCAAAATGCGGCCGCCTTCTTTGGCTTGGAAGCCCCACTCCACATGTCCATTCTCTAAAATTTCAACCAGCGGCGGGGAATCTAAACCCATTAAAAAGTCTTGATCCTCTGACAAGGCCGAACCATCAGAGAATTTCAAAGCTTCGAAAACCCGATGCCAATGAATTCCCATGGCTTGAGATTCATACTTTCGCTTTAATCCCTGATAAGACCAAGACTGATCTTTTTTCGACTTCATTTGTGAAAACGACTCTCTGCCATGAGCGTCCACGTCGACTTGCAAATCTTGGAAAGGACTTCGAGGATCTCCGAAATTCTGCTGGATCTCAACGGAATCCCGCTCCTCAAAGGGACCCTCCCGACGCTGGCAGCGGTCATTTTTAAATTCTTTCAATGCAAACAGATCCACCCATGAAGAATCGTAAAGTTGGTTTCGACTCCAAGACATAGAAACGGTCAAACGCGCACGGGTGAGTGCCACATAGAACCAACGCTCCACCTCTTCCCGTTCGCGAATTCTTTGATCCTCAATCCAAGCCTTCTCCATGGTACAAACCAAAGCCCCATCGTCTTCATCTTTTTGACTGAAAACAAAACGCCTGCCGTCTGAGGAAAAAGCCATGATTCCTCTTTTGGAAAGTTGAAATCTCTTTCCCAAACGAGGAAAAATCACATGATCAAATTCCAAACCCTTCGAACCATGAATGGTCATCAAGTTCACACAATTCGGTTCGGTCGCCGCAACCGCATCGGACTCATCACCAATGGAATTTAAAATGTCCAAAGGATGGGAACCGGGTCTTTTTTCCAGTTCTTTCAACTGCCCCACCAACTTCCAAATGTTGGCCTCTACGCGCCCAGAAGGATCAAAAGAAGAGCTGTGTTCAATAAACTGAATGTCTTCCATCAAGTTCATAAAACTGCGCAAAAGCCCTAGCTCCAAAGACTGTTTCCGCGCGGACTTTAAAGTTTCAATAGGAGAAGGAGGAGATTCTAAAGACTCCACCTGCATCCACAAAGACTTAGATCTTTCACTCATCCAATCAACTAAAATCTGATCTTCCACCTTCAACCAAGGAGACCGTAGCACTTGCAAAAGGTTCAGGTTGTCATGGGGGTTGATCAAAAACTTATAAAGTGAAAGCGCATCTTGCACCTCTCTTCGCGTGAGAAAACCCGAAGGAGAATGCACATGAGTGGGCACGCCTTTGTTTTTTAAATAGGTGGCCACTTGAAACAAATCTTCATGGGTTCGACCCAACACACAAATCTCGTCCCATTTGCGATGCTCCCCGCAAAGTTCCAACACGCGGGTGTAAATCCCTCGCAATTCATCTTCCTCATCTTCACCTTCTAGAAATGTGGCCACAGCGCCGTCAAAAAGATCGGGATGGTGAGCCTCCATTCCTGAAAACTGATCAAAAGGTGACATCACCTCATTAAAAAATTGGAGCAAACTTCCCTGAGAACGATAATTCACTTCCAACAAAGAATTCCGACCTTGAGTGGAGGAAATTCGCTCCCATTCCTCCATAAAGATTTGAGCCTCCGCACCTCGAAACAAATAAATGCTTTGCTGGGGGTCTCCCACCACAAAGCGTGGACGGTTTCCAATCAGATGATTTAAAATTTTCAACTGCTGTGAGCTGGTGTCTTGGAACTCATCCACCAGCCAAAATTCAAAATTTTCCGAAAAGATCTTTCCCAAATAGGGAGACTTCTCCAAAATTTCTGCCACCTGATTTTCTAAGTCTGAAAGGGTCACCATCCCTTGGGCTTCTTTATGAGATCGCACCTTTTGAGAAAATCCCAAGGCGAAGTCATAAAAAGAAGTCCACTGATCCACCAGACCTTCAAGCATTCCCGGATCGGTGATCAACTCATTCACATGAGCTTTGAATTTTTTAATCTTTTCTTGCAGCTGCTCGTGAAGTTGAACGGGAAAACTCTCTCTTTTTGTTTTTCGAGGAAGCGGAGGAAGCTCCAATTCAATGTCCAAATCCCATACTTCAAGAAATCCATGAAGATCTTGAAGGGCCTTCATGTAAGGTTCATCCTCAAGCCCCTTCATTCCTTCTTCCACCAAAGAGCGAAGCTCATCTCTGAGCGATTCAATGTATTTTTGGGTGTGACTCCAAGCCTCATCAAAGCTGGGTGGACGCAACTCCGCATTTTTTCCGTACTGATAATGAAAACTTTTAAGCATGGCCACCAGCCGGTTGCGGCCAAATTCTTCCATCCAATGAAACTGCTCGGAATTTTCCACAATCCACTCTCGAGCGAGATGTTCTAAAAGATCCTTTTCTTCTTGCCCCTCGAGGATTTGAAAACTCAAATCCATTTGAAAAAGATGTCCAAATTCCTTTAGAAACTGCCCCAAAACTCCATGAATGGTGGAAATCGTCAAATACCCCGGCTCGGTCACAAATTGAAAAAACTCTTGATCCTCCAGCTCACAAGCCTTCAACACCATTCTCTCGCGAAGTTCCTGAGTGGCCTTGCGAGTGAATGTGGTCAATACAAAGCGAGGCATTTGTTCGGAATCCAAAGCTCTAAAATGTTTAAAAGATTCATAAACGCAGGCCACCAAATTGAAGGTCTTTCCGGCCCCCGCTCCTGCACGGACGATGTGATCCTGTTCACTAAAACTCAAATCAAGTGGGGCGCGCGACACAGGTTCCTCCATTGACAACGTTCACACAGATCTCTTTTTTTCGGATTCGGATCAAACTGTGCGTGCTTAATTTTTTCTGCAGTCTCCGACAAACAGACCAGACTTTGATTCAATAGATCTTCTTTGGCGCCTTCATCCACCCAAGAATGGCTGCGCTTCCCCGGAGGCACGGCCAAAGATTCCACCGCTTCCCCTTTAAGAAAAAATCCACGGTCTCGGTCTTTGGTTCTTGGAACCAAATAATAGGCTCCAAAAACTTTCGGAGATCCTTGGTTCAAAACTGAGCTTGAAGTGTCTTCTGATTTCAAAAATTTTCCTTCAACTGCCAAGGTATAAAGGGGCATTTGCAAATCCCCCTCTTCCAACCATTTGCGCCACCCCTTCAAAGTTCCCGAGGAGAGCTTGTAGTCCACAAGAACCACCTCTTGAGAATCAGAATCCAAAGACAAAGCTCCATCCATCCGGTCGATTCGTCCTGTCACTTTGATGTCTTGCTCAGACTCTCGCTCCTTGTGAAGCTGCTGAGTCTGAGGATTCAAATAAAATTCGAAAGACACTTCAGATCCCAATGTTTTCAATAGAGGCCGATCTCGTCGCAGCTCAACTTCCATGGAGACAAAAGATTCCGCCAAACGAACAATCTCCGAGTTCATGGCCGGCCAAATCCGATCATCACCAATTGCAATGTTCAACTCCACCCGCTTCGTTTCAACAATTTCCGCCAGAGCCTCAGTGGTCCATTCCCTTTGACCCCATTGTTTAATGATTTCCTCAAACACTCCGTGAACCCACCGGCCTTTATTGAGTGGGTCCAAATCAAAATCCAAAAGAGGCTGATCCACCAAACGTAAAGCCTTTTGAGCAAAAAAGATAAAGGGGCATTGGTGATAAGATTTTACGGAAGTGGCTGATAGATTAAATCCTTCATACTTCTCGATTTGAAGATTCTGAAAACTTTCGCCTTCCCTTTGCTTTGAAATTTCATCAAATCGACATTTCTCTGGAGATTCCACCTTTTTGACCTTCTCCATGGATATTTGAAAGGCCGACTTGAGCCAATGCTTCGATGGGGAAACCTCTTCTCCAGAAAAGCTCACACCGCTGGTCAAATAGGAGACCGACTTGTAAGGATATCGCGACAGCCATGCCAGATACATTTCGTCCACGGACACATCTCGCACATCCAACTCAAATCCCAAATCTTGTTTGATCCGCCGACATTCAAAAGAGGACACCAAAATTCGAGAACGAACGGTCAACTCCACTTCATTAAGACCTAAAAACAAAACGTGGGGAGCTTTGCACCATTCCGCACTGTTCATACTTAAGACATGCAGACCTTCTGAGCTTCCTTCAATCACTGAGGTTTCAGTTTTCGAAAGTTTCGACTCCAAATAAAAAAACCAATCTTCCAGATTCAACTGCAGTTGAGGATTAAAATCTTTAGATAAAGATTTCCAAACTCGATCCAAAGAGTCCGAGGAAGAATTTTGATTCCAAAACTGCAAAGCCCATCCAAAAAACTGAATCAAGTTCATTCGAGAGCGAGGAGGTTCTTTGGGTTTTTTCCATTTGGACCAACGGTGAACCTGATCAGGTTCTTTTAAATTTTCAAAAAATCTTCGAAATTCGTCATAATTGAAAAAAAGCTGTTCTTTGTTTTGAAAAAAATGAGATTCCAAATCTCGGGAGCTGAATTTTTCAAGTTGCACCCGTAAAGTGGAGATCCAGCCCTGCACCAAAGGATCATCAATCAAACGTTGAACAAAATTTTTATTTACAGGAACGCCTTCCACTTTCAGAAAAAAACTCAAGCTGGGCCAAAATGCTTCAATATCTGGTGCCAAAATCGCGATGTCTTGTGGAGCAATGCCTTGATCCAAAAGATTTCTTACCCGAGATACCGCTTCTTTGGCTTCCCCCAATTGGGTGGGCAATCTTTTTAAATCTCCGATAAGAGAGATCTGAGAAACATCCACCTGGGTTTCTAAAAACTCTATGTCGTGACCTTGCTGTGCCAATATTTGAAACAAAGATTTTTCAACCCCAAGAGGTCTGGGTCCCAAATCTAAAATAATTTTTCGCGGCCATAAGACTTCAGAAAGATTTTGCTCTTCAAATTCATGAAGCAAAACCATGGGAACCAGTGCGGGCGACACCAGCTTCAATTCCCGAACATCTTCCCAAAGCTTTTTACACACTTCATAAACGTGACGCCACTTGATCACCGAGTCTGGATTGTTTTGAAACCACTCTTCCATCAGTTCCCCTTGGGGATCCTCCAAAAACAAAGGAATAAAAACTTCCAAATGTTGATGAAGAAGAGAGGCAGAATCTGTGGACTTTAACCATTGGATGTCCGTGGACTTCATCCAACTCCATATCCACTGGTCAAAAAGCTCCTTAGATATTAAAGACCATTCCGGAGTCCAACGAAAAAGTAACCGCGACCAAAATTCACTCGCACGGAGAACAGCTTCTTCTTCAAGCACCATTTCCGTTTGAAGCAAACGCTCTTGAATTTCCCATTTGGATTGGAGATCTGAAACCACCCAGGTGCATTGATTGGGATCAAAGTCATCGAGGCGCTGGGCCTTTTGAGAAAATTCTGAGATTGAAATTGCATCCATGAAGCGACCTTGGCTTACCGCCGTTGTTTCAGTCGCCGCCCTCCCCAAATGGATCCTCGACTTGCAGAGCCTGACGACGAATTCTTTCCAAACGCCAGTGATCGTATCCCGAGCTCCAAGGACAATTCAACCATATACCTGCGATCTTCAATCTGTCCGGGGTATTCGCCAAGTTCTACGCCGTAAGACGCAGCATCAATTTGAATGGGACCCAATCCGAACCCAGCACCCAGTGTGTAATAACCCTGTTGAAATCCTGCACGCAAATCAATCAAGGGAAGGCCCACTTCCACACCCAGATTGATTTTTCGCATCAGCTGCACATCGGCGCGATTCAAATGATTGATATCAATGGCCGGAGACACACTGATCAAAGGAAGATCAATTAAAACCGCCGCGCCCACTCCCAAATTGGATTTTTCAGGTGGAATGTCGGAGTTGTTGTCCGAGCGAAACTGAGTGTCCCCCACATTTTGCCAAACACTGGAGAGAACAATGTCTACAAAAGGTGCATCAATATAAAAGTTGCCGCCGATGTCCATGGCATAACCCACTCCCCATTGAGTCAAATCCGACTTGATGGTTTCGGGATTCAAATCTGTCAGGTTCGAAGCTTTGTAGGTTTTTTCCACACCAGAGCGCTTGATTCTTTTGAGAGCAATTCCTCCATGCATAAAGGGAAAAATGGGTATTCCAAGGCCAATGGCATAACCGTAATCATTGATAAACCGAAGAGGAAGTTCGGGGTAAACCGGGTTGTTTAAGATGGCACTCAAATAGGTGTGGTTGTAGGCCGCCACACTGACAAAAGGCAAAGTGAGAGCCATATTTCCATTTGCGGTCGTGGAGATTTTTTTTCCATAAAGACTTGAAAGAGTGTCCGCAAATTGAGTTTCGTCAGAAAAACCTTGAACCTTGTCCACATTGGAAATCACATCGGTTCCCACTCCCGCTCCCACTCCGAAAATCTTCCAAGAGATTCCACGAAAGCGCGCAAGACCGGCTGGATTGTAAAAGAGCGATGCAGAGTCATCCACCAAACCGTAGTGGGCATTTCCCATTCCTAAGGCGCGCGTGGACGAATAAATGGGAAGAATGTCCGCAGCCTGCGAAGAGATGGATGTAAAAATTAAAAGAAGAATTGCGCTTAAGGACAGTTGCACGCTGTGATGTCCCCCGTACAATTTACGCCCAGTCCGAGAACGGAATCTTCTTTGATGAGAGATCGAATTCCCTTGTATTGAAGAGCCGAGAAGGCGGTCGCATCGGTCACTGAGCACATCCCTGAAAGGGGCGTTCCAGGCAAAGAGCTACCAATGTCTTCCACCGCCGTGCAAGAGGTAAAACTGCCAATAACATTGGCGATAAAGTTGTTCTCCAACTCAGGGATGATGTTTAAAACTTTGAAGAGCGCAATCCCAATGGCTCCCACAGAGGTGTCGTTGATGTTTGTTCCTGGAGTGTCGGCCGCGGTGCACACGTCAGTAAATCCCGCATCCAAAGTTCCATCTTGAGCGGTGTCCGTGTAGTAACTCAAATAGTTTCCGATGATGGCAAAATTAATCAAAATCATCAGTGTGTTTTCATCTTCCGTCCGAGAAGCCGGATCGGAAGAAATAGACGCCAAAGCTTCGTCAGCCAAAACAAGATTCTCAATGTTGCTTGCGAAGGTGGTCGCCGTTCCGGACCGAAAGGCGGAAAGCAAGAATGGAAAAACACGAGTGCTACTGGCGTTTTTAATGCTTTCGACAAGCCCCAAGAAAGTCAGGCCTCCCTTGCCAGCGTAAGCGGAAGCCAAAAGCGTTTTGTATTTGGCCTTGGCTTGAAACTCGGTGGAAGTGGTGAGCAAAACGGTGACTGCAGAATCGTAACTCCCATCATCAATCAAAAGCTTGGCTTGAACATACTTGGCTTCATCAGAGTCTTTGGTAGCAAAGGTTTCAAGCAGGTTGACGGAACCAGAACAGGAAAGCGTCAGACCGCTCACCAGCAAAACAAAAGCCAAGAGAGATAATTTCTTCATCTATACAGTGTACGTTGGAAATGTAGAGGTGAAAACTTGGTCAGAAACGAAAAGAGAATTTCAAGACGTAGCGACGGTCTTCCAATGGAGTGTCGGCGGTTCCAATGTCCTCGCCATAGGTCGCGGCTTGAAGCTGATAGTTGAACATGGCCAACTCAAGTCCTGCGGTCCAGTAGCGTTGATTCATTCCGCCACGAAAGAACAGTGCATCCGCATAGTTCAATTCAAATCCGCCATGAATGCGTCTTAAGACCGGTTCCGTTTCGGTATCTTTGGTCAAAACATCTCGAAGCTCGACGGTCCATGAAGATCGGAGTCGTCTGCCATGAATAGGAAACACGGCAAGTCCCACATCCAGGGAGTTGGTCACAGAATTTGGTCGTTCTGCTGTGGAGTGAAGCATTCCCTCCTGAACGGCGTAGCTGGTGTCACCCACATCTCTCCATACTGCAGCCAGAGTAGGAAGCCAAGTCACTGGGGCCACAAACATGATTCCCACGTCCGAAGAAATTCCAATTCCCTCTTTAAGCATAGAGTCCAGTTGAAGATCCGTAGCTGCCGAATCGAGTTCAGTTTCATCCACTTCTGCACGATTGGTGTACCGCGCATTGGCGCCAATTTTTATGCGCCCGTCCCAGATGCGAAAGTTGAGACCAGCAACTGCGGACCAGTCGTTTCGATATTTGTATTCAAAGGTGCTGGTGGTGGAGTTCACTTGAGAATCCATCATGTAATTTCCATGCACTCCAATTCCAAAGTTTGGAAAAATAATCGACGGAAAAACTTGCGTTTTCAGATGAACTCTTTGATCGGGATCATTTTTGATGCTGTCCAAGACAAATTGAGGATCCGACGCATTGTAAAACTGAACTCCCAAAGTTCTTTCCACGTAAAGGTTCCCCTCCACTTCCGGATCCACAATGGTCACAAAAACATCTCGAAGTTTTCCAAGGGCGGCTGGGTTTGAAAGCAATGCGGTTTCATCATTCACTGTGGCCACGACGGCTCCGCCCATCCCCATTTGGCGAACTCCCGTGTAATATTCTCGACGCTCATCCGCCTGAGAGGCGACGCTTGAGAAGATGAAAATCAGGAAAACAAAAAATCTCATGTGAGACTCTTCGGTCGAAGTTTGGTTCGAATTGAGACACTCTTTGAAACTTAGCCCTTGGTCCTATGCGCTTAGGTCTTGGCTTTCAGATTAGGGTTTGCCCCTTGTAAGAGAGGCGACTTAAAATAGTGGAAGTTCAAAGGAGAGAATTATGAAGTTGGTAGGAAGCCTATTGCTATCTTTCGGAATGCTTGTGTTTATGACCGGTTGTGAGGACGAAGAAGTTCGAGACATTGCGAAAGCTCAAGAATGTATGGACGCGGTTCCCGCAAGTTCACCTCAAGATGCCAGCAACTGTTTTGCTTATGTGGAGAAACACACTTCTCAACAGGCAAACATTTTGAAATGTGCGATCAAGTTGACGTCGGGTGGACTTTCCAGTCAAAAAATGGTCGAAGCTTATAAGGCTGCTGGAAACTCCAATCTGACCAGCAAAGAGTCGGTTTATTTTGCATACCTCTCCCTGGATCTGCCCACTCAGTCCGGAGGATATGACATTGCAGTAGAAGCTTATCCCTACTGTGTAAAATCGGAAGTGAGCGGGATGGTCTTTATTGCAGGATTGGCGAAGACGGCTTCTTTGGTTACCAAAAGTGGAGTCACGATCGACTTGAATGACCCTGCAACCACCGAAGCCAACATCAAAACAGCTTTACAAAACTGCATCTCGACCTGCACGGCTGCGGAGTTGGCAGACACCGGCGCCACCATTGTGAACTTGGCCACCACCTACTGCAAAGACTCTTCTTCCGACCAAGGCGTCTGCACCGACGTAAAAAATTCTGTAAATCAATATGGCGGCAACACCGAACAGGCTGGCAAAGCCTTTATGTGCATCCTCCAAGACAAAACCTTCGACGGCACCTCTTGCACCTAAAAAGGTGCCAGGTACCAAAATCTGTAATCGCTGCGTTAGACGCAGCGATTACAGATTTTGGTACCTGGCACTTAAACATCCCTCCAGTCTTTTTCTTCGACGCCCTCATTTAGCCAATTCAAAGTTCCCTCAACGTTATCAAACAATAGACGGTCCTTTTCTACAGGGATCATTAAGTGGGAAAGCCCAAGAAGGGCGTGGAGAGTGCTGTATGGATAGTCTTCGGCCCTTCTGCAAATTCCAGCCTTCACGGGATTCACGTAGTTGTACTTGTAGGCCAGCTGATAATAGTGATCGCAAGTGATCATAGATTTATAGTAACGGCTTCCATACATTTGGTTGATTCTTCCACTCGCCTTCGCGATGTCCCGACTGGTTTGCCCCATAAAATACCACATGGCCTCGTTTAAGTTTCCTCGAGGGGTGCTCGCGATCATATGAAAGTGATTCGACATCATCACACCAATCTTGATTGTGATTGCGTGCAGATAGATTGTACGGAAATTCACTTTGAAGAAGAGTTGGAGTTCTCGGCATGGACAAGACCAATTGCAGGTTCAAAGCCAACGCCATTGTCCCTTTAAATACTCATTCACCTTCATGCATTTCGAGATTCGGATAAGGTGCCAGGTACCAAAATCTGTAATCGCTGCGTTAGACGCAGCGATTACAGATTTTGGTACCTGGCACCTTTTTAGATGTCGAGGGAGAGTTCGACCATATAGCGGCGGCTTTCGTTGCGGGCGTTGGAAGGTCCCACCTCTTCGCCGAATGAAGCCACGTCAAATTGGAACCACGCAAAACGCGCTCCCAATCCTGCTGTCCAATACCCCTGATTGATTCCCGCCGCCCAATGACCTTTCCACCAATTGAACATCTTCCAGTAAAGCTCTACTCCCGCATGAGAGCCTTTCACAAAGGTCCAATTCTCATGGCCGATGTCTCGAATGTCGATGGCCAAGTGCGGATCAAAAACCCAAAAGTTTGGCAAATCCCACTTCGATCCCAAGTCAAAACGTCTTCCTAAATTTGGTGGATCTCCCGATTGGTCACTCACAACATCAAACTTTGTAAAGTACCCGTAGTCCGCAACATTTCGAATCACCATGGCAAAAGAAGGCTTCAAGTATTTCATAAATCCTTTAGGCTTTAACTTCCACAAAAGGCCCAGATCCGCATCCACCGTCAAACCTTCATTGGCGTCTTTCTTTTCAAACAGCTCTTTCCCATCCACCAATTGAGCCGCCAGCAAACTTTGTCCCACATGGATCCGGTGAATGGCCTTAACCGTTGTTCCCCAGGAAATTTGATGCCCCTTCAACCAAGAAACAGGCCGAGAATACGAAATCGCAAGAGTAGAGTCCAAATACCCATTGGCATCCAAAGTGGGGCCCAACTGTTGGTGAGGGGTGATGTCCAAAGACAAATCCGCAGGCAAAAAGGCAAATCCCCACCGTGGTCGAACATACATTCCACCCGTTGTTACCCGAGAGTAATAATGCTGTCCGTATTTGCTTTGAATCAAGTTGGCAATGTCTTGCTCTTCGGTCGCCGAACCTTTGATTTGATCAATTTCTTTTTGCAAATCGAAAAGTTCTGGGTTTGCTCCACCACGAAGAAAACCATGAAACTGTCCATCTTTTCGGTAGGCCAAACCAGCCGGGTTGTAAAACATCGCGTTGTGATCATCCGCGATGGCGATAAAAGCATTCCCCATTCCAAGAGCACGTGTGCTGGTGTATTCCTGGTGGATCGTAAAATCCAGAGATCGAACAGCCTTTGCCGATTGAACACCAAATATCAGGGAGGAAACTGCCGACACCATCAGTGCCGCGGAAACTCTTCCGCCAAAGCTCAACCTTGATTGCTTTCTCAAACCCATGAACTCCCCCCTCAAATTGATCTCTAAATAGATTGAGAGAAGATCTCAAAAGGTTCAATCCTTTGAACTCACACTTCGACCAAGGTCTTCAAAAGGTCTTGAATCTGGACCCTCAAATCCTCCAATGAGCCCTCATTCTTAAGAACCCAGTCCGCCCTCTTTACTTTGTCTTCCATAGACAGTTGATTCTGGTCCCGTTCCAAGAAATCCCCCTCCGAAAGGCCATCTCTCTGAGAGACCCTCTGTTGGCGAAACTCCGGAGAGGCCGACACCACCACCACACCATCAAAAAGAGTTTCCATTTTCTTTTCAAATAAAAGCGGAACATCGTAAAAGGCCAACACTTCGCCCTTTTTCTCCAGCTCCTGACGCTGTTTCTCGACCCGCGATCGCACTTCTGGATGAATCAACTTTTCCAACCAACGCAAATTTTCGGGGGAAGAAAAAACTTTTTTTCCCAAAGCTTTGCGGTCCAAGTTTCCCTGGGAATCGAAAAGGTCTGGTCCAAATTTCTCTTTCACCAATTTCAACAACGGGGATCCTGGACCTAAGGCCAAGCGCGCTTCACGGTCTGCATCCAAAACCGAATAGCCTTCTTCACGGATCATCTGAGCCACCGTTGATTTTCCCGATCCTAAATTTCCCGTCAATCCAATCCACTTCATACCGAAAGTCTAGTCCGAGCCTTCACTTTGGTTCAAGACCGAACTGAAAACTTCCGAAATGAGAGTTGTGAATTCACAAAATTTTGAAACTATAGGTAAATATGTGCTCTTGGAAAAGCTCGCTATGGGAGGCATGGCCGAGGTCTTTCTTGGACGCGCATTGGGAGCTGGAGGAATTTCCAAGTTCTTCGCCATCAAGCGCATCCTTCCCCAGTATGCAGACAGCCCTGAATTTATCGATATGTTTCGTGAGGAAGCAAAGATTGCCATCAATCTAAAGCATTCCAACATTGTTTCTATTCATGAATTCGGTGTTCAAGAAAACCAATTCTTCTTGGTGATGGACTTTGTCGAGGGACGAAACCTTAGGCAAATTTTGAACAAAATGAAAAAGTCCAAAGTGCAATTCTCTACAGAGTACATCGTGTACCTTATTCGAGAGATTGCCAGTGGATTGGATCACGCTCACCGTTGCATTGACTCTTCCACAGGACGACCATTGAACATCACCCACAGAGACATGAGTCCACAGAACGTCATGGTGAGTTTTGATGGAGAGGTCAAGATTGTCGATTTTGGAATTGCAAAAGCGGAAAGCCAAGTGGAAAACACCCGTGCCGGAACCTTAAAAGGAAAGTTCGGATACATGAGCCCGGAGCAAGCTGAAGGACTCACTGTGGATTTACGAACAGATTTATTTTCCCTGGGAATTGTCATGTGGGAGCTACTTGCCAACGACAGACTTTTTTCTGCAAATAACGAAATCAACACTCTTCGAAAAATCAGAGACTGCCACATTCCAAGTCTTAGAAAAATCAATCCCAACATTCACTCGGATCTGGAAAAGATTGTTCTCAAAGCACTCGCAAGAGATAAAAACCTTCGCTATCAATCTGCAGCAGCATTGCATAAAGATTTAAACCGCTTTTTGAACCGTCAATACCCTGATTTTTCATCCCATGATTTCGCGGCTTACATCAAATCTGTATTCGCTGATGAAATTTTGGAGTCTCGAAAAAAATTGGTTCAATACGCAAAGACATCCGAAACCTCCATTGCGATTAATAACAAAAATCAAGCTATTGATGATAAAACCATGGTCAGTATCACTCGAGAGGAATTGACGTCCTCTTTTTTACCCACAGTAACCCATACCGACACATCACAAATTCAAGCGATAGCACCTGAAGGTTTGGATCTGTCCAAAAATTTTACGCTGACCTCGACTCCAAACCATTCAAACACCGAAGGCTCTGACATCAACGAGTTTAACAATCCTAAGAACTCAGAAACTGATCCCGATAAAACGGTTGTTACCTCCAATGAGCTCGACCCGTCTTCACTCTCTTCTTTTGCGGAAGATTTTCCTTCGAACAAAAAACAAAGCGATCCAAGTGATGACAATCAGGTTCTCGATGTAACCAATCGGCACCAGCAGCCGTTTTCTCATGAAGAAGTTGTGTACACCGATTCCCCTCGATCATGGGATCAAAACAATCGCGAAACCCATGCAACCATTCCCGTACGCGTGAACTCTAGAAACATACCCGTAGCTCAGTTTTTCCTCCTTGCCGTTGTTCTTCTTGCTGCCTATCTGGGCGCAGCCAGAATGTTTCCGAAGGAAATGGCTCCTCTCATTGCAAAGACCCAACCCATCCTCGGCCCTATCTATGACAAAATGGGCATGTCTGGTGAGGTACAAATGAGCAGTCGTTCTCCTCAAAAAGAATTGGCCTCAGAAAATCTACCACGTCAGAAACCCACAAACCAAAATACGGAATCCACAAATGACTTCGGCCAAAAAACTCCACACGGTTATATTGAGAAGAGTTTTACTGTTTCGAGCAATCCCTCAGGAGCAGAGATTCTTATTGACGGTGAAAAGACAGGCCTTATTACTCCCAGTCGAATCACCGTGAGAAAGCAAAATTTCACTTTAGAGCTTAGAAGACGAGACTTTGAAGGCATACAACAGAATCTTTCTATTGCTGAATTTGGCCACAGCCTCAATTTCAACCTTAAAAAACTCCAACTTGCCTATATCAGCGTCAACGTCCGCCCTCCACAGAAAGTGGTCTTTTTTGTAGACGATCACCGGGTCGACGAGGCAAAGTTTAATTTAAGAAATTATCCCATTCCTTCTGACAAGTACGTTAGTATCAAAGTGATTGCAGGAGATGGAAAGTCCGTGACGAAGAAGGTTCGACTCAAAGAAAATGAAAACCAAACTCTCGAATTTAAATTGTCTGCTCCCAGGTACCGTCTGCCCTCTGGAAAATAGATTCCCGGGATTTTCCGCATGAGACCTCTTCCTCACCTCATCACGTCTTTTCCAGAACGCCCCGAAAGCCTCACTGCCGTTCGATTCAAACGAGAAGGACAATGGATCTCTTGGACTTGGAAAGAGTACTTCGACAACATTGAAGCCTGTTTTTATTTTTTGAAAAGCATTGATTTGAAATCCCACGATCGCGTCGCTTTGTTTGCGAACAACTGCATTGAATGGGTTCTTGTTGATTTGGCCTGTCAATGCTTAGGGGCGGAAACAGTTGCCATCTACCCCAACTGTTCGGACGAAGACCTTCAACACATTCTGACGGAGTCAAATCCAAAGGTTATCTTTTGTGGAAACTCTTCCTTGAAAGAGCGCCTGCCAAAATCCCTAAGCTCTTCCTCTTACAGTTTTGCGTCTTTGAAGAACTCGAAGGAAGATTTTGATTTTTGGAAATCTCTTGATGAATCTCTCAAATCCTCCACCAAGAGTTCTTCCGAACAGTTTAAGAGCTCTTGCCTCAAATGCTCCTTGGATCAAATTGCAACCGTGGTTTTTACTTCAGGAACTTCAGGTCTTCCCAAAGGGCTCTGTCTTTCTCAAAAACAGGTGATCAGTGAACTTCAAGATGTTTCCTTGGCATTTCCCATCACCGCAGAAGATCGAACCCTTTCCTTTCTCCCCTACGCGCACATTTTAGGTCGCGTCGAGATGTGGCTCAGTGCCTATTGTGGATTCACTCTTTGCATCTGTGACAGTATCGATCGGGTCAAAAAAGATCTTTTGGAAAATTCGCCCACAGTTCTTATTGCCGTTCCTCGCATCTTTGAAAAGATCTATGCCTCTGTACTCACCAAACTGAAGGCTTCAAGCATTCACCGCATGGTGGAGAACTTGGAGAAAAAGGGATTCCTTGCCTCTCTCTCTATGGCTCCGGCTCGCATCTTGCTTCAAAAGAAAGTTCAACAGGGCCTTCGCGAAGCACTAGGTGGCGAACTGAAATATGCCATTTCTGGAGGAGCCCCTCTTTCAAAAGAAGTTTCCAATTTTTTTAAGGACTGTGAGGTTCTGCTTCTTGAAGGATACGGCCTCACCGAAACTACGGGCGCGATTTGTGTAAACACTCCTGATACCCATCAGTTTGGAACCGTGGGGAAACCCTTAGGCGATGTTCAGATCAAACTGGCTGAAGATGGTGAGATCCTTGTCAAAAGCGACAAGGTATTTAAGTGCGGTTTAAACTCCGAGGAAAATCCAGAAGCCGTGGATTCTTTGGGATTTCTGCATACAGGTGATGTGGGCGAGTGGACCTCCAATGGATTTTTAAGAATCACAGATCGCAAAAAGAATCTGATCAAAACTTCTGGTGGAAAGTACGTCGCCCCTCAGAGAATTGAAAATCTCTTTAAGAAATTCCCTCTGGTGTCACATGTACTCATTCATGGTGACCAAAGAAAGTTTATCGTGGCACTGATCGCCTTAGATCCCACAGAGTTGAAGGAATGGGCCTTAAGAAAGAACATCCCTTTTTCAAAGGTTTCGGACCTCCCTCATGCTCCGCAAGTTCAAAAGAAAGTTTCTGAAATTGTCCGTGAAGTAAACGGTGACTTGGCAAGCTTCGAGTCCATCAAAAAGTTTCACATCTTAGATCGAGATTTTTCTATTGAAGAGGGTGAACTGACGCCGTCTTTAAAATTGCGCAGGAAGGTCTGCGAGGCCAAATACAAATCGGTCATTGACCAACTCTACGGAATGTAGATTCGAAATCCCATGCTTAAAAACATTCCCGTCAGATCCACCTTGCGCTTGGACCCATCTGCATTGTAGGCAATGTCTCCATCGCTCACGGCACCTTCACCCACATTTGTCAGCGACGATCCATGTTTCAACTCATGGACTTTAAACAATCGATATCCCGCTTGAAAGGTAAAAGTGGCTTTGTCCACAAAGTGCGCTTCCAATCCTAAACTGGTGTAACCGTTGATGGCGCTTCCCTTCAAAGTCTCCTTGTAACTGCTTACTCCCAACTCAGACACTCCCGTTTCCGTCATGTTGAATTCATTGGTGGTTGTCACTTGGCCATAGCCCAATCCGACGCCAAACAGATAGCGCACATTTCCGGATCGCGAGTAAGCATACTCCACGGCAAACATTGGATTCAGAGCAATCAACGTGGAGTCAAAAGTGTACAGTTGGGTTCCCGAAGCATTGTTGCCTTTGGCCGCAGAAATCGAAAGCGGCCGAAGCACTTCCAAGCCAAAGACAAAATTCATTTTGTCTCCAGGAGCCAAGGCAAATCCCAGCTTGGCAGATCCGGTGTAATTGTAATTTTCCGAAAGCGAAACTCCCCCACCTTTATTGGCGGCAAAGCCATCTTGAGCCAAATGGGTGGTTCCAAAGGTTCCTTCCAAAACCGCCGCAAAATTTTCGGTTTCGAAACTAAAGACGCGGGCAGAGGCCTTCGCTCCACCCAGCAGAAAAATAAAAATCAAAAAGCTGCGACCAAATTGACTCTTCAACTCTTAGCCCTTTTGCTTCAAATCTAAAACAATGCGACCGGGTGTTCCTTTTTTTGAAAGCTCAATCACCTCTGCTTTGACCTGTTTCTTTAAACCCAAAACCAAATTGGTAGAAGCGGCTTCTGGGTCCGGAATCAACTTTGCCGTCTTCACAAAGGGAGAGTTTTTAAAGACCTTCTCAAGTTCCTGCTCAGAAAGCTCTGAATGATTGACCTGAGCCAAATGGATCACGATTCGACTCGCCCCAGGCTCCACATTCACTTGAAAAAAGGAAGTTCTCCCCTCGATCAGGTTGCCCTTTTTATTGCCCAAATTGATCACCACCCGCTCCACACCACTCTTTTGATGAATCTTGCGCCGCACCTTCATCAAGGTGGCCCCCTCCCCGGCAGTCCCGCCAATGATGGTGCCCTTCTCTATATATTGGTTGGTTTTGGTCTCTAAAGCCCTCTTGTAGGCGGTTGCCCCAAAGCTGGGGGTAAAAAACGCTGTAATTACAAGGATTTGCCACATAAATCCCCTCCCTCTTTTCTTAATGATGCCGAGAGATGGCCCTTTAGGCCAGCACTTTTCGGGCTCAATTTGGGCCCTGTCTGGCGAAATTGGCTCAAAAACGTCACTGAGACCCTGTAAAAAGGTATATAAGTATTACACGGCATGGCACGCCCTTTGAACTCTCTTCTTCTTGCGGAGGTGTACCTCTGCACCCAAAGGAGGAGAATATGAAAACCTGGCTAAAATACACAGCCTTTATCGCCCTGGCCGTTGGATTGAGCGCGTGCTCTAAAAACTCGTCAGACAACAAACAACCGGTTGCGACCACGCCGACCTCAACGACCACCGTTCCTGAAGTGTCCTGCCTCAGCGGACAGTACGTCTATAATTACCAGACGGGTCAGTATGTGGATAAAGACACTGGCGCAGTGGTCAATTGCACGCAAACCACTGGAACACTTCCAACTTTCGGAATGAACAACGGTCAGTATTACAACGGTTGCCAACAGTGGAATCAAATGTATGCCAGCCAAGGTGTTCAATACTACCCTGTTCAAATGGGTGGACAGATGGCCTGCATACGCAGCGATTTGATGGGTCAGTACATTCCCGGTTTCAACCAAAACATGGGATACTATGGACAACAAAACTTCGTCACCTGCAGCTGGGGCTACGATCCCTATTGCAACCCTTACTCAAATGGGTACAACGGCACCGGTGGATGTGTGCAGTTTGGTGGAAGCACTTGGGGACAATTCAGCGCTCAAGGACAAGTCGGACTTTGCTGGTAATCCTCTAAAGAATTTAAAAATTTAAACTCTGCGTTAGTGGCCACTTTCCCTCCTTGAAGTGGCCATTTTGCTTTTGAGTCAACTGTGGTAACTCCTTTAATGAACCAAAGGAGTGAACTGTGAATCAAATACTCAAGGCCCGCACCGGACCTTTCGAAAGCCTCAATTTCCAAGCCTTTCAAGACAAAGATTTTAAACCTTCCATTTTAGACGCCCTGGAAAAAGGGAAAGAAGAAATCCAGAAGATCAAAGATCTTCCCGCCAGTTTTGAAAACACCATCATGGGCTTGGAGCGCGCCACCGAAGATTTGGAATTCACTTATGGCGTGTTTGGAAACCTCAACCACGCAGACTCCAACGAAGTTCGCCAAGGACTTGCCATGGAAATGGCGCCGCTTCTTTCTCAATTTTCCGATGATCTGCTTTTGGATGACGGTGTCTTTTCCAAGGTCAAAGAAGTCTTTGAAAATAAGGATCAGTTGTCCTTGGACTCCGAGCAAAGCCAACTTTTAGACAAAGTCTACAAAGACTTTTCTCGAAACGGAGCCCTTTTGGATGCTGCGGGAAAAGAGCAATTGAGAAAAATCAATGAGGACCTCTCTCAGTACAATCCAAAATTTGCAGAGAATGTTTTGAAATCCACTCAAAGCTACGAACATCTGATTGAAGATGAATCTGAACTGGAAGGTCTGACTGAAGATTTCAAAGATGCCTTGAAAGAAGGAGCCGCGGCTAAAGACAAAACGGGATGGATGTTTACATTGAGCATGCCCGTCTATATTCAAACCATGTCTTTTGCGAAAAACAGAAAATTGCGAGAAGAACTTTATCGAGCCTATTCCTCTCGAGCCTTTGGTGGAGAGTTTGACAACCAAGACGTCATCTTAAACGTGGTACGATTGTCCGATGAAAAAGCAAAGCTTTTGGGCTTTAAAGATTTCGCCAGCTTTCGCTTGGCCGAAAGAATGGCAGAAACCCCTGAGCGGGTTTGGACCTTTCTTAACCGTTTGATCGAAGCCTCTCGCCCCAAAGCCTTTGAAGAGGTCAAAGAAGTTCAAGCTCTTGCGAAAGAATTGGATGGACTGGAAGACTTTAAACCTTGGGATTTTTCCTACTATGCAGAGCGCTTGAAAGAAAAAAAGTACAGCTTCAAAGAAGAAGACACCCGTCCCTACTTTGAATTGAATCGCACCCTTCAAGGCGCTTTTGAACACGCTCGCAAATTGTACTCTTTGGTCTTTAAAGAAAGCGACAAGTACTCCAAGTACCACGACGAAGTTCGAACCTTTGAGGTTTACAAAGAGGACACCAACGACTTTATTGGGGTTTTCTACACAGACTTCTTTCCACGGGCCAGCAAAGCCAGCGGTGCTTGGATGACCAGCTTTTTGGAGCAAGGGTACTTCAAAGGCCAAGTTCGACGTCCCCACGTCTCTATTGTTTGCAACTTCACTCGTCCCACAAAAACAAAACCGTCCCTTTTGACCTTCAACGAAGTGTCCACTTTGTTTCATGAGTTTGGACATGCCCTTCACGGCCTGTTGTCTCAACAAACCTATCGAAGTCTTTCAGGAACCAATGTTTATTTGGATTTTGTGGAACTGCCTTCGCAGGTGATGGAAAACTGGCTCACCGAAAAAGAGTCTTTGGATCTATTTGCAAAACATTACGAAACCGGCGCCGACATTCCCAAGGACTTGGTTCAAAAAATCAAATCCTCACAAAAGCATTTGGTGGGTTACTCCTGCATGCGCCAATTGAACTTTGCAAGCCTCGACATGGCATGGTTCACGACGGATCCAAAAACAATCAAATCGGTTGTGGATTTTGAAACCAAAGCCACAGAGAAAACCAAGGTTTTAGAAAATATCGAAGGCTCGAATTTCTCCTGTGCCTTCTCTCATATTTTCACAGGAATGTATTCCGCCGGCTATTACAGCTACAAGTGGGCAGAGGCTTTGGACGCGGATGTCTTTGAGTACTTCAAAGAAAAAGGCATCTTCGACAAAGAGTTGGCTTCAATGTTTGAAATCCACATTCTCTCTAAAGGTGGCTCCGATCATCCCATGACCTTGTTTAAAAATTTCAGAGGCCGTGAACCTGATCCAGACGCTTTGCTCAGAAGGGATGGACTTCTTGGCTAAGAAAAAATCCCCTTCCAAATTTAAAAAAGTGGCCTTGGTGTATCGAACTCAGTCCAAGGCCGCCAAGGAACATGCCTTTTCCTTGGCCAAAGAATTGTCCTCAAAAGGACTGGAGATTTACTCGCACCCCAAGCAAAAACTTCCAACGCCTTCGAAGAGTTATTCTTCTCGAGTGGCTTTGGATTTAGTTATTGTTTTGGGTGGCGACGGAACTTATTTGGAGGCGGTTCGCATGACCGCGGGCGAATCCATTCCTTTTTTGGGAGTGAACTTAGGCTCCCTTGGTTTTTTAACGGCCAACCGCATAGAAGACTTTCCACCCATTCTTGAAATGACCCTTGCGGGAAAAATGAAAATTCAAGAGCGCTCCCTCTTGGAAGTGAAAATCAAAAAAGGCGAAAAGGTCGTTAAAGAGTGGGTGGCACTGAACGATTTTGTCGTCGAGAGAGGACCCAACTCTCACTTGATCCACATGGAGCTTGAAATTGGGGGCCAACCGGTCAGTGACATCAAAGCCGACGGATTGATTTTGGCCTCCCCGACAGGTTCTACCGCTTACAACTTGGCCGCGGGTGGCCCCATTCTCCATCCCTTTGTGAGTGCCGTGGTAGCCACCCCTATTTGTCCTCACAGTTTAACTTCACGGCCCTTTATTTTTCCCGATGACCAAACCGTCACGCTAAGACTTCTGGGGCAGAAAAAGAAAGCGTCCTTGACGGTGGATGGTTTGAAAACTGCAGAACTTTCTTCGGGTGAAAAAATTTGTGTTCGAAAATCCAAAAGAACACATATGATGTTACGAAAACCGGACCACAACTATTTTGCCTTGTTGAAAGACAAGCTCAAGTTTGGAGAAAGAGCCTAATGCTCAACGAACTCAAAGTTTCCAATTTTGCCATCATTGATGAAATTGACGTGCATTTTAAATCCGGACTCAATGTCCTCTCCGGAGAAACCGGCACTGGAAAATCGGTGCTGCTGAAAAGTTTGAGTTTGCTGATGGGAGAAAAGGCCTCCAGTGACATGGTCCGCTCCGGCGTGGAGCAGGCTCACCTGGAAGGTTTTTTTGATCTATCCAACCGTCCAGACATCATTGAGCGGGCCGAAGAAATGGGTGTGGAGTTTTTAGATGACACCTTGGTGGTCAAACGAGTGATTGGCGCCAATGGAAAAAGCCGCATTTACTTGAATGGCTCCTTAAGTCCTTTGACCAGCCTTCGAGATTTGATCTCGCCGCTGATCACCCTCACCTCTCACGCAGCTCCTTTGATTGAAATGACCGGGCAACATGACAACCGTCACTTGCAAAACAAAACCTATCATTTGGATTTGTTGGACCAGTACTCCGCAAATCTTGAAAAGGCCCATGAGTTTCAAGAAGCCTTTCATCAACTGAAGGATTTGGAACAAGAGATTGCCGACTTGGAGCAAAACTCCCAAGACCGGGAACAAAAGTTGGACTTCTTAAAATTTCAACTTCAAGAGATTGATGCTCTGGGACTGGTCTCTGGAGAAGAAGAAATTTTAGAAGCCAAGGTGAAGCGTTTGAAGTCCTCTCAAAAACTTCAAGATTTTTTTACCGAAGCCATTGAAAGCATTTACTCTGCCGACGACTCTGCCCTCGTGCGTGTCCATCACCTTTTGCAACGGGCACAGGATCTTGAAAAGCTGGATTCCTCGTTGTCGGACTTGGTTCAAACTTTGAACCAATCCAAAGTGATGCTGGAAGAAGTGACTTTGGAGGTTCGAAACTCCGTAAAGAATTTAGATTCCGAAGAGGACCTTGGTGCATTGGAAGAGCGTCTGAATGATTTGCGCCGGCTTCAAAAGAAATTCGGCGGCACAGCAGATGAAATCTTAAGTGCTTACGATCGCATGTTTAAAGAGGTTGAAAACTTAGAAGGTTCCGACGACAAATTGATCGATCTTCGAAATCAAAAAAAATCCCTTGAAAAAAATCTTATGAATAAGGCGAAGGAGCTTCACTCGCGACGAATCAGTGGCGCTCAACTTCTGGTAGAAGGGGTCAATTCCGAATTGCGAGACCTCAATATGAAAGGGGTCCTTTTTGAGATTGCTGTGGAAGAACTCAAAAATCTCAGTCACACGGGAATCAGCGATGTGGAGTTTTTGATTCGCCCTTCCAAAAAAGACAGCGCCCGCCCCTTGGCAAAGGTCGCGTCTGGGGGTGAACTCAGTCGAATTTTACTTGCCCTTAAGACAGTGATTGGGGCTTCCGAAGTTCCTCGGACCTATCTTTTTGATGAAGTAGATACCGGGGTCAGTGGAGAAACTGCTGAAAAAGTAGGACGTAAATTGACTCAAATGGCGAAAGGCCAGCAAGTGATCTGCGTCACCCATCTTCCTCAGGTGGCCGCCTTTGCAAATCATCATTATTTAATTGATAAAGCTCAATCTCAAGGTCGAGCAGCGATGAAAGTTCGCCTTTTAAAACCAGAAGAGCGAACTAAAGAAATTGCCCGACTGATCTCTGGTGAGAAAATCACTAAGACAAGCTTAAAGCATGCTGAAGAACTCATTCAGGAATTTTCAAAAATCTGAATTGTGAAATCAACACATTTAGTTTAAATCCCTTTGGTTTATTCCGATGTAGTAGATACAATGGAAACACCAAAGGGACTTTAAAATGGCAAAGGTACTTATAATTGAAGATGATCCCGTTTCCCTTCGCGTCTTCATCAATTATTTGGAAGACCATCACGAAGTTTTTACCGCTGAAAATTTAATCGATTCCATTTCGATTTTGGCAAGCACCCCCATTGAAATCATCGTTGCAGATTATCGCCTGCCCGACGGGACGGCTTTGGATCTCTTGCGGGCTCTTCAAAGTGAAGCGAAAAAAATTCCCGTTCTGTTGGCTTCAAAGTTTACCGGCGCTCGCGAGATGTCCTTGGCATGGAAGTATGGCGCTTTTGACTTTATGATCAAACCCGTCTCCAAAGAACGTATGATGGAAACCATCGAGTTGGCCTTGAGCTTTGGCCACCTGGATCAGGATTCAAAGTCTTTCAATCGCGAACTTCTATTTAAAAATCTTCGACAGATCGAAGTGATTTTTAACTATCAAAAGTTTGTCGCAGAAACTCAATTGTCCCCAGAAGCTGTGGTGGAAGTTCTTCAAGAAACTTTGACCGAGACCAAACTTCAGAAAGAACGCTTTCACCATTTTATCAGTCAACCCAGCGGGGACTTCAATGCCAGCGAGGTTTACGAGGCCATCCATCGACTTCAAAGCACCTGCGGAGGAATCTTTGCCGAGGCTCTCAGCCGGGTTTGTGATGATGTTTCCAGTGCCCACGAGCGGGGTGAGAAGATCCAAAAATCAGACTTGGAAGAAATTCTTCGAGAGATCGGAGCCCTTCGTTTGCAGATTGAACTTCACCTGAATCAAGAACTTCTGCCCAAATCCCCCTCATGACATTCGGACGTGATAAAATTTAAGATACCGCATTTCAGGACAGGCTTGAGGAAAAGGATGATCTGCACCCTGCCCAGAAACTCGAAGGACATTGCCCCTTCGAGAGGCCTTGGAGAGGCTTTCTGTGACAATCCCATGAAAGTCCTCAAAAGACACATGACTGGAACAGGAACTCATCACCAGATGCCCCCCGGGCTTTACACGCTTTGCAGCCATGGAAAACACTTCCACATATTTTGAAAGGGCTCCTGACCGCTGCTTTTCAGAGTGAGCCATGGACGGAGGGTCCACAATCACCATGTCCCAAAGTTCTTGTGAGCGAGACAATTCTTCAAACACATCAATGGCCAAACACTCGTGATGACCTTCAAAAGAATTGAGATCCCAACTTTTTTGAGCCAAGTCTAAAGCAGGCTTTGCCAAATCCACACTTAAAACTCGCTTCGCGCCCCCAGCACCGGCGTACAAAGAAAAGCCCCCGGTGTAAGAAAACAAATTCATCACTTCCAGACCGGAGCAAAAATCTTTCAAATAATTTCGATTGTCTCTTTGGTCAAAAAAGAACCCTGTTTTTTGCCCTTTTTCAACATCCACCAAAAAGCGAAGGTTGTTTTCTAAAATCTCAACCACCGAAGACGAAAGGTTTCCTTTTTCAATTTTAAAATTCCCTCGGGTTTTGTTCACCACCACCGGGCAGTTTGTTGCGCTGGAGATCCAATCGATAATGGGATACTGCCGCCAAAACCTTTCAGGCACCTCTCCATCAAATTGAATCACGGCAATGGAATCATACAAATCACAGATCAATCCAGGAAGTCCGTCCCCTTCCCCTTGAATCGCCCGGTATCCGTTGGTTACTTTGGGATTTAAAAAAGATCTCCGTTGAAGGGATTCCTGAATCTTTTGTTGCAGATCTGATTCCTTGGGGGGACGTTTTCCTAGACTGACCATACGAAGTCCAATGGGACCTTCCGAGGAGTAATATCCCCATCCTATCAATTTTCCCTTTTGATCTAAGACTTCAACCAGCTCTCCGGTTTGGGCCGCACTGGGCTTCAAAGCTTGGGAATAAACCCAAGGGTGACCACGCAAGAGGTCTCTGCGCAAATTCTTATGGAGCTGAACCGTTTTGATTTTCAAAGTAAAAACCATCCTTTTCCGTAAAGACACCCACCCACTTCTCGGGTCCCAACCAAGTTCCCAAATTGATCATTTCAATTTTTGGGTCTTGTTTTGGGTCTTCGCCAGGTACAGAAATCTGAGACTGAATTTTCTGGTGTACATGTCCTGAAATGTGAAACTGGAATTTGAAACCCTTTTGAGAAAGCTCTTCAACATGTTTCTTCAATTTTTGAAAAATCTTTTCTTTTCTTTGGTCCTCATCACTCGCCAATTTCTCTCTTAAGTCATCTGTATATTTTCGACTGGTTGAACTCATCCACTCGCCAATCCTTCTGACCAAAAATCCTGGCAAAGACCGCTCAAACAAACGCATCACAGGGGTTCGAAGAAACCACCTTAAAAACAAATACCCGGTGTCCTCCGGGTCCATTTGATCGCCGTGCTCCAGAATAAATTCACGGCCTGCCAATGAAATCTGAACCCGAGAGGTATGAACCTTAAATCCCTGGGATTCAAAATAAGGCTCCAAATCAATGTCGTGGTTTCCCTCGAAGCAATGAACTTCCACCCCTTTGTCGACGAGCTGTTGCAAAAGTTCCAAGGTCTTTGAAAAGCGTTGCCTGAAATATTTGTGATCCGAAACCCAAAGGTTAAAGATGTCTCCGAGTAAAAAAAGATGACTTAGATCTTGGTTCTGTAGGCGCGCCTTCAGAAAGGATTCAAACACAAAAAAATTGGAGTCCTCTTCGGACTCCAAATGCAAATCAGATAAAAAATAAGCTTTGAGATTTTCAGTCACAAACCAAAGTGTTATTCGCTTTGGTCCGAACTTTCAAGCTCACCGCGACGTCGCCTCAAATAGGCGGGAACGTCCAAATTGTCGGAGTCAAAGGGTGACTTTGCCGTCTCCCTTTTGGGAGGCATGGTCAAATCATCCACATCCATGGTCAGCTGCTCTGGCGCCGATTCACGACGACCTTGATGATCCCGGTACGCTTTGGCCTTGGCCAACAAAATGTCTCTGGGAAGGGGCTTTGAGGCCTCTTGAGACTCTACCGGCTGAATCCGCTCGGGAGCCAATTCTTGCTCCTGTTGTTGGGTTTCTACCGGCTCCAAATTGAGGTTCTCATAAGTTTGAGTCTCTTCAATTTGGATTTCTGTTTGAGTCAAAACCACTTCTTCTGCAGTCTTTTTCAACTGAGCTTCCGCCATGGCTTGAAGTTGAGTCATTTGAACGTCCACATTGGTCTTTGGAGCCAACTCTTGGAATCCGGTTGCAATCACAGTCACGCTGATGTTGCTTCCCATGTTCTCATCGATAACTGCACCAAAGATGATCTCTGCATCGGGATGAGCCGCTTCGGTCACCAAAGTGGAAGCCTCGTTGACTTCCCAAAGAGTTAAGTCAGGTCCACCGGTCACATTGATAATGATTCCTGTGGCGCCATCAATGCAGATGTTCTCAAGAAGCGGAGAAGAAATGGCTTGAGTGGCTGCTTCCACCGCACGATTTTCACCTTCTGCCAATCCAGATCCCATGATGGCCATTCCTTGAGAAGCCATCACTGTGCGGATGTCCGCGAAATCCAAGTTGATCAATCCGCGAATGTTGATCAAGTCAGAAATTCCCTTCACCGCATGAAGAAGAACCTGATCCGCCTTTTTAAAGGTTTCAAGAAGAGGAGTTTTTTCGCTGGAAATGGAAAGCAGTTTTTGGTTTGGAATAACAATCAGTGTATCTACACTTTCTTGCAATTCACGAACACCATCATCCGCTTGTTTCTTACGTTTTTTACCTTCGAAAATAAAAGGTCGAGTGACCACACCAATGGTCAATGCACCCAATTCTTTTGCAATCTTCGCAACAACAGGCGCTCCACCGGTTCCGGTTCCACCGCCCATACCGGCAGTGACAAAAACCATGTCCGAACCTTCGAGAGCCGCAACCACATCATTGTAAGATTCGATGGCCGCACGCCGACCGATTTCAGGGTTTGCTCCCGCGCCCAATCCTTTGGTCAACTCACGTCCAAGTTGAATTTTGCCTTCCGCTTTGTTGGCATGAAGCGCTTGCTTGTCCGTGTTCGCGACAAAAAATTCAACTCCGCTCAAACCACCTTCGATCATGGTCTGAACAGCATTACCACCTCCGCCACCGACTCCGATGACCTTAATGTTGGCGCCAAAATTTGCTGATTCTTCCAACTCAAACATGATTCCCCCTTATACCCCTAATCCTAAAAAGTTTTTAAGCTTATCCGTCCAATCCGCAGCATGATCCTTCACTGCGGAGCGATCATTTGTTTTTTCTTTTCCGTACATCAAAAGTCCAACCACTGTGGCATAGCTGGGTTGCTTTACCACATCGACAAGCCCGGAAACTCGATTGGGAAGTCCCCGTCTCACAGGAACATCCAAAATAAAATCTCCCATTTCCACCAAACCTTGAAGAAGGCTGGCTCCTCCGGTCAAGACCACACCGGATCCCAACTTGTGGGTAAGATTTTTTTCTTTCAACTCATCATGAATCAATTCCAAAGTTTCTTCAGCGCGGGCCTCAATCACTTCGCAAAGATCTCTCTTCATTAGTGTTCGAGGTTTTCGACCGCCCACACTTTCAACTTCAATGGCTTCGTCTTCGTCTACCAGTTCAGGAAGGGCACAGCCGTATTTCTTCTTCAAACTTTCTGCATGGGTTTGAGTGGTTTTCAAACCAATGGCCACATCTTGGGTAAAATTAATTCCACCCACAGGAACCAAACCGGTGTGAATCACACTGCCTTGAAAGAATGAAATGATGTCACAGGTGCCGCCACCCATGTCCACAACGGAAACGCCCAAATTCTTTTCATCGTCACTCAAGACAGACAGAGCCGAAGCCAACTGCTGAAGCACAACTTCAGAAACTTTCAATCCTGCTTTTTGAGTGCACTTGATGGCATTGATGATGGCCGATTGACTTCCGGTGATGATGTAAACAGAAGCCTCTAAACGAACACCAGACATTCCAATGGGATCATAGATCCCCGCTTGCCCATCGATTTTAAAATCTTGAGGAAGAACGTGCAAAACTTGTCGATCTTGAGGAATGGCCACAGCCTTTGCGGCTTCAATCACTCGGTCGATGTCTTCTTGACGAACTTCTTTGTGACGAATGGCGATCATTCCGGAGGAATGAAAGGACTGAACATGACTTCCACCCACAGCCAAATAGACGGAATCAATTTTCACACCGGCCATCAATTCGGCTTCTTCTCGAGCTTTTCGAATGGCTTCTGCGGTGGATTCAATATTAACAACGACACCTTGACGAATTCCGGCGCTGGGGGCTTCCCCCACTCCGATCACATCCAACTGTTCACCTTGGCACACACCAATGGCGAGCGAGACTTTCGTCGTTCCAATGTCTAGGGCGGCAATGACTCGGCCCTTTTTGTCCTGAGCGACTTCCTTGGCCATCTGGACCTCGAGGTTGCGTACGTGTTGATTTTCCTAGGGAATTCCATTCCCTCAATTAAAGGCTAGGGCTCGTTACGCAGTCTGACAACAACTTTCTTTTCAAAGCGAGAGTCGATGACGCGACTTTTAATTTGGCGGTTTTTAAGATAGCGAAGAACTTTTCCCGCGCGCGCGGTTCGCTCGTTAAAATTTTCGTGTCCCAATTTTAAAGTCACAAAGGGTTCACTTAAAACCAATTCAAAGCCAGAGGCTTTGTCATAGCGGATTTCAGAGACCAACGAACGGCGAAAGTCTCCTTCGGTCGGCAAATCAAAAAACAGTTCTAAAGCTCTTTTTCTTAAGTCGCGATTCTCTATAAAATCTTTGCCTCGAAGGAGTGCCGTGTCCGGAAGAGAACTGGACCTAAGCCTTGGCAAAACTTCGCTTCCTTTAGCAATCGGACGTAGATTTCCTTTTTCATCCACCAAGCTCAACACCGGGTCATAGGGCAAAATTCGCAAAGTGAGGTTTTCGGGAAACTGTCTGCGAAGCAAAACTCTTTTTACTCGAGGATCTTTTTCCAAAGAGTTCAACCACTCCGAATAGGAATAACGAATCATCGATTTCCCTTTAAGGCTTTCTATGCGCGCTTTCCAGTCATCTTGAATTTCTTTAAAAATTTCTTGTTGGTGCGACTCGGGATCCAACTCCACGTGAACTTCCTTAACGACCAGACGATTTCCAAAAGAAAAGTAAACACCCACCAAAAGGATAAAAATCAAAATAAAAAGACTTGGAATGATCGCAAAAAATTTTTTCATAGGTCCCAATGACCAAGATAGCGCACTTCCCTTTCGAGCTCGATCCCAAACTGATCAAATACAGTCTTTTGTATGTGTTGAATGATTTGATGAACATCCTGGGCCTTTGCGCCCCCAAGATTCACAATAAAGTTTGCATGTTTTGGCGAAACTTGAGCCTGTCCCACCTGGTACCCCTTAAGCCCCGCCTTTTCAATCAATGCCCCTGCCGAATCGGAACCTTTTGGGTTTTTAAAAGTCGAGCCGCAAGAGGGCTGAGTGAGCGGTTGGCGCTCCAAGCGCCTTCTTGTGGCTTGCCGAACGGAATTCATCACCTCGAGGTTTTCTTCCAAAGGCCAAGACAGCAAAGCCTTATAAACCAACCCCGGTTCCCAACCCAAGCTCTTTCGATACACCCAGTTCAAGTCGTCATGGGAATAGGTTTTCAGTTCCCCATCTGGCTTCAACACCTCCACCGAGCGAACGATTTCTCCAAATTCTCGAGGCACGATGTTTTCCGAAACCCCGGCATTCATCACTACGCCGCCGCCCACATCTCCTGGCAAGCCACACAAAAAAAGTGCCGGATCCAACTTGCGCTTTAAAAACTCTTTGACCAAATCGGACTTGGGAACGCCGGCTTCGGCTTCCAAAAAAAGTTGGCCCTCTTCCTCAAAGACTTTCAATTGATTGAGCTTTGCCGTGGAAATCACAAGACCTTGGATTCCGTCGTCACTGACCAAAACGTTGGTGCCGCCACCCAAAACCGTAACAGCTAAAGATTTTTTTAGGGCTTCGAGGTAGGAGGTTTTGAATTCATCGAAACTTGAGGGCTCAAAATAAAATTCGGCCTCCCCACCAATCTTCCACCACGTTTTCGACGCCAATGAAACCTGAGACTGCCAATTCATTAGAGCTTTCCTAATTTCAGGTAGCGTTCGGCCAACTCCACATTGAGTTTGTAAACGTCACCTGCACCCAATGTTAAAACCACATCTCCCTCTTCAAAATTAGAAGTCACTTGAGACACAGCATCTCCCTCTTTCAAGAATAAGGACGCCTGAGAATGCTTCAACTCCTTCAGAAAGTTTTCAGAAGTGACACCTTCTAGAGGTTCTTCCCCTGCAGGATAAACATTGAGCAAATACAAGACATCCGTATTTTCAAAAGACGTTAAAAATTCCTTCCAACAAATTTGAGTTCGCGAATACCGGTGGGGTTGAAAAAACGTGACGATGCGACGATCCGGAAATTGATCCTTAATTCCCTTGAGTACGGCCTTCACTTCCGTTGGATGGTGTCCGTAGTCATCGTAAAAATCCACACCACGAACTTTGGCTTTGTGCTGAAAGCGTCGGTCCACACCCTTAAACTGGCTGACCGAATCCGCGCAAGCCTCCATCGTTAAACCTGATTGATGGGAAGCCAAAATTGCGGCCAAGGCATTCAGTGCATTGTGCTCTCCGGGCATGGGCGCTTGAAACTGAAAACTTTCGTCTGAAGGCCCTTGCACCGTCCAAAGACCTTTGGTTTCAGTGCGGGACAAACAGTAGGCATTGCTGTCGGAAAAACCATAGGTCAAAACCCGCTTCCCAAAATTCGAAAAAAGCTGAACGGTCTTAGGGTCATCTCCACACAAAATCACGGAACCATAAAAAGGAATGCGCGAAGCAAACTCTACAAAAGCTTTTTGAAGATTTTCAAAACTTCCATAATGATCCAGGTGATCCCCATCGATGTTTGTGATCACCACAATTTCTGGAGACAAACGATTGAAACTGCCATCACTTTCATCAGCTTCCGCAACCAGCCACTCGCCCTTTCCCAATTGTGCCGTACTTTGAATCCATTCCAAACGCCCCCCAACAACAATGGTGGGATCCATGCCTCGTTCCCAAAGGATCGAAGAAACCAAACTTGTAGTGGTGGTTTTGCCGTGAGTTCCCGCAACCGCAATGCCGCGTTTCAATCTCATCAATTCGGCCAAAGCTTCGGCACGACGGATCAGCGGAATTTTTAACTTTAAAGCTTCGGAATATTCTGGATTTGTAGGACGAACCGCACTGGAGTAAACGACCACATCCACACCGTGAATGTTTTCCGCAGCCTGTTCCTTGTAGATGGGAATTCCCATTCCCTCCAAACGATGAGTGAGCGCATTTTCCGCCGGATCACTGCCCGTTACATCCGCCCCCATGTTGTGAAGAAGTTCTGCAAGACCGGACATTCCGACCCCGCCAATTCCGATAAAATGTACTTTTGATTGAGCCAAGCGCACTGTTTTATATCCTCTATTCGAAATACTCTAAGAGCTTAAGTTTAAAACCGCTTCCGCCATCTTATCTGCAGCTTTGGGCTGGAAGAGTTTGCGCGCATTTTGCCCCAATTTCTCTCGAACTTCGGGGTGGGCGCGAAGTTCCCGTAAGGTCTCCTTGAAGCTTTGAGGAGTCAAATCTTTCTGCAAAATCATCTGTGCCGCGTGCTCTCTTAAAAAGGCCTCGGCGTTCTTCTGCTGGTGATTGTCCGCCGCCGTGGGCAGAGGAATCAAAATACTGGGTTTCCCAAGGGCGGCCAACTCTGCCAATGTTCCCGTTCCCGCGCGGCACACCACCACGTCGGCCCACCGGTAAGCTTGAACCATGTCCTCAATGTAGGGCATCACCTGGATTTTTCCCCAAAGTCCTGCGACCTCGTACTTGGACTTTAAATCTTCAAAATCCGCTCTCCCCGTTTGGTGCCAAATTTCAAAGTCCTTCAAAAAGTCGCGGTCGGCTTCCAACGATTCACTCACCACCCGATTGATTCCCCGAGCCCCTTGGCTTCCTCCAAAAATAAGAACCTTTAGCTTGGATGATGCATCTGAAACTTGCACAGGTTGTTTAGCGAGGGCTTCAATTTCAGAGCGCAGAGGCAATCCCACGTTCTGAAACTCACGTCCACGCATGTAATTTTTGGCTTCATCAAAAACAATGCAAGACAAATCCACATGGCGCGCCAACCACCGGTTTGCCAATCCAGGCATGGCATTGGGCTCCCAAATGACGGAGGGAGTTCCAACAAAGGACGACATCAAAAGCATGGGGCCCGAAGCATGCCCACCCACTCCAATGACTGCTTTAGGCCGGTATTTCAAAATCCAGCGCAGAGCCGACACAAAGGAAAAAGGCAATTGCAAAAGTGTTTTGATTCGCTCGAGGCGAGAAACGTTTCGATTCAAACGGCCAATTTTTAAATGCAGCAGTGGATATCCTGCTTTGCCCACAATCTGGTTTTCCAAACCATGGGGAGTCCCCACAAAATAAATGCAGGCTTGAGGGTCCGATTTTTTTAAGGATTCCGCCAAGGCCAGACCGGGATAAATGTGTCCCCCAGTTCCGCCAGCGGCAATAAAGTAATTTGCCATATCATTCCACAATTTCGCTTCGGCCCGATTGCAAATCTGCATCCCTTGCCAAAGAGATCAAAGCTCCCAAGAGAAAACTGGTGCAGATCAAAGAACTTCCTCCGTAACTCATCATAGGAAGAGTCAGTCCTTTGGTTGGAACCACTCCCAACGCCACTCCGGTATTTATAAAAACACCTGCAACGAAGACCAATGTCAAGCCGAGGGTGAGTGCTCTTTCTTCATAGTTTCTCCATTGCAAGGAAACTTGAAAACCCCTAAAAACGATAAAGCCATAGATCAGCATGACAATTAAAAAACCAAGGAATCCCATTTCCTCTCCAAGAACAGCGAGAGTGAAATCGGTATGAGCTTCAGGAAGGAAAAACAGTTTTCCTTGGCTGAGTCCAAGGCCCACTCCAGAAAGTCCACCGTTGTAAAAACTCAATAGACTTTGAATGACTTGGAATCCTTTTTCTGAAGGATCCGACCAAGGGTTTAAAAACACCTGCATTCGCGCCACACGATAGGGTGCACTGACGAGCAAATATCCAAGGGCGGGAACCAAGGACAAAACACCAAGAGCGACATAGCGAAGGCGCAAACCAAAGGCGATAAACAAAGTTGCCACCAACACCACGCAAATCAGGAAAGATCCAAAATCCGGTTGTTTCAGAAGCAAAGCCAAAGGCAAAAGACAAACTGTAAAAGTGGCTGTCCACCTACGATCCATGGTGTGTTGAGCAAAAGGAACTATTAAAAGGGAAAGCACAAAGGGGTAGGTCACACGAAGAAGTTCCGCCGGTTCAAAGCGAAAACCAAAAGGAAGTTGAAGCCACCGGTGCGCGCCCCCAACCTTGACGCCCAATCCGGGAATGTAAGTGGCAATGACTCCAAGAATGGCAAGCATCCAAAGACTGATGCCCAAAGTTTTGACCCATTTGAGTGGGCTGAAGGAAAGGGTTACGATGAGGAGGAGACTGAGAAAGACAAAAAAGAGTTGCTTGCGAAAAAAGAAAAGCCCGTCATCAAAACGTTCGGTGGCGAAGATGTAGCTGGAGCTGTAGACCTGAACCAAGCCTAAGCCGAGTAAAAAGAGAATCGCGAGCAGCAAACGTTGGTCCAAATGACCTCGAATTTTTAATGGCATGTTGTGAGTCTCACCTGATTCAAATTGGAATCTCCGATAAATTCTTTTTTATTGTATGCTCTTTGAATCAAAGAATAAAGCCAGACTCTTTTGGGTCTGCGGGCCGAGACCTTCGGCTGGGTGGCGTCGTTCCATCGGCTCACAAGTCTTTGCCCTGTGGGCAAATCACTTCCTATTTACTTGAGGTCTATTTCGATAGATCATTGAAGAAATGAGATTCTAGTCTTCAAAGACTTATCAAACAGGAATGTTCTTCAAAAATCTCAAACAGTCCTCACTCCGTTGCGGAACTCAATTTTTGAAGACATTCCTGTTCAATTAAGTTCAAATTCTGCGAAGAGAATTCAAAAAAATATGATAGATTCATCTCCCATTTTTCTTCTTGATTTCACTTTCCAAATTCAAAGTTTCATAGAAGCGGACACACGAGTCCCACATATTCAGCAAGCCTTTCAAGTTCAGCGATCTCCTCAAGCAAACGCGCCCGTCCATGGGCTCACAAGTCTTTGCCCAGTGGGCAAATCACATCCTGTTTACTTGAGGTTTGCTCGAGGAAATCACTGAATTTGAAAAACCAATTTGCAAATGCGAAATTATACCCATTCGGATCAGCCTTTGCGCTGGTTGTGACTTGCGCAAAGGATTTGCAGGTTGCTCCGCCGTTGGTCGCCTCCAAATCTCACGGGATGAATATGATCCACTTGCAAAAAGTGATCGGATTCACAGCCAGGGTATTGGCATTTATATTTTGCCGCTCTTAACACATCATTTCGTAGGCGCTTAGAAATTTGCCTGGGATTTTTTGATTTTATTAAACCTAACTCTTTGCTATCAGTGGTTTTTGAAGATTTCCCCTGGGCATTTTCATAAGATTTGAGATCTTTTTCTATCAAGTCCATCAATAGGCTTTCTATATTGTGTTTATGTGATTTCAGCGCTTTCAATTGTTCAAGTTTTCTATTTTGTTCATGGGACAGTTCCAATCTCAAATGCACTTTGTCCACATATTCTGTCTTTTTGATCTTTAGGGTCGGTGTGGGCTCCAAAAACATGGCCTTCACTTCGCGAGAAGATTTGTTCTCCATGGA
>DKGG01000048.1 GCA_002453155.1 Bdellovibrionaceae bacterium UBA6776
AAACGCTTTTCAAAATTTCGGCAATTAAACATCTTATTGACCCAACGACTTAACAAAATTGGCAAGGTGCCATATCTCCTCTTCACTCAACACATCCTTGTACGCTGGCATCAAATTCTTGCCATAATATATGTTAGCAGCAAATGTTTTAACTGACTTTCTCTTTGCAAGTTCTTGTAAATTCGCTGGTGGTTCATCTAAAGTTTTGGCAAGCTGACCATTGCCGCTGCCATCATTAGCATGACATTGTACACAATTTTTAGAGAATAACTGGGCACCTATTATAACTGTATCGGGGTGGCCTTCCATAGGGTTTTCACCCGCAATCATCATCATTTTGCGTAGGCTTGTACATGAACTTATTAAAAAATGATGGATAAATAAAAAACAACTCTAAAAAACATTATCAGACCCTTTCAAATACTATATCCCTTGGGAAATCCAAAATTGTCCGGGCTCCAAGGCTACAAATTCATTCTCTTTTAGATCAGCATCCCTGCTTTCTTGCCTTAAAAGATTTACGGGCTCATCAATGCTCTCCGCTGTCAGTTGAAATGTCCCAAAATGCATACCAATAGACTTTTTAGACTTCAAATCCTTATGTGCTTGCACGGCCTGCCTGGGGTCTAAATGAACTGGCCCCATAAACTCCCTGGGAGAGTAAGCACCTATAGGTAGCAACGATAAATCCATTGCACCGAACCTTTCGAAGGTTTTCCGGTAATGCCCTCCGTAACCGCTATCTCCGCCAAAATAAATCTTCCGATCAGCGACCTCTAAGACAAATCCTCCCCATAATGTTGAATTCCTATCCCATAAACTACGACCAGAGAAATGCTGAACCTCTACAAAATGAAGTTTAAATTTTTCAGAAATAGTAAATTCCTCCCACCAATCCATTTCTCTTACATTGTCATTAGTATTTATACGTTCTTTTACACCCAATCCGACAAAGATCTTAGGGTTATCCCTTTTAACCAACCTCTCAATGGTATCTAAATCAAGGTGGTCGTAATGGTCATGGCTAACGATAACCACATCTATCTTTGGCAATTTCTCAAAAGGTATTCCTGGCAGGTGAGCCCTTTGGGGGCCGAGAAAAGAAAGGGGACTACATCTTTTTGAGTACTGAGGATCAGTCAATATATTATAGCCACCAACCTGTATAAGTAGAGTTGCATGATTGATAAATGTCACTCGTATGTCAGAGTCATCAACCTTTATCGGTGGCTTTTGCCCTTCAGGAAACTCTACTTTATCTGGCCACTCCTCCCATTTTGTTGACATTCTCATCGTCAAAAACTTCCAAAAGGATTTAGCTGGAATCTCTCCCGTATTATGAAATTTTCCATCTTTAAAATGCATAGAGCTTTCCATTTTTCTAGTAACTGTCGCACAAGCAGAATTATTAAATAGAGTTAAAATCAAAAAAATATAGCTAACAAATTTCATTGTCCTCAGTTTCACCTATATTAAAATTGATAAGTCATTTTTCCCTTAATAAAAATATCATTCTTAAGACGTTGTTGTACGCCGCTTTCCTCAAACATACCTTCACCTTCATAATAGAAACGATCAAAGGCTAAACCTCCCGAAAAACTCAAAGAAAGCCCACGGGCCACAGGTGATCGTATTCCTAGAGAAACGGTTTTTTCTTCAAAAATCAGCCTATCATCATCATTTATACGATTTTCATGCATATAAGAGCGAACTTGATAGGTAAAATTATTGAAAATCTGAAGAGGTCCTTTGATTCCGATACCATAGTCATAACCAGCACTACTAGGACTCAGGAATAAACGAAACATTGTTTTCGGGGGATCAGCATAGCTCATAAATACAAAAGGAATTCCTAAAGTTACTGAAAAGCTTTTCGATGGGCGATAAACATAGGCAAATGCAGGGATCGGTATATTATTCAAAAATGGACGATTATTTGAGTAGTTGATAAATAAAATCCACTGAGATTCACTGCCGGGGCTAAATGCATAGGCGACGTTAGCAGATACAGTTGAATTTCTTGGTTCACCAAAAGGCTTATCGCTAGCAGAGCCATAGTCAATTGAGGTCACTAATGTGCTTTCATCGGAGTAATATTGCCGAAAACCTAAACCAAAAGATTCGTTCTTTAGCCGTCCATCAACTTGGGTGCTATCAGGTCCGATAATTAAATTTTCTAGGCCAGTATCTAAATGATCTCCTTTTGCGGAGAAAAACCAAATTGTTTTCTCGCCTTTGTAGAAGTTAATATTTAAATTTCCATCATAATTAACTAGCCGATTTTCTCTAGATTTCTTCTTATCATCTAATTGATTGGTGTCTGCCTGATAGTTGATTTCGATACGTCCTCTCGCATCTTGGCGGCTAAAAATCATACCCAATGGATTTGCAAAGGTAAGACTAGAAAAGAATAAAGAGGCAACTATAAATAACCCTCGCATTTTATTTACCCTTCAACATCGAGCCATCCGTTTTTTAAGTATTTTAACAAGCCTTTGGATCTAAAGATCCACCCTTGTTCATTCATTCCAGAACGTCCTTTTGTGTCAAAATGAGAAGTTTAAAACAAACAGTTGAATATTTCACTCAAATTCCGTAAATAATAAAACAAATACTATGATTATTCAAACAAATGTTTTAATATGATGGTGTTCCCAGTCATGGGTTTGGGGGAGTTTTAAAATGTCTTCTGATTCTTCAAAAAAAAATATCCTGAAAGAGGCAAATCGTTTATTTGCGGAAAAAGGCTATACAGGCACTTCTGTCAGAGAGCTTGCAGAAGCGGCAGAAGTCAATGTTGCTGCCATTAACTATCATTTTGGGTCTAAGCAAGGGCTGTTTGAAGCCGCCGTCAAAGATTTTACTCAATCGAAGCTCTCTATGGTCATGATGGTGCTTGAGCCAACGAAGACTTTAGAGGAGTTTAAACTTCGCATCACAATGTTTATGAAGCAATTTTTACTTCTGGCCTCAAATGAACATGAGGCTTTTAGAATGTTAAGTCGGAACCTTGATACTTTTGCAAAATTAGCCCCTAAAGATTTCAAAGCTATTTTTGTAAATATCCATAATCAGTTTCTAAAGTTTGTAGAATCCGCTCAAAAATCAAAAATCATTCGCCCAGACATTGATGCGGAAATTTTAACTCAGATTCTTTTTGGAGGCCTCATGGATTTGGCAAAAAACAATGAGTTGAGAAAAGCCGTTAATAAGAAGTCCATAGATAATGAAACTTTTCGAGACCAGTATGTATCAACTTTTGTAGATGGGATACTCAATGGCGTAGGAGTAAAAGATGCTTAAGGTTTTTTTAGTTTTTAGTTTAATTTGTACGCCAGCAATGGCCCAGGAGGTTGCACTTTCCCTGGATCAAGCTATTGAAAAGGCGAAAAATTATAGCCCTGAAATGAAACTTCAAGCCAATCAAATTGAAAAAATTCGCTTGGAAAAAAGAAGTGTTTTAGGAGAGGCCTTGCCCAATGTTTCAACAAGTTACAATGTAAACAATTATATTGATAAGCCTGTCATCAATGGCTTTTCACTCAACTCCAAATATGAGAGAACCTTTGATTTTACAATCAGGCAGGCACTTTTTCGCTTTGGATCGTTATCAGGCAGCTTAAATGCTGCCAGAATAGCTCTTGGGATAGCTAGCTTAGAAAAGTCAATGGTCGAAAGAGATATAACCTATGCAACAAAGGTTGCTTACTATTCAAGTCTACTTGCCAAAAAACAATTAGAAATTTCCAGTAGTTCTTTGCAAAACGCCAAACAAAACCTCAAAATTTTACAAAACTATTTTTCTTCAGGCCGTCCACCCCAGGGAGATTTAATTCGTCTTCAGGCAGATATTGCTTCAAGAAAGTCTCAATTAGAAGAAGCAAAATTTAACCAAGAGTTGGCTCATACACAACTTAGAACCCTCCTTGGCATTGATAATTCCCAACCTCTTCAGCTTACTGATGAATTTGAAAGTAACTATTCAGAAGTTAGTAAGCTACAAATGAGAAAGGACTTAGAAGAAAACCAACCTCAAGTGCAGGCGTTAAGAAAGCAAATTGAATATCAAGAAGAGCTTTCAAGAGTACAAAGGGCCAAAACATTGCCCCGCCTAGACGCTGTTTATAGCTTTAGTTCAAGTGACCGCAGTAATGGTGAAATTTTCGACAAAGATAGTAATGTCAGCTCTTCACTCGTGGGTGTAACTCTGACCTGGGATATTTGGAGTGGTGGAACAAATAGAGCGAACTATAAAAAGGCTCTTGCAGACAAAAATCGTGCAGAAATACTACTGTCACACCAAAGAAATCAACTTTTGTCACAGTTTGATGCAAAAGTTGATGAATACAATACTTTGCGTACAAACTTATTGAATGACAAGCAAAGTGTCAAACTAGCTGAACAAAGTTTTCGATTAAGCCAAAATAAATTCAAAACTGGTAAAGTCTCGGTAACAGACCTTAATAATAATGAAGCACTTCTCACTCAAGCAAAATTAACCCATGCACTTCATCAGTATCAGTTAGCAGAATCTTTGGCAACCATCCGAAAACTGGTTTCCTACCAAGCAGGAGAAACAAAATGAAGCTATTATCATTAAGATCACTTTTTTATTTTGGACTGCTCTTGCTTTTTATTGCAGCCATTGAATTTAAAAAATCTTCTATCGAAGAAGAAAAGGCAAAAGTTGTAGAAAGTGTTTTAGGGATACTTATTGAAGAGGGTGCCCCCGTTGAAATACGGACCATCGAATCTTCACATATCGAAGATATTTTAAAAGTTACTCTTTTTAAGTGCGGTAGTCAGTCTGCTTGCTTTTATAAAAGTCGAGCTATAGCTTCGCACATTCACCCAGGGATGAATGTTTTAAAATATCCCGAAGACTCTTTAATTGGTCGAGTTAAACAAGTTTCAAAGCAAGCTGACTACAAAAATGGCCTATATAAAACCGTGGTTTCAATTAATAACCCTGATAAAGACTTCAAAGAAAGTCCCAATCTCGTAGCAGAGGTTCTTCTTAAGAAAAAATCAAATGTATTTACTGTTCCCGTTGAAGTTGTAGAAATTGACTCCACTAAAAAATATATTTGGATAGTTAAAAATAGAAAGCCTGAGCGAATTGAAGTTGAAACAGGAATTCAAAATGAGAAAGAGATTGAAATAACAAAGGGTTTATCTGGTGGAGAACAAATAATTATTAAAGGCCTTAGCCAAGCCCATGAATATAATTATCTAAACATTGTCAACGAGTCTTCACAAAGCTCTCAACCTGAAAAGACAGAAAAGCCGCAGGAGAATATATGATTGGTAGTTTTGTAAAGCGTCCCGCTACAACTATAATGTTTGTCTTATTTTTTGTAATCTTAGGACTGGTTTCATTTATTGAAATCAATGTCGAGCAATCCCCTAGAATTGATCTTCCACTTGTGGTTGTGAATGTCGTATATCCTGGGGCTTCGCCGTTAGAGATAGAAACACAAGCCATTAAGAAAATTGAAGACTCTGTTGTTGAAATTTCAGAAATTAAAAAAATTGAAAGCCGCTCCTTTGAAAGTGCGGGCTATGTCATGGTTGAGTTTTACTTGACCGCAGATGTCAATAATAAGCTCATCGAGGTCAAAGATAAGGTAGAGGCGATACTTAATGAATTACCCGATGATATGGACCGTCCCATTGTTCAAAAGGTGGACCCATTCTCACAACCTGTTGTGGATCTTATTTTAACGAGCAAAACTCACAGTCCAACTGAGCTTTATGAGTTTGCGGATGTTAAGCTTAAAAATCAATTTAGTAAAATCACTGGTGTTGGACAGGTTGATATTTTTGGAGGAAGGGAGCGGCAGATTCGAGTCGAGCTGTTTCCTGATTTGATGAAGCAATACTTCATTTCTATTGATAAAGTTATTGAACAGATGAAGTCCAGAAATTTAACTGTCCCTGCGGGAAGTATTGATAGATCTCGCACAACTGTAGATGTTAGGTTCGAAGGTGAATTTGAAAGCATAGAGGAGATTGCAAACCTTCGTTTAACTACCTCAGATGGAAATAGTTTTCCACTTTCTCAAATTGCCAGAGTGTATGATGGGGCATCCGACAAAGACACGGGAGCCAGATTTAATGGACAAAATGTTGTCTCACTATCTGTTAAAAAAATTGCTGATGGTAACGATATTCGTGTGGCCAGTGGGGTCCGCAAATTACTTCCCCAGGTGAAGAGTATTCTAGAAGATGGAATGAGCCTTGAGATTGCACTGGATCGCTCAGAAGTCATCTCAAGAGAGACACAAAATACATTTAACAGCGTTTTACTAGGTATTATTCTAACTATTTTTGTTCTCCTCTTTTTTACAGGAGACTGGCGGGTCACTGTTATTTCCGCGATTGTGATTCCGACATCTATTGTTTCTGCAATGTTCGGAATGGAGAAAAGCGGTTTTACAATCAACTTTATTACACTTTTGGCAATAGCAACTTCGCTCGGAACACTCATAGCTAATGCAATTGTTATCATCGAAAGTATTTTGGAATACTTAGATCGAGGCGACAGCCCAGTTAAAGCGGCTGTTGATGGCACTAAGGCTGTTGTTGTACCTGTCCTTGCCGCTGGTGGAACCAACCTTGTTGTGTTTACACCAATTGCATTTATGGGAGGGTTGATTGGCCAATTTATGCTTCAGTTTGGTATGACAGTGGTCTATGCAACAATTTTTTCTTTGATTGCCTCATTTTCTCTGACACCAATGCTGTGTGCGTTGTTGCTCAGACCCAAGAATAAAGAGGCGAAGAAAAACTGGCTTGTTCAGACTTCAGAAAAATTTGTGAATTTTCTTTTAGCAGAGTACAAACTGTTTTTTGACACTATATTTCGCTTTCCAAAGACTTCAATCATAGTTGTAGTTATTCTTTTCATAGGTGCCTTTACTGTTGTTCCTTATGTAGGTAATGAATTTATACCTACCTCTGACCGAGATAGGTTAGAAGTTGTATTAACTATGCCACTTGGGACAAGAGTGGAAGAATCTGAAGAGGTCGCAAAACAGGTTGAAGTTTTATTCAAAGGAATGCCTGAAGTAGAATCTGTTCTCACTATTTTAGGTCAAGATGGTGAACAAAATGCTTCTGTCATCGCCATATTGGTGCCTGGAGCTGAAAGAAGTCGAGCAGATACAGACCTTATCGAAATCATTACTCCAAAATTGGCACGAATTCCAAATGCTGAAGTCGAGATAAAAAGAGGCGATGGTGGAGGAGGTCGTGCGAGCGGTGATATCTCTATAAATATCAGTGGAAATAACTATGACGAAATGGTTTCTTTGTCTCAAAAAGTCATGAAAGTAATGAAAGACTCTGGATATTTTAGATCGGTCACTTCATCATATAAAACACCCAAGGAAGAAATGAAATTCTTCCCAAATGCTTCAAAGATTGAAAAGTATGGATTAACTAGTGCTCAAATAGGGAGCATATTCCGCTCTTCTATTTATGGCGATGATACAAATATTTTTCGTGAAAATGGAGAAGAGTACGACATTGTTGTTAAAGTTGCAGATGAATACATCAATTCGACGGATTCAATGAAAGACCTTTTTATTATATCTAATACGGGTCTAGTTCCCGTCACAGAATTAGGTGATTTTAAAATGGCTAGCTCTGTACCAACAATACTAAGAAGAGATCGGCATAGGGTTATTCAATTAAACGGCTTTTTAGCAAAATCTACGGCGGGTGTTGTTCAGTCTGATTTAACAAAAGAAATAGATAAATTGTCCTTTAATGAAGGGGCTAGCTATGTATTTGTTGGAAACGCCGAAAGCCAAGAGGAGTCAGGGCAAGAAATCATGAAAGCCTTTTTACTGGCCATTATTCTGACTTATATGATTTTGGCTGCCATTATGAATTCCTTTGTTCATCCATTTACAATTGCAACATCCATTATTACATCCTTTTCAGGTGTATTTTTGATATTATTCTTCTTAGATTTTTCAATTAATATTGCCTCAATGCTTGGTTTTGTAATGTTAGTTGGGTTAGCTGTGAACAATGCCATTCTGATCCTTGAAGAAGTTGAGGTTGCCATAGAAAAGAATCCAAATATACCAATTCATGATGCCTTGTGGTTAGGTATCAAAATAAAATTTCGTGCAGTTCTTATGACTTCAGTCGCTATTGTATTTGGGGCACTTCCTCAGCTTTGGGATACAAATTTGGCGAAAGCTGCAATGGGAGCTGTTATTGTTGGCGGTGTTTTGGCCTCTATCTTTTTTACTTTCTTCTTAACTCCTCAAACATATTTTTATTTAGAGAGATTAAGAAGATGGGTCGCTAGAAAAGTAGGCTCTAAACCAAGTAACGAAAAAGAACAGGAATCACTAAATGCTAAGACTTATTCACCTGATGTACTAACTTAAAATAGTATAGATAATTCGAGACAGTAATTTGTCTTTGTATAAAAGAAATTTTGATAAAGGAGAGAAATATGCAACACATTTTACCAACACTTCCATTTGCAAAAGATGCTTTGATGCCAACATTCTCGGCTGAGACTTTTGACTATCATCATGGAAAACACCACAAAGCCTATGTTGATAAGCTTAATAATATGATTGTTGGAACTGAGTTTGAAAAAATGGAATTGGAGGAAATAGTTAAATCTTCAAGTGATGGCATCTTCAACAATGCTGCCCAACACTGGAACCATTCGTTTTTTTGGAACTGTCTTTCTGCCTCTAAAACAACTCCTCAAGGTCCTCTTGCTAATGCAATCAATGATACTTTTGGTTCTCTTGATGTATTTAATGACAAGTTTGTAGAGTCTGCCGTTGGGGTTTTTGGCTCTGGTTGGACTTGGCTAATTAAGAATAGTGATGGTTCAATAGCAATTGAAACCACAGCCAATGGAGAAACGCCAATAAAAAACAGTAAGCATCCCCTCTTGACAATAGATGTTTGGGAACATGCTTACTACATTGATTATCGAAATGACCGTGCCAAATATTTAAATACTTTGAAATCAGTTCTGAACTGGGACTTTGCTGGAAAGTGTTGGGAAAATTCGTTCAAGGTCTCAAACTAATTTTTTAGGATACAGAATGGAGAGTAAATCCACTGGTTCAGATGTTGTTTCTAAAAATACTACATCTTATTACGACCTTTCACCTCGTGCAGTTTTTGCAACGATGGCTGGAGCTATGCTTGCTATGTTTATGGCATCTCTCGACCAGACCATCGTTGGGACTGCAATGCCAAGAATTGTATCTGAACTACATGGATTTGAACACTACTCCGGAGTATTCACCTCTTACTTAATTGCTTCAACTGTGGTTTTACCCATTGCCGGGAAACTCAGTGATATTTATGGTCGAAAGTTTTTTCTCCTTCTAGGAATTATTTGGTTTGTGATTGCCAGTGTTCTTTGTGGTGCCTCCCAAAGCATTATTCAGCTCATTGCATTTCGTGGGTTGCAAGGTATGGGAGCCGGAATTATGCAGGTTATGGTTTGGTCGGTTATTGCTGACCTATACCCTCCGGCCAAACGTGGACGAGTCATGGGCCTTATGGGGTCTGTTTTTGGTTTATCCAGTGTAATTGGTCCACTCATAGGTGGATATCTCACAGATGGTCCAGGTTGGCGTTATGCATTCTATGTCAATGTTCCCGTTGGAGCACTAGCTACATTTATTATGGTGCTTTTCTTTCCTCATATTCGACCGAAGAAAGAAGAGGGATTTAAAATTGACTATGCAGGCTCTCTTGCTTTAGTCACAACCCTCGTGCCTTTTTTGCTAGGACTAAGCATGGAAGGCCCAGCCTACCCCTGGACCTCACCGACAATACTCTCACTTATGGCTATTAGCTTGGTCTCTGGTTTTATTTTTTTTCGAATCGAATCTACAGCAAGTCACCCAATTCTACCGCTTCAACTCTTCTGTAATTCGGTTTTCTCAGTTTCCGTAGTTGCTGCCGCATTAAGTGCTGTTGCAATGTTTGGTGCAACTCTTTTTATCCCACTTTTCGTTCAATCAGTATTAGGATCAACTGCTACTGAAAGCGGAAAAATATTAATGCCTTTAACAATTTCTCTCGTTATAACTGCCACAATATCTGGACATGCAATTTCAAAGTTTGGAAAATATAAACCTTTTGCTGTGCTTGGTATGGTTATTACGACCATTGGACTTTATTTAGTATCAATGATGAGCGTGACAACCACCTATGAAACAGTAATTACTAATGCAGTTATTCTAGGTATTGGGCTTGGAGCCGCAATGCCTGTATTCAGTGTTTCAGTCCAGAATGCCGTAAAACATCAACTTGTTGGCACAGCAACATCAACTCTACAGTTAATGCGAACTGTGGGTGGCTCTTTAGGGGTAGCTTTATTTGGCAGCATTTTGGCTAACCAATTTGGCCCAAGTTTTCGTCAAGTGATTTCTCCTGAAGTTTTTTCAAAGATTCCTCAAACTATGCTTTCTCGCCTAAATAATCCACAAACATTTTTGGGGGCAGAGTCTTTCGATCAACTGGAGTCACTGTTTTCTCATGAGAACATAGTCAATAAGATGGAGTTTCTCGGCTCCGTTCAACAAGCTGCAAAAATAGCTCTCTCTAATTCTCTTCATCAGGTTTTTATTGTAGCTACGGGAATTATTTTTTTAGCAACCATGTTGACCCTTTTTCTAAGAGAAATTCCGCTACGAGAAACTAATCATCCAGAAGAAGTTATGAAGGAGATCTTATGAATTCAACATCAAATAAAAAAATTCGACTTGGATTAATCTATGGAAGTACGAGGAACGGGCGTTTTTGTGATATTGTTGCAAATTGGGCTGCAGAACAAATTCGGCTACGTTCAGAATTTGAACTAGATCTAATTGACCCTCTAAAGTTTGACCTACCAGCTCATTACACCAAAGAACCTCTGCCAGGAATTGTCTCTCTTAAAGAGAGAGTTGAGCAGGCTGATGCATTTCTTGTAGTTGTCCCAGAGTATAATCATAGTTTTCCCGCATCAATCAAGCACGTCATTGATCTTCTTTTTACGCCTTGGGCAGCAAAAGCTATTGGTGTTATTTCATATGGTGGACATTCAGGAGGCTTTAGAGCGACGGAACAGCTTCGGTTAGTTTTTGCAGAACTTCACGCAATAGTGATTCGAGAGTCCGTTGCATTTTCTGGGGCTAGGAATCTATTTGATGACAAAGGCAAACTCATTGAGCCAGAACGCTATTTGTCAACTATGAGTAAGCTCCTGGATCAATTATATTGGTGGTCAAGTGCTCTTATTGAAGCTCGCTCAAAAACACCCTATCCGCCTGTGACGCCGTAAGTTCCTAAAAGTAAAACTTAACTGGGGGAGGGTACCTGTTAGATAAATGACTCAATTCAAAGCTATTGGCTCTTCGCAATTTTTTTCAAAAAAAATTCTATTTCATAGGTCATTTCAGACCAAAACCAATTCAAAACTCTTTTACTCAACTTTTAAAAATCTAAGCAATATCAAAAGCTTAAAACCTGACCATTTAAGTCTGGTTTAAAAAACAGAATATTACTCAAAGTACTTGAAATTACTCAATAATTTCAGGCTATTGGCCATCCTTGATTTTAGTCTAGCAAATTTGGTTCAATTTAATAAGTCCATATCTATCAGATATCATTGGGGATTTTTTACTTTGGTAGACGCACAGGACTTAAAATCCTGGGTCCCTCACCGGACGTGCCAGTTCAAGTCTGGCCCGGGGCACCATTTAAATAGCTGATCTCAGATATCCGATAAAATTTACTTAGAGTGTTAAGTCTTGTGTCACTTTGGGACCGAATAAAAAATTCCTGGTGTTAAATGGCCCTATCAATTCCCAGTCGACATAACGGTTGGTTGTGCAGCTAGAGCTTGTCTGGCGAGGCTATCTCGGCTTTTTCCGTATTCTAAACCGAAACCCATGAAAAGGTTTGAGCAATTTATCGCGAGATTTTCAAATCTGACGCCAAAATGACTCCAATCGGATCTGGCACAAGCCTTGCTGAAGGTAAATCATCTGAACAGGAATGGGGAAAAATGAAAAGTTTAAATAAAATTTTGGTGGTGCTGTTGGCGAGTTTGCCCATCGCAGGAATCAAGCGTCAAAGTGACAATTCATCGAACGGAAGTGGCAATCTATTGATCTTTCAAGATGAAGACCTGGTCGCGGAAATCTCTCGCCAAACCGGTTTGACATCTCATGAGTCTGAACATCTCTTGAAATCGCTAAATCGCGAACAAAAGGAAATCCTATATAAGAGTTTGAAGGAGAAGCCTTTTCGTCTGAGCAGTTCCAAAATGCTTCCTATTATGGAAGTTTGAAGAGTATGAACTTTACTTTGAATTTAGGATATAAATGCAACTACGAGTGTTCGCACTGTTGCAACAATTCTGGTCCCAATAGAAAAGAACGTCTCTCTAAGAACGATATTTTAGAGATATGCGATTATATCGCTAGGGAAAAGCCAAAATGGATATCATTTCTAGGGGGCGAACCTACCCTATACATCAACCAGATATCAATTTTGTTGGATAGGATATTGGCATTCAAGGCACCCTCTAAGGTCTCTATAACCACGAATGGATGGTTTTTTTTAAAGGATACCATTCACACAAAGTATATATTGAGACAGTTGGAGCGCGTAAACAGAATTCAAGTTTCAATTGATCGATATCATCCAAACGCCGAAATGTTAATTTCCAATCTGCAGAACAGAGCGGATGATTGTAATCTTTCATCTAAAATTGAAATTGTATCTGTATGGTCCAATGCCGAAGATTTGATTTGGCTCGCAAAAATCAATTTAAAATTAAGAAAGTACAAAATCAGTATACAAGAGGGCGCGCCATCAGGAAGAGCAAAGATATCTAAAAATTATTTGAAAAGAGAAATTCCTCGTCCTCAGTTGCAGAACATGGCGTGTCCAAACTTAACCCAGGTCGCATATCATCCAAATACTGGATTTACGAAATGTTGCGGGCCATTGGCGAACAAAGCTTCGTTGAAAAAAATAATTGGATCTGAAAAATATCGAAATTTTGTGAATTTGAGATTTACTCGAAATATAGAAAGAAAAAAATTATCGGAGTTGGCATCTGAATATAATGTGGACTTGTCGAATGAGACGTTCTCGCATCCGTGCGAGGCATGTGAATATATCTTTTCGAAATGTGTAACTGACAAATTGATGGAGGTTGTTTAGGTGAGTTTTTTAAAAGGAATATCCGAAATTGAAATAAGTGATATCGAAAAAGCTGATGGCCGGAAAATTCACTTTTCAAATGCGGATTTGAAAATGACGGAACTAAACCCTGCTATTGAGGACAAATATTTTCCTCAATTTACTTATTTGGGAAAATCTTCGTTTTTGGAGAACTACCTAGGTTCGTTGAATAGAGACCCAAAGGTTACCAAGATGCCCAAAGAGGTTGCATATGTTCTTGGCCCGGAAACATGTGAAAAGTATTTTATTAAAAAGTGGGAGGAAAAGCTCGGCCCCAATATCGCAAAAATGTTTAGAGACGCGTGTGCAAAAGTCTTTGATGAAGATAATTCCATTTTTTTTGAAGTTGATGGTGTTCCGATCGGAGGTGTTTGTATCCAGAAGGAGGATTTCTGCGAGTTTCCCAAGTTGGATATAATTAGGTGGGTGTGGGTGGAGCAGAATTTGCCTATTGAGATTAAGCTTGGCGTTCACGCTGCGATCACGGAGGGAATATTGGGAATGGTTGGGGAAAATGTTGCGGGAGGAATATTTAGTCACAATATCCCGTCCATCAAGATTGCTGAAAAGTTGGGATTTAGAATTAGATGCGCTACATTTTTGCCTTATTAGGGTTTCTTTCTCTATCTAGCTTTGCTCCTGAATTTGATGATACTTGGGATGTTTTTCTTATGGGCATTCCAAAAGAAGTATCAATAAGGCAGTCCCACATTAATTCGGTTAAATATATTTTAAAACAGACTCATAGGCCAATACTCATAAGAAAACATGATTCCACATTTACTTCAGAGATACTGAGCTCTTGGGAACGATCTCCAAGTCAAAAGGAGTTCAATTTTTGTTTGCGACCCGGCCTCCATTTTCCAAATGGAAAATTGTATTCGGTTCATCGATTACGGCAGGATATTGAAACGATAATCAAACTTAAAAAAAATATCCAATTCGAAGTAAAGAGACAGTCTAATTGTTTGCACTTTAAGTTATCGGCACCCATTCCAAATTTGCCAAACGAGCTTTCTAAATTGAAAAATGCTCCGACGGAGCCATCTTTCATTGGGAATTTCGAAGAAGGGCTAGGAGAATTTAGGTATGTGCAAAGCTCTCCAAATGAAATAGAGCTTGAGAGAATTCGTCATTCAGATTCAGGTTTCAACAGGATAAAATTCCATGATTTTGAATCCTCAAAGGATAATATCGACTGGTTCAGTGTTGAAGATTTTAATCGGATCTCGATTGAATTAATTCCAGATGAAATTAAAAAGGAATACCTTCGCTATTCAGTCTCTCTACTTCAGACCGCTATTTTAATGATAAATCTTCAGAGCATAGATGATCGACAAAAAATATATGGTTGTTTGGATGTAAAGAAGTTTCGCAAAGCATTCTCTCCGGGGCAAGAAGAATTCTCCGATACTCACACTGTGATTCCTTCAGGATTGGGCGGCAGGCGTATTCATATGCCCAATCGCAATTGCAAAGGATCATTCTCTGATTTGTCTCACGCAATAACGTTTTTGAATTGGAAAGTTTCAAGCTCAGATGAACTTCGAACGTTCTTCAAGAGATTTGGTGCTGGGAAAATTAAAGTTAAGGACATTTCTGCAGGTGAACTCGCCATGCTCGGGCAATCCCGGTCAAAGGATTTTGATCTGATGGTCGTAGGTGTCTCTGCGGATGATGCCAGTGCGATCGAGTTGTATGAGTCGATCTTTGTTGACAATCATGGGATGTTTCGAGAGGTCCCAATGAAAATCCGACAGCTTGTAAGACAGCTCAAAGTAGGTTCGCCCAAGGCTAAAGAAAACTCTTTGGTGGAGCTTGAAATAGAGATTGCTCGTCAAGCCCTAATCCTCCCAATTTTCGAAACTTCTAGGGATATCTACTATCCAAAGCGAGTGGATCGAATAACATTTGGAAGACAATTTTTGGAAATACCTTTGGTGGAGGACTTAAAGTTGTGAAGTCTCTGAGGTATTTTGTTAAATTTGGATTCAAGAGAAATATTCTCGTTGTTCTTGGGATCTTTATTGTTTTCCTTGTTTTTGATTCGATTCTCACGTCGGTGAAGACAGTTTCCCAGATTGAATCGGACTCGTTGGCACAAGTTGATAGTCTAGTTGTCGAGATAAACAATAGTAATGTTTCGGGTTTTTTAGATTTGCTGGCCTCATCAATGCTAAAGAATGGCATTGTTAATTTAAATATTTATACAGACGCATTTGGTGATTTTAAGAATTTTTCAATTGGTGAACATTTCAATTTAAATGGACTCTTGGTTGAGAAGAGATTTTTGCTTCGTTCTAATGGCTTCGATCTAGGAGAAGTCACCTATGATTTAGATTTGCTCTCTATTTTCCGTGAATCGTTTAGGGAAAATCTAATGGTTCTTCTGCCACTGTGCTTGGTTGCTTTAGGATTATTGTTGTTTAGTAATTCCACGTTTATTGGCGCCTTTCACGAAATAGAGCGGGTTTTGGAAAGGTCCTTTTCGGCCAAGAATGATTTAGATATGGAATCCTCTTATTTTCAAGACAGCAAGGATGCTCCTGAATTTGCTAAAGTATTTGGAGATCGAATTATTCGTTTGGTAAGAGACAGGTCTGAAAAAGAGAGGCAGTTAATTTCCAAGGAGACCTTATTTTTGCTAAGTCGGCAGGTCGCCCATGATATTAGATCGCCTTTAATGCTCTTGAATACGATTTCTAAAAAAACCGGTTTTGAATCGTCTAAGGATCAGATTTTGTTTGAGTCTGCGATTGATCAAATTCAGGGGATCGCATCAGGGCTCCTTACAAGCAGTCGAAGTAAATTTGTCGCTTCAAGCGCTACTGAGGTGGAGAATGATGTGTCTATTGATGATAATTCTAAGTCATTTGACGTGGGCGCAGTATCTAAGGCTGCCGTAGAAGAATGGGAGCTTATAAATAGTGGGTGGAATGTTGATTTTACAGATGATTCATCGTCTGCAAGAGCTATTGGTTGTGAGGTTGGATTTCGGAGAGTGTTAACGAATTTATTGAACAACAGTATGGAAGCGAGTCTCGAGTTTAGATTAATCGCTATGGAGATTGTCCAAGGGAATGATTACGTAGAGATAATTTTAAGGGATAGGGGTTGTGGTATTCCTCAAGAGTATATTCAAAAAGTTCTTTGTGGATATTCTTTCGGGAAGTCAGAAGGCAACGGATTGGGTCTTCCATTTGTTAAACGCACGATTGAATCATGGGGTGGACGCATCAATGTCTTTTCAGAAAAGGGAAGAGGGACCACCATTAGTTTAAAGCTCAAGAGGTGTGTTTAGTTTAGTGGACGTGGTTGGCAGATTTGCACTATTCACTTGGACGCATCATCCTGAATCGCAAGTCTAAGTTCAAAATCCAATTTTAAGCCACCTTCAGTGGAATTTTATTTTCAAGCGCTACGATAATTTTAACCAATAGCTCAATAGAAAGACTGTTCTCTCCAAGATTTGAGATGCGAGTGATCCTGGCTCGGGAAGTCCCAACCTTTTCAGCAATAGCTTCATGGGTGAGTTTAGAATTTTGAATACTTTTTGCGGCGAGTTGATATAGTTTGGATTTCAATTCCATGACCACAGCATCAACTTCACTAAGGCCCAAATCTTTGGCCAAGGCTTTTGCTTCTTTACTGAGTTTCATCGATCAGTCTCCTTAATCTTTTTTTAGCGGTATCTATTTCTTTTGGTGGAGTCTTTTGAGTTTTCTTTGTAAAGGCGTGAGGAATAAGAATTTTTCCTCTATCAAAGAGAACATAAAACACCCGATAAATACCGGCACCATCTTTAATTCGCAGTTCAAAGGCCGATGAGTGAACTTGCTTCATCGGTTTTGATTGCGGCATTCCAAGGTTTCTACCTTGTTGAAGAATCATAAGGAGAGCGCCAATTTCTTTGCGGACATCTTCAGAAAATGCGCGTACAGTGTTCTTAGCTGACTTATTCCAGATGACCTTCGTCACAAATCTACTGTGCTAAAAATAGCACCTAAAGTCAAGAGGAAATTAGCTCAACAACAATCGCATCACTGGAGCATCGGCTGTAGCCGAAAACTTCCTAAAACTACCCCCGAGAGCGAAATTGAAAGTCTTGGGGTCAGTTCGGTTGAATGACTAACGGCTCTGATTTTTTTAAGTCATTTTAACCATTTGGAAGGCTGAATTTTAGACGCACGATCCATTAGGGCAGGGCTTAAAATCCTGGGTCCCTCACCGGACGTGCCAGTTCAAGTCTGGCCCGGGGCACCACTTAAATAGATTCGTTTTAAATCCAAGAACTCGTTCAAATTACGTCTCCTCGATAAAATTCACCGTTGGCCCCGAGGCTCGCCGACTTATTTTGGAGAGGAAGGTTTCCTTTCTTTATTTCAGAATCGCAATATTTCACGGTCTCCCGTGTTCCATTTTACATGAGTTTCGCAGGTCTAATGTCTCATTATGGATATATGAGAGATAATTATTTTGAGAATTCAAGGTGCTTCGTTATCCTATACCTAGAAATCCAAGGTATAGGAGTCCAAGATGTTGATAGATAAGGAACTTATAAAAGGGTCATCGAAGACGGTCATCTTACAGCTCTTGAGTAAAAAAGGCATGCATGGCTACGAGCTATCTTCTCAGATAAAATCTTTAACCCAGGGAGCGATTGAAATCTCAGAAGGGACGATCTATCCAACGCTACATTCATTGGAGGCTGATGGTTATATTGAGTCCCAATGGGCAGAGTCTGAGGGGAAGCGCAAAAGGAAGGTTTATAAAATAACCTCATCCGGAAGAAAGCTTTTAAAGGAGAGGAAAGCATCGTGGAATGATTTTTTGAAGGCTATGCAGTCTCTTCTTCCGGTCAAATCAAATATTTTGGAGGCCTAATGAATAAAAAATTCCGAAGCTATCTGAAAGATGTTTGTGTGGAGGTAAAAAACTGGGACCTGAAAAAGGAAGTTTATCGTGAGCTTCGATCCCATTTGTTGGACCTATATGACTGCGAAATAGAAAACGGGAAACCTCACAGTGAAGCAATAGAAACCGTCTTGAAAACAATGGCTCCAGCAAAACGTCTTGGAAGAAAGATTAACTTAGCCAATCGAACATGGTTCTGGAGATATCCGCTCATAACATTGTCATTTTCATTTACAGCACTTTGTTTAGTGAGTTTGATTTTTTGTACTCACTATCTCATTTCTGAGTACATGTATCCTCGACTCATCAACAATCTGAGTTTTTCTGAACAATCCCAAAAGTACTTTATAAAAGATTTAAAATTGCTTTCGGCTGATCCGATTTTTCCTGAGACAACAAGAAGTCGCAATGCTGCAGATTTCTTAAAGCTTCACATTTCTGGATTGGTAAAAAAAGAGGGTCTTTTAACCGACTATGAATCCCTGAATGATTTCATGTCCCGGAAGCATCGGGGATGGAGAGACAAAACTCGTTTTTTAGAGCTTCTAAATGATCCAGAGATTTTTAGATTTGATGCTACCTGGATAACTCACCTCGATAAGTATGACCATTTAGACATTACAAAAACCGAAGAGTTCAAAACTCATATGGTGGGGATTCAACGGCAGAATGGTATCAAGAAAATTGGAAAGTGGTCCTCTGCTCCTATTTTAAACACAAACGAGTTGAGTCAATGGGTTCTCATATATGTGGCCCAGGAAGCCAAAAAAGGAAATGTGAGGGTTGGTTTAAAAAGGCTTCGCCATGTTGCCGGCCTAATTAACAGCAATGAGATTTTAGTGGATCATGCTGTCGCAGCAGAAGTTTTAAAGAGGGAGGGGGTCATCGCACGAAATCTTGACCTCAAAGATTGGCAAGCTGTTCCATTGGGTTTAATTGAAGCCTACAAGCGAGTCAGTTGGGGGTGGGCAGACATTGTTCAAAAAAGCTATTTTGAGGGACAGTTCCCAGATTATTTGAAGGAATATGCCACCCCTTCAAATGGATTTTGCTCAGGAGTCACTGAGTACTCTCTGGGTCTGAATGGACTCAGTGATTTTTTGACTCCAAAAGTTATTTTTGAGCCGGATTATTCTCAGAGAGTTTCTAAAGCCAATAAGTTGGCCAGACGCTTTCTTAGGAGATGTGGAAAGATTGAAGCCTTTCAATCTCTTTTGGAGCCTACAGGAGAAGGCCAGAATCCTTTTTGGGATAGTGATATGGCCCAGACGTGGTTCGTAAATACTTTTGAGATTTCAAAATATCTCCCCAATCCAAGTCGAATTCCCTATGTCAGAAGATTGGTTGTATTTTATCTAATGAACTATGCCACTCCCGAATACGAACAAGTTTATATTCGTCTTCATGAAGAGAATAAAGAGATCTGATCCCTAGATGCATTAATTAGGAAAGAGGGGTATCTGATGGTCACAGCAAATTCCGTGATCCACTTCATATTGATTTGAACCGCCGAAATTTGACGATAGATTTAAAAGAGGCCCGCAAGAGCATTGATGACTCTTCGGATTGTAAGGGTGGATTTCTCAAAGAGTTGGAAGATCTCGGTGAAAACACTGACGTTAAATATTTTGAAGTGAACGATGGAGATTGTGGAGGAGTTCCTTCCTACGTTTTAAAAGGATATTGCAAACTCACAAATTAAAACGGGGACCATGCGAGACCTAAAAAAATCACTAGGATGTAGGTCTCGCTCAATGGGGCTCGCCCATCATGTACTTGAAAGTTTAGGGACTCGATACGCTGGGATAGTAAGATCCAGAGCAGGTACAAGTCTCGCAGCCATATGCGTTGATCTCGCACTTTAAGGAGCCTGTGACACAAAGCGATGGTTTGTAATTATCGCAAGATTTAGTAGAGCGCTCTGGGGCCGACGAGCAAGCGCATATAGAAGTAAATGAAAAGATGAGTGCCACGCGCATCCACATAGGCTGTTTAAACCACTCTTTTGGAGGTATGTCTAAGCCAAAGTCACATGAGTCGCCAAATTGCCCAGAGGGAGCCTCTGGATAATCCTAAAATGGCAGAGCTAGCTGCCGCGAAGAGTCTTTATTGCGCTGTAGGGTAGGGCTGCTGAATGGGGTGTGGGGCTGCTCTGCTCTGTTAAATGAGGGGTAAAAGAATCGAAACCAGTGTGCCTTTTCTTGCTGTTGCAGTGACAGATCTCCTTGGCCTAAGCCCAGAGGTCCAATCTTTTGAAAATGGACGTCTCATAATAAAGTTACCTAAAAACCAAATGATTTTGTTGGCAGGGCAAATTTGGCTTGGAAAATAATTTTATGGGGCTCTACTCTTACTGTAATATCTTATGTAGCTCTTCAAATTTCTAATGCCGAAAAAGGAGTGATGCCTGTGGAAAGCCTCGTTTTTTACAATGCTATCAGCGCTCCTCCAGACTCTTTTGACCCATTGGACTTCGATGCAGCAAACAATGTTTTTTTGGGTCGCCTTTTATATGCAACTCCGCTTGAATTTGATTCAAATGGATTATTGACCTCTTCTGTTTTAGATAAATTTGAATACCTTGCAGAAAACAAAACTCTTCAATTTCACTTAAAAAGCAATCTTCAATATGAAAACGGAGAGCCAATTCGAATCGAAGATGTTGCTTTGGCTATCCAACGGATGGCCCTTTCTCGTCCGAATTTTCCTGTTATTGAAAAGATCTCTGGATTAAAAGGGTGGCTTCAACAAAAGTATCCCTTAAAAGGTGATTTGTCGGGTCTTCATATTGATGGTGATATTTTAACGATTACCTTTGATGAAGCGGTTGAACACCCGCTCTTTCGATTTGCGCTCGAACTTTTTTCAATTATTCCGTCGTCCTCCATCGATCTCGAGACAGCGAAATTGAAGGGTTCTCGCCCACCTGGATCAGGTTACTATAAGTTGGTCTCTGGAGATTTAGGGCAAAGGAAATGGGAGTTTGAGCGTCGTAATGATTCCCAGAACCTCGGTATGCCCCAGAGAATCGAAATGGATGTGCAAAGTTGGTCGGATGCTTTGTCGTCTGCGGCTCGTCGTCGGCCACAGTTTTCAGTTGTAGCTGGATTTGGTGATGTCTATTTGGATCCAAGCTTGAGTTCTGAAATTGAGAAAATGAATTTCAAGACTGTTGCAACCCCAGATGCGTGGCATATGGTCATGAAATTAAATAGTGAGAATGGCGGTTTTCAAAAATTAGAAGCTCGCAGAACTTTTATAACAAAACTTCGATTAAAATTAAAAGAACACTATCCCAAAAATGTGAAATTGGAAGAAAGCGTATTTTCAAAACTTCTCCAAGGGTATGTTGACTATTCTGATGGTAAAGGAAGTCCGTCTCCTTTGGATACATTGTCTAAAGATATAGTAAAAGAAGCTTTCCCGAGTGGTCTCACATGGGTAGGGCAAGAAATGAAATTGCCAGCTATTGACGATTCAATTTCGGAAACGTGTTTTTATTTTGGAATCGATTGTAAAAAGTTGGTTCGTTCAGAAGCCGTTGGTAAGCACTATGATCTTTTTGTTGGATTGACTGGTTTTTGGTCCTACGATCCTTACGGCGACATTAAAATGTTATTTACTCCAAATCTTCACAAGCAGCTTCAAGATATTGCTAAGGATCAAAAGGTTCAGAGTATGTTGACGGATTTGAACAGTCCAAAGGTTGAAGAGAAATCCGATCTTGCTAAGAAATTAGACAAATATCTCCATGACCAATATATTTACAATGTCGTCGCTCATTTCCCATTTGTCTTCGCGTACTCGGATTCCTCTGCGACCGGAGAAGGCATCCCTCAGTCTGGAACGTTGCCATATCCTTGGATGTTTGCTCGATGATAGTCATTGATCGATGGATCAATCGCTACCGTTCCAAAATCATTTCCACTGAACTTAAGCGAATTGGCAAAATGCCTAAGCTGGAGTTTTCTTTGCTGGGTCCATTTTTGAATTGCACGGCGTCTTTTAATCAAGATGAACATTGCGGGATCGATGTTGATGCAACTTGTGGAATGTCCAGATCGTCGGAAATTGCCCTTTCTAAGGCCTTGGTAGAGTTTGTTGAAAGAATGGCTGTAAGAGAACATGTTGGAGCAAAGGGCATGGGAAACAAAACATCAGACGGGTTTGCGGCGTATCCCCGGATACTTTCCCTAAATTTCAAAAAGAATGCGAGAGAAAATGCACTGAATGAGGCAATTGAGAGATACTCTTGGATGCGGTGGTGGCAGGACTCGAAAATTGGCTTTCGAATTTTTGAGGCTCCTGATTCGATATCGTCAGATTTGCAAAGAAATTCATTTGTCCAATCAGATTGTATGATCGAAAGGATTTTTGTCGTCGAGCCACATATTGAAGGAGCAAAAGGGAGTCTAAAAATTTTAATCGCGAAATTGGCAGGTCGAGGATACGTAACGGGAGGAGCTTTTCATCAAAGTCATCAAATTGTGATGGATCGTGCCCTTGGTGAGCTTATGCGGCACTACATAGGATATGTGCAGTTGTTGCGTGTAAATCGTGAAGTGAAAAATCTAGATTGGTACAATGGTCGTTTGGAATACTTTGCCTCAGGTGAGGGGAACTTTCTTGTGGAAAATAGATTGTCGATCGGTTCACCGGCAGAAATCGTTCTCCCTCCGATTTACTTTGATAAAGAAATAAACCACCGGTTATCTGATTCTGTTTACGTACACCGCTGTTTGTTTGAGAATCAGCAGGAATTTTTAGATCACCGAAAAGATATTTTCTGTCTGTAATGGTCTAATAATTTATCAGCTTATTGGATGTATTGAGGAACGACTTAATCTAGTTCAGTGGACGTGGTTGGCAGATTTGCATTATTAACTTGGACGCTTCATCATGAATCGGAAGCCTCAGTTCAAAATCCAATTTTAAAAGAACTCTATTTATTCCTATTTCACTACGAGATTTGGAGCGATATGGTTTAAGCAATAATCGGAAATGGTTTTATCGTTTTTTAAAGCTGCGCTTAGGCAAATGTCCCTTATTGATTCTGTCATAATCGGTGTCGCGTCAATGAGATCGCTCATTCTTTTAAGGTAAGACAATGCTTTAGAGGAACTCACACTTCCTAACGCGTATCCTCGTGAGATATTTTCTGAGATATATCCGTAGACATAACCGAATGTTTCTTCCGGGTTGTAACCACTACCATATAGGCTTTTTGCGGCATGCTCGGCCCATTTTTCATCCAAGTATGCAATTGCATCAAAAATCTCATTGAGCTTCTCGGATAGGGATTCTAGAGTCTCTTTCGGTGCGTTTTCCAATGTGAGGCGAATATCATTTTCTATGGCCTTGTAATCTGACTTTCTCCGGATGTCAGTTGACTTAATAGCGTCTACCATATGTTCGATAACCTTTTCCTTTTTTTCTTTTGAGAGTCTCAGACCAGCTTCTAAAATTTCTCTTCGGACTTCAATGAGCTTTCCATATCTTCGTGAATCAGGCCGCATTTGTTTTAACAGTGCCGAAGATGATTCTAGAAGGAGATCAATATCTTGAGAATTTTTAACTTCCTTAAAAATAGAATAAGCCACGTCTAAGTTTAGATTAAGAGGGAGGAGCTCAATGGCAACTCTCTTTGTAGGAGTGCTCAAAGATTCAAAATCATACCTAAATTCTAGCTGAAAAGCCTTTAATATATCCTTTTCCGCTTTGGTTTTATGGACGCTTTTGTAAATCTCGACAATTTTATCAACAGTCTTTGGATTGAGATTGTTTCTTGAAGCTTGATAGATAGATTCTTCAAAGGTGTACCAAGCATATTCGGGGCTCTCCTCAGTTAATTGAGATCCCAGTTGAAGCACCAGATCCTGAGCCCGCTGTGGTGAGATTTGAGTTCTTGATTTAAATTCATCAATGATATGCGTTGGCTCAAGCCAAAGCCAAGACCACTTGGGATCAACGAGATTGTGTATCAAGGTATCATCGCTAAATGAGGCTGCTTGCTTCTTGTAACCCTCTGATGTGTCTGAAACAAGGTCGCCAAAGACGCCAGCATGGGCCGAATTTGCAAACACTGTTAACGTTAAACTGAATAAAAGTTTTTTATACATAGGCCCTCCAGCATGAGTGTGCTTCTTCAAGATTCATGCTCAAATGCTTGCTCTTTAAGTGCCTGCAAGCTCCTCAAAAGTAACTTTTTCTGGCGGGAGGTGCCACTCTAGGGCACCGAATCGGCCGAATTCCCTATAAAGCCTGGTACAGACGGGCAGAGGTCCTCATGCGATGTTTTTGATTCTTATTGGCACTGGTTTTGCTGTCTGCAATCCTCTAGGAGAAACCAGATGCATAATAAGTTGGCGTTGCGAGTGACCTTTCCTTTAATCTTCCTTTTATTAAGTTCAAATTTTGCTTTTGCTTTTGGAATTGAGAAATACGTATGCCCAACGATTTCGGCAAAGGACAAGGGCAATGATAACGGGAAAGGTATTTTAACGCTTCTGATGATTCCGGGTAAGGAGATGTCCTTTTTTGAGCGAGTAATTGTATTTGGAAATTTAGTCAGTGTGTCTCAAGAGAAGATGACTGCCATAAGAGTCAATATGTTCTCATTGCTCATTGATGGGAGGCCAAATCAGTTCATTGATTTTCTCGAGAATGTTTCTCCGGGGATTCGCGCTGACCTGGATGAAAACGTGAGCAACGCTAGATCTCTTTGGATCAATGGGAGGGTAAGTTATAGTGGGGTGAACAGTGATGGGATGTTTGACTTCACGGCTTTGCCAGCTAAAGCAAATCTAATTGTGCCAATAGATGTTGCTACGAAATCAAGTGATGTTTTGGAATTTCTTGCGACTTTTAAGTTTGAGTCCTTTACTGGAATTCGAGCCAGCAATTTAATCCCGGTTGTTAGCCAAGTCACAGTGAAGTGTAAAAAAGTTGAGGGTTATAGTCAGCAGGAGCACTCGGCATGGGCATCTACGGTTGATGACATAGAAGATGTGGAGATTGAGATTCTGCCAGGTCATGCTATGATTCCTGCCCTTACAGAGCAAGGTGATCTTATTTATGTACCTTCCTCCACTTTTATGCACGCCGTTCGTTTGATTTCTGAAAATGGGAGTTTTATCACTTCGGAGAACCTTATTACTATTGGGGGTATCGCAGGAGGAGGAGCGTTACTTTTAAAGTACGGACGTTCTTTGAGTCCAGCAGGTGCGTTTCTCTTAGGACTCGGGTTGTCGCCCGTGGCGGCAAGTGAGTACTGCGATATGTATTCAGGATCAGATGGAATTGAGCGATTTTTAGCTCTATCTGCTGACCTTCAATTGCGAGAGGCAAGCTATTGTCCAAAGCTAGCTGGTGAAATTATAAAAATGGGTAAAGAAGTATCCGATTTGAATAAATAAGTTCTTATATGCCATTTTCTTCGATCTAATAGTCGTTCAATGACCAAGCCATCAAATGTTTTGTATTAAACTTAATTTTTTATTCTAAATACAAAGACGGCTCTAAGATTGAGTCAATTTTTCTACATTTAGGGACTTATGTCTTGGGGACAAGAGATGTGTTTTACGGGGGGCTATCGACAGGTCACTTCGGACCCCCGTATTCTAAATACTATGATTACATTACTTCTATTTAGCCTCATAGCACAATCTCAAGCTCAATCGAATTCCTGCCCAAAGGATATGAAATCTAAGACGGCAGCCATTTCGGTTGGGTTTTCTTATCCTAAATCCAACCGGATTCGATTGAGGGGCACCCGGCAGGATGCGGAATTTTACAATTCTCAAATGGGTTCGGCGGCTTCTGACAATCCAAAATTAATTGAAGATGAGCATGTCGAAGGAATGAATAAAGACGTGTTTCTTTCTCAACTGCGAAATCAAATTAAAAATAGAGAATTCGTTCTGTTCTCCTATGCAGGTCATGGAATTTATAACAGCAAAGGTGAGTGGGCGATGATTCTTCCGAGCATCCCGGAGGGTTTGATTTCTAGGTGTCAGTCGGCCCTCTCTGAAACAAAAGTTTCTCGACCCGAGGTCGTAGATCCAGATTGTGAAAAAAAGCTGGAACAGTACTTGGTAACCGATAAGGATCTGCAAAGTGTTTTTAAAGATAAGAAAGTCTTGATGTTTAACGATGCATGCTTGGCTGGTGGGATGGAGCTGGGTAAGTCCACGGTTCACGTGGCGGGAGCCCTTTCCAATGTCAGAGCTCTAGATGGCAGTGATGATGGCGGAGGCCTATTCACTTCAAAGGTAAAGCAGCTTTACTCCCTCTGCCAGCAGGATGGAAATCATGACGGAAGAATTGATGGAGGTGAACTCTTGGCTCGACTTCCTTGGAGCAACAGTGAAACCAACTCTAAAAACCGAAAGCCGAGCCCCAAGATGAATGTAGCAACGACAAAAGTCGTTGGCGATTCGGAAAGCTCCTATGAAGTTGCACTGGCAGAAAAGGGTCCCGAGCCAGCATCCGGCCGAGGCATTGCTATTGAAAGAAGAAGAGCTGATGGCAGTTTTGGAGAAGTACATCCGGAGAAGTTGAATCCCGCACAAAACAATCAGGTTAAAATAGCAAAAGAATTAGATCCAAACGAGAATTTGATCCGCCAACGAATTTCCGTTCAAAACTACCAATCATGGGTCAATTGCTTTGATCTTGGAAAAAGCGCGTGTGGAAGTTCCCCAACGAGTGGAGGCCGAGGAGGGGAACCTTCTGACGGAAAAAGATAGTTGATGAAGGCGGCCTTTGTCTTTGCAGCTTTTTGTTTTGGATTCTATGCCGGGGCTTTTGAGGTCGACAATTTCAATTGCAGATTTAAGCCGTTACAGGACGTATCGGATCCGCTGAATAAGGAAGTTGATCGACGAATCCATGATGCCCTTGAAGTTGCCTACAAGAATGGTTCTCGGGAAGAGAAAAAGGTGCCAGAAAAAGGAAAAAAGAAGGAAGTTCCTAAGGCCTTGCAACGGTGGTTCGATCGAGAGAAGGCAAGCATTGAAAAGTCGAAGCTGAGTCCCGAGAAGAAGGAGAGCAATCGGAAGTCTTTGGAGCGGAGATTCTTAAACATGTTGGAGGGCGCAGAAAAGACAGGACTTGTTGGCTGTGATCGAGGTCAAGTCTTTGAAGTGCTTGGAGCTGCATTGGCGCCAGCATGGATGGACAGTATGGAGAGTTGGGCATCTCAACAAAACTTTTCAAAGTGCAATGTGAAGGGGAGAGATTCCGTATACAAAGATTTTTCTACGTTAGAAAGCCCGGCCATTTCATTCGCAGGGTTAAATTCTGTTATCCAAGTTGGTGATACAAAGATTGGTGTAGATAAACTTTCTCACTTCATGACGGAAGGCCTAGAATATTATCGGCAATTCAAAGAAGGGGCTACGTTGGAAGAGGTGTTGAAGATTGGTGAAAATGAAGAGTTGGGTGGGTATGGAATTGAGTCCACTGGAATCAAGTCCTATGGGGACCTCTCTGCGAATTACGGAGGATTTCAGTTTTGGAGTCAACTGATCGAAGGGGGGAATCCCTATTTGGTCTGCCGAAATGGAAAATGGATTCAAAACAGAAAATTTGATTGGAAAGAATATGTTCATTCGGGGTTTGATGAATCTGTCAATTGTTCGACATATAAAACACCGGGAATGGAAAAGAAGGTCGATAATGCTGTGTCTGAGTTGGCCAAACTCAACAAATTTGGGCCGCCATTGACCTGCCCAATGGACATCAAAAAATGTCAGGAGTTAAAGAGTCGAATTACAAATCCAATTGTTTTTCATGCAATTGTTCATCCCCGCTGCAAAACGGCGGGTCAAGGTCATACAGGTTCAGAGGGGGATTCCGATGCGGTTCGCTAGCTATTTCATGTGTCTCTTTATATTTCAACAGGCATTGGCAAATTACAGCGCTCCAAAAATCAGAAAGCCAGCTTCGGTGGAGCTGGTGGATTCTAGAATGCAATCGATTCTTGGATATTTTGATTGCTTCTCAAAAGACAATCTCTTCAAACTTCCAAAGTTGAAAACTTGCCTTTCCAGATTCATTGATGCTGATCTTCCGGGCAGTGAGAAGGATCGCCTAGCGAGTTGGCCCGTCTTTAATGAAGTGGAGATTGAAAAATTCTTTGAGTGCCCTGCGGAATTATTGGCTAAGAGAAAGCCTTTCGGCTTGAGCACTTCGTTGGCCTATTGCGCTCGAGGTAAAATTAACGAAAATCACAAAGTCGTTAGCTTCTACTTTGTCGTCAAAGACGATTCTTCCGTAAAAATTCACTCGATATTTTATTAGATCTTTTTTGCGTTCAAACCTATTTTAAGCTGAAGATCTGTGCTGAATGCAACTCCGGTGAAAATGGCCCTATTCAGGGCCATCCATAATATACTCCCGCAGAATTTCTTCGGGTTGATACTGATCTAGGTCTTCGAAGACATAATAGGGAATTCTAAAAACTTCGATGCCAAAGGTTTCAAGAAGTTCGTCTCGGCGCAGGTCGGAATTCCTTTGCAAAAGATCCCCACCGTCATCTTCCACAAAGTGTTGGGGGCCATCTACTTCCACATTAATCTTGCGTCCATTCTTAAGCTCGAAATAATAATCCATTTCAAGAAAGGGGAGGCCCGGAAGAGCAATGTTTTCTTGCGCGTCCAGTCCCATTAGGCTCAGCCACTTTCCAACCTTTCTCTCCAATTCCGATTGAGGTTTGTCGGCTACAAAATAAGGTCGCAGGTCAATTTGTTCCAATTCGGGAATTTGCTCCCCTAAAACATAATGAAGGTAAGCCAACGGCGGCGACACCAAGGCGGGCTCATTGTAGAGCAGATTTAAAAAAGTTTCTTGATTGTTCTTGTAAAAGGCTCGGGCGACCTTAGGGTCTACTCCGATAAGTATCTTTAGGGCGCGAACCACGGGGAGAGGGTGATCTTCTATTTCCTCCACTCTTGAAAGTTCTCGTTCGTGTTTCAGCCAACTTTTTAAAATTTGGTTTTCCTGTAAATCTTCAGGAGAAATGTACTGAAAGAAAGTGGTGATATTTAGAAAATTTAAATAGGTTCTCACTTTGGGAAGGGCTTTTGAGTACGAGATCATCCATTTTCGAACCAGTTTTTGAGAAGGGATTCGGTTGAGGGTGTAGTAGATCGCTGAAAAAGATTCCAATTCAAAAGGGTGATCTAGGTCCCTATATATTTTTGAACTCGAGAGTTGAACAGCGACCTGTGAAATTTGAGTGAAAACTCTTTCTTCAATTCGGAAATTCGAACTGCGAGCTTGGTTCAAGGTGTTCATCCACATTTTGATGGCTTTTGTCAGTTCTCGAACTTGCTGAGGATTTAAATCTTCTTTTTGAGTGGGGTGAATGACGAGCTCGCGAAGTCCCTTTAAGAGAGGCAATATATATGGGGCTCTTTCATTGGGTTTTGAGCGACTCAGACGGTGGCCCTTTTGCATAAACTTTATCGCCTGTTCAAAGTTTTCAAATTTAAAATAGGCCTGATTCTCGGAGTCGAAAGCAGTTTCAGGAAATTCCATGTCTAAAAGTGAAGTGTGCTCGGTCAGTAGATCTTCACAAGCTTCTGTGGATGGATTTGGGGCGGAATCCCTTTGAGAGGTTTGAGCAAAGGAAGAGGGTACAGCCACTGTCACGCACATTAAAAATAAAAGAGTGAATAAAGTCTGCTTTGAAATTTTCATAGACATCCTCAGGTTAAATCCGAAGAACCTTAGCTCAGAATAAGACCTGGCGGAAGGACCTGTATAAAATGTTCATGGATTTACTTCACGTTCGAAGCTGGAAAGGGTCTTTTCATGGACTCTCTGAAGATAATTGGCTCCATGATTAGATTCTTGAGCCCACTCGACAAAATGGAAAACTCCATTGTGTTCAACGCCATAAACTCGATAGGCACCTACAGCCTTGCCAATGATATGAATTTTCACAATTTTCTGTCGATCGCCAACTGTAAGAATGTCAAAGCCACTGGTCCCACGGTGGGCACGTTTTCCTCGTCCCAGAGCTTCCACGAATTCCTTCGCGGCTTTGGCACGCAGATCATCTTCCACGTTCCACATAATTTCCTTTGTCACCTTTGGGCTGAAGCGAACTTTGATTTCTTCGCCACGGTCTGTGGCAATTTTATAAGTGCGGTTGGGCATTAAAATTTGGGGATCTGTACGAACAGTTCCCCAATCTCTCGTCCTGGCCCGTTCTTTCCAAATTTTCAGTTTTTCTTTAAAGGATTCAGCCTTGTTTTCGAGGAACTTTAATTTTTTTGAAACCAAGGCATTGGAGTTCGCGTCGTCGGGATCCCAGTTCGCAAGAAGGTTTTCTCGTTCTTTCTCAAAGTTTGCCAAATCCGTTTGAAAGGAGTGGTATTCTGGATCTTTCAAGACTTCTTTAGGCATATCCAAGCTCAAATCCTTCAATTCACTGGTTTTTAATTCCAGGTAAATGAGACGATCAAGATTTCTCCCTTCGGATGCGGGTGCGCCGACGATTCCTTTCTCCATCAATTCCCGAATCTGTTGGGGCGTGAAAGACTTTCTTAGTTCGCGGTACTTCCTAAGAAGTTGACCTTGCGTGTAGTTTCCCACTTTGGCGGAAGTCCCGTCTTTTCCCACCTCACCAAGTCCAATGCGGTGAGCACGGTCTATGGCTTCACTCTCTGCCTTTGTGAGAGTTTTTTCCCAGGAGGATTCCAGTTTGGCAAGTTTCTCGGCGCGGGTTGCAAGCTTCAAACTCAATCCCGCAATTTTGCGAAAGATTGCGGGAGCGCCGACAACCAAAGTGGGATCAAGAAGGGTAAACAGGGCATAGCAGCGAAGTTGCGAAACTGTCTCTGGTTTTAAGCACTGATAGTTTTTCAGTCCGGACTGCTCAAGCATCTTTTCGATCAGTTCATTGAAACTCAATGGAAGGGGGGCTTCTTTTTCGCTCCATGGCTGGATAAATTTTTGATCAAAATTTTTGTTTTGAAGACCTTCCTCTTTGAGTTTGTACAAAAGCTTTCGGTATAGGGTTGAAGCTGAGTGACCAAAGAGAAGATTTCGTTGTGCGGGATCTGTCTGATCGTACTGATTGAGATCCCCGTTTTGTCCTTCAATTTCTTCTTTCGAAAAGTAAGAAGCAAAGGGTCCCAGCATTTTTCGTTTGCACTCTGGGGTTTTGCAATTTTCAAAAAAATCTCTTCGCTTCAAATCATCTTCGGTCAAGCTTGAGCTTTCTCCTGAGAGAAATTCATAGACACCAACGGCAAGATCTTTCCATGCTTCGCCCCATCCCTTCATGCAGGAGGTGAGTTCTCGACCAACTTTTAAAGGCAAAGGACAGGATCCTTCGTTCTTGCAATCCCTCAATGTTTTGTTCGTGATTGTCTCGGGATGATTTTTTGCGAACTCATCGCATTTATTTTTTTTCCAAGAGATTTCACAAGTCTGTTGAGCAAGCGTTTGAAGGGTTCCCTTATTGTCGCAAAGGTCTTTGGTCTTCGCAGGGGTGCACATTTGGGCCTGTGCCAGGCTCATCAAAAAAATTAAAAGAAAGGAAATCATCTCAATGATTTATCGGATTTTGTAGGGAGGGGCTTCACTGGACTTAGGGGCGGAGCTGCCTAGGGTTTTTTTAAAGAAAGACTTAGTTTTAGCACTCCGGCGCCAATCATGCCCGACAGAATCGAGCCCACGACAATTGCGAATTTTGAGAAAACCTCTTGGTCTTCGGTGAGTGCGAGCCCCGAGATAAAAAGTGACATTGTGAAGCCAATTCCGGCCAAAAAACCCACTCCAAGAATATGGCTCCAGCGAACGCCAGAGGTGAGGCGAACCCATCCGAGCTTTTCAAAGAGAAAACTAAATCCAACCACACCCAAAGGCTTTCCGATCAATAAGCCAAAGATGATTCCCAGGCTGATCGAGTGCGTGGCCACGTCCAAGACCTGGACCTCTCGCAAATCCAAACCTGCATTGGCAAATGCAAAAAGCGGCATAATTCCAAACCCAACCCAAGGGTGAATCTTATGAACCAAATCCTCCAACGGAGAATAAAAGTCTTTCCCTCCTTTGTCCGTCGGAAACCGGGTGGGAGTTAGAAGGCCCAGCAATACACCTGCGATGGTGGCGTGAACTCCTGAATTTAAAAATCCAAGCCAAACCACCACGCCAAGCAAAACGTAAATCAAGTAATTTCTGAATCCGGCGTATTTGAAAAGCGCGGCTCCTCCAAGTCCCGCAGCCGCCACAGCGAGGCCGGTGCCATGAATCTCGGTGGTGTAAAAAAATGCAATAATCAAAATGGCTCCCAGGTCATCGACGATAGCGACCGCGAGCAAAAACACCTTTAGAGCGATGGGGATGTGCTTTCCAAAGAGGGCCAAGACTCCAAGGGCAAATGCGATGTCCGTGGCCATGGGGATACCCCAGCCGTTGGCTCCTGGGCCCGACGGGTTGAGGGAAAAGTAAATCAAGGCGGGAAGTGCCATGCCTCCGAGGGCCGCCACCAAGGGGAAGGACGCTTTCTGTGGAGTGCTTAAGTGTCCAAGGACCAATTCTTTTTTGATCTCAAGGCCCACCAAAAAAAAGAAGATCGCCATAAGCCCGTCGTTGATCCAATACTTTAGGGTCAGTCCAAAAACTTTGGTTTCTAGAGCGGAAAAATAGACTGAGGAGAAACTGGAGTTTGCCACCGCAAAGGCAAAAAGAGCGGCCAAGCCAAGAACAATTCCGGAGGAGGCTTCAATTTGAACAAAATCTTTGAGGGCATTTTTAAGTTTTCGAACCATGAACTTACTTTCGGTGATTCCTATGAATTGATCAAATCGATAAATGTGTTACAGTGTATTGTTTTTATAAATCCATGAATTATAAATCCATAAAATGGAGGGCTCCTATGACCCCTTGGATCAACTATCATCATCTTTTTTACTTCAAAACCATTGCGGAAGAAGGAAGTGTTTCAAAAGCTGCGGAAAAATTAAAATTAGGTCAGCCCACCCTCAGTGCTCAGTTGAAACAATTTGAGGAAGTCTTGGGAATTTTGCTTTTTGAAAGACAGCACAAAAAATTGATTCTGACCGAGCAGGGTAAAATTGCACTGGACTACGCAAAGAACATTTTTAAAATGGGCTCCGAAATGTATGAAGTGCTTCATGACCGGGTGAAACCTTTAAGACCTCACCTTCACATCGGAGCCTTGGACAGCATTCCCAAGCAGATCATACTGGAACTTGTGCAATCCGCCTTAAAGTTGTCGCCCTGCCAAATCACTTTGTCGGAAGGGAAATCGGACGAATTGCTTCGAGAGTTGGCCGCCCACCGCATGGACATTGTTGCCACAAACTTTTTACCCATGGGTCCGGATGCGAAAGGATTGGTCTCCAGGTCCGTCATCAAGAAGAACGTTGCCTTCTATGCCGCGCCAAAATTTAAGAAACTTCTCAAAGGGTTTCCAAAATCCATTTCGGGCCAGCCCCTGATCTTTCCAACCTATGACAGTAAACTTCGCTATGATTTGGATCACTGGGCAAAAGTCCATAAGCTCGAGCTGGATATTGTTATTGAAAGTCAGGACATAGGAGTGAAAAAACTCATGGCCATTTCGGGCTTGGGCTTGATGCCAACGGCAACTCACACGGTGCCCCGACAAATGCTTTCCTCCGAGTTGGTGGAGATTGGAAAGCTTCAAGGTGTGCACGAAGAACTCTTTCTATTGTCAGCCAAAAGAAAAGTTCCCCATCCCATTGCCGCGCGAATCTTTGAAAGTTTTCGTGTATAATTAAAAGCGATAATAATCAGATTTTTTATCTATTTTACCGATGCACCCAAAAACCTTTAACGTGAAGGGAGTGCGGGAATGATTCCTGAACTTCAATCGCCTTTAAGGAGGTGTATATGTTTCAGTCTAAGGAGTTGTCGCTAAAATCGATTCTTGGATCTAAAGAGGGAGTGCATTTGACTTCCTACCTTTTAAACCAAGGGGACGAACTTCATTTGAAAAATCAGATTTATGATTCAATGGCCGTGGCGAGAGAGCATCTTACAGAGGTCCTGACAGAAGAGGAGTTAAAGCATTTCCTCTCGCCCTTGATGCAGCTTTTGATGGATTCTCAGATTCTAAAAAATTTCAAATCAAATATCGGAATTTTTCGAACCAAAGACTCTTTCAGAATGCTCAATGTTCCCATTGAAGTTCAGCCGCTGTGTGTGGTTGCGACCAGCTTTCATGTAAAACCCCTTTTACGTTGGATCCATGCGGATCGGGAGTTTTTGGTTTTGGGAATTGAAGAGGATTCTGTGTCCCTTTATTCAGGAACCCAGTCTGGAAGACGTCACCTCGCAACCTTAGATATTTCAACGGAATCTCAAAAATTTGGAAATAAGGTCGACCGGTTCACCCATGGGATCAACGAATGGTTGTCGCAAATTGCAACTTCTAAAAAGGCTCCGCTGTTTTTGGCAGGCTCTCAGGATTTGGTAAAGGAAGTTGTTCAAAAATTAAAGTATCCAGCGGCGAAGATTGTTATTTTGAATTCGTCCTTCGACAGGGATGAGTCCTCTGAGATTTTCGCCGAAGCGAGGCAGTGGCTTCAGGCAGAGACGCGACGATCTTTAGAAGATGCATTGATTGAATTTCAAGGTGCTGAAAAATTAAAACAGGCGCAAAAAAATATATTTCAAATTGCAAAAGCAGCGGTGAAGGGGCGGATCAGTAAGTTGTTTGTCACAGAGGGAATTCAGATTTTCGGAAAGCTGGATTCTCGAACGGGAGGTGTTAGCATCAATCCCGACCATATGGATCACGAAGATGATGACCTTTTGGATGATCTCGCACAGACGGTTTTGGCTACGGGCGGGGAGGTGATCGTGTTGTCGAAAGATCAAAATCTCAGTGGTCGACCGATTCTTGCAATATTGAAAGACAAAGCCGGAGGTTTAAAATGACAAGCATCGTATTCAAAGACCTAGAAAAATCAGAATTGGCGAAGAAGATTGCAATGGACAGTGTAAATGCAGTGATTGAGAAGTTTCCTGACCTCGAGGGGAGTCGAATTTCAATCACATTGAGCATGCAGAATTCTCCGCTGCAAGCGGGACCAGATGTTTTTACCGTCAAATTCAATTGTGGAAGCGGAAAATACAAGGGAGTGATTCTTGAGCGTTCTGCTTCCAATTTATATAAGGCCATGGCCCTTCTGTCGAATGGACTTCTTGAACGTCTCAATCGGTTTGGTGACAAACAAAGAGTGAGGGTTCAAAAGAGGGCTCGACTCCAAAGGGACCGGGCTCTCAGAATGAACTCGTCCCAGGATTCTACGGACGCACCCTGATCAATTCTGTTGATAATTAAAATCCAGAGGTCTAGCATGGAGTGCGGATTCCTAAAGATGAAGTTTTACTAAAGAAAAAGATTTAGAAGAGGTACAATTGTGGAAAAAAATATTGGAAGCGCAGAGCGAGTGATTCGAATTGTGGGTGGAGCCGTATTGGCCTCCTTGGCTTTTTGGGGACCCGCAAATCCTTGGTTTTTGTTAGGACTTGTTCCCTTGTTAACGGGTCTTCTCGGATGGTGTCCTCCCTATCAACTTTTAGGGATTTCCACCTGCAAACACAAAGTTTCTGCAGAATAGCGAGTTTACGGATTTGCCTTTTGGGCGGTCCAGGTTTTGGATTCATTGCCCAAGTCATCGAGCTCTGACACAGAGACTTCAGTGTCAGAGGTTTTTGAGATTTTGAGGTAGACATCCTCTGTCCAGGTTTTTACCGACGCAGAAACAATCTTGCCGTTGCAACTGGCAACCACTGTGGTTCCATCGCTAAGAACTTCTTCATCTTTTCCGGTGAGGATTTCATAGGTGGAGCCATCCATTTCCACCTTCAATTTTAAGTTTTCTGTTTGAGGTTCAAAAACAAGACTTTCTAAGACCTGATCCTCCGTAGGTACAAATTTTCCTTCAAAGGCCAAGCAGCCGTCTTTGGACTCCGGCTCTGGAATCTCCCCTTTTTCTTGATTGAGCTTTTGGCCAGGGCGTTTTGGGCCAGGGGCGCAAGAGCTTAAAAATGAGGTCGACAGCAAAAGAATCGCAAGAAAAGCAATGTAAGGGTTCTTCATGTTAAAACCATCCTCGTGAAGACATTTGAGTGTAGGCATCGTAAAGAAATTGAAATCCCAAAAGAATCAAAATGCCGGAACTGATCTTAAAGAAAATTTGAAATCCCAAAGTTTGGAAAAAACGAGTGACCAAAAAATAGATTCCTGCGGCGCTGACAAGGGCAAGAAGCAATGAGTTTGCAAAAGAAAAGGTGAGTCCATTCCCCATCAAATCTCCGGATAAAAATAAAACCGTTTCCGCGCCCTCTCTCCCTACGGCAATGCAGGAAAGAAGTGCCAAGCTCCACATCTGATCTTCTTCAAGAAGTTCTTGAGCTTTTGATTTTAAGCTCTTGGAATAGAGTTTGGAAAATTTATGCATCCACCAGACAGTGTAAAAAATCATCAGGGCCGCAAGAGCCGGGAAAGCGATTTCAAGAAAGATCAAAACGCCCTTCGCGGCCCACTCGCTGACCGACAACAAGGCGTATCCAAGAGCCAAGCTGATGAAAATGCCAATGACCACTCCAAGTCCCACGGACCATTTAGCCGTTCGAAGTCCCGTTCGGCGCGCCACAGAGTAAAGAAGCCCTAAGATCAATAAGGCTTCAAAAGATTCTCTTAGAACGATGGAGTAGGTGGTCCAATTCATTCCATTTCCTGTGTAGATTCTTTTTTAAGAGCGAGGAGGGATCCTTTGCAGGAATCTTTGTGAAATTCTCCAAAGATGTCATGAGCTCCCTCTTTGATGTTTTTTACGCGAATCTTTACGGTTCGGCGCGGAGGGATGATTTTTTCTAAATTGAGAGAGCTGCTTTCAAATTCCTCCGTGGTGACATCTTCGTTCTTGATTTCTAGCCAAAAGCTTTCTCCAGCCTCCACCTGAATTTCAGAAGGTGTAAAGCGATGGTCTTTGATGGAAAGGGTGTAAGTCTTTTCTTCACTGGAAGCCATTGTTCGATTTGAAAAAGAGCTCAGCCCGAAAATGAAAACCGAGCAAAGGGCCGTGAATGTGATTTTTGAATGGAACATTTGTCCTGCCTTTCTCCTTAAAGAGATTTTAAAAATGAAATTAAAGAATCCCTTTGGCTTTTTGAGAGCTTGGTAAAGAGCTCTCTAGACAGCTTGGATTCTCCTCCGTGCCACAAAATGGCTTCCTCTAAAGTGCGGGCGCGTCCATCATGAAGAAAACCCGCCCGAGGATTGATGACTTTTGTAAGACCAATTCCCCACAGGGCTCGGGTTTTCCAGTCCCGTCCTGAGGCTCGAAAATCCGATCGTCCATCGGCCAATCCTTCGCCCATGTCATGAAGGAGAAAGTCGGAGTAAGGATAGATCCTCTGACCGCTCAATTCGGAAATGGAGTGGGATCCTGTTTTATAGGACGGGTGATGGCAGTTTGTGCATCCAACCGTTTGAAACAGCTTTGCGCCCTCTAATACCTGTAGGTCTTCCACATTTCTTCGAGAGGGAACAGCGAGGGTTTGGGAATAAAAGACCAAAGCTTGAGAAATTTCGTCACTGGCTTCAATTCCAGGTTTCCAATTTTGTTTAAAAGCTTCAAAGAGCTCCGTTCCCTCGATGCTTTCCTTGGGGAATGCGAAGTTCGTAACTCCCATGTCTCCGTTTAAAGCTCCAAGACTTTGGTGAAAAACCGAAGGGGTGTTGGCCTTCAAGCCAAATCGTCCCAACGAAAGTGGCACGGGATCCTTTTGAAGTTCTTTCTGGCGATCGATCACCCAGTTGGGTTTTCCGTGAATGCCCCATGCACTCAAATCTCTCTTTGCCAAATTCAGAATGTCCTCTTTAGGAATGGCTTCGATCAACCCAAGGCCAATCATAGGGGGAGTCATGCGAGGACTGGTTTGAACGTCTTTTGCTAAAATTCGAGAGGAACCCGGCGTGGTTTCGTCATAAGGAGAGCGAATTTGGAAAATGGGCTTTCGAAGTTCAACCTGTGTTCCGTCGGGATAGGTAAATTTGCTGAAATCATATTTCATCCAAACTTCCGCCAGGCCACTTCCGGGATTGTCTGCACGAAGTTTGAAACTTCCCAAGTGAAACAGTTGAAGACCAAATCCGGGAACGGGGATGGGAGAGCCCCAATTGTTTTCAGCGGACGGCGTTTCCTTAAGATCTTCCTTTAAGCTGATGCGCAAAAAAATCTGAGCGCCAGTTCCAAGTCGTGTCCACGGGTTGGTTGTTGGGACGATGGGCAGAGCGCCTCGACCGTCCTTTGCATGGCAGCCAATACAGCTCAAATGATTGTAGGTGGGGCCCAAACCATAGTCCGGTCGATTCAAGTCATCGGAAAACTTTTTGTCAAAGAGGCGGTCTCCCACCAAATGCTTTTTTTCAGACTCTTCCCTCAGGTTTGAAAGAGGGTTTCGATAAGCCGTGGCCGAGGGATATTTGCTTTCAAAAGTTCCCTCACCGGCAAGCTTTGAAGCTTTCATCCAAGCTTCAACGTCATCCCCTAAGGACTGACCACTCCAAAAAAGATTGCAGATGGCAGCGAAGATCAAAACGTAAAAAAAGGCTTTGGGCATTTTCGACCTCTCTTTTAAGGTTTGTGATTAGCCTTCAACAATGGGCAAAATTTTATTCGTAAAGGTCGCCGACAGTTCGTTTAAAAGTTGGATGATGTGTTCAATCTTTTTTCGGGGTTCAGGTTGTACGATGGCCTCTCGGAAAGGGATTTCCACGTCTCCGCCGATGCGACTCATTTCAAAAATAATTCGTCGTAGGGCACGCTCGGTGTTTTTCGCCAGCTCTGGATCTGTGTCCCGAACCACGTCGATGATTCCGGGTCCTGGAGTCGCTCGATAATCGCCGGAGTAAACATACAAAGCGCTTCGAACATTGTTTGAAAAGTCCGCGACGGAATTCCAGGAGAACGGAGACTCCACTAAGGATGGATCTGCAGAACCAATGGTGGATCCCATGGGGCCAGCAATTTTGCCGTTGGCCACTTCGTCCAAAATACCAATGATCCCTTTCACGTATTCACTCAGTACGGCTTGCGTGGTGGGATAGAAAGGGTTGTTCGGCCCCGGCCGACTGATGATTTCCACAAAACCCGGAAGGGAAGGATTGTCCGGGTCCGCGTTTGTTGTCCACGCATGTGCCAGTTGTCCGGTTTTCTCTACCAACAAAGCCGATGTGGAATCCAGGTATTCCAGTTCCTTCGAGGTCAATTCAGAGGCGACCTTTTTTTGCGCAGAGGTTCCCTCTCCAAAGAGCAAATATTCCACCGTGTGAAAGCCCTGCAAGTTGGCGCCAAGGTTTCGGACGAAATCCAAATCCAAAGTGCGGTTGGAGGCCAAGACAGCTTGCAGGTCAATTTTATTCAGGGGCCAAGTGTCAATGCTTGGGTCCAAGCCGAGTGAGCTGACAGGGCCATAAAGAAAGGCTTCGGAAGTCTCCCATGGTTGACGACAATCTCTCCAAGCCTGCTGAGCTTTCAGCATGTTTTCTTGAGTGGGCGACGACTTCAATGTGAGGATGGAGGCGTGAAGGTCTGCTGCGCGGGACGCAAGATCCACATAATCTTGGACAATCACTTTGCGCGCGATGTGATCCACGATTTCCTCGGGGGTGACGGCATGACTGTTGAGGCCGACCAGTAAAGCTGCAATCCAAAGAAATTTCATATTTTCCCCCTTAAGAGTTAAATGGTTCCTGTATCAAATCCAAATTGAAACAAAATTGTTTGAGTGGAAGGAAGTCCCTCCAGTTGCGTGGACTCTTGCCAACCATGAAGTTTCCAAAAACATCGGCTCCATTGATGATAGATGCCAAGGCCCTGTTGCTGAACTTCGTATCGTGGGTCGGCGAAAACACTGCCTTCAACTTCCGCGAAGGTGTTGACGTGTTCGAAAAGGGCAAAGGCACTCCAGTTTTCCAGGAAGTCCCAGCGCAATTGAAAGGATTCTAGATTGGCTTTGGATCCAATGGATCCAAAATTTCCAGGTGCGGCCAAGCCTCCAAGGGTGTTGTTGGCTGTGACCACCGCTTCGGAATCGCTCAGTTCGCCTCTTAAAATTTGACCGGAAGCTATCACGGGCCCGAGCGACCAACTTCCCATCAAGGAATAGATCTTTACTGTGGCTCGAGCATCCAATTTGCCTCTTTTGTACCGATTTCTGGAAGTGTCACCTTGGTAGTAGCCAAGAGCGAGGCCCCGTCCTCGAAGGGCGTCTCCGTATTCCACGGATGCAAGTGCAGCCAGGTCATCGGCGTTCATGGTTTCGAATTGTCGTTGGTGGCCGCCACCGATCCAATTGTACTTTCTGAAAAATTCGGAGTTCAAACCAGAAACCACGCCACCGCGAAGAACAAAGTCCCTCCATCGAGACTCCACTTGAACTCCGGTTTCCTTCCACTGGTTGGGAATCATGCGAGCTTCCAGATTGGAAAATTGAGGGGAAGCAGAGTCCATGGGGCTTTCTTGCGCGGAATTTAAAGACAAATAGAGTTTGGATTTTCCAATAATTAAGTAGGTAGAATCCACCAGCCGAGTTCTATAATAGGCTTCACTGATGGCGACCTCTCCGCCGCGCTCCACTTCATTTTCAAATTCTCCAAACTCTTCGAAGTTGTCGTGCTCCAGGCTTGAGCCTGTGCCGCCATGTTCATACTCCAGCTCAATTTCCAGTTCATTGTTTTCGTCAAAAAGAAATTCGATTTCGGCTTCGATTTCTTTAAGATCTAAAGTTCTTCGGGATTCTGGAGTGAGGTCTTGTACGGTTTTGAATTCTTCGAACTGGCGGACTTCAAAAACACCATAGGCACGTTTGCGGATTTGAATTTCAGATTGGGCCCAAGTCAGCGGGGTGGCAAGCGCGCAAGAAGCCAACAGCAGAATGTGAGTTATTGAAATGTTCATGAGGCTTGGACGATGGAGCTGGTCCGGTCTTGGGTCAAGGACTCCCAGTAGATGAAACCGAAATGAAAACCACCTGAAAGGGTGTCGAGATTTGCCCTTTCAAGGTTCACTCTTTTAAGGCTGTTCTCTGTCTGTAGAGGCAGGTTCAATTTTATTTGCCGTTCGGTTAAAACTTATCCGACTTTTTTAAGTTTCTCTTTTTTAGTTTTTAGATCTTCTTCTTCAAAGTCCAAATTCCATAATCCCAGACCCATCCATCCCTGGACTCACAATCGTTTTCCTTTCAGGAAAATCGCATCCTGCTCGATTGAGGTCTGTCATTATGGATTTTAGATCTTGGAAAAAGAATCCCGCAAAACACTTCCTTTCAAAAAAAGTATTTTTACAGGCGCCTATAAATTGGAAGATTAATCGGTCGCGAATTCGCCAATCTTTTGATTCTATTCTCTAACTAAGAATGCGGACGCACCCATTCATGAAATATTCCAGTATTTTCCGGCAGTCCTTGCAGCTCCAGTTTTTTACTTCACCTTCAACGAATTCTTCTTCCAAAGTCTAAACTTCATAATCCCAGACCTGTCCATCAAGGGGCTCACAATCTTTAGGATTCGAGGAAGCTCACTTTCAGGTTCAAAGATCCACAGAATCGGATACGTTCTTCCGTGAACTCTTCTAGGAAGCGTTACTCATTTCTCAATTTCAAAGACCTCATCAAGCAAACGCGCCCATCCATGGGCTCACAAGTATTTTTCTTTTGAAAAAACACATCCTGTTTTCTTGAGGTTTGCTCAATGAGGTCTCTGAACTTGAGAAACCTGTAACACTTCAAATGCTTCATTTTTTCAGGCGCCTATAAATTAGAAAATGAATTTCGCGAAACGATTTTCACTCAATAATTTTACAACCGCCTACGAAGCGGTATGGCGAAATTGATCTTTTTTTAAATTTTGTTTGACGCTGTTTTGTTCGAATAAATTTGGATGAAGTGGAAAGTCAATAGTGTCCATGCAGTGGTATTTAGGGCGTGTTGCGGCCTCAATGCAGCTTTCTTTTTTCGGCCGCAAGAACGACCGTGCGGAGAATTTGAAAAGCCCATACATGCAATTTTAAGAGTCGAAAACGGGAAATAAAAACCCATGGTAATGTTC
>DKGG01000006.1:0-1576 GCA_002453155.1 Bdellovibrionaceae bacterium UBA6776
AATGTTTTTAATTTATTATTTTCGGAGGAAGAACAGTGTTCAACGTGATTTGGAGATTGAGCTCAGGATTTGTACTTTTGTCTATTCTTTTGATGGTAAATTCGTCATATGGGAATGGTGTGGTCTTGGTTTCAAAAGGCGACAATGAAATCTTCACCAATGCAAGCGCCTCTTCTAAAGGCGAACCCCCGCGAGTCTTTTTTGAAGGTAAGCACTACACCTTAAAAAAGGCCAAGATTGGAATGAAGGTTAAAACCGGTGATGTTGTTAAGACCGAGAACAAGGGAATGGTTCGATTGGGATTCTCCACAGGTGACTCGATCAATGTGGGTCCCGCCTCGGCAATGGTTTTGGATTTGGGACAAAAGACTGTGGAGAAAAAATCATCCATGGGGATCACACCTGTTTTGAACCTGATTTATGGAAAGTTTCGAGCAATCATTTCTAAAAAGAGCCCTATGAAAAATATCGAAATTAAAACTCGGGTGGGAACTGCGGGAGTGAGAGGAACGGACTTTTACATTGGGTATAATCCTTCCGTTGGGTCCATGGTGACGACGGTCTTCCGGGGAGCAGTGGAGGTTGCGAAAGAAGTCACTGAAAAGGTGGCTGATTCCACAGCTCCAAAGGTCATTAAAGAGACGGTGAAGCCGGGACACACCTTAGTTGCGGATTCGAAAACCGAGAAAATGGCAATGAATCAAAGCACCAAGTCGGAAATCAAAGAAATTCATGAGATTTCTGATGTGGCTTTGACGAAAGAGGAATTTAAAAAACTTCCTCCAGAGAGTAAAAAATTGGTCATTCAAACCGAAAAAGCCTGTCAAAAAGCGGTTTTTGACGATATTAAATCCACAAATCCTCAGTTGGCGGAGTACATCGAGAAAAAGAAGATTCGTTCCACGCGACTGATGAATGCTCTTTCGCTAAATAAGGTGATGAAGACTGCGCCTGGCGAATTGAAGAACGAAAAACTGAGCGAAGAAGATATGAAAAAGCTCATCAATGACGATGTATATGAGGAATACGGTCCTTAGTATTGGAAATAATATATCACTGTGCACCTAAATGATATTTACCTTATTTTAGTTGGTTTTCTATCGGAGGTGCTTGGAACACTCAGTGGTTTTGGATCCTCCACATTCTTTGTGCCGGCGGCACTGACACTTAAGTCTTTCGATTTTGTATTGGCTCTAACTGGAATTCTACATTGTTTTGGAAACTTGTTTCGAATTGCCATGTTCTACCAAGCCTTTGATTGGAAGCAGTTTTCAAAATTTGCAGTTCTCTTTATTGGATTTACGGGTGTCGGAGCTCTTTTAACCGGCTACGTGGGATCAAAGTGGATGGAATTGGCACTGGGAATTTTTTTGGTGCTTTATGGGTTGGTTGCTTGGTTTCGATTGGATCAGATTCAAAGCCTTCCCAAAAGTGTGTCTGTCTTTTTAATGGGAGCTTCTGGGTTTTCGACGGGACTTATTGGAACGGGAGGAGCACTTCGAGGAGTGTCCCTTTCGGCGATGGGTTTGAGTAAGGAAGCTTTTATTTTTACTTCAGCAGGAATAGATCTTTTTGG
>DKGG01000006.1:1891-6588 GCA_002453155.1 Bdellovibrionaceae bacterium UBA6776
TTCAGCAGGAATAGATCTTTTTGGGGATTTATTGCGGACGGGAATCTATTTGGTCCAGGGATATATGGAGTGGGATCAATGGTTTTACATTCCACTTCTCGGCGGAGCAGCCCTTTGTGGTTCCTTTGTTGGAAAGCGAATTCTGAATCGGATGGATCAAAGGCAATTCGAAAGGGTTGTGGCTGTCTTTGTTTTTCTCAGTGGCATTGGAATTCTAGTCAACTGAAGATTTCTTCTTCCAGCGTACACTAAAAACTCCCCGCAATTGATTGATAGAATATCCCATGGCTTGGTCCTTTGGATATAGAGTTTGCAATTTTGCCAGAACCCCATCTGAAATTTCTTTCTTTGGAGAACCATGACATTGAAGGCACATGGCGTTGGTTAAAATGGGAGAATAGAATTCGAATCCTTCGTCCACTTCCTTGAGAATGGGATTGAGTGAAATATTCCTTTCCAGTTGTCTTTTGTACTTAGAAATCACAGCGGCTTCGCTCTGATCGGCAAGGTTTTTTGGATTTCGAGGCTTGTCCGTGGCCCTCTTTAAAAAAACGACCTCCTTTTTGGCTGTCGCATTTGTAATTGGATAGGCTCTTTCGTTGCAAAACGCAATTGCGCCAACGGTTCCCTTTGATTGAATAGCCGCCAAAAGGTTTTTTCCAAGCACCATTTGCAACTCAGAGGCAATTTTTTTACCTTTTATAAAAGCGGGAGACTTATTTTCGGCATAAAGCTTCGAAGAAGCAGCAACAATGAAGAGTAAAAAAATATATTTCATTGGAAGATCTAATCGAAAAATGCTCGCACAGGCAAGATTTTGAATGCGAGGGATTAAGACTTTTTAAAATTTAGATTGCTCAAAAATTCAGCTGGCATATGATTAAACCTATGAAGTTTCCAATCTTTGTTCTTTTGGCCGCGTTTTGTATGACTTCTTCTGCGGACGTGCTGATTCTCTCAAGAGAATCAGCACTCAAAATAGGTTACAAGCCTGTTGTTTACGAAGGTTTGCTCTCGAAAGTCACAAAAGTGATTGAGCCCGGATACTCGCAGCACCAATTGAATTGGCCGATTCAATTTGAAAATGGTTTGAATTCGGTGGGTAACTTAATGGCTCAGTTTCAATCCTACGGTCCCTTTTCCAGCTACTTTCATGGGGGATGTGATTTAGTGGCTCGAAGAGGAGAGTCCTTGATTGCGCCGATTTCAGGAAAAATTGAAGCCGGCTACTATTCCTATTCAGACATTGGCGATGGGTATATGCAAAAGTATTGGATCCCACTTTTTGAGAGCGAGGGCCACTCGGTTCAAAAGGAGTACTTTGAAGTCGCACTGACAGATCAAAATGGATTTCGATTTGAATTTCACCATGTGGACCGCGACAGTCTGACTCCAGAAATATTAAGCCATATCAAAGCGAATGATTTCATTTCTGCGGGAACAATTTTAGGACAGGTGATTGATTGGGGTTACTTTATGAATGGCAGCCCGTACAATCACATTCATTACAACATCGTTTCTCCAAATGGTTACAATTTTAATTGCCAATGGTACTCCGCAAAGATTTTGGATACGGTTTCGCCTATGATCGCATCGGTGTATGCGGTTGTGGAAAACAATGTCATTGAAGTTTCTAACAACGAAAGGCTCTCACAAAGACCGTCGGAATTTATTTTGGATATTTTTGATCGGAAAGATCGCAACCCCTTTATCCTTCAACCCCATTTTGTGGAGTACAGGCCGCAATCAGGAAAAACATTCACCTGGGACTTTCGAAAGGGTCTGTTTAATGAGGATGGATCAAAGCCAAAGATTTTTGATCTCTTTGTAAGATCTCTTCGTGGTCCAAATGGCGAAATTCTAAGAACCGCAGGAAACTACAATGAGTTTCAATTTTATGTCCGTATTCCCGTGGAAGAAAAGGATCGTGGTCCGTTCACCTTGACCGTTATGGATTCCGCTGGAAACCAAACCCATTTTTCTGGATTTCTTCCCGACAGTCGAAATTAAAAAATTGATCTGAATGGATGGAGAAGTTTAATCCGAAAGCTCATCAGCCAAATCTTCTAAGAATCGAGAAAGAACCCGGGCTCGTTTTTCAGCTTCTAGTTTCCCTTTTTCGGTCTTCATCGTTTTGGGTAGTTTTAAAAGCTTCACCTGAAAGTGGTCGATTGCAAATTTTTGGTCATCAAGTTCCCTGTCTTTTGCAAAGGGATCTTCTGGTGAAAAAAGCATTCTCTTCATCAACCCCGAAACATAAAAGGTTCGAGCCAATCCAATCGCACCTAGGGCTTCCATGCGATCTGCATCTTGAACGACTTTTGCCTCCAAGGTACGCGTTTCGATATTTGCGGAAAATGAATGTGCCTCAATGCAATGTCTGACAGCGGGAATCTTTTCCTCTGGAAAGCCCATATCCATCAATATAGCGGCAGCTTTCTCGCCAGCATCAGTGGAAGATTGAGATCTGCGAGGGTCATCTTTTGGATAACTGACAATGTCGTGAAAATAGCACGCGGCCAATACAGTCAGTGCGTCAGTAGATGGCTCACTCAATTTTTCTGCGAGCTTCCAAACCCTTTGAAAATGACTGAGGTCGTGAGACCCATCCTCCGACGGATGGTCTAAAAGATAGCTTTCAAATTTTGATTTCCAAGAAATTAAATCACTCATTTGGTCCAGGAATATAAGCGATGGAAATAAGAAACTGAATTTTAAAGATAATAATATTCTTGCGTCATGGTGCGAGATTTGTCGCGATCTCGGCATTGGAATCGCAATGTCTTTTACACATGATTCAAAAAATACGTTCTTCCGTGGTTTTAATGGGCCTCGCCTGCATGGCGTTCGGTAATAATTATAGCTTTGCACAAAAAAAGTATCACACCAGCAGTTCGCTGTGTGGTGGGTTTCCCAGGGTCAGCTCTTTGAAGACTCCTGAGGGGACTTGTGTGGGCTTGGTTGCAGATCAAAACACAGTGCCATGGAAATTTCCTCGCAAGGCGCTTTCTTATGATGGAAAGCTCTATGTCTCGGCCTTTGGGGGATGGGTTAAGAATAAAGGGCAAGTGTGGGAGTTGGATCTCACCAGAAATCCCATTGCTGCCAAACAGATCTTTCAAGGAACGGATCGGACCCATGGACTTCGATTAGGACCTCAAGGAAAAATTTATTTTGGCGATGCCACAGCCATTTATCGATTTGATCCCTCAAGTTCTCATCCACAGGCAGAGTCCGTGATTTCAAATCTTCCGGACTCCTATACTTTGCCCAATGGAAAAACCATCGATAGCAATCATCCATTGACGGAGTTCATTGTTCTTCCTTCAGGAAATTTGATCGTCAACGTTGGCGCACCCACAAATGATTGCAATGAGGAAATGAGAATCAACAAGGTTTGCGCGCAACGAGATGTTCAAGCTGAACTTCGACTTTACTATTACGATGAAGCGACAGATCGCTACAATCCCAGGTACTCTCGCTTGGCGCGGGGATTGAGAAATTCCATGGGTCTTTTGTTCAACGAAAAAACGGACGAAATCTATCAGGCTGAAAACTCGGCAGATCAGTTGGGGACTCCGGATGAATTGAATGTCATTGATTTGAAAGAATACTCTGAAGGACGAAGCTATGATTTTGCTTGGCCCTTTTGCTATGGAAATGGACTGCGCTATGAGGGGTATTCCAATTACAAAACTTTTTGTGGGAGAGCTGATAAACCATTGTTCTTGCTGCCGGCCCATGTTTCGCCTTTGGATATGTTGGTCTATCAGGGAAAGATGTTCCCAGAACTTCGCGGAAAGATTTTGATGTCCTGGCATGGGTGGCGGCCTTCAGGCTCTCGAATTGCAATTTTTGATACGGATGAAGTCGGGCACTTTCGATCTTCTTCGCCGTCATTTTTGATTGATGGGTGGCAAGAAGACGCTAAGGGACGTCATCCAAAGGGAAGGCCTGTTGGGCTGGCTGAAGATTCTTCGGGCGCCATTTATGTGGTGGATGATCAGAACAACAGTCTTTTGATTGTCGCTTCGACAGAGGACAAAGGGACTCCTCCAGAGGAGGATGATAAATCTGACGATAAAATTCACGAAGAAGATTTGAATCAGATTTTTTCTGCTCAACAGTTGGAAGACTGGAGTGGAATGTATTCGGGATTGATTCAGTCTAGAGATTGTCAAAGCTGCCATGCTGATGTGGTTCACTCCGATGAACCATTGAAGACGTTGACTGAAATGATCAACAGTCATTGGATTCGGCCAGGTGGAGATACTGCGCAAAGTGATCAATTGTTGTGGCAAAGAATGACCGGTGAAACGGGTGTTCGCATTATGCCGCCGCCCCCCTCTGAAACCATTTTGTCCGGCAAAGGCATTCCCGATTCCAGCTATGAAAAGCTGAAGGCTTGGCTTGAAGGCTTGTAGAGTTGGCCTCGAAAAAGCGATGTGAATTTAGTGCTTGGATTTGTCAATGGCGGAGAGGGTGAGATTCCCCTCATCTGGTTCGCCTCACGCTCACTACGATTCGGGTCTGACAATTTGCTTGTCAGGCCATCGTAGCCAGACACTCTGCATTCGAAGCTTCGCATCCAATGCAGAGTTGCAAATTCTCTTCGAATCTCACTCCACCCTCAAAAATAAAAAATCCCACCACTTCGGGTAGGATTTTTATTTTGGCGGAGAGGGTGAGATTCGAAC
>DKGG01000006.1:6982-7291 GCA_002453155.1 Bdellovibrionaceae bacterium UBA6776
TCGACCACTCTGCCACCTCTCCGCAGCAATTTTTGGACGAATCCAAAAAACTAATTTAAAACTTCCCATTCAACCAGTGATAATGCGCATGCCCAGAGATCTTACCGAGCGCCGTCGAACTTGGTCTTCAGCTGGGCCTTATAGCGATGGCGCTCAAGCGCCAAATCCACCAATCGGCCGACCAGCTCTCGATAGGGAACTCCCGCCGCTTCCATCAATTTGGGATACATGCTGATCTTAGTAAATCCCGGCATGGTGTTGGCCTCATTCAAATAGATCTCGCCGGAATCCTTATCCATAAAAAAGTCC
>DKGG01000006.1:7630-11865 GCA_002453155.1 Bdellovibrionaceae bacterium UBA6776
CCCGAGCCAATCCCGAAAGTTGCAAAGACCGAAAGGCCTTCAGGGCAAGAGATTGCAGCTTCTCAACCTCCTGTGCGGAAAGGACTGCCGGCAAAATCAGGTCCGCTCCGTTTTCGTCCTTATATTTCGCCTCATAACTGTAGAATTCATGGCGAGGCACGATTTCCCCAACACCACTGACCGTCAAAGGATCTCCATCCAAAACCGCCAACTCTAGTTCGCGAACATGAAGTCCCTTTTCCACCAAAATCTTATTGTCGTAGGAAAAGGCATCCTCGAAGGCGCCCTGAACATCCTCTAAAGTTTTGACCTTGTGAACTCCCACGGAGGAACCCATATTCGCAGGCTTCACGAAGTAAGGGTAACCAAAGGCCTCAAAGCATTTCTCAGCGCACTTTGCGATGCTTAAGTCCTTCGACATTTGAAAGTACAGAGTGGGAACACAAGGGATCTCAGCCTCTGACAACAGCTTTCGCGAAACCTCTTTATCCATTCCCACCGAAGACCCTAAAACACCAGAGCCCACATAGGGCACATGAGCCATTTCAAAAAGACCTTGAACCGTGCCGTCTTCTCCATAGGGGCCGTGAAGCACAGGGAAAATCACATCGAACTTTAGATCCCACTCATGGAAAAAATTTTCAGAGGGGAAGGCCTTTGGAGTGAGTCTGTCCTTCCCTGAAAAAGTAATATTTTCAGGCAAAAGGGAGCCCGACAAAATTTTCTCATGGTCCAATTTCTCCCACATTCCGTCAGGGTCGATTCCTACGATGTACACATTGAACCGTTTGGGATCCAGAGCTTTGGCCACAGAACAGCCTGAAACCAAGCTGACTTCGTGCTCACCGGACTGTCCCCCACAAATTACGACAATATTTAATTTCTCAGCTGTCATAGGCCTGAGTGTAAATTTTTTAAGCTTCTGGGGCCATCAATATTTTAACAAGTTCCTGACATGAAATTTAAAATCTTTTTCTTCATAATCCGGGCAAGTGTATCTATACGTAGGGAGATTTATGCGACTTGCAATTCAATTGAGCATTGTTCTTATTTCGTTAAGTTTTACAGGTTTCTCAGCAGAGGCCTCTATTCCTGTGATCAAGATTGACGGTTCCAGCACCGTTTTTCCAATCACCGAAGCCATGGCCGAAGAATTTCAAAGAGCCGAAAAAGGCAAAGTTCGAGTGACAGTTGGAATTTCTGGAACCGGCGGAGGGTTTAAAAAATTCTGTCGCGGCGAAACCGATGTTCAAGACGCTTCTCGCCCCATCACCGAGTCAGAACTTAAAAACTGCCGAAAAGCAAAAATTCAATTCTTCGAATTTCCTGTGGCCTACGACGCAACCGTCGTTGTGGTGAACCCTCAAAACGATTGGCTAAAATCCATCACTGTTGATGAGCTTAAAAAAATCTGGGAGCCAGGTGCGCAAGGAAAAATCACCAAGTGGAACCAAATCAATAAAGCTTGGCCGGACAAACCAATCAGTCTTTATGGTGCCGGCGCGGATTCAGGAACCTTTGACTACTTCACCAAAGCGATCGTAGGAAAAGAGAAATCCAGTCGCGGAGACTACACCGCCAGTGAAGACGACAACACTTTGGTTCAAGGTGTGGCCAGTGATAAATACGCTTTGGGATATCTTCCTTATGCGTACTATGCAGAAAACACTCAACGCTTAAAAGCGCTTCCGATTGTGGGTGGCAAAAAAGCTCCAAAGAAAATGACCGCGATCATGCCAAGCAAAGAAACTGTGGAAGATGGAACTTACTACCCACTGTCTCGCCCCATCTTTATTTACGTCAGCAAAAAGAGCATGGATCGTCCTGAAATTAAAAAGTTCACAGAATTCTATATTGGTCAGGCCGCCACCCTGGTTCCCGAAGCCAAATATGTGGCCCTTCCTGCGAAGGCCTACACCATGGCAAAAGAACACTTGGACAACAACAAAGTGGGAACGGCCTTTGGTGGACATGTTCCCGTGGGTTTGAAAGTTGAAGAACTTTTGAAAAAAGAAAAGGTTCACTAAACGATGAGAGAAATGGCTCCCACAAGACCTTTTGAACTGGAGAAAGTCGAATTGAAATTGGGCCGCTTGGCCCGGTTGAAGCGAAATTTTGCAGAGCGGGTTGTGGAGCTGTTTTTGTTTCTTGCTGCGACGTCTTCGGTATTAGTGACTTTCGGAATTATTACCATTTTGGTCGTTGAATCCATTCCCTTTTTTAGCCAAGTTTCCATTTGGGATTTTGTAACGGGGACTGTTTGGACTCCGTTATTTGCAAATCCGCAGTTTGGAATTTTGCCCCTATTGATGGGAACATTTCTGACGACAGTGATTGCACTTTTGCTGGCCATTCCTGTGGGTACGTTGATCGCTATTTTGATGAACGAATATTTGCCCGCACGGATTTCTGAAATTCTAAAACCTCTTCTTGAGTTGCTGGCAGGTGTCCCCACCGTGGTTTACGGATACTTTGCATTGCTGTTTGTGACGCCGTTGTTGCAAAAGATCATCCCGGGTCTTGGGGGGTTTAATGTCTTAAGTGCTGGATTGGTCATTGGAATCATGATTGTTCCCTACATTTCCAGTTTAAGTGAAGATGCCATGAGATCAGTTCCTAAAGATCTTCGTGAGGCGTCTTATGCACTGGGAGCCACTCGTGCACAAACATCGCTGAAAGTGATTGTTCCGGCGGCGTTCTCAGGACTCACTTCCGCTTACATTCTTGGAATTTCTCGAGCTTTTGGAGAAACCATGGTCGTGGCTATTGCTGCGGGAATGCAGCCCAATCTGACTTTAAATCCTACGGAGCCAGCTGCAACCATCACCGCTTTTATCGTCCAAGTGAGTCTGGGAGATCTTCCCCATGGTTCCATCGGATATCAATCCATTTATGTGGCGGGCTTAAGTCTTTTGGTCTTAACGATGATCTTTAATTTGCTGGGCTTTGCTTTGCGCCGAAAATTTAGAGAGGCCTACTGATGAAGTACAATCTCACAGACGACATCAAAAAGCGCAAATTTTGGGATCTTGCCTTGATGGGCATTGCTCTGTTTTTTCTATTTTGTGCATTGATGACGTTAGTGGCTTTGATTTTGGACCTTGCTGTAACGGGAGTTCCTCGAATCAGCTGGGATTTTTTGACTGAGTTTCCTTCGCGATTTCCTCAACGCGCTGGAATTTTATCGGCATGGGTGGGGACTTTGTATGTGATGTTTGTGACGGCCATGTTTGCAATCCCTTTGGGGGTGGCTTCGGGAGTTTATCTGGAAGAGTATGCAAGGAAGAATTGGTTCACGTCGATCATCGAGTTAAACATTGTTAACTTGGCGGGAGTTCCTTCGATTATTTTTGGATTGATGGCGCTGGGAATTTTTGTTTACAAATTTGACTTTGGACAAAGCATTTTAACAGCGGGAATGACTCTAGGTCTTTTGGTGCTTCCCATTGTGATTGTCACCACCCGTGAAGCTATACGTGCAGTTCCAAACTCGATTCGAGAAGCGGCTTATGCGGCGGGTGCGACCAAGTGGCAAGTGACTATTCATCATGTGCTTCCAGCCTCTGTGGGAGGAATTTTAACTGGTGTGATCATTTCCTTGTCACGGGCTATTGGAGAAACAGCCCCATTGATTACAGTTGGGGCTTTGACCTTTATTGCCTTTCTTCCCAACTCTCCAGTTTCGTCCTCTCCGCCCTTTGTCAGTGCAGAGTGGCTAAAAGATCCTTTCACGGTAATGCCGATTCAGATGTTTAACTGGGTTTCTCGTCCTCAAGTGGAATTTCATCAAAATGCGGCCGCGACAGGAGTCATTTTGTTATTGATGACTTTGGCAATGAATTTTACAGCCATTTTGATTCGCAACCGATTTCGAAAAAGGCTCAATTGGTAGGTAAAATGGAATTGAATAAATCTGCAGAAGTTAAAAATTTGAGTTTCTTTTATGGCGACAAGCAAGTTGTGAAAGAAGTGACATTGCCGGTCTATCGCAATCAGGCGACGGCCTTGATCGGACCCAGTGGTTGCGGAAAGACCACATTGCTTCGTTGTATGAATCGCATGCATGATTTGTATCCGGGAAATCGCTATGAAGGTGAAATCACAATCTACCCAGAAGGGTTGAATATTCTTTCCAAAGAGATTGATCCCATCGAAGTGCGCATGCGCATCGGAATGGTTTTTCAAAGACCCAATCCATTTCCCAAATCGATTTTTGAAAATGTAAGTTATGGTTT
>DKGG01000006.1:12181-14497 GCA_002453155.1 Bdellovibrionaceae bacterium UBA6776
TTTTGAAAATGTAAGTTATGGTTTGAGCATTCGAGGCATTAAAAGAAGATCTGTGCTTGAAGAAAAGGTGGAGTGGTCCCTTCAGCAGGCGGGACTGTGGGATGAAGTAAAAGATCGATTGTCTTCCAGCTCCTTGGCACTTTCCGGTGGACAGCAACAAAGACTTTGCATTGCTCGGGCTTTGGCGACGGATCCAGAAATGATTCTGTTGGACGAACCCACGTCTGCGTTGGATCCCATTTCTACAGCTCGCATTGAGGAATTGGTTAATGAGTTGAAAAGCCAAGTGACCATTTTGATTGTGACTCACAATCTTCACCAGGCGGCCAGAATTTCTGATCAAACGGCTTTTATGTATTTGGGTGAGTTGGTGGAGTTTGGTGAAACCAACCAGATTTTTACCAATCCAAAAGACACTCGGACAGAAAACTACATTACCGGCCGGTTCGGTTAACTTTTATTTTAGCTTTGGACTTTTTTGATCTTTTCCGTGAGGGCTAGGTCAGGGAGATTTTTCTTCGAGTCAGGATTCTCTTCAAGGCTCCGTCGTCGTCTTCGTCATAAACTTCGCCAATCACTTCCTCAAGGATGTCTTCCATGGTGACAATCCCTTTGAGTTTGTCTCCGTGATAAACCGCACTCAAGTGGCTTCGTTTTTCTTGCATCTGACGTAAAGTCATTAAGAGTGAGCTTTGCTCATTCACGCGAGAAATCGGACGAATAATCGACGTCCAATCTTTTTGGCCTGCTTTGATCAAAGTTAAAAGTTCCTTCGTATTGATCACGCCAATCACTTGGCCATCGTCAACTACGGGAAGCCGAGTGTGCCCGGATCTTACGACCACGGTTTCTACATCTTCAAGGGCATTGTCTTTTAATAAATAATCCACTTGAGCCCAAGGGAGGTAGGCGTGGCCCACGCGCTTTTTTTCAAGTTCCACCAAGTTCAAGACATACTGTCGGGTTTGATGAGAAAGCGAATCCAACTCCACCGTTTCGTGGGAGCTGTGAGAATCTTCGATGCTTCGAGATCGAGGGAAGAGGATCTTCAAAACTTTTTTCGTGGACCACTCTAAGAAGTTTACCGCCGGTAAAAAGGTCGTATCTAAAAGAGCCAACCATTTTGCAGAAAAAAGTCCAATTCGCTGGGGGTTTCTCAAGGCGAGAGTTTTAGGAACCAACTCGCCAAAGATAACCGTCAGCATGGTCCATGGAACAACAATGCACAAAACGGCGATGGCCTGAGCGGTTTTCAAGTGAATGTCCAAGTGCTCGGCAAGAATTGGAGCAAAACTTTGTTGAGCTTCAGCGCCCCCTACGGCGGCGGCCAGCGCTCCCACCAAAGTGATGCCCACTTGAATGACGGACAATGTGCGTTCGGGCTTCAACCGAAGTTCGATGAGAGTTTTTGCGGAAGCACTTCCCTTTTTGGCGAGCTCTTTGAGCTTAGTTTTGGGGAGAGTTACAAAAGCGATTTCGAAGGCTGCAAGAATGGCGTTTAGCCCCAAGCAGACTGTCATTACAATCAATTCAGTCATGTGAAGCTACAGTTTCCTTGAGCGCAGAGGATTTGGTCAAGGACTTGGAGCTTTTTAAACAACGTGAGTAGGCGAGCTTTTTGTGGCTTTTTTGGTCTTCGATCTGTCCGATCAAAGAATCTGCTGAAAGAAATCGCAGTGTTTCTTTGATTTTGGAGTTCTCGGCGAGAAGTTCCTTTTTATTTGAGGAAGATTTGAATTGGGTGTGAGGGGATGCGCCTTCATTTTTGTAAGTGCCATTTGAGTTGTTCTTAAAATCATAGAGAACAATTCCTGTTTCCCGAAGAAGTCCTGAGCGAACTCCAATCAGTTCACAGGTCCATGTGCCCTCCAGCTGCGCGGGAATTTCCATGGAGGCGGCAGAATAGTCTGCTTCTAAACTGGATTTTTCAGTGGGGGAGACGTAGCTCAGATTCAATGCAGACGCTGAAACCGAGACAATGAGGGTTCCCATCAGGAAAAAGATGGACCATATCCGTGGTCCAAAAAATTGAGTCATCTTGACCTCCAAAGGGAGTAAAAAGCAATCGGAGCGCCAGAAGATAAGCCAAGTAATTTCAATGAGTTAGTTAGCCCGCTGTGTTGGCAAGCTCTGAACTCTTTTCAGCGAGGTGCCCATTTCCGCAGATCCGCCCTTCCATCGCGCTGAATGAATCCCACTTAAAAAGTCTCATTTCTACCAAAACGAGCCCCGCCCAAAACAGGCCACCAAAAACGGGCTCTCGCCATAAACGGGTTTTCGCCAACACAGCTCGCTTCGCCAAAAGGTACCTGCTTC
>DKGG01000006.1:14864-18984 GCA_002453155.1 Bdellovibrionaceae bacterium UBA6776
GAAGCAGGTACCTTTTGGCGAGAGCCCGTTTATGGCGAAGCGAGCTGTGTAGGCGAGCAAGCTCTTTGGCGAGCTGGGGAAGCGGGACGAAGGAAGGGGAAAGCTCGGGTTCAGGCAAAGGCCTGCTTAAACCCAGGCGTCTTCCCACTCAAAAATTTCGACATTTTTCCGTAAAATTTGGGCGCTGCCTGGCCTTTTGACGGTTTTTCCAACTTTGAGGGGGCTGATTTGGAGCTGATGTCCAGACAATAAAATGATTTTCCAAGTCTATAGTCTGCTTCCTAGGCTCCGACCAGTAGTAGGTCTAAGGGGGACATTATGGATTCATTTTTAGCCTTTTTAAATAACTACAAGATCATTGATTTCTGTATTGCCGGAGTGGGTATCTTCGGTATTGTGCTGATTTTCGACCGATTTAAAGCGCTCTATGTGGAGTGTGCGTTGCCTGCAGGTCCATTTATGAAGCAGGTCATGGGTTTGATCGAGCAGGACAAGCTGGAAGAGGCCATTACTTTTTGCTCTGCAAACGAGAAGAAGCCATTGGCTTATGTGATCAAACGCATTTTGGAAAAATCAGATCGTGATGACGAAGCCATTGAAACCGCATTGGACATTGCTGCATCTGAAGTGGGACCTCGATTGATGAAAGGTCTTGGCCACTTGGCGATGGTAGCAAACGTAGTGACTCTTGTGGGTCTATTGGGAACGGTTGTTGGATTGATCACTGCCTTTAAAGCGGTGGGTTTTGCAGACGTGGCTCAAAAACAAACTTTGCTTGCCGAAGGTATTTCGATCGCGATGTTTGCAACCGCGTTGGCATTGATGTTTGCCATTCCAACCATGATTTCTTACTCGTTCTTGCACTCCAAACAGGGACAACTTTTTGCAGAAATTGATGAGCATTCTCGTAAGGTGATCAACGCATTGAAGATGCGAATTTACGCTCCTTACAAAAGCTCAGTGGCCTATCCATCAACCATCAATACTGAGGGAATGGAAAAATCAGGCGCACAAAAAACTCCTCCACCTGCAAGTAAAGTTTCTTAAGAGATTTTGATTAAGGAGTATGGGTTATGGCTCGCCGACAAATGAGAAGAACATCTGATTCCACTTTCGACCTGAACTTGGCGCCGATCTTGGATATCATTGTTTCGATTGTTCCGCTACTTTTGCTCAGCATGGCCTTCATTCAAGTCAAACTGATTGAAGTGCCAGTCCCCCAAGTAGTTGCAGAAGCCATGCAAAGAGCGGATAAAAAATCAGAAACCAATGTGACATTAAAAGTTTCTGGAAAAAAGAATTTTCTCTTCCAGGTAACGAAGTCTGGTGAAACCAAAAGTTTCCAAGTTCCTTCAAAAGACGGGGATTTCGATTACTTCGGTTTGCAAGCTAAGGCCTACGAAATCAAGCAGCAGTTTCCCCAAGTTTTTAAATTGGATTTGGCGCCTGAAGAAGAAGTTCCTTTGAATGAGTTGGTAAAAGCGATGGATGCCGTTCGAAAAGACGGCCAATCGCGAAAGATTGCCTTTGTAGACCCGGAGAATGGCGAAAAGGTTCAAACCGATATGCTGTTTCCAAACGTGACCTTTTCAAACATCGTAGGAGAGTAAAATGGCTCGCACCCGTGGCTTAAAAAAATATATAGATCGACGATCTCCATCGGCATTTAAGATTCAAATCACGTCAATGGTGGATATGTTTGTGATCCTTTTGGTGTTTCTGTTGAAGAGCTATTCCACTTCTCCTGTAAATATCAGTCCTAAAGAGGGCCTAAGCATTCCTGAAAGTTCTTCGAATGTGGACCCTATTGAAGTGGTGAACTTAATTGTTTCAAAGGAAGCGGTCTTTGTGGGTGATGAAAAGGTTGTGGAGTTAAAAGAGGGGCGTTTTATTGCCAGTGACATTGATTCAACAGATCCACAGTTTGTTCAGAAAATCTATAAAGCTTTGGATCAACACGCAGAAAAAGCCAAGGCGATTTCGGAAGTGAATGAAGAGTTTGTCTTCGACGGAAAAGTTCTTTTGCAGGCAGATCGCGATATCCAATACGACGTTCTTAAGAGAGTGATGTATTCGTCGATGATGGCGGGCTATGCAGACGTGAAGTTGGCTGTGGCACAAAAATAGTCTTGAATCTCAATCCTAAGCATTGATATGTTCCCTCCATGCCATCGGGCAAAAGGGGGAATCATGAAAGGTGACAAACAGGTCATTCAAAGGCTCAACGAAATTCTTACGGGCGAGCTGACTGCCATCAATCAATACTTTCTTCACGCTCGCATTTGCAAAGACTGGGGCTACGAGAGAATCGCAAAGAAAGTTTATGAAGAGTCCATCGATGAAATGAAACACGCTCAGTGGTTAACAGACCGCATTTTATTTTTAGAGGGACTTCCGAACCTCCAAAAATTGGAACAGATCAGTGTGGGTGAAACGGTTCATGAACAACTCAAAGCGGATTTGGCTTTGGAAGAAAGAGCCATTCCTCGATTGAAAGAAGCCATTGAACTTTGTTTGGAAGTTAAAGATGTGGGTTCGCGAGAGCTTTTGGAAAAAATCTTAGTCAGTGAAGAAGAGCATGTGGATTGGCTAGAAAGCCAACTTCATATGGTCAATGAGTTGGGCATTCAAAACTATCTTTCCCAGCAAATGAAAGATTCTTAAAGCCGTTAGCCGGCTTCGCGCTTGATCGGAAATGCAATTGGAACGGGAAGCTCTTGAATTTTTTGAGCTTCACTTTCGATAAGGGCTTTTTTCAACCGATTGACGCATGAGCCGCAATCGGTTCCTGCGCCACAACGGGCTCCAATTTTTTCCAGCGAGTTTGCACCGGAGTCGATAAGCTCTTTGATTTCAGTGGATTTTACGGCCTTACAAATACATGCGTACATGAATTTAGAATAAGGGGAGCTTGGAAAATCCCATAATGAAATCTATTTTCAATAAGTTTTCAACTATAAGTATTTGAAAATATTTGGTTATTTCAAAAGGTGCATTTTCATTAAGCTTTCACTTGGGTGAGGTCCAGGTGAAGTTAGGTCTTAAGTGCGGGTCTCTACTGGAAGCCCGATTCTTCCGATAAAGCATCATGAATTTATGTCGATGGGGTCTCTTCGGAATTTTAGTGCTTGGAATTTCCACGGGTGGAAAAGCCATAGCTGATGACGAGATTGGGGAATTGCTAGAGAAAATCAATGGCCCTGCGATCAATAAAAATCTGACCGGTGGAAAAGCTGGTAAGCAAGATGAAAACTGCGATCCTAAAAAAGCCAAGCCAGAGAAGAATCCAAACTCAAAGGTGGGAAAAACCATTGAGTATGGAAAGGATGAAAACGGAAATCCAGTGATGTTAACAGTCTTAACGCGGGAGCAAGCGCAAGAATACTATGACGATATGGTTTCAAAGGACAAGTTAAAGCTAAAAATTAGAAGCCGTGCCCATTGCGTGGCAAGGGCGCACCAGGTGGCAGTGACGTTGTCTGATAACGGAGTGAGTTCTGGAAAATATTTTATCAATGGAGGTTTTGTCTCTCGAATTACGATGCAATCAGAATCTTTAAAAGGAGCATTTGCAAACGTTAAGCAACATGTTTCCAATTTTGTCTTGGTTGAAAAGGAAAATGGTCAATTGGAAGAAATGGTCATTGATGCTTTTCTCTTTCCAGGAGGACCGGTTCCGAAAAGCGAGCTCGAAAAGGTCTTTAAGGGAAATCGGATTTATCGCTCTAGGGCCTACAATCTGAAGCAATCAGATATGAATCCGCAAGGCTTCTTTCAATACTTTAAAAAAGAGATTCCATCTCGCGAACATTTTGTACAAAAAGAGCGGGGGGACACAGAAGTAGAACTAGGCAATGCTTATAACGTCGATAGTCCAAGCGAAATAAGCGGGCACAACATGTCTGTTAGAGATTACAAAGATTTTCTCAAAAAACGCTGTCAGGAGCTAGTGGATAGTCGGTGTGCTAAATTTTTGAGTGAAATAGAAAAAGAGAATGAAAATTATCAGACCTGCACAAGCCAATTCGAAAATTGCAAGGCGCCATACTGATTGAAAAAAAATGGTGGCTCGGGACGGAATTGAACCGCCGACACAAGGATTTTCAGTCCTCTGCTCTAC
>DKGG01000032.1 GCA_002453155.1 Bdellovibrionaceae bacterium UBA6776
CATATCGGAAAAGGAAGCAGGTACTTTCTTGCGCTCTATTGAGTGCTCCATCCGCAAAGCTTAAACAACATGCGCGCGCCCACATTTGCGTCCCACTCCGAACCCTTTGTGGGAGCCACTTCATTCAAGTCGAAGCTGACAATTCTGCGACCAGACTCCACAAGAGCTTTTAAAAGAAAATTGGCTTCTCCAAACTGAAGGCCTCCAGGAACCGGAGTTCCTGTTCCTGGACACAACAAGGGATCCAATCCGTCGATATCAAATGAGACATGCACATTTTTAGGCAGTGGGGCGATGATCGCTTCGCACAAATTCTTCCAACTCTCGCCAGAGTAAAGCTTCGCTTTCAACTCTTGGTCAAAATGGCAATGAATGTTTTTGTGCTCTTGAATCAGGTTGTACTCCTCTTCGCAAAAATCTCGAATGCCCACCTGCACCAATTGGGAGGGAGCTTTTTTAGCATGCATCACGTTGTACATGATCGAGGCATGAGAGTGCTCAAAGCCCTGGTAGGCTTGACGCAAATCCGCATGGGCGTCGATGTGCAGCACACCCACTTCGTCAAAGTGTTCACAACTGGCCAAAATCAAACCTTCCGGAGAAGAGTGATCGCCGCCTAAAACTGCCGCGACCTTGCCTTTTGCAAGAGCGGCTTTGGCAAATTCAAAGACCCAGGCATTTAATTTTTTGGAGGTTTTGTTAATTTCTCGACGCTGAGTTTCTAAAGTGGTGGTGAGTTTTCCTTTGGACTCCAGCTGATCTCGAATCTTTAAGGCCTGAAGTTTCAATTTGTTGTTGGTCTTCAGCCATTTGTTGGAAATCTTGTGGAGAAAAAATCCTTTTTCATAGGCGTTTCCAAAGTCCAAATCGTACAGATCAATTTGGGGAGAAGCCTTGAGGATCGCTTCCGGCCCTTTCGCAGTGCCCCTTCCGTAAGAAGTCGTGACCTCCCAGGGAACAGGTAAAATTTGAACCAGGGCCTGAGACTCCTCTGTGGGAATTCCAAAAAGTCCATTCTCATGGGATCCGGTCAAACTGGGGTCAAAGTTGGTTTCCTTGCTCATGGCGTGTCCTTTGTTGGTCCGTTGGCATTGTGGATTTAGCGATACAAGCTCCCAAAAACAAACGAATTCTTGATAATTACTGGACCTTGTATAAATTGGTGGAAGTCCAAATCACAACTTTGAATGAGGGGGCCGCATGATCTTAAAATTTCACATCTTTCTTGTGACCGCATTTTCCCTGGCGCTGAGCTTACCAAGCACGGCCGCAAAACCGACAACATTGGGAAATCCGGAAGCTCCTGTTACGGGTACGTTTTACCTCAATCTAAAAAGTGAGCCTGAATCTTTAAATCCCATCAACTCTACAGATGCTTTTGCCTCTACGGTTCAAGGGTATGTTTCTGATGGTCTTTTGACTCAGAACCCACAGACCTATGAATTAGAGCCCGGTATGGCGGAGAAGTGGGAAGTTTCTAAAGACGGCCTGACTTATACATTCTATCTGCGTGATGGCTTAAAGTTTTCAGACGGAAAGCCTGTGACAATGGAAGATGTCAAATTCAGTTTCGAGTGCGTGAAAGATCCAGCTTACAAAGCGGCTCACCGTCTTTCTTACTACGAAAACATCGACAAGATCGAAGTGGTGGATGCGAAGACCATCCGGTTTAAAATGAAAAAGAAGTATTTTAAGAATCTGGATGTTTTAGGAAGTGGTGGATTCACGCCAATCGTTCCGAAGCATGTTTATGGTGACCCCAAGAAAATGGGCAGCAAAACCTTGATTGGTTCAGGTCCCTATAAAGTAAAGGACTACAACCGCGGTAAAAACATTTTGATCACTCGAAATGAAGATTGGTGGGGTTATAAAGACCCTCGTTTTAAAGGGGCCTATAAATTTAAGAATATTTATTTTCGCTTTATTAAAGAAGACAACCTGGAACTGGAGATGGTGAAAAAAGGCCGTTTGGACTTCACCATGACCTCTCCGGAAGTTTTTGTAAAAAAGGCTGTGGGAGCTCCTTTTGGAAAGACGGTTCTGAAGCATCAAGTAGAGAACCAAGCTCCAGGAACCAAGGGTTACAACTACGTGGGATGGAATTTGACCAACCCTCTATTTAAAGAGAAGAAGGTGCGCAAGGCTTTGACGCATTTGATGAACCGCAAGTTGATGAACGAAAAATTTCGTTTCAATATGTCCGATTTGGCAACAGGACCCACTTATTATGCCAATGATATTATTGTAGATAAAACTGTAAAGCCGATGACCTTTGATCCAAAACTTGCCGGTAAACTGCTGAAAGAAGCGGGCTGGTCTGACAAAGACAAAAATGGAGTTTTGGAAAAAGACATTGATGGCAAAAAGACCGAGTTCAAATTCACTTTGCTTTTGGCCAACCGAGACACTGAAAAGTACTACACCATGTACAAGGAAGATTTGAAAAAAGCGGGCATTCAAATGGACATTAAAATCCTCGAGTGGAACGCTTTTGTTAAACTCTTGGACGAAAAGAAGTTTGAAGCAGTCACTTTGGGTTGGAGCGTAGGAAGTCTTGAGCAAGATTTAAAACAAATCTGGCACTCAGACAGCGCGCAACCTGGCGGATCTAATTTTATCTCTTACAAAAATCCCAAAGTGGATAAAATCATTGATCAAGCTCGTGAAGAATTGAATGAAGGCAAGCGCCGAAAGCTTTGGAGAGAGGCTTACCGATTGATTGCGGACGATGCCCCTTACACCTTTATGTTCTCCAACAAATATGACCTTTATGTTGTGAACAAACGAATTGGAATGGTGGCACCCACTCTGACCTATTCATTGGGCGACAATTACTGGTGGTTGACCAAGTAGAAGCTTAAAAAATGTTGTGGAAGTACCTTCTTAGACGACTGCTGCTGATGATTCCCACTTTGTTGGGAATCACGGTGGTGTGTTTTGTCATTATCAATTTGGCCCCAGGCAGTCCTTTGGAGCAAAAAATTGCCCAAATCAAATTTGGAGGTCAGGTCTCAGGCTCGACGGGTGGCGGAGGAGATTCTGTAGTTTCCGAAGAAGTCATTGAGGCCCTCAAGGTTCAGTATGGCTTCGATAAGCCTCTTCCCATGAGATATTTGTTGTGGCTTAAAAACATTGTCACTTTGGATTTTGGGGACAGTTTCTCTTACGAAATGCCAGTGACCGAATTGATTTTAGAAAAGCTTCCCATATCATTGCAGTTTGGAATTGCCTCCCTGATTTTGGTTTACCTGATTTGTATTCCTCTGGGGATTGCCAAAGCGGTTCGAAACGGCAATCAGTTTGATATGATTTCGAGCATCGTTCTGATGGTTCTTTACTCCATTCCTCCTCTGACTTTGGGAATTCTTCTTCGTGTTTATTTTGCAGGGGGAAGTTTCCTGGATATTTTCCCTCTGGGAGAAGCTTACTCCGACAACTATTTTGATATGACTCTGTGGGAGCAGATTTTGGACCGAGCGCACCACTTTGTGCTTCCATTGATTTGCTATGTGGTGAACAGTTTTACCGTACTTACTTTTTTGATGAAGAACTCTCTTCTAGAAGAAGTGAAGTTGGACTATGTCCGTACGGCCCGAGCCAAAGGGCTGCCAGAAAGAACAGTCATCTATAAACATGCTTTGCGAAATGCTTTGATTCCCATTTTGACCGGTCTTGGTGGATTCCTGACGGTGTTTTTTGCGGGCTCCATCATTATTGAACAGATGTTCAGTTTGGATGGAATGGGACTTCTTTCTTACAAATCTATTTTGGCTCGAGATTACAACGTGATCATGGCTTTGATCTTTATTCAAAGTTTGCTGGCCATGGTGGGACGATTGATTTCCGACATGACTTACGTGTTGGTGGATCCAAGGATTGATTTTCAATGATAGAACGATGGATTAAAAACGATCTGACTCTGAAGCGCCTTCGACGATTTAAATCCATCCGTCGCGCCCGCATTTCGGTTTGGGTGTTTTTGTTTTTGATATTCCTGAGTGCTACGGCGGAGTTTTGGGCCAACAACAAGCCCATTGTGATGACTCACAAAGGCTCCATTTATTTTCCTGTGGTTAAAACCTACCATCCGTCTGTGTTTGGACTCAGCGGATTTGTGACCAACTATCGAAGTGAGGCCTTCCACGGAGAAGACACTTGGGCATTATGGCCATTGGTGAGATGGAACCCCTTAGAGTCCAACAAGTCTCTTGAAAGCTACCCAGCACCTCCGTCTGAGGTGAACTGGCTGGGGACCGATGATCGCGGACGGGATGTCTTGTCCCGTTTGATTTATGGATTTCGCTACTCCATTGGTTTTGCAGTTTTGGTTTGGTTTTTTTCCTACCTGATGGGTGTGATCCTGGGTGGGGGCATGGGCTTTTTTGGTGGAAAGTTGGATCTCTTTGGTCAAAGGGTCGTTGAGATCTTTGAGTCTTTGCCTTCGCTTTTGATGCTACTGACCCTCATTGCCATGTTGGGTGCCAGCATGTCTTTGTTGGTGGCTTTTTCAGTGCTTCTTGGGTGGATGAGAATTTCTGCTTACATGCGAGCCGAATTTTTAAAACTTCGCCGCCGGGATTTTGTGGATGCCAGTCGGGCACTTGGAGTAAAAACTCCGCGAATTTTATTCCGGCATGTTCTTCCCAATGCCATGAGTCCCATCATCACTTTTTCTCCGGTGGAGATTGCCGGCGGAATTTACACCTTGGCCATTTTGGATTATTTGGGTCTTGGTCTTCCACCACCCACTCCCAGCTGGGGAGAGCTTTTGCAACAGGCGCAAAACTACTTCAGCATTGCGTGGTGGCTGGCGGTGTTCCCATCCTTAGCGATCATTATTTCACTGACTTCACTCACCTTTATTGGTGAAGGAGTGCGTGAAGCTTTCGATCCTCGCAAGTCCTAGCTTTCTATAAGAGCAGGCTTTGGTTTTCGCTTTGTTCTTTCACGAGCTTTTTCACCAAAGCCATTTTCATTCTCCAATTCCTATAGCATCAGACAGGCCCTTCCATGGGCTCACCAGCATTTGCCCTTTGGGCAAATCACATCCTGTTTGCTGGAGGTCTTCTTCTGTAGGAATTGGAGGATGAAAATGGCTTCAGTGAAAAAAACACCTAAATTTTAAGTAGGCTTCTCAAAGTTTAAAAGTTTAGTTTCAATCCAACCACTCATTTAGGCACGGGGTTTGTACTCTCTAAGGGCACTTGGATTGTTTTAAAATCTATGGCCAATGGGAGGGCCTTGATTGTGAAGAAATTTCTGGATCGTTTAAATATTAGTCTTCTCGCAAAATCTGCGGCTTTATCGGTTCTTGTGGGCACAGGCGTGGCGGGCCAAGCAAAGATTCGGGTTGAAAAACCTTTGCAGTTTTCCTCCATGGAAGAAAACAAACAGCTTCCAGCAACCATGACGGTCAATGTGGAAGGCGTCTCCATGGAGTGCAAAGGGAATTTGATTCTAAACTCGTTTTCCATCCTTGGCTGTGGGGAAAAGAAGCAGGTTCGCGTTGAAGTCCAAACGGTCAACTCCAATCACGACGCCATCATGTCGATCTATGAATTTGGTCGCTCCAATGGAGAACTTTATTTGGCGAAACGTGAGGGCACGCAGTTCCTTCTTCTTGAAAACTCTGAAGTTCGAATTTCAGGGTTTGGATACGCTCAAACCTTTATCAAGTTCATTTACTTTCCCATTTCCAAAAAGTTGGGAGAGGAAAAGGCCGTGGCCACCTTGCCAGGTTTTATTGAGAGCCTGAGCCGGGGAGGAGCGCCCACCATTGCCACTTTGCAAAGTGAAGTGGACCGGGAAGGCTACCTGCGATTTGCTCCCAAAGAGGAGTCAAAGCCCAAGGAGCAGAATCCGTCGGAAGAGGAAGTTCCCACAGAAGAAGAGGATTCCTCGAAAACAAAATCAGAACCAACGCCAAAACCCTCTCCTGAAGTGAAGGAATCTGCGCCTGCGCCCAAAGAAGAACCTGCGCCCAAGGAAGAACCTGCGCCCAAGGAAGAACCTGCGCCCAAAAAATCTGAACCCAAGGTCGAAAAACAAGAGCCACCCAGAATTCCTACTCCAAAAAAGGAAGACAAAGGTGAAGTTTCAACTCCTAAAGTAAGAACTCCAGCACCTCAAGCTCGGCGAAAAGAGCCTAGAAATCACAGCTCTTCACCGGAAGTGCTTCGCTATCTCAATCCCTATGATTTGGACTTGGAAGGCCTTTCGTTGAAACAACTGAAAGACCTCGAAGACAGTGGACTCATCGTCCGGTTGAATTAACGGCCGAGGACGTAAGAGAAGATCAGTGGAGCCACAATGGACGCATCAGATTCAATGATGTGTCGTTGTGAGGCTTTTTCCAATTTTCCCCAAGTGATTTTTTCGTTGGGAACCGCACCGGAGTAAGATCCATACGAAGTTGTGGAGTCGCTGATTTGGCAAAAGTAACTCCACTTGGGAGTGTTTCTTTCCAAATCTTGCTCCAACATGGGAACCACGCAAATGGGAAAGTCTCCGGCAATTCCGCCACCAATTTGAAAAAAACCAATGCCTTTTGGATTTTCATTTCCTTGGTACCATTCCGCCAAAGAAACCATGTAATCCACTCCAGACTTCAAACAGCTGCGATCGATTTTCTTTTCAATCATGCGGCCGGCAAAGATGTTCCCAAGAGTCGAGTCTTCCCATCCAGGAACAAAGATCGGCAGATTTTTTTCTGCTGCAGCAAGCATCCAAGAGTTTTTTGGGTCAATTTGGTAGCTGCCTTTTAAATCTTCACTTTTCAAAATTTGATAAAAATATTCATGGGGAAAAAAGCTTTGTTTGTTTTCAGAGGCTTTCTCCCAAGCCGCCAAAATGGGCTTTTCAATGCGACGAATGGCTTCCTCTTCCGGAATGCAGGTGTCTGTGACACGGTTAAGATGTCTTTCCAGCAAAGCCATTTCTTGGTCTGCAGTCAGTTCCCGCCATTCCGGAACCCGCACATAATGATCATGGGCCACCAAATTAAAAACATCTTCTTCAAGGTTTGCACCTGTGCAGCTGATTCCATGAATTTTATCCTGGCGAATCATCTCGGCCAAAGTGATTCCAAGCTCTGCCGTACTCATGGCTCCAGCTAAGGTCACCAGCATGCGTCCGCCCGAGTCGATGTGGGCTTTGTAGGCCTTTGCCGCGTCTTTCAAAGCGGCGGCATTAAAGTGCAAATAGTTGGATTCAATAAACTCGCTGATTGGTCCCATGGTTGTCCTTTCCGTTTTTGGAATTCATTTGGAACTTGGGGGCTTCGGGTTCGTCGGTGGTCAAATACGTGTAGCTAGAAAGTCCACGTTCGTAATGTTGCAAAAGAAGCTTCGCTTCCGAGCGAGAAATGTCTCCGTTGCGAATTCCAGCTTCGGTGGCTCTGCGCACCTTTTCGGTCAAATCCGATTTTTGATACTCCACCACATCTAAGACTTCGCGAACTTCATCGCCTTCCACCACATGGTCCACGCTGTATCCCGTTCCATTTTCATTGAGTGAAACGTGAACCGCATCGGTGTCCCCAAATAGGTTGTGAAGATCTCCAAGAATTTCTTGATAGGCACCTGTTAAGAACACTCCCATCAAATAGGTGGTTCCAGGTTTGACCGAATGCACTTCCAAATAAGGTTGAGAGCTTCCGGTTTCAATGTCGATAAATTCTGTAATCTGACCATCCGAATCGCAGGTTAAATCCACAAGAGTCGCCCTGCGGTCTGGAGCTTCATCCAATCTATGGATGGGAAGAATAGGAAACAATTGGTCCAAGGCCCAAGAGTCGGGCAGGGACTGAAACACCGAGAAGTTGCAGTAATAGGTGTCGGAAAGTTCTTTCTCGAGGGCGTAGCGAATGTCTTCCAGATCTTCTTTCCCACGAGAAAGTTCCAACATGGTTGTCGCTACGGCTCGAAACAGATCTTCGGCCTTAGCCCGCTGTTCTAGATTCAAAACGCCATAGGTGAACATTTGCAAAGTGTCGCGTTTTTTCTCGACCAAATCGTTGTAGTACTCGTTGATGTTGTTCAAGTTCACAGACTTGTACATGTCGTAAAGGTCTTGCACCAAACGAGATTCTTTCTCGGGAGTGTCTAAAACCAATTCTTTCACTTTGAGCTCATTGGTTCCCAACACATCAAAAATCAAAGCAGTGGAGTGAGCGACCAAAGAGCGTCCAGACTCTGAAATGATATTCGGATGAGGGACATCCTTCTCATCACAAATGGATTGAAGGATGGAAACCACGTCGTTTGCGTATTCTTGTTCAGAATAGTTGGTGGAGCTGTCCGATCGGCCGGAGCCATCATAATCCACTCCAAGGCCGCCGCCCACGTCAATGTATTTTAAAGGGGCGCCCATCTTCACGATTTCAGTGAAGAACTGCGCACCTTCTTTGATGGCGGACTTGATAAATTGAATCGAAGGAATTTGAGAGCCAATATGAAAGTGCAAAAGCTCCACACAATCCAAAAGGCCTGCCTCTTCCAAAAGCTTAAGTCCCTTCACAATCTCAGATGGAGAAAGTCCAAACTTAGACTTTGCGCCTGAAGTTTCGGCCCATCGACCCGCACTTTGGGAATTCAACTTCGCTCGAAAACCAATGCGCGGGCGAATGTTCAAATGTTTATAAGCATTGATGATCAATTGAATTTCAGAAAAGCGGTCCACAACCACAAAAGTTTTTCGTCCCAATTTTTGAGAGATCAGGGCCATCTCAATGTACTCTTGATCTTTAAAACCATTGCAAATGATCAATGCATCAGGAGTGTCCATTTGAGCCAATGAAATTAAAAGCTCCGGTTTACTTCCGGCTTCCAATCCAAAATTGTATTTGGCACCAAATTCCAAGATTTCTTCCACCAAGTGTTTCTGTTGATTCACCTTGATGGGATAAACGCCTTGGTAGCGACCTTTGTAATGGCAGTCTTGAATGGCTTTTTCGAAGCAGCCATTCAAAAGTTCCAAGCGAGTTTTGACCACGTCGGGAAAACGAATCAGCAAAGGCAAGCGCATTCCACGCTCCAAAAGATCCATGGTCAAATCGTGAAGATCCAATCCGGGGCCTGTGGGTCCCTTAGGGCAAACATTTAAATTTCCATTGTCAGAAATTCGGAAGTGACTGGAGCCCCAATACTTCACACCATAAAGTTCACTGCTCTTTTGGATGTTCCAAGTTTCATTGGTGTTCGACATTAGGGCCTCCTCTTTAGAGGTGTGAGCATTCTCACTTTGCTATTAAATTTAAAATCTTCCCAGGCTTATAGATCACCTTGGCAATCGTTTTTCCCTCAATTGCGTTCTTAACGGAAGTGATTTCTTTGGCTTTTTTCACGGCCTCCTCTTCAGAGGTGTCCAGGCTAATTTCAATGGTTCCTCGGGTTTTTCCCAGAACCTGTACAGCCATGGTCACCACGTCGTCTTTGACCTTTTCCGGGTCAAAGCTGGGCCAAGTCTTCAACGTCACCAGTCCTTCGCCACCCAGTTTTTCCCAGAGCTCTTCCGAAAGATGGGGGGCAAAGGGACTCAAAAGCTGAGTCAAAGTTTTTAAGCCCTCACGATTGAGGCCTCCGGCCTTGTAAGCCTCGTTGACCAAAATCATCAGAGCGCTGATGGCGGTGTTGAAGCTCATGTTCTCAAGGTCTTCGGTGACTTTCTTGATGGCTTTGTGAAGGGCTTTTTCCACGTCCTCTGAATTTTCAGTGGGAAGTTCCAAAACTTGGCCGTCGTCACTGATGCCCAGGCGCCAGACGCGCTCCAAAAATCTTTTGACCCCTTCAATTCCCGAAGTGGCCCAAGGTTTGTCCTTTTCAAAAGGACCCATAAAACAAATGTAGAGGCGAACAGCATCCGCCCCAAATTGCTCTCGCACCTCATCGGGATTGATCACATTTCCACGGCTCTTGGACATCTTTTGGTGGTCAGGACCTAAAATCATCCCTTGGTGGGCTAATTTTTGGAAGGGTTCTTCGTGGCTGACAAGTCCGGCATCAAAAAGGACCTTTTGCCAAAAGCGCGCATACAACAGGTGACCGACGGTGTGCTCGGCTCCGCCCACATACAAATCTACGGGCATCCATTGTTTTTGAGCTTCAAATGAAAACGCCTCGTCCGAATTTTTGGGATCGGTGTAACGAAGAAAATACCAAGAAGATCCGGCAGAACCAGGCATAGTGTCCGTTTCTCTAAGACCTTTCTTGCCTGTTTTTGGATCGGTGTACTCCACGAACTCTTTCACCCGAGCCAAAGGAGGCTCGCCCTTTTCTGTAGGCTCATAATCGGCCACTTGGGGAAGAGTGACAGGAAGCTCATCGGGACCCAAAGCCTTTTGAGTTCCATCTTCAAAATTCACAATGGGGAAAGGCTCGCCCCAGTAGCGCTGGCGAGAGAACAACCAATCCCGAAGTTTATACTGAACCTGTCGTTCTCCAAGTTTCAGCTCCTCCACCTTTTCGATGGCCTTTTGAATGGCGGCCGATTTGTCCAGGCCATTTAAGAAGTCTGAATGAATCAACTTGCCATCTCCGGAATAGGGAAGAGGCTCCGTGCTTTCGATCACTCGTTGCACGGGGAGATCAAATTTTTGTGCGAACTCGAAATCCCGCTCATCATGTCCCGGTACAGCCATGATGGCTCCGGTTCCGTAGTCCATCAAAACATAGTCCGCAATCCAAATGGGAATCTTTTGCCCTTTGTGAAAGGGATTCTCTGCATAGGCTCCGGTGAAGACTCCGGTTTTTTCCTCACTGGCTTTACGGTCCACTTCGCTGCGACGGGAAGTTTGCTCTTGATATTTTTGAACTTCAGCAAGTTGTTCTTTTGTTGTGATGGCTGAAACCAAGGGGTGTTCCGGCGCAAGAACCGCAAAGGTCACTCCAAACAGAGTGTCCGGGCGAGTGGTGAACACTTCAAAATTTTCAGAGGAGTCCATTACCTGGAATCGGATCAATGCGCCATCACTGCGGCCAATCCAATTTCGTTGGCCCTCTTTGGTGCGCTCGGGCCAATCCAAAGTGTCTAAGTCTTTTAACAGTCGCTCCGCATAGGCGGTGATTTTAAGCATCCATTGTTTCATGGGCACTCGGTGGACGGGATGTCCTCCACGCTCACTTTTTCCGTCGATCACTTCTTCGTTTGCCAAGACGGTCTTAAGGGCGGGGCACCAGTTCACAGGAACTTCTTTTTGGTAAGCCAGACCTTTTTCATAAAGTTTTGAAAAGATAAATTGAGTCCATTTGTAAAACCCAGGATCGCAGGTGGAAACCTCTCGACTCCAGTCGTAGGAAAACCCAAAACTTTGCAGTTGTTTGCGAAAAGTATTGATAGACTTTTCAGTGGTGACCGCAGGGTGAACTCCCGTTTGAATTGCATATTGTTCGGCCGGCAATCCAAAGGCATCATAGCCCATGGGGTGAAGGACATCGTAACCTCGGCATCGCTTGTAGCGCGAAAGGATTTCGTTTGGAAGATAGGACGCCAAATGACCCACATGCAGACCCGAGCCAGAGGGGTAGGGAAACATGCTCAGGGCATAAAATTTCTTGTCGGATTTATGATTTGAGGGAGTGGAATAAGCTGAAGCTTCTTCCCATCGGGCTTGCCACTTTTCGTCAATTTTTTCAAAGGGATAACTCATGTTGGTGGGATAGTGAAGGTTGTGCTAGGAGTCAACAGTGAAGCCTCAAAACGCATCGGATAAACCCAAATTATTAGTTCTGGGTATGGTCATGGGTCTTGTGGCCGGAGGTTTGTTGACCTGGAATTCTCAAACAAAGGAGAACGTCGTGTTGCCCATCAAAGCAAAAAAGGAATCCACCAAATTAGAGAATCACGGCGTGGTTCGGGATGACCCCTATTTCTGGATGAACCAACGGGACACCAAGCCGGTGCTGGACTTTCTAAAATCAGAAAACGAGTACACAAACTCCATTTTGAAACCCACCGAAAAGCTTCAAGAAGATTTGTTTGAAGAAATGAAATCTCGGATTGTGGAAGATGAGTCTACGGTTCCTGTTCCTGTGGATGACTACTTTTATTACCGTCGCTATGAACCCGGAAAAGAGTATCCTATTTCTGCGCGAAAAAAGGGCTCGCTTCAAGCTCAGGAAGAAGTCCTCGTGGATGGAAATGAGTGGGCCAAGGGCTTCAATTATTTTCAAATGACCGGAGTCCAAATTACAGGGGACCACAAAAGAATTGCTGTGGGTGCAGACACTGTGGGCCGCCGGTTTTATGACATTCGCTTCAAAGATGCTGGCGCCAAAGATTTCTTGCCGTTGACAATCAAAAGCACCACGGGAAATTTCGTATGGGCCAATGACAATGAAACTTTATTTTTCTCTCGGCAGGATCCAGAAACTCTAAGATCCAATCAAATCTTTCGCATCAATGTTTTGAAGGAAAAAGAGCCCACTTTAGTTTTTGAGGAAAAAGACACCACCTACGGGGTTTCCGTGTGGAGTTCAAAGAACAAAGCAAAGATTTTTATTGGCAGCAACAAAAGAGATTCTGCGGAGATTCGCTGGGTGGCTGGGGATCAACCCACCGGAGAGTTTAAAGTCTTTTTGCCCCGTCAAGATTGGGAGTACGAGCTTTTCGATGGGGGAGATCGATTTTACATTCTGACCAATTATAAAGCTGAAAACTTCCGGTTGATGGAAGCCCCATTTGATTCCAAAGGAGTTTCGGATTGGAAGGAAGTGCTTCCAAAATCCAAAGATATCTTGCGAGAAGGATTGGAACTTTACGAAAAGTTTTTTGTTGTAGAAGAGCGGCAAAATGGACTGACTCAAATTCGAGTGGTTCAAAGAGACAACCTGGCTTCCAAAGTTTTGACTTTTGAAGATCCCACCTATGTGGTCTCGGTTTTGGGTCTTCCCGAATACAAATCCGAAGTTTTTCGATTTATGTATGAATCTTTAAATCGCCCTGAAATTACCTACGATGAACATTATATCAGTGGTTCTCGGGAAGTGAAAAAGGTCAAAGAGGTTCCGGGTTTTGATGCTTCCAAATATGAATCTCGAAGACTCTGGGCCACGGCGCGGGATGGTCGAAAAGTTCCCATTTCCGTTTTGATGAAAAAGGGCGTGGAGCTCAATCGCGAAAATCCAATGCTCTTGTATGCTTACGGGTCTTACGGTTACAGCATGGAACCTTATTTTCGCACCTCAATTTTCAGTCTTGTGGATAGGGGTTTTATCTATGCTATCGCTCATATTCGTGGAGGTTCTGAGATGGGCCGTTATTGGTATGAAGAAGGTCGACTGGGTCACAAGATGAACACCTTCAATGATTTCATTGATTGCGGAGAGCATTTGATCGAAGAGGGATACACCTCGAAAGATCACCTTCACATTATGGGTGGAAGTGCTGGCGGTCTTTTAATGGGAGCGGTGATCAATTTGCGACCGGACCTTTTTAAGTCTGCAGTGGCGGCGGTTCCCTTTGTAGATGTGGTGACAACCATGTTGGACGACAGCATTCCCTTGACCACATTTGAGTACAATGAGTGGGGGGATCCTCGAGTCAAAAAAGACTTCGAGTACATGTTGACCTATTCACCCTATGACAATGTTCAACCCAAAAATTATCCCAATCTTTTTGTGACCACCGGCTATCATGACTCTCAAGTTCAATACTGGGAGCCGGCCAAGTGGGTGGCTAAATTGCGAGATTTAAAAACCGACAACAACACTCTGGTTTTCTTTACCGAGATGGATGCCGGGCACTCGGGGGCATCAGGTCGCTATGAAAGTTTAAAAATGGTAGCGAAAGAGTATGCCTTTTTTCTCTTGATGGAAGGACGTGTTCATTGAGCTCAAAACTGGAAAATCGTTCTCAAAAAATCTTGGTTGTGGATGATGATCCACAAAGCTTGAAGATTTCCAAAGCGGCCTTGGAGCACGAAGGTTACAGTGTTCGCACGGTAGATTCTGGGGAAGAGGCATTGACAGAGTTTTCGAACTATCAGCCCCATTTGATATTGCTGGATATGAGCATGCCGGGCCTGAATGGGATTGAAACCTTAAGAAAAATTCGAGACATCGAACGTTACACCGCCGTGATTTTTCTGTCTGGAAAATCTGGAACCGAGCATGTGATCACAGGTCTTGAGGCGGGTGCGAATGATTACATTCGAAAGCCCTATGATGTTGCAGAGTTGATTGCCCGTGTGCGCACTCAACTGCGAATTAAAGATTTGAACGATCGATTGAAAGTGGCCAACGACAGGCTCAAAGAGTTGGTGGACATCGATGATTTGACCGGCCTGTTTAATATGCGCTCTCTTTATAAGAAATTGGATTTTGAAATTGAACGGGCCCGCCGCTATGAGCGTTCATTGGGTGTGATCATGATGGATTTGGATCATTTTAAACAGGTGAACGACGCCAATGACCATCTGTTTGGCAGTTTTGTTTTGGCGGAAGTGGGCAAAATGATTCGCGCGAACATGCGCAAAGTGGATTTTGCCGCTCGGTATGGAGGCGATGAGTATTTGATCGTTTTGACCGAGATCAACCGCGAAGGCACTCAAACATTTTGTGAGCGACTTTGTGCCGCCATCTCCAGTCATGTTTTCGAGAAAGACCAATTTAAAATCAAACTGACGGCAAGTCTTGGTTTTGCGGTGGCCTCACCCGCCGAAGAGGAAGTAGACGCACGAAACCTGGTGCGCAAGGCGGACCGAGCCCTTTATCAGGCCAAGGATCAGGGTCGAAACAGGGTGGTCGGCAGTTAGCCGTTAAAAGCTTGAGCCTAAGTCTTCTCCACAGAATTTCTCCACAATATTTCTGGCGTTGGGTTTCCAATTTTCAGTATTTTGTTAGGCTTTTCATGACTTGAGCCGTCAACCGTCGAACTCTTCCACAATTGTGGCAACACTACTCCCCAAATAATAGTCAATGACTTGGGAGGGGTTTGTATGAAGTCGTTGTTTCTTGTGGTTGCGTCGTTCTTGTTTGTTCAATTTACCTATGCGGATTATCCGATTGTGCCGGATGAGAGCATGACTCCAGGAGATACCTGTTCACGACAAGACCGTCATTTTGATGGTTATCGTTATTCTGCGAAGATTGCCCACTGCCGTCGTAAGGTCAGCCGTGGTCTAAAAACGGAAATTTACCGCGCCTACAACATCCCCGAAAAGTGTCGTCGTCGATACACCATTGACCATTTCTATCCTTTGTCGATAGGTGGAAACAACTCGATCAAAAACCTTTGGCCGGAACACAAGCTTTTGAAAGAGACTCGTCTTTATCTAGAGCAAGACGTTTTTGACAATTTGGTGCAAGGAAAAATCACTCAAGAAGAGGCTTTCCGCCAAATTCATGAGGCAAAAATGAATCCACCCCCTCAGCATTTACAGTGGCTCGAAACTTACGGAACCGAGTGTGATCGTGCTGCGGTTCAAATGTATCGCAACAGTCAGTTTTAATTTTATTGAGAATTGAATATTCTTTGTTGCTCTTGGTAACAGAGATAAAAAAGACCGCTCTATTGAGTGGTCTTTTTTTTGTGAATATAGGAATCGTCAATATCCTCCTGCAGCACCCTCACCACGGTGGTCAAAAGCGGCCTTCAAGAGACCTTCGCCAGATCTTTGAACGGCATATACCTTTGCCATCCATCCGGGCTCCACTTTATGTCCCTTTTTCTCAAGAGCGCGAATCAAAAGGGGAGGTAAGCTTTCCTCGTCCACATAAAGAGTGTTGGGCAAAAATTGGTGATGAAGGCGTGGTGCTTGAACGGCGCGGTCGATGTCCATTTCTCGTCCAATCACACGGTAAAGAACCTGTAAAACTCCAGAGATGATGCGAGGTCCGCCAGGGGCTCCCAAGGCCAAAACGGTTTTGCCATCTTTAAGAACAAGGGTTGGAGACATGGAACTGAGAGGTCTTTTTCCAGGTTCAACCTTATTGGCTTCTCCTTGAACCAACCCGTACATGTTGGGTTCACCCGGTCGGGTGGTGAAATCATCCATTTCATTGTTTAAAGCAATTCCGTAGCGGTCACTGACCACTCCGGATCCGTAGTTTCCATTGAGAGTGGTTGTGAGTGTCACCGCATTTCCTTTTGAATCCAATACGGTAAAGTGAGTGGTCTCCGTGGACTCGGAAGGATCAGAGGTATCAATCAAAGGTTTGAGTGGACGCACTTTGCTGGGGCTAATGCCTTTAGCCAGTTTCTTTAAGGTTTTGTCATTGGTCAGTTGTTCAATGGGATTTTTGAAGAAATCAGGATCGCCAAGAAGGGCTCGACTTCTGAAAGCGCGGTATTCAATTTCTGCCAAGGTGTGCAACTCGTCTACCGACAGGTAAGGTTTTTTGTGAAGATTTAAAATCTCCATCATAGAAAGGGCCTGAGCGATTACAACGCCACCGCTACTCGGTGGTGGCATCAAGTAGACATCGTAATTCAAATACTTGGTTTTAATGGGCTGCAGCCAGCGCACTTTGTACTTTTTAAGATCTTCAAGACGGATCACTCCTCCTTGAGACTTAATGCTAGAAACCAAATCCTTGGCAACGCGTCCTTGGTAAAATCCTTTGGGTCCTTGATCTCGAAAGAGTTTGAGTGCCTTTGCCAATTGAGGTTGCTTGAAAAGTTCACCGGGAAGATAGAATTTTTTAGAGTCTTTAAAGAAATATTTTTTTCCCGCGGGATTGAAGCGCTTTTCTTGGCCGGAAGTTTTTGCTGTCCATTCTCCAGAAACATAAAAGCCAGATTCCGCCAGGCTGAGGGCATCTCCAAACAAAGTCTTCCAACGGAGCTTTCCATATTTTTTGTGAAGTTCATAAAGTCCCATGGGATTTCCAGGAACTCCAATGGCGGCACCACCATCTTGAGAGGATCGGTTTTTGTTCGAGGTGTAAAAGGTGGGGGATGTTTCTAAAGGTGCGACCTCTCTAAAATCCAATGCCATTGGAACTTCGTTGTTCATTCGAACCAAGGCAAATCCGCCACCGCCAAGGGCGGCATAGTAGGGGGTGGTCACCGAAAGAGTCAGGCCTGCTGCCACCGCCACATCCACAACATTGCCTCCCATTTTGTGAATTTTCTGGGCGGTTTCCACCGCATAGTGAGAAGGTGCTGAGATGAGAAATTCATGGCCCTCTGTGGGAATGGCTCGTGATTGAAAGGCCATGAAGAATAAACTGGTTGTGATCAAAAATTTGAAAGATTTGCATATTTTAAATGTTTCCAAGTGATTCTCCTTGAAAGTGTCTTGCCCATTAAGATTTTTAGATAGTAAGTCCATACATACTATGTCTAAGGGTGCACAACTTCAACTGACCAAAACTCGCGATCTTCCCAACCCCAACGAGTACGTTCTCGCGTTGCTCGGTGAATATTCTCCATGGGCCTTTGATGAAGAGCGAGCGCCACAGCTCAAGGGACAGTGGAGAGAGGAATTCAAAGTTTCTGAAGATCATCCTGTGGATTTAGAAATCGGCACAGGAAATGGCTTTCATTTTGGACACTTGGCGCTTTCCACTCCAAAGAGATGTTTGGTAGGGATTGAGTTGAAGTACAAACCGTTGATTCAGTCCATTCGCCGAGTGGTTCGAGAACGGGGAACCAATGCGCGAATTTGCAGATACAATGCACGCATGGTGAAGGATCTTTTTGCGCCCGAAGAATTGAATGATGTGTACATCCACTTTCCAGATCCATGGGAAAAAGAAAGCCGCAAGAAGCACCGCTTGATTCAAGCTGAATTTTTAGACGAACTGTTTGAATTGCAAAAGCTAGGTTCCAAAATTTATTTCAAAACAGACAGTCGGGATTATTTTGATTGGGCTTTGGAAGTTTTTGTGTCTTCCAAGTATAAAATGTTGGGACACAGTTTTGATCTTCACAATTCAGAGTGGGCAGAAGCGAATTTCATCACCCACTTTGAGCGACTCTTTCTCCGCAAAGGGCTTCCCATCCACTATGCGGAGCTTTTAAAATCCGAAGATATCTAATTTAAAGCCTTGGGACAGTCTACGGGCATGCGCTCACGATAAAGTCCATCGGTCATGTGGGTGATCGGAACTGCAGATTCCGGAACCCAAAAATCAGTGTTCTTTGAGTAGAAATTTTCGATGTTTCCTCGAATGGGCAAGGCGCTAAATTTCACTGAATACGCATAGTAGGGAAGTGGTTTTTGGTTGTGTTTGAATAGGTAGCGAAAGGACATGGTTTGCCCGGGAGCCAAAGGAACGGGAACATAGCCATTTTCAGGAGTGTTTCCTTCCAAGTAAACCACACCATCTTCAAGGCGAGAGCAATATTCATTTGCTTGAAATGTGCGATTTCCAATTCCGTAAGAGGTGCTCGGGAGTGTCAATGGCAGTTCAATGGTCTGAGTGTAGGCGGAAGGGTTGGTGATGGTGAGGTATCCCATGGGAAATCCAGGTCCACCATTGATCAAACTGGTTTTTTCAAAATTGGTACTGGGCACATTGTCTCCATAAAATCCCGTGCTGAATGAGGGCTCGACGATCAAATCCTTGATGGGTTCTTTGATGGTAAAAATTTTGGACACCTGCACTTCATCGAAATTCCTGGAATGAACATACACGCGACAGCTTTGAGAAGTGGAAGTTCGAGTGGGGCTGACTTTTGTTTGCTGAGAGTTTTTCCAATCAATGTCTCCAAGGTTTCGAAGGCTTTGAGCATCCCAAAGGGCCGGGTAAATGGAATCCTCACAGATAAGTTTGACCAGATCGGCATTGTTTCTTTGAAACTGAGCTTGAATTTTTTGAAGTTCATCTTTGAAGATCATGGAATTGTCTTTCAACTCTTGGCCATCACTCCAACTTTTTAAAACAACTCCGGGTTGAGCGTTTGATGAAAATTTAAGTCCATTGATTTTAAAACTGTGACGGTGATTTTTTGGACTGGTGGCAACAAATTGAAAATCACACTTTCCACCGCCAAATTTCAGCAGATCGAAGATCAGAGATTCAGGAATCATGGAGCCAAGTTTGACAGTTTTGAGGGGAAGTTCGCGGTGTGCAGTTGCGGACTGATCTTTGACCGTGCAGCTGACATCCACTTTGAACTGATCGAAGGGAGCAGGTTCGGGGAAATCAATAAAGTCATCAATGGACCATTCCATAGGGAGGTCTTTTTCGAAATTTTTAACCTGGAGGGATTTTTCCGCGGACCTGAGAACCGGGGAAGGGATTTTTCGTTTCTCCACAATGGGAGGTGGGGCCTGGGGAGTGACTTCGTCCTGGGAGCAAGAAACCATTCCAAAAGTTAAGACAGCGATCATCCCAAATGGGATTGTGTTCATTTTCATAGCATTTTCTCCTTTGTTCCCCCCTCACATCGCAATCCCAATGCCACCCTCGATTTAGGTGCCACCCCAAAAAGACCAGCTTCAAAATCTGTAAGCGCAGCATTAGACGCTACGTATACAGATTTTGGTACCTGGCACCTAAATCGTGGCACCTAAATCACCAGTAGGTGGTGTCGATGAGGATGTCGCCGAGAACTTGGGTTTGGCAGGAAATTCTTTCATTCGGCGCCAGATGGTAGCGTTGTCTTAAGAACAGCTCGGTGTCGTTGGGTGGAGAAAGATGGCTTTCGCCACCATAAACTTGAATTTTACATTTGCCGCAAACGCCGTCACCTTGGCAGGAGCTGGCCACGGGCATTTGATTTTTTCGGAGAGTGGCCATCAAATTGTCGCCGTTCTCACAAAAAATGGGAGCGTGCTGTTTTTGAAAGCTGATCAAAGGCATAAGAAGATCTTGCTCTCTTTCTTTGGAGCAGGCAAACCCAAGTCATGGCAAAGGAAAAGGTACTGATTTTAGGAGCCAGTCGGGGGCTTGGGGCCGCGTTGGCTCGAGAGATCCTCTCTCAAGATCAAAATGCACCAGCCACTGAAGTTTTCGGCGTGGCTCGAAAAGAGCAACACCTTGAAACCCTCCAAAAAGAACTGGGCTCTCGCTTCCAATTTCAAAGACTGGATCTTTCGAAAGTGGAATCTCAGGACACCTTTGATTCCTTACTGAATGAGATTGCTGCGAAAAAAATTATCTATGTTGCAGGTGGGGGGCCTTTTGGATCCTTCGAGCATCGTCCTTTTGAATCTCATCAATGGGCTTGGAGGGTAACCTTTGAAGGTGCTGCTCGGACTTGCCATTGGGCTCTTCGACAGTCTTTGCCACCTCAGGTGATCTTGGTGGGTTCTACCATTTGTGAAAACCAAGGGGACCGTCATGCGGCCTCCTATGCGGCGGCGAAACATGCCTTGAAGGGGCTTTACGAAAGCCTTCGATTGGAAGCTCCAGATTGGGATTTGCGCATGGTTTCGCCAGGGTATTTGGACACAGAGCTTCTCCCCAAAAATGCACCTGTGAGATACAAGGAAGTTTGGGATCCCCAAAAAGTCGCCCAAGAAATTGTGGAGTGGATGAAACAGAAATCCAACCATGGCGACCACAAGGTGTACCCTCCGTACCCTGAAAATTGAATTTTGAGTTTTTGAAAGCGAAGAGTGAAAGGACTTTTGAAATGGAAAAGAAAGTGGAAAACGTCATTATTATTGGATCCGGTCCCGCAGGATTTACCGCAGCAATCTATGCAGCGCGAGCAAATCTCGAACCCCTTATGATTGAAGGTTATGAGTCCGGTGGACAATTGATGACTACAACGGAAGTTGAAAACTATCCTGGTTTTGTCGATGGAATCATGGGTCCTGAGTTGATGACGGTTATGAGAAAACAAGCCGAGCGATTTCAAACTCGATTCATCACCAAGAACGTGACCAAAGTGGATTTCTCTACGAAGCCGTTTAAAGTTTGGGTGGATCAAGATCTTTATGAAGCAAAGACCGTTATCATTTGCACCGGTGCCAGCGCAAAGTATCTTGGGCTTGAAAGTGAAAAGCGATTGTTGGGTCGTGGTGTTTCTGCATGTGCCACCTGTGATGGAGCCTTCTTTAAGGATCAAGAAGTTTGTGTCGTTGGAGGTGGAGACACCGCCATGGAAGAAGCCAACTTTCTAACCCGTTTCGCGAAACATGTTCACATCATTCACCGTCGCAATGAATTTCGTGCTTCCAAAATTATGGTGGATCGAGCCCTTAAAAATCCTAAAATTTCTGTGATTTACAATTCCGAGTTGGCCGAAGTGGTTGGTGAAAAAGGCGTTACAGGAATTAAAGTGCGCAACACTGAAACAGGTGATGTTTCCGAGATGGCAATGGACGGAGTATTTATCGCCATTGGGCACAAACCCAACACCGATCTTTTTAAAGACCAAATCGAAACCAATGATGTGGGTTACATTTTGACCAAAGGAAAGTCGACTTACACATCTGTTTCTGGAGTTTTTGCGGCGGGTGATGTTCAAGATCCCATTTATCGTCAAGCGGTCTCTGCTGCGGGTTCTGGATGTATGGCTGCCATAGATGCGGAACGGTGGTTGGAATCTCAAGAAGAAAATCACTAAAGAGTCGGAACCCTCAATGAAAAAAATCAACGCCAAGGATTTGGTGGCAAAAATTGAGCGAATTACAAAAGAGCGGATGGCAAAGGATGACGTCATCTCTTTTGAAGACCTTAAAAAACTCAAGTCAAAGGCCTCTCAGTTCACCTTACTCATAATCGAAGATGATGAAACCGTTCGAGGTGTTTTAAAAAGAGTCTTTGAAAGAGAGGACTATAAAGTTCTTGTGGCTTCGGATGGCACTCAGCTTTCAAGCGTGCTTGATGGAGCTTCTATTGATTTGATCATATTGGATATAGGTCTTCCCTGGATCAATGGCTTTGAATTGGCAGAGCTGATGAAGCAGCATGAAGACTTAAGTGACATTCCACTGATCTTTATCAGTGGAATGAACAGCAAAGAAGATATCAAGCGAGGATTCGAAGTTGGGGCTGATGATTACATCACCAAACCCTTCGACCTAGAAAAGATCAAAAAGGCCGTCAAAACCCTGATCCAGATCTCTTGAGAGCCGAGAGCCGGATTTCTTTTTTAAGAAAGCAGAGTCTTGGGCATTCCTTTGGGGATCGCGCTCAAGAGTTTTTTGGTGTAGTCGTGCTGAGGATTTTCGTAAATCCCAACCGCTGTGTTCATCTCGACCACTTGGCCGTTGTACATCACAGCCACTTCGTCAGAAATAAATTTCACCACAGCAAGGTCATGGGAAATAAACACATAGGTCAAATTCAGCTCTTCTTGAAGCTCCAACAAAAGGTTCAAGATTTGAGCTTGAATGGAAACATCCAATGCAGAAACAGACTCATCACAAATAATAAACTCAGGCTCAACAGCCAGTGCGCGTGCAATACAGATCCGTTGGCGTTGTCCTCCCGAAAATTCATGGGGATAACGGTTCAACATGGATGCGCTTAAGCCGACACGGTCCATAAGTTTTGCGGCCATATCCAAACGTTCGGATTTGGAACTGCCTAATTTATGAATTACCATAGGTTCCATCAATGCGGCACCAATGGTCATTCGTGGGTTCAAAGAGGCATATGGATCTTGGAAAATGATCTGCATTTTCCGTCTCATGGCGCGCATGTCGCTTTTATTCAATCCAGTGACATCTACACCGTTGTAACGAACTTCACCCGCAGTGGGTTCAATCAAGCGCAAGATGGTGCGACCTAAAGTGGTCTTTCCACAACCGGATTCACCCACAAGACCTAAGGTGCGGCCTTTGCGAACGGTCAGCGACACATCATCAACGGCTTTCACCCAAGATTGAACTCCACCGAAAAAACCTTTCTTCAAAGGAAAGTGTTTCTTTAAGCTTTTGATTTCTAAAAGAGGAGTTTGAGAATCTGAAATGGGACGAATTTCTTTTGCAGCTTTCAAAACAGATTGGTCGGGAGTTTTTTCCTTACCATCAGGAGTCATGAAATCGCTGACCACAGGAAGCCGGCGAGGGTGCTCATCCAAACTTGGACGGCAGGCCAACAATCCCTTGGTGTAAGGATGTTGTGGTTTTTTAAACAAAGCTTCCGTGGAGTTTTTCTCCACGATGTCCCCACGGTACATCACAACCACTTCGTCAGAAATGTCCGCGATCACTCCAAGATCATGGGTGATGAACAATACGCTCATTCCATATTTCTTTTGAAGATCTGCAATCAAATCCAAAATTTGTTTTTGAATGGTCACATCCAAAGCTGTGGTGGGCTCATCCGCAATCAAAAGGTCAGGATTGCAAGAAATTGCCATGGCAATCATCACCCGCTGACGTTGTCCACCACTCATCTCATGAGGGTAGCTTTTGATGCGCTCGGAAGGGTTGGGAATTCCCACCTGATCCAAAAGCTCAATGGCCCGCTCCCAAGCTTCTGCTTTGGACATCTTTTCGTGAAGGATTAAGCTTTCACAGATTTGATCGCCCACGGTGAACACAGGGTTTAAGCTGGTCATGGGCTCTTGAAAAATCATGGAAATGCGCTTTCCACGGATTTTTCTCATTTGGGATTCTGAATTTTTTAACAGGTCTTTTCCTTCAAAGAGGATTTGTCCGGTAGTGACTTTCCCAGGAGGGTTGGGAATCAAACCCATAATGGCCAAAGAGCTTACGCTCTTTCCAGATCCAGATTCTCCCACCAAACCTACGGTTTTCCCTTTTGGAATATCAAAAGAAATCTTTTTAACGGCGGTGACAGTTCCATCATCAGTTTGGAACTCAACGGTCAAATCCTTAATTTCAATCAATGAGTTTGAACTCATCTTTACTCCTTGTCGTCGGACTCTACTTGTCCCTGAGTTTCGGATCTGTGGCGTCACGAACTGCATCATTGAACAGGGTGAAAGCCAACACTAAGAAGAACATAAAAACCGTTGCTGCGGCAAGCCCCCACCAAACCCCACGAGAAAGTTCAAGCTTTGCGTCGCTGATCATCATTCCCCACGAAGGAGTTCCGGGCTCTACTCCAAGTCCCAAATAACTAAGGATCACTTCAGACTTGATCGCAGAGACAAAACCCAAAGAAAAGCTGATCAGAATCAAATGCAGGGTGTTTGGAAGAATATGGACAAAGATGCGACGGGCATGGCTTGCACCCATGGAGAACGCTCCTTGGACGTATTCTTGACCCCGTTGCTTGATGAATTCACTGCGCACCAAGCGACAGTGTCCCACCCAGGAGGTCAATCCAATGGCAAGGCACAGGGTTTTAAGGCCTGGCCCCGAAACAAAGGAAAAGGCCACCAGCAAAAGAATGTAAGGGATGTTGTCCAGCGTGGAGTAAAACCAAGTGATCAATTCATCCACCAGGCCACCAAAGTAACCGGCAAGAGCCCCTAAGAGAGTCCCAATCAATACAGAAAGACCCGCTCCCACGAATCCGACGATCAAGGAGGTTACGGTTCCATGTGCGGCTCGAGCCAAAACATCACGGCCAAAAAGATCTGTTCCAAACCAATGTGCTGAACTGGGAGCCTGGTAAGGAATGGTGTTGTCGACCAAGGAATAGCTTGTAAAGACCAGGTCCATGGCGCAAAGAGCCGCCAGCCCAATATAGGCAATGATGATCCAAAAGCTGACCACAGCAATTCGATTTTTCTTAATCTTTCGAATTGCATCGGCCCAAAGGCTTCGACCTTGAGTGTTTTGAGCGGAAGTCATTGAAGCCTCACTTTAGGATCCACCACGGCATACAAAAGATCCGAGATCAAATTGAAGGTGGTGTACAAGATGGTCAAAATCACAATCATGGCTTTGATCACAGGAAAGTCTGCATTGTTGATGGCCGTGACCAATAGGCCTCCAAGGCCAGGAATTCCGAAAAAAGATTCCAGCAACAGTGAACCCAAAATCAAAAAAGGCACCTGCAAAACCACCAAGGTGATGATGGGGATCAAAGCGTTTCTCAAAATGTGTTTGGTTAAAACTTTCTTGTTGGAAAGGCCTTTTGCGCGAGCGGTACGAACATAGTCTTTAGAGAGTTCCTCAATAAAGATGGTTCGAAAAAACAAGATCTGCCCGCCCAAAGAAAGGACAACCATAATCAATATGGGAAGGGTGGTGTATTCCCAGCGCCCGGTCCAACTGGAGTCCCAACCACTGATGGGAAACATGCCCCACAGGTAAGCCAAAAAGTATTGTCCGGCCAAAATGTAAACCAAAGAGGAAATGCTGATCAAAGCCAAGCAAACAACCATTGCCGTGCGATCGATAAAACTGTCGCGCAAATATCCCAAAACCAAAGACAACGGAATCGTGATCATCAAAGTGATCAAAAATCCAGGAACAGTGACAGACAAACTGGGACCCACGCCCGACCAAAACATTTCGGAAATTTTTTGTTTGGTCGACCAAGATCTCCCAAAATCAAAGGTGAGAATCTGTTTTAAGTAATCCAAGTATTGAAGATAGATCGGCTGATTGAGGCCCAGTTCTGCGCGAATGGATTCAATCTGCTCGACGGTGGCATATTTCCCTGCGGCTTGGGCGGCGGGGTCACCGCCAGCCACGTTAAAAAGTAGGAAACACACCAAAGTGACCCCGAATAAAATCGGGATCACGTAGAGAATCCGCCGAATCGTGTATTTGAGCATTAGAGTTTTTCCGCTAGCTTCGCTTTTTGATTCAAGTTCACTCGAATGTATTTTGCTTCACCGTTGATGATGGCATGGCGTTTATAGTTCTCGATCCAACCATGATAAAGCACGTAAGCTTTGCGGTGAATGTTTGGAATCCATGGCAAATCCTGAACAAAGATTTCTTTCATTTGTTTGTAAATCACTGTTCTTTCGGGGCTTGGAGGAAGCTTTAAGGCTTTCTCATAAAGCTCATCAAACTTCTTATTCACGTAGTTTGCAGAGTTGGGCCCGGGGCTGACATTTTTGCCGTACAGAAGTTGCAGAAAATTTTCTGCATCCGGATAGTCCGCACTCCATGCAATTCCCCACATCTGAGCTTTTTTCTCACGAAGCTTGTCGGTGAATTGCGGCCAAGAAGTTGCTGCAATTCGAATTTTAATTCCAAGGGCTGCCAAATTTTGCTGAGTGTACTCGGCCATTTGACGGGCCGTTGTGGAATTGGTGGTGGAGTATTCAAACTCGGGCAGACCTTTTCCATCGGGGTAGCCGGCCTTTTTCAAATGTTCTTTGGCCTTTTCAATATTGAACTCTTTGTAAGGATTTTTAAAGTCCTTGTCGTAGCCATCAATGCCTGGAGGAATGGGAGAAAGGGCATTCACTCCGCGACCGTTGTAAAATCGCTCCAACAAAGTGTTTGTATCTGTGGCCAAAGAGATGGCTCGTCTCAACTCTAAGTTTTTTCCTAAAATGGGATCCAACATGTTGAAAGCCATATAGGTCACATCCGGCTCTTCGTTGATTTCAAGTTTTAGGCCCTTGTCTGTCAGATCTTTTGAAAGTTTGTCGCCAGAAACAGAAGTGTCAAAGTTGTCTTTTGGAATTATAACAATGTCCAATTTTCCTTTCATAAAATTCAACCATCTCGGCTGATCTTCGATGATCTCGGAATAAACAACTTTATCCACAAAAGGCAGGTCCTTGCCGGCGTCTTTCAACAGGCCTCTAGCATCATCTCCCTCTTCGCCTTCCGAAGGGTATTTGCCCCCGTGCCAGGTGGGGTTTTTGACCAAAACCACTTTGGAGTTTCGAGTCCACGAATCCAATTTAAAGGGGCCTGTACCCACAGGGTGATTGATAAATTCTTTGCCATACTTGTCCACGGCTTCTTTTGGAACGGGAGCGGAGTAGTTCATGGCCAAAACATAATAAAGCTGAAAGTAAGGCTTAGTGAGTTTGATCACCAAGGTTTCGTCATCGGGAGCCTGTAGGCCTTCGATCTCGTCCTCGTAGGAGGCTTCGCCTTTACCCATTTTTTCGCGCCATTCGTTTAAACCTTTGATCTTTCCATCAAAGATCCAAAAACCATCGCTTTGGTTGGCGGGATCCGCCAAACGCTTCCAAGAATAAATAAAGTCTTTCGCAGTCAAATCACGACCTTTGCCTTCAGGAAAGGCTTCGTCGTCTTGAAACTTGATTCCCTTTTTGATTTTGATCGTATGAGTCAGTCCATCTTTCGAAGCCGTGGGCATGGCTGAGGCCACCAAGGGTTGAAGTTCGAGGGGACGTTTCAAATAGTGGTATTCAAAAAGAGGTTCATAGATGTTTGAGATGACCTGGTTTGAATAGGCATCATTGGCATAAATAGGGTCCATTCCCTTTAAATTCGCAGTGATTGCATTGTTCAAGACGTTTTCTTTGGCAGAATTTTTCTTGGTGCAACCAAGAGTGATTCCCAGAAAACTCAGGGCGACGAAGACAATTGCAAGACGTGAAAACGTGCGGTTCAAATTCATTCTGATTCCTCCCTTGAGATCCGTGTTGTGTAGCGTTAAGTGCTCGCTCTGTCAATAAAGCGGCGGGTCCTGAGCCGTCACAGACATTGTGTCAGTTCATCAAAATGATCGATGCGAAAGTGCGCCCCCAAAGACATCAAAGTCTCGATGGGTGTGTAGCCAAAGGACACCGCTACAGAGGTGCATTTTGCGGCATGTGCCCCTTCCACATCCGGAGTTCCATCACCCACAAGAACGGCTTCTTCCGGTTGAACGCCGGCCGCAGAAATTGCCTCCAAAATAGGCATTGGATGGGGTTTCATGTGCTCAAAGGTGTTTCCGCCGATGATTTTGACCCAGGGGTATTTTTGAAGGCCCACTTTCTCTAAAATGGGCGGGATCAGATCTTCTTTTTTATTGGAAACAATGGCGATTTTAAGGTCTCGAGCAGGAACTTCCTTTTGGAGGAAGTTCTCCAAACCTTCAAAAATCACGGGATTTTTTAAAAACTCATGACGATAGATGTCGAGAAAGTCGGTGTAAAGACCCTCTTCAATGGCAGGATCCTCATTGGCCTCAGGAAAAAAATCCTTCAGAAGAGTTTTCAAACCGGTTCCTATGTCACGGCGAATCACATCTGCGGGAAGAGCCTTGTGTCCGTTTTTGGTAAGAAGCAAGTTGGTTGCGGAAATGATGTCGGGAGCGGTGTCCACCAACGTCCCATCAAAATCGAACATGATAAGTTTAAACTTGGAGTTCTTGATTTTTTTCACGGGCTCCATGTTACTTGAGACCCTTTGAATGTCCATCACTTTACCTGGAGGTCACTTTGAGAAATTCAAGCGGTCAGGAAAATTATCTGGCAGAACTTTATGGGCAAAGCCATTCTGGTCTTTACCAGATTCAAGAACAAATGAATCAAGATGGCGTGGGGGGCATGTCACTTTCTTTTGGAGAGGCTCGAATTCTTCAATTTTTGATTCAAACTCATAACGTAAAAACCGTGGTTGAAATTGGAAGTCTCTATGGCAGTTCCGCATTGGCGATGGGCATGGCCTTACCTAAAGATGGAAAAATCTATTGCTTTGAAAAGTCTGAGGATCGGGCTCGAAAAATTGAGTCCCATTTGAAAGAACATTTAACCTGTAAGTTTGAAGTTCATTCGGGACCCGCGGATGAGGCGTTAAAGAAAATAGAAAACCAGGGTCCTTTCGATATGGTCTTTATTGATGCGGACAAGGGCGGATATTTTTCTTATTTGCAATGGGCGGAAGCACACACTCAAAAGGGTTCGGTCATCGTAGGGGACAACACCTTTTTATTTGGCGCTTTGTGGGGGGAATCAAAAAACTCCAATGTGGGTGCAAAACAAATAGATTCTATGAAGAAGTTTAATGAACGTTTGGTGGATGAATCTTTGTATCATTCCCTGTTGGTGCCGACACCCGAGGGCATGACAGTGGGAATTCGAAAAGTTTAGGATTTGATTTATGAATGAACTGAAGTCTTGGGAAGATGTGGTTAAGATTTTAATGGATCAAACAGAGGCATGGGCGACCAGTGCCATTCGGATTTTTCCGAATTTGATCATTGCTCTTTTGGTTCTGCTTTTTTTCATTTTTATTTCGGGATTCATTCGCCATTTGGCGAAAAGGATTTTGGATCGCTTTTCTGAAAATGATTCGATCAACTCCATCGTGGCCACATCTATCAATGTGGCGTTTATTTCTGTCGGAGTTTTTGCGGCTTTGAGTGTATTGAATCTGGATAAGACGGTTACTTCATTGCTCGCTGGTGCCGGAGTCATCGGTATTGCTTTGGGTTTTGCCTTTCAAGAGATTGCATCTAATTTTTTGGCGGGGATTTTTATCGCCTTTATGAAACCTTATCGTGTGGGTGATGTGGTTGAGGTCGAAGGGGGAGAGTTGGGTGTGATCTATCGCATTGATATTCGAACCACCTCTTTGATGACCTTTGATCAGTTGGAAGTTTTGATTCCAAACAAAGACATGTTCACAAAGTCGGTCAAAAACTACACCACCACTCCCAAACGCCGTTTGGAAGTGCGATGTGGAGTGTCCTATGGTGAAAATTTAAAATCTGTCAGGGAGCTGGTTTTAAAAACTTTAGAAAAAGTTCCTTTTCGAACTGAAGATGAAGTGGAAGTTTATTTCGAAAAGTTTGGTGATTCTTCGATTGATTTTGTCGCCTTTATTTGGATTGAGTACCCCGGTGATGGAAACTATTTTAAAGCGCAAAACGAAGCGATTTTATTGATCAAAGAAGCCTTCGACAATGCGGGCATAGTGATCCCATTTCCTATTCGCACATTGGATTTCGGAATCAAAGGCGGCACACGCCTCCACGAGGAACTCTCCCACCATCCCTTAAGCTGAAGATTTTTAAATTCAACGAGAATTCAATTGCATTAAAAGCGAGTTCCGCAACGCAGTGAGGACTGTTCGAAGATTTTAATGCGATTGAATTCTCGTTGAATTTAGAAAATTCGAGATTTAGGGGAGGTCGACTTGAGTCAAATCTTTGATGGAATAGCCGTCGTGGAAAATGTCGTCCAACTTTTGAATGGCGGGAAGTTGATATTCTGAATCCACTCGGTCCAAATCAGCAGTGATGCATACGACGAAATCTTCTTCGTAGGGGTTGGGAGCCTGCTCTTCACCAACATATTTGTCCCAATGAAAATCCAAATCTTTTAGATCCTTTTGAAGTTGATCCGAGTTCTGGATGGAGCTTTTCGCGACCGCTTTAGAAATGTGAAAAACCGTTGGGGCATCCGTCAAAGTTACTTTCTTCAAGGGCAATTTATTATGGGTGCTGGCATCTTTTAAGTTGTCCAAGTAGGCGAAGGCACGAACGCGGTGATAGGAGTCTTCATAAAAATGAAGTCCACGAATCTGTCCGCAAATCGATCGAAATTGGAATGCATGGGCAGATGAGATGCCTGTCAGCAGTCCCACAAAAGCAATGGCTTTGAGGACAAAAAATGAAATGTGTGAACGTTGACTCATGGGGCCCCCTTATAAAAACACGGTGCGTTTAAAGGGATTATCTTGTTCCTGCGGAGGATTCAAGGTTTAGGAGCCTGTTTGACGGAAATCCTGCAGAAATTCGATCAGGATTTGACGATAGTCACTGAAGTGGGTCTTGATGCCTCCTAGATGCTCTGCGCCATTGAACAGGTGGGTGGAGAGTCTGAAGGAGTGGGGAAGGGCAAAGAACTTTTCGATGGCCCTAAGGGGCACCAATTGGTCCTTTTCGCAGCGAAGACTCAAAACGGGGAAATCTTTTGGGGTTTCTGAAATCCAACGGCGGAGTCGACGCTCGTATCCCAACCCGCCAAAGATGATGAAACTGGTGGTATTGATTGCAGCCAAGAGCAAGGGGTTTGAAATTCGCGCAAGGACCGCATTGTAATTCCAAAAACATTCCCATGCGTCCAAGAAAGGGCCGGAATCACAAATCCATGCCTTAACATCTTTTCTTTGCTTTCCCCCTAAAACACCCACGGCGGAGGTCGACGGAGAGGACAATGAAAACAATATTTTCTCTCCAGGCAGATGATCCAAAACCGAATTGAGTTGATCGGTCCAAGTTTCAATAAAATTTTTATGTCCCGTCACCACATGACGGATCAGTTTCATCAAACGGTGTGAAAACTGAGAGTCGGCATCAAAGGAGTGATAGTAAAGATTGAAGGTGACGCAGTCGTATCCAGCTTCCAAAAGAATTTTTTGATGACGTCGAGTGGACTTCTTATTGCCACCAAAGTGATGGATGAAAACCACGATCTCAGAATGTTTTTTTGAGGGAGAACAAAGATATTCTCCCTCAAAGGGCAAATTAGTAATTGGAGTGTTGGCGTTCATAGGACGAAGACGAAGTGTCTGCGTGAACTTCTTCGAGAACCCGTTTTGAGATTTGAACGGTCTCCAAAGAGGTGTCTTGAAGAACTTTTTCGCAGGCCTCAACAATCGAGGCATCATCAATACCGTGATAGCGGTACACGTCTGAAGGTCGACCACACTTGCTGTGTTTTCGAACTCCCAAAGCTTCGTGTTTCACTCCAACAATGGAACCAATGTTGTCGAGAAGTCCCATTTCGCCATCATGAACACTGACGATGGGAATTCTTCGTCCAGCAACAGTTTTTACTTCAGCGGCGTGAAGACTGCCGTTCAACTGAGGTTGCAAGTAAAGCTCCGAATTGATGTTCAAGCCGTGTTTCAAATGCTCATAATCATTTAAGTGACCAAGATTTCCAATCAGCAAATCTGGAGAAGTCACCAAAATCACGTTGGCATAAATGCCTTTAGCCAGAAGAGCATCAGAAGCGGCCAGAGCTTCGGCGGTTGGGGCGCCCATGGAAAAAATGTGAACCACATTGTCTCCGGGTTCGTAGCCTTTGAAACCGCGATAATCCACAAGGAAGTATCCACCTTTTAGAACATCTTCGCGAACCGCCGCCATCAGTTGGTTTTCGTCGAAACTTTCCACATCATCGGTGTTGTGAGCTCCATCCATTTCAAATTCGGGATGGCAAAGTGAAACGTTGGAATCCTGTTTAAATTTTTGATGGCGCTTCAGTCTTTTTAAGAATTCTTTTTGATCAGCACCTCGAGTGACGCCACGGATGATCACACCAGATCGACCTTCATTGTCGTAAGTGAAATGACGTCTGATGGAGTCCACCAAAATCCAATCCAACTCTTGGCAAAAGAAAGGCTCCCAAGTGATTTGATTGGGAATCTGAATGTCGGACTTCCAACCGTGCTGAGCGCCTTCTGGAGAAAGTGTCACGCCGGAGGGGGTGCCCACCAAAATAAAAGAAGATTTCCAATACAGATTGTAAAAGAGTTGATCCAATGCCCGCTTGATAAAGAAATCATAAACGGTCATGACGGGAAGAAGAGGGATCCCCAAAAGGTCACGCATTTGACCAAAGGATCCTTTGCACGACATGGTGTTTGCTTCGGTGATTTCAAAACGCAGGAAGCGATCGGTAATCTCTTCGCCAGGAACCAAGTCAGGTTGTTTTTTGTCCTTCACGCCAAATTCAGATTCCTCGTCCTCGATGTCGAGGGCAGAGAAAATTTTCCCGTCCATTGAGGGGTTCATGTTGGTGCTGGTTCCCACATCTGGAGCCATCGCTACGATCATTTCTCCGGCCTGCTTGAAAGGAATTTCATTTTCTTTCAAAGCCTTTTCGCCTTTTGAAAGCATTTTTTCTTCCAAAGGGGTGTTAGCGATTCGAGAAAGTTTAGAAGTTAACTGACCCAGCATCCACTGCGTGTGAGGGTAGTTGGCCATTTTAAAGTTGATGTCCAAAGACTCCGGCATTTCTCCAAGGCTGTTCAACTCATTTAAGAACTTTTCTTTGTTCTTTTCTTTCAATGCATGTTGGTCACAAATTTCTTTGTAGAGCTGATCGCCACGAGTTTTTAAATACTTTCCTTCCGCAGAGGACGCCTCAAAGCCTTCAAATTTTTGGCCGTCTTTTAAGCCCGTGGCCTTGGCCAAGGCCTGAATTTCAGACTCTTCAGGAAGAGTGGAGTGGTTGCCTGGAGAGGCGGCCATATCCAAACCCCATCCCTTAAGAGTGTGAACAATAATAAAAGTAGGTTGGTCAGTGATGGCCTTTGATTTCTCCATGGCTTCAACCAATTTTTCAAAATCATGTCCTCCGAAGTCTCGAATGGCGGCCATCAAATCTTTGGAATCCACAGACTTTAAGAAGTCTTCAACCTTCTTGGATTTTTGGAGCAAAAATTCCTTGGCATCTTTGACATCTTTGATCTGCAAAAGAACTTGAAGGTCATAGTCGTCCATAATGTCATCAAAGAGAGCTTTAAAGTGTTCGCCGCCTTTTTGAGAAAACAACTTCTCTCGAAGTTTTCCGTGTTTCACTTGCAGAACATGCCAGCCGTTGGCCTCCATGCTTCGTTGAACACGGAGGTCATCCGTTCCCGCCATGATTTTGCGGTTGGAGATGCGGTGTCCATCCAAACTTTGTCGGTTGTAATCCAAGATCCATGTGAGGTTTCCAATTTGACGTTCCGCAAACTCGGGAACCGCTTCGTGAAGGCTTCCTTCTCGGAATTCCGAATCTCCCATCACCGCCCAAAAGTGAGCGTCGGGAACTTCAAAACCATGTTTCTTTGCATAGGTGTAGGCCAGTGCCAGGTACCCGGCCATGACTGGGGGAATGCCAACCGTGCCTGAGGGAAAGAAGTTGTGATGATCGGGATCCCATGCGGAATGGTAAGATTGAAAAACGGGCTCTCCATTTTGCGAGAAGGCGCGGAGCCCTGACATGGCTTGATCCGCATCTTCTTTTGAAAAGCGTTGAAGTTCTTTGTCCAACAAAAGATTCAGCAAATAATTGTAAGAGTGATCTGTGGGAGAAGCGTGTGGCTTGTTGGCAATGTGGTCAAAACCACTTTTAACCACCAAATGCAAAGCGCCCAAAATGTGCAAGGCCGATGAAGAGGCCGAAGCATGTCCGCCCACTTTGGGGTCGCCTTTTTCCACATTGTCGCGGTGGTTGGCTGTGTAAATCATCTGGCATGCGAGGTAATGGGCTCGCTTGGCGATGGAATTCAAAGTTTTTAAGTCGATCTTTTTTTGAGTCATTCCCTTACTCCCGGTTGAAGATCAAATTTCAAATCCTAGAATCTAAGCTTCCGAGCCTTGCGGGGCAAGGTCTTGTGCAGGTTCTATGGGACAATGGTGATAGGTCAGGCGGGAATCCGTCAAAGAGGTCAAATTGTCCTCGTTGAGCAACTGATGCCGTCCTAAACGGGTGATAAAAAGAGGGAAGCCCCAGTGCCACGGTGCTCCTTTGGGGTCAAAAAGCTGAATCATGGACATCTTGGTTGTGAATCCCGTTTCCGTATAAGCTCGGCGCAAAGCCATCCACACTTCTTTGGGGGGGCAAGGGACTTCTAAAGGTTGAGCGAATGCGGTGTGGGAAACCATGTGGAGTCCCGCTTTAATATTGGTGGTCAGATTTGCTTCCAGGTCATTGGTGTCAAAGACCAAATCCACTTCGGGCAGTTTTCGACTGTTTAATATGACGTGGTCAGCAGCTGTTCCAGACAAAACAACAATTGGATTGAGGTCTAAGCTTTGGAGATTTTCAATTTGGCGGTCTAAAAAAATAAGCTCGTTGTCGGTGTCGCGCCGAAGTGCAAAATGATTGCAGTCTTGTCTGTATCCAGCGAGAAGTAAAACATCCATGTTGTTATCCTCTGTGTTCTTCTTTTAGGCCTCTAAAATAAAATCCCAACGGATTTTAATTGTTCCATCAGTTTCAATCATTCCCTCCGGAGGATTGGGAAAGGGTGCCGCAGCTTCAAAGGCTTCAATTGCTGCTGCATCCAAATCGACCACTCCACTTGCCGAAAGAACTTCCACTTTCATTAAGCTCCCGCTTTTGTCCAAGATGACCAAAACTTGAGTCACTCGGTCGTGAGCGGAAGCAATGTTACGTCCTTGCTTGTAGATAATTTTAACCTTTTCTTTGACCTTAGGCCCCCAGTGTTGGCGAATTTGGTCTTTGATCCGAGCGTAGTAGGAGTAGTAAACAAATTCCCGTGTGCTCAATAAAGTCTGAAGGCCAGACTTCACTTCTTTCAAATGGTCGTCCGTCTGGGATCTTTGCGCATTCAGTTCCCCTTCGCCTTCAAAGTCTGAAATTTTCTTGGACTTAAAGCTTGGAACCAGTTTTTCAAGAGAGGGAATTTCTCCCTTCTCGACCTTTTTCATTTCTTTAGATTTTGTGCCGCCACCTGCAGAATTTTGGAATTGTCCAGTGGCATCAGCTTTGGTTTGCTCTAAGACTTTTTGATCAAAGGCGCTCAGGAACTTTGCCTTTTCGTCCTTCTCGTCGTTGATTTGGCGTTGCTGTTCTACAATTTGCTGGTTCTTAAGTATCGACGGGTCGATGTATGAAATTTCAACCTTTTCCAGGGTGGCGTCGGACTGAGGGGAAATCAAAGTGGGAAGCCATGCAGACAATACGAAAACAAAGTGGGCAAAGAGCGAAAGCCCCAGAAAGAAGACGATGGGTTGTATTTTTCGTTTAAACATTCATGCCTCAAAGATTTTATCGGCGAAGCCGCTTGGGTTTTTGAGGCCAGTCTTTGAAAAGACCCTCGACTTTTAGAGATGAATTTCGCAGACTTAAAACTATGCGATTTGATTTTTTTGCTCAGACAGACGTGGGTCTCAAAAGAGAAATCAATCAGGACTCCATTTTGGTGGATCCTGAGATCAATCTCTTTGTTGTGGCCGATGGAATGGGGGGCCACAAAGGCGGAGAGGTGGCTTCTGGAATCGCTATCGAGACCGTTCGAGAAGTTTTCTTAAAAGGTTTAAATTCAAATTCTCTTCTTCCTCAGCAGCTGGTTGAACAGGCTTACAAAGAGGCCAGTCGCCGCATTCATCACGTCAGTACGGTTGAAAGTCCGGATCTTATGGGAATGGGCACCACCATGGTTTTGTTGTGGGCGCATCGGGGGAAGATCTTTATCGGAAATGTAGGGGACTCCCGTGCCTATTTGATTCGAGGTGAAAATCTCATGTGGCAGGTTACGGAGGATCATTCGCTGATCAACGAGCAAGTTCGAGCGGGAGTTCTGACTGAGGAAGAGGCCCCCAAGGTGATCGGTCGGAACGTTATTACGCGAAGCGTTGGATTTGAGCGAGATGTCCGAGTGGACATCTTTCAGCGCGATTTTCGTCCGGATGAGAAGTTTCTTTTGTGCTCCGATGGGCTTTCTAGCCTCGTCTCTGCGGAAAGAATTGCTAAAATAGCAAATAACCCCTCTCCAGAGCAGGTCGTCATCGACTGCATTGAAGAGGCAAAAAAAGAGGGCGGAGACGACAACATTTCGGTGATATGCTTGTCGCCTCAAGGCTTATAAAAAGGACAATTGACGCGCGCAGGCGGCAAACCTAGAGTGAGTAAAAATGGAATCTAAAAAGTACACGGTAGTGATAGCCCCAAACAGTGAGGGGAGAAGTTGGACCTTCGCGGTTTCTTCGGCGTGGACCAAGGCCGTGGTTGCCTTTTCGTTTTTGCTTTCCTTGATTTTACTTACAGCCATTACAGATTATGCGGGCCTTTTGATGAAGGCGCGAGAAAACGAAAAGCTGCGCGCAGAGAACAAGGTCTTGCGAAAGCAGTTTTCTGAAGTGGAAGAAAAGGTTTCTTCTTTGGAAGCCGGTCTCGATCGCATTCAAACTTTGACCAAAAAATTGAAGCTCATCACCAACATTGGCGATGAAAACCGGGCCTTGAAATTGGCTTACAGTGCCAGCACTCGTCCCATGCCAGTGAATGTGGAAGAGCTTTCCGAAGAAGGTTCAGATCGTCAGCCTTCCTCGGAAATGTGGGCCGCAGATCCTTTGAGACATTCGGCCGATCTGCCTGTGGATGAGCAAGATGGAGAATTGGCTCAGCGCAAAGAATTGGTCAAAGATTTTGCAACTCTTTCCGTTCGCATTGATCGAGTCTTAAAGGACTCCCAACTGGGCGAGCAAAGTTTGATCAAAGTTTGGGACTCCTTGTCCGATCGAAAAAGTTTGTTGGGTGCCACTCCCAGCATCAAGCCCGCAAGAGGATGGTTCACTTCAAAGTTTGGTTACCGTTTAGATCCATACAGTCGCCGACCTCGCTTGCATGCGGGTCTTGATATCGCGGCTCCTCCGGGAACTCCGGTTCATGCTCCTGCAGATGGAGTGGTTTCATATGTGGGGTATGAAGGTGGCTATGGAAAATTGGTGTCTATTGATCACGGTTATGGCGTGGTCACTCGTTTTGCTCACAACTCTCGTGTCTATGTGGAGCAAGGGCAAAAGGTCAGCCGCTGGGATGTGATCTCTGCGGTTGGAAGCACCGGAAGATCGACCGGAGCACATCTGCACTATGAAGTGCGGGTTCACGGCGTCCCCGTCGACCCCATCAACTACGTCCTTGAAGAATAAAGTGCGTGGCACCTTAATTAGCCGGTGGTGAGCATGCCGCAGGCAATTCCGACCAAAGTTTCTTTCAAAAGTTTTTCATCGTTTCGAGACATGGCAATCACTTGCAACAGATTTAAAATGTGAATGTAGGGTGAGCGCAGCAAAATGCTCTCCTCCAGCCAAGGACGGTGCCAAATCAGGCGCTCTCGTCCTGAGATCTCGCGACAAAATTCAACGGTTTTTTTATATTCTTCCCGAAACATTTTTAATATTTCTCGAGCAGATCCCGGAGAAAAATGTGTCAGATATTGTGCCCAAACACACAGCTCCACCTTTGCCAAGGTGAATCCCGTTTGTTTTACAAAAGAGGCAAAGAACGGATCGCCTTTAAAATAATCTTTCAATTCGTTCTGCTCTTCCAAAGAGAGCTTCTTCCAAGCGGAGCCGACTCCCCACCAAGTGGGAAAGAGCACACGAGATTGGGTCCAACATAAAACCCAAGGAATGGCTCTTAAGGATTGAACCGATGCTTGGGGGGTAGGGCGCTTTGAAGGGCGAGAACCTATCTTTAAAACTTCCAAATAATTGTAAGGCGTTGAATTCAGACAGGTGCCTAACAGTTCTGGTGAAGAAACAAAGTCCACATAACTTTTCTCAACAGAATCTCGAAATTTTTTAAATGCAGGAGGAGATTTCATCCGAGTGGAGCGGAACCTTCTCAATCGAAGCTCTTGTGCAAAATGAAGCCCTTGGGAATGAAGGATTTCTTTGGTCGCAAAAGTTCTTTGAATCATCTCTCCTTGAATGGTGAGTTTTGGAGCCTTGGTCGAAGAGGTGGGCCACCATGAAATCTGATCTTTGATGTTTCCTCCCCCACGGGCAACGCTTCCGCCAGAGCCGTGAAAGATCACCGGATTCAATTTATAGCGCTTTCCCACTTTGGAAACTTTAGACATGGCGGACTTGATCAAAGAACGACTGGAAAGAACCCCCACCTGCTTTGCAGAATCGGAGTAACCCACCATCACTTCTAATTTTCCATTCCACTTGCTGCGCATGGTGGAAAGCACTTTCTTTTGAGAAAGCCACTCTTCAAGAATTTTTTCCGAGGACTTTAGGGACTCTTTGCTTTCAAAAAGAGGAATGACCGGAAGTCCGTTGTGCGTGCAATTTTTAACGATCAAAGACATCGCGTTTTGAAGGTCTTTTGAAGTTTCACAATGAGATATCACAAGGCCCCGTGCATAGTCCGTGGATTCTCCACCTTTGCTGATCTTTGCAAGGGTGGAAAGCATCTTGGCAATGGGTGCTTTTGAATCTTTGAGAGCTTCGGCAATTTTTCCGGAGTCTTCTCTCAGTTCAATGGGAAGAACAAGAGCCGGAAAGATCTCAAAAACCCGCTTGATCAGTTGAATGCGGTGGTGATTTTGAACGTGGAAATTGGCTTGCTCCACGTAGTGATAGAACGAGTACATCCACATTGCAACTTTCCGTCCATCGCTGGCTTTGATGTCAGCAAGTCCTGAAAGTAGACTTTTTAATTTTGTCAGTGCCTTTTTATCAAAGCTTTTAATTTTGATAAATTCTTGCAGCTCTTCCAAATCTTTTAGAATGTCGTCGATCTGCACTCTTAAAAACTTCAACAGATGTGAGCGCGAATGGTTAAAGCACTCCACCATGGTCACTTCATTCACTCCAGGGTGTCCGTCTTTATCTCCTCCGACCCAGGTGCGAAGACGTATGCGGTAAGGCTCTCTTTGAGTGAGGATAAATTTTAAAATAGGTTCATGAAAAATAATGGAATAAATGTATTCGGCCTCATCGATCACCTTTGGAGGATGAGTTTTAACCAATGGGATGGAAATCAAAGAATGAAGGTGGGTGGAAATTTCGTCTTCATTGAAAGAAAAATTATTTTCCAACCCTTCAAGAATAAGAACCGAAAGTTTCTTAAAAATTTCAATCACCAAGGGGGCTCGTGCCTCAGTGGGATGTGCCGTCAGCACAAAGGTCAAATCCATTTGAGTCGATCTTTGGGGAAAAGGGGTCTTTTGCCTCTGCCTCCAAGTGCGGTAGGAGCTTTCACAGGCATTGATCAACTCGAGCATCAACGCAAAGGAATGGGCAATTTTCAACTGGTGTTCAGGAGTTTCTTTTTGAAGTTTTTTAAGAAGAGGAGCCAAGTTTAAATCGGTTTTCTTGGTTCGCATCAGCTTGAGAGTTTTGCGGTAGGTTTCTATTTTTTCAAAAAAATATCGTCCCTCTTGCTCTTTCAAACACTGGCCCAAAAGCAAAGTCATTTTGCGAACAGTTCGTCGAAGTTCTTTGGGAAGAAATTCCACGTTGAGCTTTTGATGCTCTAGAAAAAACTCCACACTTTCTTTTTGTTTTTTAAAGTCCCGATCTGTGGCCACATTTGGATTGAGCCATTCGATAACCGCCGCATATCCAAGGCTTTCGGGATCGTTATAAAGGTAATTTCCGGCGGTATCGATGGGGACAAAACCCTGTGACAACTGAAAGGAAAGGGTCGGGTCGAAGATCTCTTTTTCATAAACTTTTTTGACGTACTCTTGGGGAGTCATTCGGTCTTTGAACTTCGAATAGCCTCGAAGCCGAGCTCCCGCACGAATTCTTGAAAGCCCATACTTGTGGGCAATTTCCTGGCGCCCTTTGTAGAGCATTTTTCCCAAGCCTTTTCCGCGGTACTCCGGGTCCACCATGACTTCTGCCCCATAAAGGGTTTTGCCTTTTTTAGGGTTGTGATTGTGAAAAAAGCCAGAGGAGGTGAAGTCCACCCAATTGTCCTGGGGCGAGTAATCGGACCAGGAAATGATCAGGCTGAATGCCATTCCGACCACTTTTCCAGTTTTCTTTTCGATGATGATCAATTGTCCATCAGGAAAATAAAGGCGATGTGCGTGAAGTTGATCCATGCGCCAAGGTTTCGAGAAGGGGTAAACGCGCAAGCAAAGCTCTTGAATTTCCTTAAAGTGCTCAGGCTCGGGGTGAATCATTTCAAATTCATTGGTCGGAAGGTTTTTGTTTTTAGGCATTCCTCAATTGAATCTGGAGAAGGAACTCTTGGCTAGCATTAACGCAGGTCGGGTGGGGGGAGGGAGACGTCTGGAAATGAAGATTTGCATTCATAAAAAACGGGCATAAAAAAAGCGAGATGAAAACATCTCGCTTTTTTCGAATCGTCTTTCGAAGAATCGATTAACGTTTAGAGAACTGAGTGCTTCGACGAGCTTTATGGCGTCCGTATTTTTTACGTTCAACCATACGAGAATCTCGCTTCAACAAACCGGCCTTTTTCAAGGGGCTTCGAAGATCCGCGTCTGCAGCAACCAAGGCACGAGCGATTCCGTGTCGAACGGCTTCGCTTTGTCCTGTGACTCCGCCACCGGTTACAGTGATTCGAACATCAAAGTTTTTTCCTGTGTCTGTCACAGAAAAAGGCTGCTTAATAACCGCCCGAGAGCTGAGAGTGGGAAAGAACTCAGAAGCGTCTTTACCATTCACAGTGATTTTACCAGATCCAGACTTCAAGAAAACTCGCGCTTTGCTGGTTTTTCGTCGTCCTGTTGCATAGAAGTATTTGTCGGCAGCCATTTACATCGTCCTTTATTATTGAATGTTTAAAGCTTCAGGTTGTTGAGCGGAGTGAGGATGTTCAGCTCCTGCATACACTTTTAATTTTTTGATCACTTGGCGAGAAAGCTTGTTCTTAGGAAGCATTCCTTTCACAGCTTCGATCACCACTTGTGCAGGATCTTTTTCGCGAAGCTGAGCCGCTGTTAATTCTTTCAAAGATCCAAAATATCTGGAGTGAGAGTAAAACTTCTCGTCATTCCATTTGTTTCCGGACATTTCGACCTTTTCGGAGTTGATCACAACAACAAAGTCTCCACAATCCACGTGGGGAGTAAAGATCGCTTTGTTTTTTCCGCGAAGAACGGTTGCGATTTCTGTCGCCATACGACCCAAGGTCTTTCCAGAGGCGTCAATCACCCACCATTTACGTTCCACTTCTTCCGCTTTGGCATTCCAAGTTTTCATGAGTTTCCTTCTCCTGAGCGTCTGCGCACAAAACTTGCGCAAAGAAAGCTCAAATTCTTATGGTTTTCGGCACTTGTTGTCAAGCTTGCTGCTGAGGGAATTCTCAGTAGTGAACTTTCCACAGAAACAACCCGTGTGCGGGGGCAGTATCTTTGGCCTTCGTCCGGTCTTTGGCCTCTAGAATGGACTTCAGAGCTTCGGGGGGCAAATTCTTGCGGTGTGCATAGAGTTGGAGTCCGACCAAATTTCGAACCATTTGTTTCAAAAATCCATCCCCCTGAACCTGATACTCGATCAAGTGGGGACGGCGGACCCTCCAGAGGGAGCGATTCAAGGTCCGGATGGTGCTTGGGACGGGCGTTCCACGGGTTTGAAAGCTCTTAAAATCATGGGTGCCCAAAAAAACTTCCCCATAGGAGTTCAGGCGATCTAAATCCAGGGGGTTGGGGACCCAAAGGCTCAGCTCCTCTAGAAAAGGATTTGAGACGGGGTGATTCCAGATGCGGTAGATATAAGTCTTTCCTGTCGCACTGGCTAAGGCATGGAAATCTGAGGGAACTTGGGAAACTTTTTGAATGCTGACCCCGGCAGGAAGCAGGCGGTTCAGCTTGTAGCGCAAGTTTTCGGGAACGTCGGGCAGGTCACAATGGGCCACTTGGTTGCGGGCATGGGTTCCCGCATCGGTGCGGCCGGAGCCAAGAACGCGAATCGGTTGATTGTAGATCTTAGAGAGCAGTTCTTCCAAGAGTCCTTGAAGGGTGGGAAGTTTGGAAGCCTTTTGCTTTTGCCAACCTTCGAACGAAGTGCCTTTGTATTGAATGTCCAGTCGGATTCGAGTCATGGAGTTAAAACTCCATCAAAAAGCCCCCATTGATCAAGTCCGAACTGAAATCATATTTGTCGCTGAGGCCAAGGACGGTTCGGTACTCACCCACTATAAAGATGCGGTTGATTCCATATTCCCGGTCCAACTGAGCGCGGGTGATGGCATCAAAGACGGAAAGGTTGAATTGGCCGCCCACCGCTCCGTAGGCGCCAAAGGCACCGCCAAACTTGGGGTTTTGGCCATCATCGCGAAATTCAGAAAAGGTAAATCCGAGCACGCCTCCATCCACATAGGGAACAATCAACTGGTTGTCCCAAATTTGAAAGCGGGCCACGGCTCCAAGACTGTTGGGAAGCATTAAGAAGGTGAAGGTCTCTCGCGGTTTGTCCACGCCCGTTTTTCCTGTTTGTGGCGTTTCAAAGTGACCGTTTCCTTGAGCGATGTAAAAACCTGAACCCACTTTCAATCCCACTTTGGCAATCCCGATGTGAAGAAGCTGCCATTCATAGTCCAACAAAAAAGTGGGATTGGAGGTGGAATCATAGTTTTCAGCAAAGGTGGAATTGGCTTGGTCTACGGCTTCGGGATTTTTTAATTTGTTGGGGTCAAAATAGCCCAGCCGAAAACTGACTCCACGAGTTTGTTCGGAGGTTTTGACTTTGTACACATAGACTTTGTCTTTGGTGACTCTCAAGAGGCCTCGTTTGGCATCGGGATGGGGGACGCGGTCCACTCCTTTGTAGGGCTCCCAATCAAATCGAGGCCGACTTTCGCCTTCCTTCATTTGTTTGGGTTGAATTTCTGCATCCGAGGTTTCCAGTCGAATGGAAGAGTTTTGTGCAAAGGCCACCGAAGAAAGCATTAAGCCGGAACCAAAAATAGCAGCAAAACTTTTTTGAAGGCATTTTGTGAAAATCACTTGAGGGCCTTTCTAAAAAGTTGGCGGCGTCCCCATTGAAGAAAGAAAGCCAGAGTCAGGGTAACGGCAAGAATGCTGATTCCTAAAAGAAAAAAGCTCTGCCAAAGATTGAAGTGAAAATGCAGACTCAAAAAGGTCAGCCCCCAAGCCGGCCACAAGATGGCGCGAGCCAAAGGTTTCATCCAAGGATGTTCGTGAAGGGCACGGGCCATCTTCGGACCGTAATTGTAGTAGGCGCGGTTGAGGGCCATTCCCAGTTGAGACCGGAGGAGCACTTTTTGGCGAAAGCTTCGAAAGGTGTCAATGTGTGGATCCAACTGGCTTCCGTAAGCGGCGGTAGCGACAAAGCAGTTGAGATCTTCGGTCAGAAGTCCAACCACTTTGCTGGGCGTTCCTGCATAACTGCAATCTGCATTGCCACCACCACTGGTTGTAACTCCACAGGATTTGCCAATGAGATAAGCGTCATCCATGGCGTTATAAACATTTCCGGCTTTGTCCACCGAGGCCGGTCGAAAATGGTAAGTGACTCCATTTTCTAAACCGTCAATGACCTGTGCGATAGTTCCGTCTGTATCAACATCTTGGAATGCGGATTCCAAAGTTTCCCCGGCGGCAGTGGGCGATTGTGGAGCTTTCACATAAGCGTATTCAAAGGAGCCAGTGCCTATGTAAAATTGAATTCCACTCAAGTTGGTGAAATTTCCGATGTTTGATTGCTCAATGTAGACTTTTTCGTCACCGGGATAGACAAAAAAATCACGAAGAGATTCTTCTGCTGGTGAACTTGCGGTTCCTGAGTTGGTTGAGCTTTGAAAGTAAAGACTAAACTTTACCGTTCCAGAATCTGTTTCTGTGTCGGTACCGGTCACTTCTAATGTGAGATCTGCAGACTTGGTTCCAGATGCGAGTTCAGTGCAAGAGCCACTCGAAATATCACTGCAGGAGCAGCTGGCAACCAATTGACAAATATCACTCCAAGGTCTTGTGAATGTAAACACGCCTCCAGAATTTGACGTGGTGGTGCTGTCACGACTGTCGGTGGTGCTCTTTATTTTTACCGTTCCGGAAGTGATATTATCGGATTTTAAAGTGATCGTAAGAACAGTGGAGTCGGTGACGGTTCGGGTGTTGCAGGTGAAGCAGGTGGTTCCTCCACAGCAATTCGCGTCACCCACCGTGCAAGTGGAGGTGCTGGCCGGTGACGTGCAACTGTCACACACACCTGTGGATGTGGTGGCGCAAGTTCCGTTAAATCCCGCAATCACTTCCACTCCAGTGGAACTGAAGGTTCGACTGGAAGTTCCGGTGACTTCGGTGATCGTAATTTCAGCCGTGGCCGAAAGGCTCCCGAAAAGAAGAATGCTCAAAAAACTCAGACTCAATTTTGAAAGAATGTTCCACCCCATGGTCTAAAATCAGATCATGGGTCCGAACCATTGTCAAAATTTTGAAATTTTTGAGGATTTTTGGAAATTGAACGGTTTCAAAAATATTTAAGAAAAAGTCTATTCCGCGTTTGCAAATCAAGGTCCGCCCAAAATTGTCATGGTGTTTGGGGCCTAAACAGCCAAATCTTTCGAGATTCACCTCAGGTGGGCTCGGAATTTGAAAGATAAAGGTGAAAAGTCATTTTATACAACGAGTTCCCACTAAGGAGGCCATTTTGAATCCACTCTTCACACAAAAAACCTGTGCATCGATTTTGTCCCTCTTTATGGGGTTCAGTTGTGCCTTCTCCGCACAAGCCATGGATCTAAGACGTGCCTGCGATCCGGCAGAGGACACGCTTACAATAGGTGGAGTTGGAGACCTATTGATTCACAAATATATTCAAAACGCAGCTCAAAAGAAAAAGGGCCACTACAGTTATCTTTGGAAGAACGTCAAATCTCACATTCAAGGCGTGGATATCATGTATGCAAATTTAGAAACCCCACTGGCCGCCGGTGTGGCGAGAGATGGCACCCTTCACCCTGACCCAGGAGTTTTTTGGGATGAAAGAGAATACATTTATTCAGGTTACCCTGCTTTTAACACGCCACCAGAGTTGGCAAAAAACCTCAAAGCTGGAGGGTTCGATATTGTTTCAACGGCGAACAATCATGCGGCAGATCGTGGCCTCATTGGAATTGATAAGACCATCGATTCTTTGGAAAGCGCAGGCTTGCAATTCACAGGAAGTCGTCGAAAGGGAGATCGAAACAGCTTTGCCACTATTGTGAATAAAAAAGGCTGGAAGGTTGCTTTTATCGCTTGCACCTATGGGGTGAACGGAAAGAGTGGGACTGCGATTCGAGGCCAAATTTTGCAATGCTATTCTCAGAAAAGCCTTCTGCTTTCTGAAATTCGTAATGCACGAAAAGTTGCAGATGTTGTTGTCGTGACTCCACATTGGGGAACCGAGAATGTGCATCGCCCTCAATCCTCACAGGTCAGTTTGGCTCAGGAAATCGTGGATGCGGGTGCAGATCTGGTCATTGGAACCCATGCTCATGTGGTACAGCCCATTCAAAAGTTTAAGTCTTCTGATGGCCGCGAAGTACCTGTCGTTTTCGGGACAGGAAATTTTGTCAGTTCTCAACCTGGGATTAACAAATTAGGTTTGATGGTGATCGCGGGATTTTCAAGAAGAGGAAATCAAGTTTGGGCCAATGGGCTTCGCCATTTGCCTCTTTACATGACTCGTTCTTATTTAAGCGTGGATTTTTTGGACCAAGTTAAACCAGAAAACCAAAGGAAATTGTGGTCGGTGGTTTCTAATGTGGTGGGGAATGATTTTGGTTTGATGAACTCAAGAGAGCCCATCAAAACCAACCCATTGTGTGGAAACTAAGAATCGCGGCTGAGCAAATATTCCGCGATTTGAATTCCGTTGAGGGCAGCGCCCTTGAGCAAATTGTCAGCCACGACCCACATGCGCCAACGGTTGGTGCCGTAAAAGTCTTTTTGAACGCGGCTGACAGAAACTTCATTCACTCCGGAAAGTTCCCGTGGGGTTTCAAAGGCCGTCAATTCTTCCTTCACGCGAATGCCCGCATGATCTCTAAGAGCTGCGATCAAATCATCCCTTTGAACGTTGGCTTCCAACTCCACCCAAACAGCTTCAGCGTGAGAGTTCCAGCTGGGAATGCGCACGGTAAAAGCGCTGACTCGCAAATCGGGAAGTTCCAAAATCTTTTTGGTTTCATTGACGATTTTGACCTCTTCCGAACAAAAACCATCTTCGTCAAAAGACCCCACCTTAGGGACACAATTGAAGGCAGGAGTTTTGCCAAAGGTACTTGAGGTCTTTGAAGCGTCCTCTATGGGGTTGTCCTTTTTCAAATCTTCTAGAAGTTGATCCGCAAGTTCCTTTTGACCGGCCATTCCGGCGCCACTGACAGACTGATAGGACGCCACTTGCACCGATTGAAGTCCAAAGTTTTTCAAAGCGTTCAATGCCATGACCAATTGAATGGTCGAGCAATTGGGGTTGGCGATAATGGTTGGATTTGCAGGTATGCGAGCGCCATTGATTTCGGGAACGATCAATTCATGGCGAGAGCTCATTCGAAAAGCAGCGGAGTTGTCGATGGCGAAAGCTCCAGCTTGAGCGGCCTTTGGTGCCCATTCTTTGGAGATGTCATCGCCCGAGGAAAAAAACACCACGTCCAGTCCGTGAAAGCGCTCTTCACTCAATTCTTCAATGGGGAACTCTTTGTCACCCACTTTGCGAGTTTGCCCGAGAGAGCGTTCGCTGGCAAAAAGGCGAACGTCACCAAAGGGAAAGTTTCGTTTTTCAATCAAGTTTAAAAAGCTTTCGCCCACCATGCCGGTGGCGCCGACAACACCAATGTTAATGGGTGATTTCATTTTCATCTTCCCCTTCGGTCTCAAATTGTTGGTAACCTCTTCGGTTTTTGCGAATGTTGCGGCCCAACTTAAAAACTCCAAAAATGGCGCCGAGGAGGGCGTAAGAGAGGAACAAAATAAACAGGGTCACTTCAGGTCGAATGGCAACGATGGCGACCAAGAACACTCCGACCACCAAATAGGTGAAGGGAAGGCGTTCTTTCAAATCCATATCTTTAAAAGAGCGATAACGAAAATTGGAAACCATGACCACTCCCAAAAGAAAGGTCATCCCTAAAAGGCCAATGGAGCGGACGGGGTCCATTTCTAAATCTTGAAAGGCCAAAACCGAAGACGCCACAATACCGGCTGCCATGGGAATGGGAAGGCCTTGAAAATAGCCTTTCTCTGCAGTTTCTTCTTGGACATTGAAGCGAGCCAGGCGAAGTGCTCCGCAGGCCATATAGAAAAAGGTGGCCAGCCAACCCAATCGGCCAAAAGGTTCCAAAGACCACAAGAATAACAATACCGCTGGAGCAACACCAAAACTGACCAAGTCACTTAAGGAATCGTATTCTGCACCAAAGCGACTGGTGGAGTTCATCCAGCGCGCCACACGGCCATCCATCTGGTCAAATAGAGCTGCGGCCACAATGGCGTAAGCCGCCCATTCCACTTTGCCATTGATGGTGTAGATGATGGCGAAGAAGCCAAAAAACATATTGAGGGTGGTTAATAAATTCGGAAGCACGTAAATGGAAAGGTTGCGTCTCTCAGAAGGCGGTTCCTCATAGGACATTATAAAGCTCCAAACAAAAAGAATAATCCGTAAGTTAGGCTTGAGCTTAATATCGGAAAGATCAAATTGTCATCCAGCTTAAAAATGGGGACCAGTTCGGAGAAGGCGCCAATCACGCCCACAAGGACAGAGGCCAATACAAGGCGATCTTGAAACATGTCGAAATAGGTGAAGTACGCCAATGCAAGCACGCAGCAAGCTGCAAAGGCCGCTGAGGTTCCCGCAAGAGATTTGTTGCCAATGAGTTTGTCTTTTCCTCCATAGCGAATGCCCACCAATGCGGCGACAGGGTCTGCTACGGCAAGCATAGAAAGCGTGAGGAGCAGCACCTCTTTTGGAAAAAAGGCGATGGAAATGGTGACTCCAATCAACATGGAAGAAGCTGCTGTGAGGGAGTGAGTTTCTTGTTGTCTGAGGAAAGGCTTAAAAAGGCGGATCAGAAGTCGATTTAAGGCCGGAATGAACAGTCTGAGAGCATCCATTCCACCCAGGGTGACCGTGACTCCAATGGCGACCATGAGAGCCTGTTCGCGGTTCAAAAAGACGTAGAGAGCCACCATCGCGGCGACGCCTGCGAAATGCCACACCCGCCGAAGAAGGTGGTAATCGGTCGATTTTGATTCAATCACATTGGACATAAAGCCCGGTACTTTAAGCTGATTCCCTGAGGGGGGCAAGGGGCTAATCACCTGTCGAATCCTTGATCACTTGGGCCGTGAGGAAGGGGGATTTTAAGACGTGATTTCAGGGGGTTATGAGGAGGCGGGCGGTCTGGGCTTTGCATCTGTAGGGATTAGGGACTTTAGGGGGAAAAATGGCAATACCAAATCTAAAATGGATCTATGGAGTTCTGCTGAGTTTGATCTGCGTCTCCAGCCACGTGATGGCCGAGGATCTGTATGGGTCCCATCCGGGTTACATTGCCGATGTGGAGAAGGAAAAATTCACCATTGATACAGAAGTGGTTTTGATTGAGAAGCCTCAGGCGTTGAAGACCGAGTCGCGTGAAATTTTTGACGATCGATTGACCAAAGAATTTCGCACTCAGTTTGAGTATCGTTTTGGTGTGACCGAGATGGAGCAAACTTTGAACTCTCCAGGGCGTTCGGAGGAGTATCTGTATTCGTCGGGAAAGATTGTTTCTCTTCATGAGTACCAGCAAGAGCAGCAGGCCTTTGGTGAGTACATGGCTAGGCGTTTGGTGGAGCATCATGTGGATCACTGGGCGAAGTCCACTCCACAAATTCGACCGGTTTATGAGTTGAAGGACAAGATGACCAAGCTCGATATGGAAGTGAAGAAGGGTTACAAAGTGAAGTTGAAGTACTCGCTTTCGGGTGGGCACATGGATTTTGATTTGGACAATCCTTTGGATATGGATGCGCGATTGCGGTTGGAAATGGGCGGTGGATTTTTGGCATCGCGAACTGAGGAAACGGTCATTTCTTTGGGGGGACCTGTGGGTTCTTTGTGGAGAGTGAATACCGTGGTGCGCTTTTATGATGGCATTGTTCAGGTGGTGGGGACTCGTCGAATCACTCCCGCTTTGAGTGCTTCTATTACGGGATCTACCGATTCAAAAGAGTCTGGGTATTCCGAGCAGCAAGATTTGATCCTGGTTGGGTTCGTTTACAACAACTGATGTGAGTGGGCTTGAAGTCTTCTTTTGGTGACACTTTTCAATTGAGAATATAATTTTTATTGAATGATTTGTTGGACGAGCTTGAAGAGGCGGTTCTCTTTTGAAGTTTTATTGGTGATCCTCCTTTTGGGCTCTGGTCTTGCGATGTATTTTTGGGGATTTCACAATTCTTTAGATGCAAGGTTCTATTATTCTCAAGGAGAATCCTTGCGGTTTTTTGAGGGTTTGACGACCGTTGAGGTTGAAAAATATAAGAGACAGGAAATTTTCGATTTTTTGTTTATTGCGGCCTACTCGGGTTTGTTTGTTCGTGTTCTTGGTCTGCTTTTTCCGAAGAAATTATTATTGAAAAGTTTAGGTCTGGTTCCTGGTGTGTTGGATGTCATTGAGACGGTCACCATCATGCTTGTGTTGCTGGGCATTGTTCCTTTAGCTCCTTTAGGGCTTGGTTTTGTGACCGGCGCCAAATGGGTGGCCTCAGGTCTTGTACTGTTGTTTGTTGCAGTTGCAAGTGTAAGACGAAAGTTTATTTAAACGGAGTGGACCAACAGAAAGCCTTTTGACTTGAGAATTTCGTTTGCTTTTAGATCAAGTTGAGGATGGTTGAAATTTAGTTGGCCTGGGTTTGTATTTCCAAAATTTGAAAACCTCCAGTTCGTTACGAAAGATGTAATTGTTCACATTCCAGGTTTCTCGACCCCAGCTCAAAACTTTTGTGTAGGGTCGGAATTTCCAAAGCCCTCTTCCCAATTTTCTTGCGATCAGACCGGTCAGTGCACGGATAAATTTGATGTATGAGAGTCTGTCAAAAAATCGAATTAGAAGGTGAATGTGATCTTTTTGTACACTCCAAGTTAGGAGTTTGTGGTGAAAGTTGGCGGCCTGTTTTTCCAGAGTTTGCTGAATAAAATTCCGGTGCTTGAAGAGTGTATTTTTATGGGCTTTAAGGACCAAGTGGGTTGGTCGACGAGAAGAAAGAATTCGTTTTTGCTTTCCTGAATTTTGCAAAGATTCGCCACATTCCAAATTTGGTTTAGGAATAAGACTCAATTGTTTCATTTTTGAGCTCCTTTCTGCATTTGCGAGGGGCTTTTGTTTTAGCAATTCAAAATTAGGGAAATTTTCTTGAAGTGAAATTTACCACGACTTTTTTAAAACGCATTTTTTGGTTTTTTATAAGATGTTCTTACATTTGAAAAAATCAGTAAGAGAGAGTTGAGTCGCGCTGTGACTTCGCACATTGAATGTAAATTCATGAAATGTTCCCGGTCGTGCATGTGGCAAAAATCCCTTGCAGGAGGGATTCTCATGACTCAAAAAGACGTCAATAAAAATATTCATATTTTTTGTGAGAAGTTCGGCAAATGCCAGAGCCCTCTCGATGAGAGATTGGGCGGCTCTTTCATGGAACATTGAGCTGTCGTGTGACTTCGCTCACGGTTTGCAAATTCAAAGAATGTTTCCGATCGGGCAGTCTAAAGAAACACTGTGGGGAAAGGATTTTGAGGTAGGTTTTATTGGAGGGAATTCTTTAAATTCTAGAGGTCCATTAAAGGTCCAAGTAGTAGAAGCGAAAAACGTAAAATTTGGGTCTTGAGGAGAAGAGAAGAGGTGGATCTCCAAACATCAGAGATACATGTGCCGAACAGCAGACTCTTTCACGGGACATTGAACTGCCTTGTGACTTCGCTCACGGTTTGCAAATTCAAAGAATGTTTCCGATCGGGCAGTCTAAAGAAACTCTGTGGGGAAAGGATTTTGAGGTAGGTTTTATTGGAGGGAATTTAGGCGATGAAATTAAAGTTTGGAAGAAGAAGGAAGAGATCACTTAAGAGAGAGATCAAATATTATAAACAAACAACGAGGTTGGAACTCAGATATTTGGGAACAACACCAAACAATCACAACAAAATTTGAAGCTTCAAAGGAGTGGGAACCTTCTCAAGGCGCAAGTGAATCTCATTCGCCCCATCGATCAAAGAAACCAAATCCGAATAAATGCCAGCTTGAGACTTAAACAGCGTAGACTGGTAACCATTCGTCAAATTGATCAATTCCAAGGGCAACTGATCGCCACAGTTTAAAAACTGAATCTGAACCTTCTTGCTCTTCACCTTTAAAGCCGTCAAAGTATGATCCAAAATCTGATCACAGCTGACCTCAAGCTTCTCAATACTTGGCGCAACATCCTCCACAGCGGGAGACGCGCCAATCCCCTCTGTAATGCTCGCAGGAATACGCCCAATTGTGGTTTGAGCCACAGATTTAAAATCAAACATCGAATGCAGATTGACCGCAAAAAGAAGCAGAGCGAAGACGCCAGTCATCCAGGTGAGGTGTTTCAGCTCTTGAAGTTTTCCCATAGACATCTTGTCGGATGTCAAAGCTCTGACACTCAAGCCCAGAGCGGAAAATGCACATTTTCTAGATCGGAGAAACGACCAATTTGTTTCGAGATGAAACTATCAATTGTCTCTTATTGAGATGACAGTCTCTCTTTGAGAATCCTTTGAGCCATTTCGGAAGGACTTTCTGTCAAAAACATGCCGGAAAGTTTGCGTTCTTGAATCACATCCCTTGGAACTTTGATATCCGCACGGGCGATTTTTTCGATGGTAGCCTTTAATTCAGGCTGAATGCGCGCCTCTGCCTGAATTTCACCCATAATGTTTTCCAGCATAAACGTATAGGTGGCCAAGGTGACGGTGCTGACTCCAAGGCTTCGATCAAAAGCTTGAATTCCTTCCTCGGCCAATTCGTCAATCACCCGGTAATAGGATCTATACACGGCCAGTTCTCGTCGAACTTCCGGCACCAATTTGGCCACATAATTTTCCGCATCGGGCCGAGAGAAGATCATCCGCAAAGCCTTTTTCAAATTCACAAAGCCCGAGGCTTCCGCTTCGGGATCTTCATCAGCGACCGCAAAATCTTGCTTGGCAAACCGGATGTACTTTCGAACCTGATCCTGCATTTGCTCCAGGTCCATCAACATCAACTTGTGGTAATTCAGGTCTCCCACGCGGGGAGGATTGATCACACGCTTTTCAGGCGTGGAGCACCCCATCAAGATTGAAGACATTCCCAGGGTCAGGCACAAAAATAAGGCTGCATTTTTCATAGTTTTATTAAAACAGAAATTAAAAAAGAGTCATCCGACCAAGGTCGAGATTTCGGACGGCGTTTTTTCCTACTGAGATTGAAATTTCTATGTCACAATCCGAGGATTGAAAGTAAAGATGGATTAGGAACTAAAGAAACCAACTTTTGGAGGACTCTACTTTGAAACGCACAATTGGATTATTCGCAGCCGTTTTTGTTTTGGCAGGTCTTACGGGCTGTTCGTCATATTTGGAAAAGACCATGAAGGACAATCCCGAAATTCTTTACAATGCAATCAAAGCGCACCCTAAGGAATTTTTGGACACAGTGAACGAAGCCGTGGAATTGGCCAAAGCAGAAATGCAAAAGCAAGCCATGGAAGAAGAATTTAAAAACCGCAAAGAGCCCGTGATTGAAGAAGATCGCGCCATTTTCGGTCCTAAAGATGCGAAAATTACCATCGTAGAATACTCTGATTTTCAGTGCCCGTTCTGCTCTCGCGGATATGACACCATGAAGGCTCTCGAGCAAAAGTACGGGGACAAAATTCGTGTGATCTACAAGCATTTGCCTCTAGAAATGCACCCACAAGCTATGCCTGCAGCTCAATACTTTGAAGCGATTGCTCTTCAGGATCATGGAAAAGCTCAAAAGTTTCATGACATGGTTTTTGAAAACCAACAGGAGCTTAACGAAAAGAAAGAAAAGTTCCTAGATGAAGCCGCTAAAAAAGTGGGCGCGGATTTGGCGAAAGTGAAAAAAGACATTAAAACCGACGCCGTCAACGACCGCATTAAAAAAGACATGGCTGAAGCTCAAAAGTTTGGCTTTAGCGGAACTCCAGGCTTCCTTGTGAACGGCATCGCAGTTCGCGGAGCGGTTCCTCCTCAGCACTTTGAATCCATCATTGAGCGCCTTGAAAGCGACAAGGAATAAGATTGAATTAAAGCTGAATTTTCAAAGGGGAGTTGGCAATGCCAACTCCTTTTTTTTCATCGATCCAGCAGGGAAAAGCACTGATCTGAACTCCCTGTTCATGGGCCACGCGTAAGAGCCGCGCATATTCTGGATCAATTTCCTCACAGGGTGAAAAGGTCTCACAGTCCGTTCTTTGAATGACAAAAAAGATTTCTGCGCCAAAGCCTTGATTCTTCAGTTCCATCAATTCTTCCAAGTGTTTTTGGCCGCGCGTGGTGACGGCATCAGGAAACAAAGCCACTCCGTCCTCTGCCATGGTCACATTTTTGATTTCTATAAAGTGCAGGTTGCAGCCCTCTTTAAAATCTTCGTCCGAAGGAGCCAAGACCATATCCAAACGGGTTTTTGCATGGATCTTGTGTTCCATTTTGCAAAATTTAAAATTCTTCCAGGCGGGATTCTGCCCACTTTCCCAAAAGCTTTGAACCAATCCGTTTGGAAGCGAAGTGTTCACGCCCACCCAAGAAGATTCGGTTTTCAAAAATTGCAAAGTCCCTTTGAGTTTGCGGTTGGGATCATCGGTCGGAGTGTAAAGGCAAGGCGCACCTTCATTGAGGCAGCCTTTCATGCTTCCGGTGTTGGGCACATGAATGGTTAGAGGACCCTTGTCCGTTTCGATGTCCGCAAAAAAGCGTTTGTAGCGTTTGATAAAAGTGGCAGTTTCTAGGTTTGGAATTTGTTTCATCTCGACGGTATAGCCACAGATCCCTCCAGATTGCAGGTCCTTCGCCCTATGACGCGCCATTCAATCCCCTTGAGGGCCAAAGATTTGCCCCCTCGCAGTGGACTTTTTTATAAACTGTGAGAGATTGAGACCTCAAAATAAGGAGCCTGAAATGCCAGAAGCTTTAAAGCCCCGGCCGAGCCGTTTGCCAAAGCCGGCCTGGCTCAAAATCCGCCCCGCAGCTGGGGAACGGTATTTGGAGCTGAAAGAACTTTTAAAAGGTTTGAATTTGGCCACCGTCTGCCAAGAAGCACAATGTCCTAATATAGGTGAGTGTTGGGCCGGAGGCACAGCCACCATCATGTTGATGGGCGAAGTGTGCACCCGTGGATGCCGATTTTGCAATGTGAAAACAGGGAATCCCAAGGGAGTTTTGGACCTGGAAGAGCCACAAAAAGTGGCATATGCAGTTTCCAAAATGGATTTGGATTACGTGGTTTTGACCAGTGTGGATCGGGACGACGTAGAAGATGAAGGTTCGGGACATTTTGCGGAAACAGTTCGTCGCCTGAAAGACCTCTCACCAGATTTGATCGTAGAAGTTTTAACTCCAGATTTTAAAGGCAATCCCGAATACGTTCAAAAAATTGTCGATGCCAAACCGGATGTGTTCGCTCACAATGTAGAGACTGTGGAGCGTCTGACAAAAAGAGTGCGAGATCCCAGAGCGGGATACCGTCAATCTTTAGATGTGCTTCAAATGGTAAAAAAAATGGATGCCACTCGTTACACCAAATCCTCCATCATGTTGGGGTTGGGTGAAACAGAGGACGAAGTTCGTCAAACTTTGAAAGATCTTCGCGAGGTGGATTGTGACGTGGTGACTTTTGGTCAGTACTTGCAACCTCGCAAAAGACATTTGCCGGTGGAAGATTTTATTTCTCCGGAAAAGTTTCAAGAGTGGCAAAAGGAAGCGGAGGCCATGGGATTTCTTTATGTGGCCAGCGGTCCTTTGGTTCGAAGTTCCTATCGAGCCGGCGAGTTTTTTATGAAGGGTGTAATTGAAAAAAGAAGATTGAAGGAGGGATTTTAATGGCAACTCAGGATGTGCGTCTTCCAGACATTGGCGAAGGAGTGACCGAAGGGGAATTGATCAAGTGGTTGGTCAAAGAAGGAGATCAAGTTTCTGCGGATCAGCCCATTGCGGAAGTAATGACCGACAAAGCAACTGTTGAAGTGCCAACTCCCTATGCTGGAACTGTAAAGCAGTTCAAATACAGCGAAGGCGATATGATTCCCATTGAAACTGTGATGTTGGTTTTGGATGCATCCGGCTCTGCCTCAGCTTCCAAAGAAAAGAAGGAAGAGAAAAAAGCAGAAGCTCCAAAACAAGAGAGCAAACCAGCTCCCTCTTCTCACAGCGCACCTGCACCGGCCCGATCCGGCGGTGGTGGAATGGATGTTTATCCGCCGGCGTCTGACATTCATGTATTGGCGACCCCAGCGACTCGACGCTTGGCTCGAGAAATGAATATCGACATCAACCAAATTCAAGGATCCGGTCTTGCGGGACGTGTGACTCGTGAAGATGTAATGGGATCCAATGGCGGCGGAAAATCTGCGCCTGCAGCCACGGCGGCAATGCCTCCGCGCATGGCCTTTAAAGGTGTTGGTGGAGACTTGGAAGAGCGCGTTTCCATGCGTGGTATCCGAAAGAAAATTGCAGAGAACATGCAAATGTCTAAGCATGTGATTCCTCACTTTACTTTGATGGAAGAGGCCCGTGCCGACGAACTGATGAAGCTTCGCACTCAGGCCAAAGCGGCTGCGGAAAAGTACGGAGTGAAGGTCACTTACATGCCTTTTATTATGAAGGCATTGATTGCCACCTGTCGTGAGTTTCCCATGTTCAATGCGAGCATTGATGATCAGTCTCAAGAAATTGTGTACAAAAAATACTTTAACTTGGGATTTGCAGCAGACACTCCAAACGGTTTGATGGTTCCTGTGATCAAAAATGCAGATCAAAAAACTCTTTTAGAAGTCAGCAAAGACATCAATGATTTGGCGGCAAAAGCTCGCGATGGGAAATTGGCCTTGGATGAGATGAAAGGTGCAACCATCACTGTGACAAACATTGGAAGTGTGGGCGGTTTGTACGCCACTCCCATCATCAATCATCCAGAAGTTGCAATTTTTGGAATGTACAAGCTTCAAGAACGCCCCATCTTTGTAGGGGATCAAGTTCGCAAGGCGCATTTCATGAATTTCACAATCACCTGTGACCATCGATTGATTGATGGAGCTGTTGCGGCCAACTTTATGAAAGCCTTTGTGGCGCGAATTGAGAACCCCAGCCAATTGATGCTGGATATGATTTAGTTTGGAGAGAGTCATGACGAAGAATTTTGATGTTTGCGTGATTGGAGCCGGACCCGGTGGATATGTTGCAGCCATTCGAAGCGCTCAGCTGGGTTTGAAAACTGTGATTATTGAAAGGGAAAATTTGGGAGGCGTGTGCTTGAACGTGGGCTGCATTCCTTCCAAGGCCATGATCACGGCAGCGCACTTTTTGCACCGTTTGGAGCATCAGGCCTCTGACATGGGCATTGAAATTTCAGGTAAGCCCAAATTGAACATGAAGAAGTTGGTGTCATGGAAGCAGTCCGTTTGCGACAAAATGTCGGGAGGAGTGGCTCAGCTTCTTAAAGGAAACCAAGTTGAAATCATTTCCGGAGAAGCGGAATTCAAAGATGCAAAAACTTTGAGTGTGGTGGGCAAAAACGTCAATGACTTGATTCAAGCGAAACACTTCATCATTGCAACAGGTTCTCGTCCCATTGAAATTCCTGGATTCAAAATTGATGAGAAGGAAGTGCTCTCTTCAACGGGTGCTTTGGCTTTAGATGAAGTGCCCAAAAAATTGGTTGTGATTGGTGGTGGATACATTGGTCTTGAAATCAGCTCCTACCTTCAAAAACTAGGTTCTGAAGTGACTATTTTGGAAGCCATGCCTGCATTGCTTCAAGGTGTTGCAGATGCGGAATGTGTTCAAGTGGTGGCTCGAAAGTTAAAAAAATCCGGCGTTCAAGTTCACTTGGGCGCAAAAGCAAAGTCCTACAAAGCTTCTGGAAAAACCTACGAAGTGACTTATGAATTGAACGGCAAATCGGAAAAGATCAAAGCCGATAAAATTTTGCTGACGGTGGGTCGAAAGCCAAATTCCGATCAAATGGGATTGAGAAAAATTGGCCTTAAAATTGATGACAAAGGTTTTATTGAAACCAACGCTCAAAGAAAGACCAATTTGTCCCACATTTTTGCCATTGGCGATATTGCCGGGCAACCCATGTTGGCTCACAAAGCCAGTCACGAAGGCGTGATGGTTGCTGAAATCATTTCCGGTCAGAACCGTGCTTATGATGCGAAGACAGTTCCCGCGGTGATCTTTGTGGATCCAGAAATTGCCTCTGCAGGATGGATGGAAGAAGAAGCCAAAGCCCATGGGCACAAAGAATTGAAGATTGGAAAATTTCCGTTCGGAGCCAATGGCCGAGCGGTTTCTATGATGGAGTCTGAAGGTTTTGTAAAAATGATTGCGGATGCCGAAACTCACGTTTTGTTGGGCGTTCACATTGTGGGACCTGAAGCGTCCAACTTGATTTCTGAAGCGGCGTTGGCCATTGAAATGGGTGCACGTTTAGAAGACTTGGCATTGACCATTCATCCTCACCCCACTTTGGGAGAGACCATGATGGAAGCTGCGGAAGCGACTTTGGGTCACGCCATTCATGTGATTCAAAGACCATTGAGTGGTGCGCGAAAATCCCCTGCGGGAAGTTCCGCCAGCGCTTCTCGCGTTCATTGAGTCCAGAAAAAGGATCGCCCTTTGAAGTTTGAAGACTGGGGTTTGATTGATTATTCCGAAAGCTTCCAACGTCAGTTGGAAGCGGTTCAAAAAATCGCTCAAGGTGAAATGGAAGAAAGAGTGGTTTTTTGTTCGCACCCTCCCGTGGTGACCTTAGGCAGATCTTCCGATGAGACCGATGTTCAGGGTTGGAGTGGAGAAGTCGTCCCGATCAATCGGGGTGGGCGAGCGACTTATCATGGGCCCTCACAAATCGTCATTTATCCCTTATTAAATTTAACCCAATCAAGATCTGAATTTGCATCTAAGGACATCGGTGCTTATTTGCGATTTTTAGAGGCCTGGGTGATTCGAGCCCTGGGGGAATTGGGCATTCTTGCGGAACGGAAGGAAGCCGGCGCAGAGGACGGAGACAAATCTTTTACGGGGGTTTGGGTGGAAGATCGCAAAATCGCATCCATTGGAATTGCCGTAAAAAGATGGGTCTCCCATCACGGCTGCGCTTTGAATTTGCGACCTGATGAGAAGGCCTTCTCTGGAATTCAGCCCTGTGGTTTTAATCGAAGGGTGATGACCCATGTGGAGGCCGAGGCGGGGCGTCAGGTAGATTATGGGGAAATGAAGGCCCTATTGACTCGGACGTATTCGGTGGGCCGGTAGAACTTACCGGGTGTTGGAATTCCCCTTGTTTTTGCGCAAAGCGTCTAGTATCTCAATCCTTTCATAATTTCAGCAATTTAGGGCAATTGGAATGGCGAGTTTGTGGAGCCGTAAGGCGCTAGTTTTGGCATTGGTTTTCGGGTTGATGGGGCCAACTTTAGGGTTTGGATCTGAGGTTTCGGAAGAAGACTTTAAAAAAGCGCCCGGGGTTTTGGCCTCTTGGATTCGAAAAGATCTGCCTTTGGATCAAATCATCGACTTCGTTTTAAAAGATCCTCTTCTTTCTCGAATCATTGGTCGCAGAAAGCTGTTTGTGGATCGGATTTATGTCCATGGAAAGCCCGAACAAATTGAACTGATTGGAGGTTTTCTTCGAGCTCGAAAAGCCTACCTTCCAGGGGAACGTCCGCCTCACAATATCTATCGGGTTGCGTATAACATCTTAAAGCTCTCCCGGCACCGGTTTGCAATGATTGTACTGAGTGGTCCATCTTTTCGGTCCAAAAGAGATTACGATTCTGCTTTGGTTCTTCCGAACTCTCTTGAAATTGGAAATCAGACTAAAGATTATTGGATGCTTGAGCCTGAGGCGATGAGGTTATCTACAGATTTGCTGAAGATGATTGTCTTTGAGGAGTTTTTTCATTTGTTTGAAACTGAATACCGAAAAACTTTTGGAAAGTTTTATATCGGACGAGTCAATCAGTGGATCCGTCAGAATGACTTGCCAGCCTATCATACAGAGCCAAATGACAAATTTTTGGAATGGAGAAAACGGCACAATTTAAAAATTCTGCCCGAGTCTCAGATGAAAATCACACCTCATTATTATTGGAAGGATACCGTCCAAAAAATTGTTGAACTTACAAGCCCTGAGCTTGAAAATTTTGAACAGATATCGGAGTTTACAGTCTACCTCGCTATGGAAATGCTCTTTCCGGAATGGTTTCAAATTGAAGAGTTCAGGGAGTATTTTGAAGAGAATCATTACAAAGATCGAAGTGTTTCGTCTCCATGGTATCCACTTTTTGATATTCCACATCCCAGTTTGAAATCTGGACCGATCCAAAAAATCAGCTGTGAAGATGCTTTAAAATCTTAAAATTTATTTTTTCTTATCGATAGTGATGGCGAATTTTTTAACGCCACTGGATTTCACGGTATCGATTACGCTGATCACAGTTCCATGGGAAACTTCTTTGTCAGCAGAGATGATGGCTTGAGCATCTGGAGATTTTGAAACCAGCTCTTCTGTAAATGATTTTACCTCTTCTTTGGAAGAAGGCTTTCCATTGAGAGTAATGCCCCCTTGAGCATCGATTCCAATGGTCAGCTCTGAAGGGGAAGTGTTGTCGCCACTTCCAGCCTTTGGAAGGTTCACGTTGATGGAAGGCTTTAAAATAACTGGGGCCGTCACCATAAAGATGATCAAGATGACTAAGATGATATCCACAAAGGGAACAATGTTGATTTCCGCTATGGCTTCGTCAGTGTCACCCGTGATCTTTGCGGCCATCAGTTTCCACCTTTGCGTGTGCGGGCATAGGCCAAACAAACGTCTCGAGTGCTATTGAGGCTGCTCATGATGCCGCGTACTTTCCGCTGAAAGTAGTTGTAGGCAATTACGGCGGGAATGGCGACAGCAAGACCAATTGCAGTGGCAATCAAGGCTTTGGAAATTCCAAGCATCACCATAGCTTGATCGGGCTGAGCATTTGCAAGCTGTTTAAAAGCGTCCATCACTCCAAAGACCGTTCCAAGAAGACCAATGAAGGGAGCGTTGGATCCCACCGTGGCAAGAAAGTTGAGACGTTTTTCCAATTGAGGTTTTTCAACCAGTGCAAAGCTGGAAAAAATTTCTTCCAAACCTTCGGTGCCCTTTTCTTTAAGATGGCGTAAGGCGTAAGAAAGGGCTTGGCCTTCGATGGAGTCCTTATCCTTGGCAATGTCTTCGATTTCATCCAACTGATTGGCCTTGAGGATGTCTCTGATTTTTTCAGAGGTTTCGTCACTCTTTTTCGAAACTCGACTCAATGTGAAGAAGCGCTCAAGGATGAAAGCCAGGCTAAATATGCTTAATAGAATTAAAATCCAAAGTGTAATTTCATGGCCGTACTCTGCGATTTGAAAAAAACGTTCAATCATGGCGCCTCCGTTAAGGCTCAATTATCTCGATCTTCTGCAGTTGAGGTCAAGACCGGGACTTTGTCGCGGTACTGCATCAGTCAATTGTGATAGACTCTGGTTCGAATCAATCTTGAAATGGACGAGATCATGAAAATCTCTGCACTCTTACTGATATTTTTCACGGCAATGGTTCTGGAAGGCTGCGGCTTTCGTCGGTCCTCGGAGAAAAATATTTTAGTGGTCGCTATCGAAGGTCTGGGTTTCGAAAGAGTTCCCTGTCAGAGTGAAAATTTAAAGGACGGATTCGCAACGCTCTGCGAGGAGTCCATTCGATTCACCCACGCTTATGCCAACTCCACAGGCAGTTTGCCCAATTTGGCAACTTTGTTGACGGGGGAATTCCCTTGGGACCATGGATTGAGGGGACAGACCCAATGGCTCAGACCTCATAGAGAAACTGTGGCGGAAAAAGCCTTGAATCATGGACTTCGAACTCTCTTTGTTTCCAGCGGACTTCCCATGCTTTCAAAGTCGGGCTTGAATCAAGGGTTTGAAAATTTTGATGATCGCATCGATCTGTTCAATCGGCCTCGTTTTCGACCGGCCTCGCAAGTGGTGGAGCGATTTTTAAATTGGGTGGATGGAGAAGAGCCTCAGCCTTTTTTTGGAGTCTTGCATTTTTCAGATCTATTGTTTCCTTATCGATCTTCAAAAACGGCGGAAGGTGAGCTTCGTGATTTAAGTATCAACTCTCAACTGGAAGAAATCAGCGAAGAGTTGGGACACTTGATCACGGCTCTTAAAAAAAGAGGCCAATGGAACTCCACCTTTCTTGCCGTTGTCGGGCTTTCTGGGGGAGGTGATCCCTCAAGCTTGAAGTCAAAGCAGACTCAAGTGACTTTGATGATCAAACCTTCGCGCCTCAAAAAAGACCAGGGAACCTCTTGGGGTGTGGATTTCAATGTGTCTCTTGCAGATTTAGGAGTGACTTTAAACGAGTTGGTCACGGGTCAACTTCCTCAAGATATGAATGAAAAGACCTCCTTAAAGTCTGTCTTTTATGATCCCACTCCTTCTTGGGATCGAGACCGACTGATTCGTACCGAAATGTATTGGTCTTTCGAGAACTTTGGCTTGGATGTGGTTCAAAGTTTACGAAACCAAAGTTTTTTCTATGTTCATCAAAACCCACCTTTGCTCTACAACACTTTGACGGACCGTCAGGAGATCTCTCCGTTGACGGATCGAAATGGTTTGAGCGAAGAGCGATTTGGTCAATTTCGGGATTATTTTGAAAAACTGGGATTGGCTCCGGCGGTTTTGGTTGAAGTTCCTTCTTGGTTTTATGTCGGAGTGGAAGGTTTTCGAAAGGAAGTGTGGCCTCAATCTCCACATCTGTCTTTTGGTTCTCCTTTGCGAGGATGGAATGCGCGAAAACTCATTGAGGAAAAAAGGTGGGGAGAGCTGGCCAAAAATTTTAAAGATGAGCCTCTGATCCATTTTGTGGCTCAGTCTAAACTTTCTGAAAGTGGTTCTCTCGTTCAAGAAGGCCTGAAAGAGAAGCTTTCGGGAGTTGATTGCGGAGTCTATTTTTTTAAAAGCAGTTTCAAAAATACAGACAGTTTGAGTGAGCATTGTCGAGTGGACCGATTGCTTCAATTTTTAGATTGGGAACGCTTCAAGGGATCTGACGAAGAATTGTTTTATGAAAGTCAGTTCCGATGGTCCTATCAATTGTGGTGGTCTCGTCTTGAACTAGGCGCTATGAATTATGCGGCGTTTGGGAATTTAGGAGTTCCGTTGTCATGGCCCAAAGCTCCCGATGTGAGTGAACTGTTTCTCATTCATAACGATAAAAAAATCAGAAATCGAAATCTGATGCATGGATTTACTTCCCACGGAAAGTATCAGCTATAGATGGGTGATTCCCAGCCAGAAGGGAATTTGAGAATTGTCTTGAGAGAGCACTTTAGACAACTCATCTAGTGTACGTCGTCCAGATGGAAGGCTTAAAAACTCCATGGGAAAGTGAGAGCGAGTCAAAAAGATCAACTGATCTCCAGGATTCCAGTGAAAGCTTTGAAGGGAAAAGTTCGAAGTCGAATAAAGACCAAGGAGAGCATGGGGGAGTGGAGATAAAATTTTTGGAGGAGCACTCAACTCCGCAGCCAAATCGGTTCCTAAAGTCAGTGGAACCAGAGGGAATCCTTTGCGGCTCAAAAAGATAAAGGGCTGTCCCACTTGAGCAATGGTGATTTCATTTCCATTCTTAGCGCATATGGCGATTTCAACGCCTTCTGTGTATTCCTCTCGATTTTCTTCCCGGTAAAGAGTGTCGTTGAGCAACATCATTGCCACACGCACATGGTTTGCGAGAGGAGTGATGCAGGTCATTTTTTGAAAGGGTGAAGTGGCTTCGTTGTCATTCCGGCTGGAGAGGATGAAATCTGTAACAATGTCTTTCGCCCGTTCTGCAACGTTTGAATTTCCCCAGGGTGTCACCACCAGCAAAAGGCTTCCATCATCTTCACAGTGCGTGTAGGGACTGGGTCGAAAAGACTTTCCTCTATAAGATCTTGATGAAATTTTCATATTAAAATCCACCATACTGTTTGATCTTGAGAGAAGATTTTTTGTGAAACTCCCCATTGGGAAGGTCTTCTTCAACGATGCGCTTCCACTTCTCTTTGGCAGTCGCAAGATTTCCTAAGCTTTCTTCGAGCTTGGCATCTTGATACAAAGTCCTCATTTGCTGTCGAAGAGCCGCCGAGTATCTTTCCTTGGCAACGACAGCATCTTTAAGGGATGGATTTTCTTTTAAGGCTTCATCACAAGCTTTGTAAGCTTCCTTGTATTTCCCCGATTCTCCCAGACTGTTGCACTTTTCCATCATTAGGCTGATCTTTTCCTGAAGAGATTTTGAGACCGTGGCCAGTTCTCGCTTGGCGGTGGAAACCTGAGTTGAAAGACCTCCTCGGGCTTGAGAGATGAATCTTTGATAGGTCTTTTGTGCATTGAGCAAATCGCCTTTAGACTTGTAGCTTTGAGCTCGATTGAAAATGCTCAAAAGTTGTTGGCGTTTTTCCGCCGCTTCTTTTTGCTGCTGGGCCAGGAGCTCTTTTTCTCGTTCGCGCGCCTCAGCCGCTTGTAAAAGTTCGATGACCTTAGGATGTTCGGGATTTAACTCGATGGCATCTGTAAGACAATTTTTTACTTCAGAAACCGTCCCTTTGGTGGTGTGCTTTTCGGTACAAACCGCAATGATGTCTGCAATTTTTTGTTCCACCAGAGCTTTTTGGCGTTCTTTGCGTTCTTCGTCGATCTTTCTTTGAGTCAATTCATGACCTTGGACGCAAAAAGACTCAAGTTCTTTTGAGTTGTCATAAAAGGGAACCGTTTCATGAAGCTTTGCCAGTTCTGCAAGGCACAAAGAATATTTCCCTTGGACATAGAGGTTTCGGGCTAGGTTGAGAGAATCTTTGATTGCTGATTTTTGCTCTTTTGAGAGATTCTCAAAGCTTGCATTTCCTGCGGTTTCATTTTTGGCTGCGTCGCTTTTCTTCTGAGGATCTGAATCCAAAAGCAAGCCAACAAGTAACACCGGAATCAATGCCATCAAAACCACTCGAACCTTGTTCTTTTTCCAATCATAAGCTTTGATTTTTCCCAACAGTCCTTCGGACACTTCTTCTTCATAAGACGGCTCTTCTCCGTAGTAAGTGGGGCCGTCCGCATAGGGAGTGGGAAGATTTCCATAAGGAGAGGGACTGTGCTGAGGAAAAGGCGTCAACCAACCATTTTGCGGGAGCGCCAATGGTTGGGTACTGATTGCAGGCAAGTTTGCGGCCTTGATTTCGAAATGAATCTCGATGTCCAGGACGCGAATTTGATCCCCACTTTGAAGTCGGGTGGGCTCGTGGGGAGCGACGCGATGGCCGTTGATGTAAGTTCCATTAGAGCTTCCGAGGTCCGTTAAAAAGTATCCTTCCGGTGATTTTGAAAGCTCAAAGTGTTTGCGACTGACTTTGGGATTTCGAAGCTGAATTTCGCAGTCCGTCTCTCGTCCAGCCATCCAAACACTGCCTTCAAGCTTTAGGACTTCATTGTCACTGCTAGAGTTGGGATAGTTGATCCTTAAAAGGGAAAGCAATTGCAAACTCCCCACTTGAGTGGAGTCCGCGGTTCCAAATCCAGGATTCGTATCATCGACTTCATCAATGGCAAAGTGATTGACTGGTGCTTCTGTGGGGACAAGTGCAGACGTGTTGGATGGATCCTCTTCAGGTCCCAACGCGTATTCTTCTTGAGCCGCGTCTATAGATTCAGCTTCCATCCGGAATTCGAACTCATAGGGAGGCAAAGAAAAGGAAATGTCTTCACTCAACTCGAGGCTCTCGAAGTTTTCGGTTCCCACTTGAGGGTGAAGGAAGCGAGACAAACTTTCGCAAACCCAAACGCCACCATTGTCATAGAACTTCAGGTGATGTCGCGAAATTCCACGGTGATCATCCAGTGGAAAGTCACAGTCGTCATCCCTTCCGGCCTTGTATTCTTGGCCGGTATGGAGTTCGAGAGTTTTGATTTCGGCTCCGTTGAGCTTCAGAGTTAACTTCGCCACTAGAACCGCCCTTCCAGCATGTTGTCGCAGGCGACGAAGTTGGTTTTTGCTTCTTTATATATGGAACTGCTTGGATCTCGAACCATGACCATCACATTTCGAAATGCCGAACGGCAGGCGCGAAATTGGTTTTGATCTCGGTACTTTCTTCCCAAAACCATGTGATATTGAACCAATTCACCAAATTTTTTCTGAGATAATTTCAAGTAGCGATTGCAAAGGTCATGGCTGGGATTTAGCGCCAAACACGCTTGAAAGGATCCAATGCTTCTTTCGAACTGTCCCTTTTGGTAGTCTCTAAACCCAATCACGTAGTGTTCTTGAGCTTTTGATTGTGAAAGAGTTGGATTGAGTCGATCGGCTCGATTCTTTTGAGCAATCTTTTGAAGCTCTTTGGCATCATTGATGTCGGCTTCAATTTGTTTTTCGTTTCGAAGAGCAAAGGGATCTTCGCCCTTTTTGTCTGGAGGCGAAAGAAGCCACCATAAAATTCCACCAATCAGCCCGTAGATTAAAAGCCGTTTGCCATTGAAAAAAGAAGAACTTGTATTTGAAGACCTTTTTCTTGACCGCCGTCGAGAAGGTGGAGCTTGGTAGGGAGCAGGTTGAGAATATGGATTTGGAATTGGTGCCAAATGAGGTTGAGGAATGGGATCCTCAACCATTGGGATCATTTCCGCGCCGGACTCTAGAAATCGGAGCTGACTGTCTCCCAGTTGAATGATGGTCCCGGAATGGATCTCTGAATCCGAAATGGGCTTTCCATCAATCAAAACAGGATTTTCTTTAGAAAGACTCTTTACATGGTAGCTCTTTCCATCCCAATAGACCTTCGCCTGTTTGCGACTGACTTTAGGATCATGGGGAATGGAAAGATCGCAATCATGACTGCGGCCTATTGAAAATTCAGAAGCATGAATTTTAACTTTAGAACCTGAAAGAGGACCCGATACAATGGTCCATTCAGATTCTGGTGCATTGTGAAGAGAGAGAGCTTTATTACTCATTACCCCCCCTCTTCCAGTGGAATCAGAATGACAAGATATGTGGCCACAGAAGTGTCACCCGCAATTCCTTGGGCCACCAACTGGTAAGGGTGCCCAGAAAATTCCAATTCATTATGAGCCATTTCATAAGGATTCGCATCCACTCGTTCAATGAGGTCTTTGATATTCAACTTTAAAGCTTGGTCATTGATTTCATTGACGGTCAGCCCTTGCAAGCTGATGACAGGGACACCTGTTCGATGCTCGAACTCCTCATTCACTGAGAGAATCGAAAGATCCAGGGCACTGATTCCCATGGCGCCAAATCCAGACATTTGAACCAGATTTTCGATTTCTTTGTTTCGGTCCGCTTGAAAGCTGGGAGCCTGTTGAAACCCATCGTCTGGGGTCACGCGACTTAATGCACTTCCCAAGTTGGAGGCCAACTTTTGAAGGGGAGAAAATTGATAGTGAATAGAAACCTGATCATGTCCCTCTTTAAGGGCCTGATCGATTTGTGCATTCAAAGAAACAAAGGGGTACTCGAATATTTTAAAAAGAAAATAAAAGAGGATCGATCCAATCAATAAGGCGATAAATAGAGTGGTGATAAACAAACTAAGAACTTGAGAATCGTCGATAGCCAAAGAACCCATGTCATAGAAGACAACTGCGAATGCGGTGACAGCTTGAGTGCCCGTTTGCGAATTGTAAAACTCAATGGGAACCATTGCGATGACGGTGCTGTCATCGTATTGATTCACCGATTCTTTGTTGAGCTTTCGTCCCTGGTGAACATAAGGTTCGTCGGGAAAGGTTCCCGCTTTGTTGGCTGGAGCAATGATCTGTCCGTCGATGTTAGAAATGATCAAGGCATCTTTGACTCCAGGACGATTGAGAGCCATGTCCACACTCACCGTGCTGTCCATTCCCTGAAGCAAAGCCGGGCGATTGATTTTTGCCAGAGTGGTGGCAATGGTCAAAGCGTGTTGCTGACTTTCCTCTTCGATGCTCATTTTCAAAATGCGAATCAAAGGAATGGTTGAAAGGGACGTCACAACGAAAATAAAAACGGCCATAAAGCCTGCCAAAACCCATTTGAACTCCATGGATTCAGGAAGCTTGTAAACTCCGGGCAAAACTTCTTTGTCGAGCATCTGCTGAGCACGATCGAGAATTTTTTGAACCACATTGCCTTCGTTTTTAGGGGGAAGTGGTTCCCCTTCTTGTTCGAAAGAAGCATTGGAAGAAGGAGACCTCTCATGAGAGGACGGTGCTGGATTTGGGTGTCCGTAGTTGGGTGCGGCAGATCCGTAGTTGGGGAGAGCTTGCATCATTTGATACTGCTGAGCCCATTGCTCCGGAACATTTTGAACTTCCAACGTGAGATTGTGCAATAGAATTTGATCGCCGGACTTTACCTTCGCAGATTTGATCTGCACGCCGTTCAAAAAGGTTCCGTTTCTGGAGCCAGCATCTGTGATAAGAAGGTCTTCACCCAGGATATCAATTTTTAAATGTTCTTTCGAAACTCCATTGGATTGAATCTTTACATCACAACGCGCAGATCGGCCCACCAAGAGATTTGGCTTGTTGAGGGGAACAATTTGACCGGCCTGTGGGCCATTTAGAAATCTAATGATCCACATGCAACTGATCTCCAATGGCAAGTTTTTCATCAGACAAAGACCCAGAAGGGAACTCAAAAACGTCTCGAGTGTGTAGAGTCGCAAACGCCAGGCGTCCTGGTCGGAGGTTTGGAATGATCTTTGTGACCGTGAGGTGTTTGTCAACAAAGGCTACATCAATGGGAAAATTCATAAAGAAGGTATGAATGCTGTTGCAAGAGGGGATCCACAGCGCTTCGTCAGCATCCATGGATTTTCGACCGAGCAAGCCTTTCATTCGCGCCCAAGTGGAATTTGCGGTTTCCAGTTTGGAGCAAAGAATCAAATTTTTGGTTTGATTGAAAAGTTTTGCCATCATTGGCCCCCATAGAAAAAGTTGAGGACCACTGGCGCGAAAACCATAATGAACACAGAGGGCAAAACCAAAAACATCATCGGAATGAGCATGGCTTGAGAGGCTTTTGCTCCCGCTTTTTCTGCGCGAACAAATCTTTCCAATCGCATTTGAATGGATTGATCTTTGAGAACTTGTGCAATGCTGGCTCCCGTTTCTTCGGCATCTCGAACCACAGCAACGAAGCTTGTGATTTCAGGAATGTCTAAGCGGTCGGACAAACGAGTGAGTGCTTCACGTCGAGAGCTTCCCAGTTTAATATCTTTCAACACCAGTTGGAGTTCATCGGCCAATACAGAATTGTCGGCCTTGTCTACAATCCGTTGAAGGCTTCCCATAAAATCCAATCCGGCTTCTGTGGAAAGAGCCATCAAGTCGATGAAGAAAGGAAGGTCGCAAACCACGTCGGTGTAACGCTTGCCCTTAGAGAGTCCGCAGTAGAGGTGAGGGAAAAGAAAGCCCACTCCACTGATGCCAATGGCAACAAAGTATGGAAAATCCATTTGGAGTGCAAAATTGAAAATTGTGAATCCAATAGGGAACATTATGCCCCAAAGGATTTGCAAACCAATGAATTCGTCTTCGTTGATTTCTTCACTTAGGCCCGCGGTCAGAATTTTCTTTCGAACTTTAGATCGGTAAGATTCGCTTTTGATTTTGCGCGCATGTTGAAGGGTAAAGTTGTGAATCAGTGGGCGCGACAGGTTGATCAAAGCATTTTTTGATTTCGCGGGTTCATCTCCAGAAGCCCACGCCAAGGCTTCGGCGTCGGCATTGTTTGTAAAAATGGCTGAGGTGAACAGGTAGACGGAGAGTGCCGCCAACCCAAGTCCGCTGATCAAAATTAAAAAATCAAAACTTAACATTGCTCACCATAATGTGGTTTAACCAAACACAAGATGAAAATTGTGCTGGCTTCCCAATCTCCTCGTCGCCGTGAACTGTTGACCCAAGCCGGCTTCGAATTTCGAGTTCAATCAGTAAAAGTATCGGAAATAATTGAACAAAACCTGAATCCAGCCCGGGTGGCGTCTCATTTGGCGACACAAAAGGCGGAGGCCTGTTTCGAAGCCTACAACTATAAGAATTTACAGGGTTTTTTAATCCTTGGAGCGGACACCGTTGTGGCGGTGGGTGACCAAATCCTAGGCAAGCCGGAGACCAAGGAAGAAGCTGTCCATTTTCTAGACCTTTTGTCGGGGCGGAGCCATCAAGTGATCACTGGATTTTGTCTGATTGAAAGTGGATCTGGACAAAAGCACGTTCATTGGGATGAGACTTTGGTCCAGTTCAAAAAGTTGTCCCAGGAAGAAATTCAAAGCTATGTGAACAGTGACGAACCTTACGACAAGGCTGGGGGCTACGGGATTCAAGGGACGGCTCAAAATTTTGTGACTGGTATTCAGGGATCCTGGACCAATGTTGTGGGGCTTCCTATGGAGAAAATGGAAGAGGTGATTCGCGAGGAGGCTTGGGATGTCGATCGAATCCCGGTTGGAAAACCTTAAAAAAGAAATTCAAGAATGCTGTAAGAACTGCGGCCGTGACCCTAAAGAAGTGAGACTGATTGCTGTTTCAAAAACTCAACCCTTAGAGGCATTGCGAGAGGCCCTAATGTCAGGGCACAGAATCTTTGGCGAAAATTATGTACAAGAGTGGTTGCAGAAGTGGGAGCAGTTAGAAAATGCTCAACCCGAATGGCATTTCATAGGCCCATTGCAGACCAACAAAGTGCGCAAGTTGATTGGCAAAGTGGAGATGATTCACAGTTTGGATCGATTGAGTTTATTGAGTGAAATTTCAAGACAGGCGGAGCTTCATCAAATTCAACAAAAGGTTTTGATTCAGGTGAATGTGGCTTCTGAAGAAAGCAAGAGTGGAATTTCGGAACAGGAGCTTTTTCCTCTGGTAGAGGCCACTCTAAAAAGCCCTGGTGTTGTGCTGTGTGGTTTGATGACGATGCCTCCTTTTGTGGAAGAGGCTGAGGAAAATCGGAATCACTTTCGAAAGCTCAAAAATATTTTTGATGAAGTTCGCCGGAAATTTTTTAACAATGAATTGCGGGGCAGTTTTTCGGAACTGTCCATGGGAACTTCTCAAGATTTCCAAGTTGCAATTGAAGAAGGTGCAACCTTGGTGCGAGTGGGCACACAGGTGTTTGGGCCGAGGGAGTGACGGAATGAGCTATAAAGTTGGATTTATTGGTGCAGGGAACATGACTCAAGCCATTGTGGGTGGTTGGGTTAAAAACAACACTTTGAAACCCCAAGAAATCTATGTGACCAACCGCACTCCTGGAAAAGCCAAAAAATTGTCCGATTCTTTGGGAGTTCAATTTTGCGAAAACAATGAAGATGTAATCGAATCCTGTGACATGGTTGTTTTGGCCATGAAGCCCCAGGATTTGGAATCCGCAATTGAGCCCATTGCTTCCAGTTTTCAAGATGAACACACCGTGGTGAGTTTGGCTGCGGGTGTGACCTTGAATGCTTTGGCTAAATTGATTCCCGCAAACTCGACTTTGGTACGGGTGATGCCAAACACACCTCTGCAAATTGGCGAAGGGGTTATTGGCTATGCACTGGCTCAGCCCGACTTGGTGATTGAGCGAAGGATTGAAAATATCTTTGAGCCTTTAGGTTTGGTGGTGAAGTTGGATGAGGATGAATCCTTTCAAGCGTTGACAGTGGGGGCGGCATCGGGAACAGGATTCGTCTTTGAGTTGATGATCTACTGGCAAGAATGGCTTGAAGAGCATGGAATAGAGCCAGAGGTGGCGAAGCAGGTGACTGTAAAGACGTTTCTAGGCGCCTCGTTGTTGGCGGATCAAAACTCAGGAGCACTTGGGGATTTGCAAAGCAAAGTGATTTCTAAGAAGGGTGTGACTTCTGCAGGTCTTCAATCCATGAGAGAACTCGAGGTCGAGCGGCTGCTTCGATACAGTTTTGAAAAAGCAGTGATTCGAGATTCCGAACTCAGTAAATAGATTTAGACTTGCAAGGATTCCCCGAAACTCGTTACCATATTTGAGTAGGGGGAATTTATTATGCGAATCACGCCAATTGATATTGCTCACAAATCGTTTCAAAGAAAAATGATGGGATTGGATCCAGATCAAGTCATGGACTTTTTAAGATTTGTGGCGGACGAAATGGAAACGGTGATTCGTGAAAGAAATTCTTTAAAGGAAACTTTGCGAGAAAAGGAGCTTTCAGTTTCTGAATACCGAGAGCGTGATGAGCTTTTGAAGAACACCATCACCACGGCAACTCGCATGTCTGAAAAAATGCAAGCGGATGCCGAGCGCGAATCTAAGTTGATTCTTCAAGATGCCAATCAAAAAGCAGAAATGATCGTGCGTGATGCTCGTGATTCTTTGAAAAGAATCTATCAGGACATTTCAGACTTGAAGCGCATTCGTCTTCAATTCGAGAACAATTTAAAAGCATTGATCCAAAGTCACATGGCGATGATGGAGCAAGGTCAAAAAATCATGCCAAATCCATCTTTAGATCCATCTTTAGGAATCGACGATGTTGAGGAGGTTTCTTCCAGTCATCAAAAAGAAATTGAAAAGCGTGTGACCGACGCCATTTCTGCAAAAGTAAAGCCTGCAGAATACTAAAAAAGCCTTTTAAAAATTTATTTCATGGAGGACAGGATGTCCCAAATTATTCGATGGATCGTCGGAACTTTGATTGTCATATCAATAGCGTCTTGCGCGGGCTTTTCAAAAAAGGAGTCTGCGGAGAGAAACCCTTCCTCTTTGGTCGAAAGACCCCCTCAATTTGTTCTATTGGCTTTTGATGGCTCTAAATCCTTGAACATGTGGGAGAACACTCGAGCCTTCGCAAAAGTTGCCAATGCCAAATTTACTTACTTTATCAGCGGAGTCTATTTTCTAGAGTCTTCCGTTCGAAGTGAATACAAAGGTCCTGGACACAAAAGAGGTCGCAGCGACATCGGATTTGGAAATGATTTGGAAGATGTTCGTGAGCGTCTTCAGCAAATTATGCTTGCGGTGAAAGAAGGAAATGAAATTGGCTCTCACGCCAATGGCCATTTCAATGGAAGTAAGTGGAGTCAACATCAGTGGGAAACTGAGTTTGTACAGTTTGATCAATTTCTTGTGGGAGCTTGGCAGCGCGCTGGTCTTGAAGAGCCTAGGGAATGGTTTGATATTTCGACCTTTAAGCGCGTGGGATTTCGAGCTCCTTTACTTGGATATAGCAAAGGATTGTGGCCAGCTCTGAAGAACTTTAATTTTAAGTATGACACCAGTCGAGTTTCATCACCGGACTACTGGCCACACATTCGAGATGGAGTTTGGAATTTTCCACTGGCATCCATCCGACGATATGGGACCAAATACTCCACGCTGAGTATGGATTATAATTTTTATTACAGTCATTCCAAGGGCAAAAGAGGTGAACCCTCGGATTTTGCAGACTACCGAGAAGAAATGTACAAGTCCTACCTTCAGTATTTTAAAACGAATTACTTGGGTAATCGTGCCCCCGTTCACATCGGTCATCACTTTTCAACCTGGAATGGAGGGGCCTACTATGCAGCACTTAAAGACTTTGCGAATACAGTGTGTAGTCTGCCAGAAACCCGATGCGTAACCTATACGGAATTGATGAATTTTCTTGAGGATCACCAAGATGAAATTAAGAGCTATCAGGCTGGAAAATTTAAAAAAATAAATCCGGAAGTTGCGTATCAGTACTTTCCCAAAGATGTTCAGAACATTTCGTTTGATTCTGGAGAAATTGATGACTCTCAAGTCAATGAATTCATGAAAGCCATGCGCGACGGAAAAATCAACCCTCATCCTGAAGAGGACTAAGGCTCCAGGTTTTCTTCCACTTCATCCATCAATTGTTTAAAAGACTTTTGCTTCGAGCGTTTCCGCGCTCGAGGCTTTTTCTTTGGATTGGAATTCTGAAAGAGATCTTCCTGGTAATTTTTAGACTTCACGCGAAAGTTTTCGTTGGAGGAATCCATTTCGCTCTGACCCAGAAGAGAATTCATTGAGAACATCCAGTGAACCCCGGCACCGATGTAGAAGCCCTTTCCGTAACTTTTTCCGTTGAAGTCATAGGCGAAGTCCGTTGAAAAATCCACGCCCTTAAAAATTCCCCAGCGGCTATCTACAAAAACTTGCATCAAGTTCGGATCTACGGACCTGTAGGTGAGGCTTCCGCCCTGCAAATTTGCAATTGCGGTGGAGCGCTCCGTTCTTCCTGCAGAATCATCGGAATCGCTGGTTATAGATTGGAAACCACGAACTCCACCGCCAATTTGACCGACCGGTAAAAAGTAAGAGGCGCCGGCACTCCAAGGCAGTAGGTGGCTTAAATTTTTACTGCGATAAAGATAGCTGGCCGACAGATGAAATTGAAAATCCTTAAAGCGTGGTCGGAGAGAGCCACCCAATTCACCGGTGAAGACTCCATTGGTTCCAAAACTTTCGCCTCCAGTGAGGTTGGGTTCATACAGGGGAATTCCGACCTGGGTGTGAAGGGCCAAAGGAATGTTTGCCAAATGAAACCATTTTTCGCCGCCCAAATGAAACTCATCCAAATGAAAATTGGCATTGTCATAAGTGTTTGTAGAGGTTTGCGTGCGACTCATCCCGAAATCAGATGTGATGCGCCAGGAGTTCGTCAGATCGTAATCCAGCAGGAAGGAGGTCTGAAACTCTTGAAATTGACCACCATTGGCAATGCTCTCATAGCCGCCGCCCCCAGAGGAAAAGTTTTCTGAGGAGGAGAAGTAGGTTTCCTTGGCTCCCAAATGAAAACTGCCAGACGTGGGAGAGACCGGATTGACAGAGGCCAAAGCCAATGGCGAGAACAGAGAAAGTAAAAAAAGAGTGAGACCCATGGCTAAGAATGATAGCTTATGATCCTCGAACACGTCTAGGTGGTTTCCTTGAAAGACAAACGCATATTATTGATTTTTTTGACGGTCTTCATCGATTTGGTGGGTTTTGGAATCATCATCCCGATGAATCCCTATTTGGCAAAAGAGTTTGGTGCAACTCCAGTCCAGGTGGGCTGGCTCATGAGCATTTATTCTTTGATGCAGTTTGTTTTTGCGCCCTTCTGGGGAAAACTCAGTGATCGCTGGGGAAGGCGCCCCATTATTTTATTGAGTCTTTTTGCCAGCGCAGCTTCTCATTTTGGGTTTGCCTTTGCGGAAAGCTATTGGGGTCTGTTTGTTTTTCGAATGCTTGCCGGAGTGGGCGGTGGAAATTTACCTGTTGCCATGGCCTACATTGCGGACATTACAGATGAAAAAAATCGATCCAAGGGAATGGGATTGATAGGGGCTGCATTTGGTTTGGGATTTATTTTAGGTCCAGCACTGGGGGGAATCTTCTCAGGAGTGGGATTGAAGCTCGGTTCCGCTCCTCCTTTTGGTGAAAGTTTCCCGGGCATTGTTGCCAGTGCCATTTGTTTTGTAAATTTGCTGGGAGCGATCTTTTATTTGCCAGAAAGTTTGAGTGCGGAAGTTCGCAAGGATCAAAAAAATCGAAAAGTGAAATTTGAAACTCCTTGGACACGGTTAAAAAATATTTTTTTAAAATCTCAGCAAAGCGCATCTTTGGCTCGCCTTTACGGCGTTTATTTTTTAACGGGACTTTCCCTTGCAGTGGTTGAGATTCCCTTATTTCTTTTTGTGGAAGCCAAGTTTGGTTGGACCATGGCGCAAGCCAGTTATGGTTTTGCTTACATCGGTGTTTTGATGGTTTTGACCCAAGGATATTTTATTCGCAAATGGTTGCCTCGTTTGGGAGAGAGAAAAATGCTTCCTCTGGGTTTGATTCTTTTTGGAGTGGGGCTTGGTGGGTGTGCGTTTGCTTCGAGTCCCTGGGGAATGGCCCCCTTTGTCACTTTCTTAGCTATTGGATATGGGTTGTCGAATCCCACTCTGACGGGAAGTATCAGCTTGCTCAGTTCCGCCGAAGAACAAGGTTCAAATTTGGGAGTGGCGCAAAGCTTGGCGTCTTTGGCTCGAATTCTTGGACCCATTTCTGGAGGATATTTGTTTGAGCAATGGTTTATGGGAGCGCCCTTCTTGACGGGAGGCTTGCTTGCTTTGACGGGATTTCTTGTGTCCTTGGCAGTTCTTAAAAAATTAAGGTCTGGAGAAAAGGAGGCGACTCCATGATTTTGACGGTTGGACTTTTTCAATTGGAGAGCTTGGCATTAGCTTCGGCTCCCCATCAGTTTTTTGATCTGAGACTTCAGCCCATGGCGCTGCCCTCCGCTAGGGTGCAGGCCTGTTTGGACCGAGCTCAAGTTGTGGACTCTCACTTTTTAATGCAGCACTTGGAAAATTTTAAAATCGGAGTCTATGAGCCCATCATCTTGGTTTGTGAAGACGGGCGGCTCTCAAATTCGGCGGCCTTAGATCTGGCAAACAAAGGCTACGAGCAAGTTTACGTGGTTGAAGGTGGAACCGACGGGTTGCTCCGTGAAGCCGATGACTTTTCGTCTTCGGGCAACATCATGTAGGCGATGACGTAGGCGATAAAGGTAAAGCCAAAAGACGCAAACAGCAAAACCAGCGCCAAAAACCGAACCAGCCCCACATCCATCTGGTTGTTTTTCGCCAAATAGGAGCAGACCCCAAGAATCCGTTTGTTATAGGCCTGATCCATTTCGCTTTTTTTGGGAAGAGCGATGGCCAATAAAATGTAGAGTCCAAATCCAAATCCAAAACAAAGGACGGAAAGCACCAAAACCAAGCGGGTCAAACCCACAGAAATTCCCATAGACTGAGCAAGGCCCTTGCAGACTCCAAAGAGGGCGCCATCATCCGCTCGCACCCATTTTTCTTGGCTGTGACGATTGTCATTTGCTTGAAAATTATCCATTTTATGCCCTCCATCAAATCCCCCCTCTTTTCATCAAGCCTTTGTGAAGATGTCAAGCGGCGTGGTAAACTGTCCTGTCGCTAGATCCGTTATAGGAAAGGTTTTGAGGCATGATTTCAGATCGTTATGAGCCCAAAGAGGTCGAACAAAAACTGTATAAAATGTGGAAAGACAAAGGCTACTTTAAGTCCGAGGACGTTTCCACCCACCCTCCTTTTTGTGTCATTTTACCTCCTCCCAACGTCACCGGACAACTTCACTTGGGTCATGCTTTGGATCACACCATTCAAGATGCCATTGTTCGTTGGAAGCGCATGCGTGGATTTAACGTAGCGTGGGTTCCGGGAACGGATCATGCGGGCATTGCCACTCAGAGTGTTGTGGAAAAGAAATTGGCTCAAGAGAAAATTTCTCGCCACGATTTGGGCCGCGAGAAATTTGTCGAAAAAGTTTGGGAATGGAAAGAGCAGTACGGTGGGCGCATACTTTCTCAGATGGAACGTCTGGGAGATTCTGTGGATTGGGATCGCTTGACGTTCACCTTAGATGAGGGTGTTTCCAAAGCGGTTCGAAAAGTTTTTGTGGAGCTTTATAAGAAGCATCTTATCTATCGCGGTCAAAGGTTGATCAACTGGAGCCCGGTTTTAGAATCTGCAATTTCCGACTTGGAAGTGGAATTCAAAGAGATCAAAGGAAAGCTTTTTCACATTCGCTACAAATTGGAAGATGGATCGGGCGAAGTGGTTGTGGCCACCACTCGACCTGAAACTTTGCTAGGAGATGTGGCCGTTGCGGTTCATCCAGAAGATGAAAGATATAAAAGTTTTGTCGGCAAAAAATTAAAACTTCCTCTGACCGATCGAAGCATTCCCGTCATTGAAGATGAAGCTGTAGACAAAGATTTTGGGTCTGGCGTGGTGAAAATCACTCCTGCCCATGACTTCAACGACTATGAAATGGGGCAGAGACACAAGCTTCCTCAAATCAACATTTTAAACAAAGATGGAACTTTGAACGAGAATGGCGGAAAGTTTCAAGGACTAAAGGTTCAAGAAGCGCGCAAGCAGGTCTTAAAGTCCTTGGAAGACGCTGGAGATTTGGTCAAAGAAGAACTGCACGTCCATCAGGTGGGCCATTGTTCACGCAGTGGCTGTGTGGTGGAGCCTTACTTGTCGGAGCAGTGGTTTGTGAAGACAGGTCCCTTGGCCGAGCCTGCGAAACGGGTCGTGGAAAGTGGAACCATTACTTTTTATCCGGAGTCGTGGACAAAGACTTATCTTCATTGGATGAACAACATTCAGGATTGGTGCATTTCCCGTCAGCTTTGGTGGGGCCATCGCATTCCTGCGTGGTACTGTTCTTCCTGTGACCAAATTACAGTTTCAGAGACCGATCCCAAGAATTGTGAGTCCTGTAAGTCGGATCAGTTGACTCAAGACAATGATGTTCTGGACACCTGGTTCAGTTCTGCGCTTTGGCCGTTTAGCACTTTGGGTTGGCCCGAAGAGACCGAAAGCCAGAAGACGTTTTATCCCACATCGATGTTAGTCACCGGTTTTGACATTATTTTCTTTTGGGTGGCCCGTATGATTATGATGGGTCTTGAGTTTAAAAAAGATGTTCCGTTTCGGAAGGTCTACATTCATGGATTGATTCGAGACTCTGAGGGTAAAAAAATGTCCAAATCCATTGGAAATGCCTTAGACCCCGTGGAGTTGATCGACCAGTACGGAGCAGACTCTTTAAGATTTACGTTGATGTCTCAATTGTCGGGTGGAAAAGATTTAAAATTCTCCACTCAACGTTTGGAAGGTTATCGTAATTTCATGAACAAGATATGGAATGCGACTCGTTTCTCTCTTTCAAACTTGGAAGGCGCAGGGAAAGATTGGACGTCCTCCAGTCTGCCAAAAGCCACCGATTTGAGTGATGCGGACAAATGGATTTTGTTTAAACTCAAAGAAGTTGAAGAAGAGGTTCATGAGGCTTTTGAGAATGACCGGTTTTCAGATGCAGCACAAAGTCTTTATTCTTTTGTTTGGCACTCCTTTTGTGATTGGTACTTAGAATTTATCAAGCCGATCATGTACGGAAAAGACTCTGCAGAAAAGGAAGCCACTCAATTGGTGCTGGCCCAGCTTTTAAACCGCATTGTTCGATTGCTTCATCCGCTGGTTCCATTCATTACTGAAGAAATTTATCAAAAGCTTCCGATTAAAGATGAAGCCTCTGTATGCATTGATTCCTATCCCACTTCTCAAATGGACAAAGAATTGTTGGAGTTGGGCTCTGAGCGCCACGCTCAAGAGGTGGACATGGTTCGTGAAGTCATTACGGCCATTCGAAACATCCGTGGTGAGAATCGCATCAAACCGTCTGAGAAGATCCAAGTGAAAATCAATCCACTGGATGCAGAGGTTCAAAAGATTTTAGGTTCCAACAAGTCTTTCATTATAAAGCTCGGACAGTTGAGTGAGTGTGAGATTGCACCGGTGGACTCCTATTCAAAATGTGCGGTTCAGCCGGTCACCATTGGAAACTTTAAAGCAGAAGTGGTAATTCCATTGGAAGGTCTGGTGGATTTGGAAGAAGAGCGAAAACGCATTCAAAAATCCATCGATAAACTTTTGAAAGAGCAGGCCGCTTTGGACAAACGTCTTTCGAACAAAAATTTTGTGGACAATGCCCCCGAGGATGTTGTGGAGCAGGGGCGCATTCAATTGGTCGAGAAACAAGGCTTGATTCAAACCCTTCAAACTCAGTTGAGCCGTCTCAACTGAGTTTGGTCTCTATTCAATCATTGAACGCAGTTGAGTAGCTGATCGCCTTCAAACTGTAAGTAAATTCGATTGAGTGACATGTATTCGGTAATTCCAGTTTTTGAATACACTGGAATTCCTTTGATTTCGGTGGATTCAAATCCACGGCCATCTTCCGAAGCACGATAGCGAACGATCTTTAAAACAGGAATATCGACTCCGCCCATATTCACTGTGCTTAAAGTGTAGGTGGAATTGGGAACATCTGGATTTGCATTTTTGCAGGAATAAGTTCCATCTTCATAAGCAAAGCTTGAAACTGAAAACAGTGCAATCATTGTGGAAATCAAAATTCTCATGGGTCCCTCCTTGTGGTTCTGATTTTCAAACATTTTAAGTCTTTCTCAAAAAGAAAGGGAATTCAACGGAAGAACTTCAAGAGAAACGGGGATAAGAACGCTGGTTGAGAAAATCTCTATGCCGCTTGAGATCGAAGAAATAGGTCTTCGATGCGATCAAAAAATGTGGGGATGTCGAAGGGTTTGCGAATCACGCCGTTCCCACCCAATTTCAAAATTTCTTGTTCGGAATAAGAAGACTCGCCTGTGATTAGAATCACGGCGGGGGTTTTTGAATTTTGACTGCGAATGGCTTTTAAAAGATCTACACCGCCGAGAACTGGCATTTTGATGTCTGAAACCACCAAAGAAATTTTCTGGTTTTTTAGAATTTCTAAGGCCTTCCCTCCATGCTCGGCTTGAGCGACAATGGCACCCTGCATTTCAAGCAGGTCCGCAAGTGAGCTTCTCAAGTAAGCATCATCATCAACAATAAGAATACACAAGTCCGACCAATTCACTTTCATCAATTTCTGATCGGAATTTCGAGTCCTGACTTGAAGTCTAAGAGCCCCAAAAAGAGAGAAAAGCTGGACCAAGACGCAGGTTTTCTCTCCATGCGAGGACAAATTTATTTGATCAGACCAATTTCTCGCAGACGCTCCATCAAAAAGTCATTGGCCAAAATGGGAGGATATTTCGCTCCAGATCCCTGACAGGAGGCCAAACATTCCAAAGTGGCATCGGGATTGGGGTGCATAAAGAAGGGCATGGAGTAGCGGCTTTTGTTTTCGCCCTTCGGGTTGACCACGCGGTGAGTGGTGGCCGGGATCACGTCATTGGTGATTCGGGCCAACATGTCTCCGGAATCCACAATGATATTTTCAGGTGCGGTTTCAACCGGAATCCACTCTCCCTCTCGAGTAAGAAGTTCCAATCCTGCGCCTTGGGCACTTACCAAAAGAGTGATCAGGTTGATGTCTTCATGAGCGGCGGCACGGATCGAGTTGGGGTTTGCTCCTTCAGGAATGGGAGGGTAATGAAGCAATCGCAAAATGGAACTTCCGGCCTCTGTCATCTTTTGAAAGTAATCTTTGGGAACATCCAAAGAATAGGTCAGTGCTTCAAGCATGATGCGACCGGTGTCATCAAGGGCTTTGAACATGGCTTGAAAGGTGTCTTTAAAACCCTCCACTTCTTTGGGCCAAATGTTGTTTGGAAACTGATCTTTCAAGCGATGATCTTCGGGCAGGTCTCGGCCCACATGCCAAAATTCTTTCAAATCAGGAAAAGGTGAGTCCTTTGCGTGCTCTTTTCCGAAGGGGATGTAGCCCCGTTGGCCCCCTTGCTCACCGTCGGAGTAGGATTCTTTTTGTGAGGTGTTTAAGGAAAAAAGTTCTTCCGAAAGGGCATAGGATTTTCGAAGCAAATCCGTGTCAATGGGGTGGTCCTTGAGGACAATAAAGCCGTATTTTTTTAGGCCTTCAAAAAGTTGATTAATAAAGAGGCGACGTTCGCCCTCATTCCCGTCCATATAGGACTTCAAACTGAGTTCTGGCACTTGATTTTTCATGAAACCCTCCCTGAGAGCGGATTACCCAGATTCGCGCATCAGGTCAAGCTTTGTCCCCCTCTGCAGGATATTGTTTGTATCTGAGCAGATTGGCCCTACAATGATCTCAATGAAGCGACCCTTAAAAGTTCTTGAGGGCTCGGTAAAGCGCCATCCTGATGGCTTTGGCTTTCTGATCCCCGATCATCCCGATGAACCCGATGTCTACATTCCCCGTCACAATATGGACGGGATTATGTCCAATGACCGAGTGGAAGTGAACGTTACCAAAGAAAAAGGTGGCGATCGTTTCCGTGGTGAAGTGACCCGCGTAATTTCGCGCTCACTTAAAAGAGTGATGGGGCAGTTTATTGAACACCGTCCTGGATACGGAACACTCTTTGATAAAAGTTTTGGATGGGGAGCTGACCTCAAAGTGGAAGTCTCTCAAGGTCTTCAGGTGAAGGACAAAGATTGGGTGGCTGCAGAGATTTTGACCTACCCAGATTCATCCAAAGGCTTTACTGGAAAAGTAATAGCTTTGATCGGAGACATGCAGGATCCACAAAATGATTCTCTTCGAGCACTTCACACTCATGCCATTCCCTTTGAATTTTCAAAAGCCACCTTGGCAGAGACGGATAAGTTCGAAGATGAAGTGGACCCGAAAAAGTTTTCGGACCGCAGAGATTTAACGTCTATCAATTTGATCACCATCGATGGTGTGACCGCAAAAGATTTCGACGATGCGATTTATGTGGAGTCCACGCGAGAGGGCTTTCGGTTGGTGGTGGCCATCGCAGATGTCAGCCACTATGTGAAGGAAGGGACTTCGTTGGATGATGAGGCCCTTGAAAGAGGAAACAGCACTTACTTTCCAAACTTTGTGGCTCCGATGCTTCCGGAAAAACTCAGCAACGGACTATGTTCCTTGAAGCCCCATGTTTATCGTGCGGCTTTTGTGGCAGATATGAATTTGGGATTTGATGGCGCCTTGGTGAAGAGTGAGTTTTATGAGGCCTTGATTCAGTCGAAGGCGCGCGTCACTTATGGTGAGGCACAAGAAGTCATCGATGGCTCCACTCCAGAGAAGATCAAACATGTGGAAAAAGAAATTTTGCAGGCGAAGGATTTGGCCAAAATTTTAATGGCCAAAAGATTTCGTGAAGGGGCTTTGGATCTAGATCTTCCCGAAACTGAAATTGAATTGGACGAAGCCGGGTTCCCCGTCGATATTTTGCAATCTGAAAGATTGTTTTCTCATCGGTTGATTGAAGAAATGATGCTGACGGCGAATGTGGCGGTTGCAAAGTTTTTTGGTGAAAAACAAATAGAAGCTTTGTACCGCATTCATGATGAGCCCAAAGGTGAAGCCATTGAGAATCTTCAGAATTACTTAAATGCATTTGGCTACAACCAAAATGTCAAAGCAGGAGCCTTGCAAAAGAAGCTCTCTAAGGCATTGGAGCACTTTCAAGGTCACCCCAAAGAAACCATTGTGAGCACTCTGGTCTTGCGCTCTTTGGCTCAGGCAAAATATTCCGCGGACAATGTGGGGCACTTTGGATTGGCTTTTGAAGATTACACGCACTTTACGTCTCCCATTCGAAGATATTCGGATTTGGTGGTTCACCGTTTAATGAAGGCCATCTTGTATCCTAAAAAAGGCTACCGTCTTTTGGGACAGGGAGAGCTGGACACTTTGGGAACCATGTTGAGCGCCTGTGAACAACGGTCTGTAAAAGCCGAACGGCAGGTGAAGGCCATCAAGAAGGCGCGATTCATGGCCAAATTTATTGGAGAACAGTTTGAAGGAATTGTAACTTCGGTGGCCAAGTTTGGTGTGTTTGTTCAACTCAGACAGTACGATGTCGATGGTTTGATCAAGCTGGATCTACTTGGACCTGGGCGCTATGAATTTGATCCAGAACTTTTGATTTTGGTGGAGCGTCGAACCAAAGAGACCATTGAGATTGGTCAAACCATGAAGATCCAAGTGGTTCGCGTGGACATTGAGGCGGGACAGGTGGATTTTATGCCTGTACGGTCTCAATTGGAAAAGGGATCTTCCGAAGGACCCGAGACTGAAGAGGATGGAAGATTTGAGAATACTCAAGTGGGATTTAAAGGTCCCAAAGGAAAAGACCTCTTTGGAGTGAGACAGTATGTCTCGAAAGGTTCGGCGGAGGGTAAAAAATCCGGAAGAAAACGAGGCGGTAAAAAAAGTGAATCAAGTCATAAAGGTCACTCAAAAAATAAATCAAATAAAAAACATCGCTCGTCTTCAAAAAATCGTGACGGTGCTGGCAAGAAACGGGTTTCAAGATCTCGTAAATAAAATCAAAATGGGAAAGTTTTTGTTGGGTCGGTGGGTGCCTTCCGACTTGAAAGAACTTTCTGCCCCTGTCCGTTTGCGAATGGCTTTTGAAGAATTGGGTCCCACCTTTGTTAAGTTGGGGCAGCTTTTGGCTTCTCGACCGGATTTAATACCTGAAGAATTTTGCATTGAATTTCAACGGCTCCATGATCGTGTTGAGCCCGTTCCTTTTTCGGAAGTGTGTAAAGTCATTGAGGAACAGTATGGAGTCGAGCTTCACGAAGTATTTCCTCAATTTGATGAAAAGCCTTTGGCTTCGGCGAGCATTGCCCAAGTTCACCGGGCAAGCTTGCTGGATGGAACTGAAGTGGTGGTTAAGGTTCAGCGTCCTGGAATTATGAAGACCATTTCAGAGGACTTAAGTGTTCTAGAGCAAGTAGCAGGTTTGCTCGATCGCTATGTGCCAGAGTCGCGCATTTACAATCCCAAAGCGGTGGTGAAGGAGTTTGGTCGCTCTTTGTCATTGGAAACCAACTTTGTTATTGAAGCCAACAACATCAAACGCTTTCGTCACAACTTTATGAATGATGAAGATGTGGTGATTCCCCAAGTGTATTTTGATTTTTCGGGGGAAAAGGTTTTGGTGATGGAGGCTCTTGAGGGACTTCCCATTTCGAACCCAATGTCTTTGGATCAGACGGGTGTGGATCCCTTGCGTGTTCTTCGACTGGGAGTTCAGACCTATTTGAAGATGGTTTACAAGCATGGATTTTTTCATGGAGATCTTCATGCTGGAAACCTTTTTATTTTGCCCGACAGTAAAATTGGGCTGATCGATTTTGGAGTGGTGGGGCGGTTGACCCGTCGAACTCGCTCGGCCATTGCCAGTATGTTTTTGGCGCTGGCCGAAGAAGATTTTGAGCGCATGGCCTATGTTTATGTGGATTTGGCACCTTACAATGAACATGTGGACGTGGATGGGTTTGCACAGGACTTGGCCTATGTGCTGGGGCCCTATGTGGGTTTGACTATGAAGCATGTGAACTTGGGTCAGCTCTTGATGGAGTCCACCTCATTGGCGGCAAAACATGGGTTGGTGCTGCCTGCGGAATTGATTCTATTTTTTAAATCCATTGTGGCCATTGAAGGTGTGGCTCGAAAAATTTCCGATGATTTTGATTTTATGGCTGAGAGCTTAGAGGCTTCTCGCTATTTGCTTCAGTCCTCTGTGGATCCCAAAAAGGTGTCCCAAGACTTTGGAGTGTTTTTAAAAGATGTGAATCAGTTTTTGTACGCCTTCCCAAGACAGTTGCGCCAAACCTTAAGGCGTGTGAACCATCCTGATTTTGCATTTAAGACGGAAGAACGAAATCTCGAGTTGGTGGAATCTGCCATCGATCGCGGTTTCCGAAGGCTTTACCTGTTGTTAATCCTATTGAGTTTTGCCTTCGGAATGTTTTGGTACTTTTTGATTCGCTAGTTTTTTCTGATTTTAGAAGCTGCTTGAGAGCGACACGTATAAGGATCCATCATGATATAGTGCCTTGCCTATACTTGTAAGGCCGACAGATGTGGAAAATTCCAGTGAAAAATTTTTATAAATATTCCGTGATGCTCCAAAATCACTGGTGAGAAAGTAAGAATTAAAATCATATCCCGGGCATTTGACTCCATTTGAGTAACAGGAGCCTTGATGGAGCAGTAGGCTTGTTCTTAGACCTCCAAAGACCGACCAGTTGTCATTGATGGTGTAGACATAAGAGATCGGAATTTCTAAATAGGTCAAATCGATGTTCCCAGAGAGAGTCGCAGATGAAATGCCGACTTCCTTTTGGGCCAGAATCCCGCCAATTTTTAGAGATGAGGGTCCATTGATTTCAATTTCAGCGTAGGCACCGTAAAATGGAGAAATTCGATTTGAAGAAGCTTTAAATTCTGAAGAAAGTGATCGGATCTCAGAATGAGTGATTCCCAAAGCAACGGAAGGTTTGGCCTTTGGGAAGGCAAATGTGGATGAAGTTTGTAGCGCGATTCCGAGCATTGTGATTTTCAACAATTTCATTGGACTCCTCTTCTGCCAAGCTTAAGGCCGTGGCTTATGAGGTTCTGGTCATAAAAAGAAAGTCGGGGAGAGCGCAAAGGTTTTCAGTCCAGTGCATTTAGAAAGTGTTTCTCTTCAAGAAACATTAAAAAAAAGAGGGCCCGAAGGACCCTCTAAATTCAGACGATCAGTACAGTCCGCCACCTTTTCCAAGGTCTTTGATCGCAGCCTTGCAATTCGGATTGGTTCTTTTTTGTTCAGCAGTTCTACAACGAGATTCAATGTAGCGGATGTTCTTTTTTGCTCGAGGTTCTTGAGGACGATTCCCAAAGAGAGCGTCTTGAACACGACCTCGCAAGCTGGTGTCGTTCATAAACTGTTGGTAATCTTTTGTGTTTTCAGAGTTTACGTTTCCGGCTTCAGCCTCTCCACCTTCGGTACTCATACTGCTAGTGGGAACATGATTGTCCCAAGAGGTGTAGGTTTGTGGAAGTTCTTCTGAAAGCCCTTTCATGTAGGCGAGCACGTCATAGACATGACCCGATTTTTCAGAAACGCGGGTGAGACAGTCGCTGTCTGCGATGGTGTGAAAGCGATCGCCATAATAGCGAACATTGTAACTGGAGTGAGGACATTTGATTTTTGTCCAACGCCCCCCGGAAGAGGGAGCAAGCTCACTGTAGTTTACGATGTTGTATTTGCTGTCCATCTTGGGCATGGGGTGAAAGATGTTGTCGTAGCCTTCAAGATTATAAACAAACCTTGCAGGAATTTCATCCTGAACACCTTCGTTTACAATCACATCCAATTGGTACAAGTACTTGTCTTCCACTCGGATGCAACCATGGGAAACAAATCCGCGTCGCAAGCCGCTGGCATCAATTTGGTAGTGCATTCCAATTTGGCGGTAGCCCTTTTCTTTGTCATAGATGGCAATAAAGGGACGACCTCTATAATAGGAAGGGTATATGCGGCTTCGAACGTTGGGAATAGAGCCTTTATCAATGGAGGTCTTTTTCAACACCGCATCTTGAAACTCATAGGTCATCAAGGAAACATGGTTGTCCATGCCGGGGGCGGTTCGAACATCAAAAGATCCCACGCCAATGGGGAACACCTTAATGATATTGTTGGTGGTGTCTTCTAGTATGACTTTTCGCTCTAGAAGATCGCCGGCCACGTGGAAATTGGTTTGGGAAAGGGATATTTCTTGGACGTCATTTCCCACTTGAATGCGTTCACGGGCGCGATCTTTCGGAATGGTCCAATCCACTCGCAAATTGACCCGTCGGAAATAATAGTCGTCCGGAGAATCACCAGGGGCCCGATTTTCATCGTGAATAAACAGAATCATTTTTAAATCAAAGATTTGAGCTTCAGAAACACTTTTCTCTGTGTCCACAATTTGAATGTCTTCCAGTTCTGCACCTAAAACCGTATTTGTGCGCGTTTGTGAACCATCGTTTTCCTGAGAATAGGCATAGACCGATTTTCCATTGGATTGAATTTTTCCCCCTTTGGGTCCAAGAGGCCCGCTGCGGAAAAAGTGAATGTTTGACTTGTCCGAACCTAAAATTTGAAGTTTTTGAGTGTCATCCTCCAAAGCTTTGATGATCAAGTTGGAGGTTCCCGAAAGCTCGGTTCCATTGTTCAGAAGATCTCGTAGATCCACGAATCTCAAATAGTTGAGAATGTCGGGAGCGGTTTGAGTTTGTGCCTGAGCCCAAACGGGTTGGAGGCAAAGGGACGTCAGAGCCGTCATTAGTAGACGTTTTGGAGACATAAAAGGACCACCTTTAGGATTTAAATTCACATTTTAAATGTTCGTACAAACCCCTAAAGAGCAAAGGCCATACCCACTTGAGCCGTGGGGTCCCATGGAATTTAGAGAATTAAAGAGATTCAGTTGGATCTGAAGGCGGGGGGGAACCCAAAATTGTCACTGCCTCTGACAATTCTCCGTCTGAGCATTGTCTCAAAATAAAACACCCGCCACGCTGAACGCGGCGGGTGCAGATTTTGGTACCTGGCACCTAAATCATTAACCAAGAAGTTTAAGGGCAACCTGTTGCATGGTGTTTGCCTGTCCAAGAACAGAGACACCAGCTTGTTGCAAGATGTTGTTTCGAGTGAGCTCGGCAGTCTCTTCAGCCACATCCGTGTCACGAATTCGAGAATTCGCAGCAGAGAGGTTTTCGTGTGCGATGGCCAAGTTAGAGATTGTTGAGTTCAATCGGTTTTGCATAGCTCCAAAGTTTGCTCTCATCGCGTTCACGGAAATCAATGCTTGATCCGCAACACTCAATGATCTTTGAGCAGACTCTTTATCGGCTAAGGTTTCTGCAACCAATCCAAGTGCTTCCAGCGATGAATTTGCAGCAGAAGTGTTGAAACTGATTCGATCTTTAAATGGATCATTATATACACCCACTTGAATATCGAGAACTCCACCGGTTCCATTTAACAGATCACGTCCGTTAAATTTGGTCACTTCAGCGATACGTTGAATTTCAGACTTGAGCTGTTGGTATTCCACATCAAGAAACTTTCTTTCTGTGTCACCAATGGTGTCTGAAGCGGCTTGAACGCCAAGTTCACGAAGTCGAATGATCATGTTTGAAACTTCGTTCAAACCACCTTCAGCAACTTGGACCAACGAGATTCCATCCTCGGAGTTTCGAGAGGCTTGTTTCATACCTCTGATTTGTCCTCTTAATTGTTCACTGATGGCGAGACCAGCCGCATCGTCGGCCGCTTGATTGATTCTGTAACCAGAACTCAATCTCGCTAAGGACCTTTCCATACCATTATTGGTAGAGCCAAGGTTTTTCTGGGCGTTGAGGGACGCCACGTTCGTGGAAATACGTAATGCCATCTAATCCTCCTTGTATGGCTACATCTTCCATGATGGGACCCTTTCCCTGGGCGTCGGGCACATACTATTGCCCCATGAATCAGTTTATCGATTCAGTTGTTAGTGTTCATTTGGAAAGGGGATCTTATAGAGAAAAATTCGAAGAAGGGGAGTGAAGAATTTTTTTGTTCACTCGATTTCCTACCTTGGAAGCTTTTCCGGAAAGATCCTTCTTTCCATACCTAACTCTTCGGAAGAATAAAAATAACTTTAGAGGATTGTTTTAAAATAAGAAAAAAACTAGACGTTAAGAAAAAAATCTGACGGAAGGGGTTGCCTTCCGCCAGTCGCAGGAAACTAATCGATCAATGCTTGTCACGAGTGAAACTCGCTTTGGGTGAGGGAGTCGTCCTGACCCCCTCTTGTGAGTTAAAGACTTTGAACCAGTTCGTTCAAGTTATTAACTGAACGTGCGGTTCAAAAGGTTCAATGCTGTTTGAGAAGTCTGATTCGCTTGTGCTAACACAGAAGTACCAGCTTGAAGAAGAATGTTATTCTTCGTCAATTCTGCAGTTTCTTCTGCCACATCCACATCACGAATTCGAGAATTCGCTGCAGACATGTTCTCCACACTTACAGCCACGTTTGAAATGGTCGACTGTAAACGGTTTTGGATCGCACCAAAGTCGGCTCGCATTGCCGAAACACTCACAATGGCGGTATCCAAAGCTGCAAGAGAGTTTTGAGCAGAAGCTTTGTCAGCAACTGAAGTCAAATTTACTCCAAGAGCAGCAGAGTTGGCGTCAGCTTTAGAAGCATCAAATGAAAGTCTATCAATATTTGGATCGTTCCGAGTTCCAACTTGGAAATCGAGAATGGATCCGGTACCACTCAAGAGTTGAGTGCCGTTGAACTCCGTACCATCTGCAATACGGTCAATCTCTGAAACGAGCTGATCATATTCCACGTTCAAGAACTGTCTTTCAACAGGTCCGATGGTGTCTGAAGCTGCCTGTACGGACAACTCTCTGAGACGGATCAAGATCGAGCTGATTTCGTTCAGTGAACCTTCGGCCACTTGAACCAATGAGACTCCATCCTGTGCGTTTCGTTGGGCTTGTTTCAAGCCTCGAATTTGGGCTCTTAATTGCTCACTGATGGCCAACCCGGCAGCATCATCGCCTGCGCGGTTGATCCGATAACCTGAACTCAGTCGCTCTAAGCTTCTATCGAGTCCAAGCTTCGTGCCCATCAAGTTTCTCTGAGCATTAAGAGAAGCGGTATTGGTGTTAATTCTTAACCCCATAGCCTTCCTCCTTGAAGTTTCACTTCTCAGTCCTTTGAGAAGAGCGGGTTCCCTTAACAAGGTTCCCGTGGGTTTTTATTTCTACCTATCTCTTCGGTGTCTCATTATGGGGCTTTAAGATTTTTTTCTTATTTTGCGACATTCTAGACTTAGGGCGGCTCTCACTGTTGAATTCGTACATGGAATGAAACTCCTGAAGATTTTAAGTGAGTTTCATTCCATGTACGAATTC
>DKGG01000050.1 GCA_002453155.1 Bdellovibrionaceae bacterium UBA6776
AAAGGAAGCAGGTACTTTTTAGCGGGCGTAGCGTTTGCCCATGGATTCGCGAAGTTCGGCGCCTTCGATGCTGAGGCGAGTCCAAGGAATGGCGAGCAAACGATCGGTCTCGATGGGCTCTTCGGTTTCTTCACAGATTCCATAGGTGCCATTTTCGATTCTTCCAAGAGCCATTTCGATTTCCATCAACTGACGGCGAAGACGCTCATGCATGCTCAAAAATTCGCTTTCTTGAAGAGCGCGAACCGTTTGGTCACCTTCGTCTCCACCTTTGCTGTCGTCATTATTATAAAGATCTTGGCGAGATTCTCGAACACGGTTCAAAATCTCGGTCTTGGCCTGAACAAGCTTTTCTTTACACTGATCAATCAAATTTGAGGCACTCATTCTATCCCCTCCTTATTACAACTCAAAAAATGGGACCCGCATCCTTGGGCCATGCTCACGCAATCCGGCTTTGTCGAACAACGAGTCCCCCCAACACAGCCATGACTAGGAGCACAATCCATCGCCCCAACGCTCGGTCCCTGAGCCTAGTCCCCCCTTGGCAGTGCCAATTTGGAACTGAATTATTTACACACCACTGCTATAAAATATGCAAGAAAAAATCTTAAACCTTCTTACATGTTGGACTCAATGCGTCCAAATCGCAGGGCTCGCTCAAGAACTGGTCCAACGTATCGGAAGCCTTAAGAGAGAACTTGAGGCTAGTTTAAAAAAATTTTGGGGAGTAGTTCCGGGAGGATTCTCTGACAAAACCTTAACTGCCCTCCGACAGAGCTTTGGACCTAGGTCCAGGATCCTTTTCTTTCGACCGTTCCGATCAGCCCAATTCAATCAAAACGGGGCAGTGATCCGAGCCCGTTTGATCCGCCAAGATCTCCGCACTCTTCAGTCGCGGCAAGAGCCCCTCTGTGATGCAGATGTGATCGATCCTCCACCCACGGTTCCCCAAGCGAGCATTTTCCCGGTAGGACCACCAGGTGTACTTCCCGGTCTCTTCCGGATGAAAATGTCGAAAGGAGTCTACAAATCCCAAATCTAAAAAGTCTTGGAACCACTTTCTTTCCTCTGGCAAGAATCCACTGACCTTACTCAATCTCACCGGATCAAATACATCGATATCCATGTAGGCGACGTTGTAATCGCCAAGCACGATCACTTCCCTCCCTTTTCGAATCAATGATTTCAGATGCAAATTTAACTTTCGCAAAAACTCTTGTTTGTAATTGTGGCGCTCTTCACGAGCGGCCCCATTTGGAAAGTAAATGTTGAACAAAACAAAGTCTTCGAAATCACAAATGACAAATCGTCCCTCTGTGTCAAACTTGGGAATTCCAATTCCATGGGTCACCTCTTTGGGAGCGGTTCGAGAATAAACCGCCGTTCCCGAGTAGCCTCTGCGATGGGCTGACGACCAATTTGCACTCCAACCCAAAGGAGACACAATTTCATCGGTCAACTGATCGGGATGTGCTTTGGTTTCTTGCAAACAAAAGATATCTGGATCTTCACCTTCCCAAAATTCAAAAAATCCTTTTTGAGAACAAGCTCGTATTCCATTCACATTCCAAGTGCAGATCTTCACTAACAACTCCTGACTTTCCTTGATGATCCCGGCAAAGTATGGCACCTCAAAGAAGTTATCAATTCGTTACCCAATCTTTACCTTAAAAAAAGGAGTTTTTAAAATGCCTATGATTGGTCAACCTGCTCCTCAATTTGTTGCTCCCGCAGTGGTCGATGGCGGAGATTTCAAAAACATCAATTTGTCAGACTACAAAGGAAAGTTTGTTGTTCTTTTCTTTTACCCCTTGGACTTCACTTTTGTTTGCCCCACAGAGCTGACACAATTCCGTGATCACTTGGAAGATTTCAAAAAAGCAAATACCGAAGTGATTGGCGTCAGCGTAGACTCCGTTCACTCACACAAACGTTGGTTGAAAGACGACCTTGGAAATTTGGGCTACCCCTTGATTGGTGATGTCACCCGTCGCGTTTCCCGTGATTACGGCGTTCTTTTGGAGGACCAAGGAATTGCCACTCGAGGAACTTTTATCATCGATCCTGAAGGACACATCCAATACATGGGCATTCACAACCTCAACGTAGGAAGAGACGCCAAAGAAATTCTTCGAGTTGTGGAAGGTCTTAAATCTGGAGAACTTTGTGGCGCCGGTTGGAAACCAGGGGCTGATTTTGTTCAAGCAAAGTAATTCTTCAATGAATTTGTTCTTTTTCAAAACGCTCCAGGATCAACCTCGGAGCGTTTTTTTATGACGACGTCCATGGATTCCGCCAACTTTTACAAAGACCTGCAAGAAGTTCTAGAGAAAGACTTTCCAATCACCTTTAAGGAAATCGAAAATGGTCGGCTGAATGTGGATTGGACCTATTTGATTTCTCCTGAGGTTGTTGAAATTCCGACTGCTGTTAGGGATGAAATGAAAAATGCCATTCAAAGTCTTTTTCATTTTTCACGGAACCTTTCCACCCCGCCTTCCCACCACATCCAAAATGATTCTGTATTGATGTCCTACGATTTTCACACCCATTCTGATGGAAGAGCAAAATTGATTGAGGTCAACACCAATGCCTCTGGTTTTTTGATTTCCTGCTTTGCGGAAGCTGCACATCAATCCAAAAGTTATTTTGATTTGGAAGCCATCCAGTCTTTAAAATCTTCCTTTCTTTTGGAACATTCAAAAGGATCTCAGTCTTCTGAAACTCTTCAGATTGCGATTGTGGATGATCAAATCGAATCCCAAAAAATGAAGTTTGAATTTTATTTGTACAAAGAGCTCTTTGAACATTGGGGATGGAAAAGCGAAATTTGCGAAGCCTCTGATTTAAAACTTGAAAACAAAAAAGTAATGACCCCTGGGGGTCTCGCCGTAAATTTTATTTACAATCGAACCACAGACTTCTTTTTAACTGAAACTTCTCATCAAGTCTTGCAGTCCGCTTGGAAGGAAGGTTTCGCGGTGGTTTCTCCTCAGCCTGTCGAGTACGAACGGTTGGCGGATAAAAATCGATTGATTGAATTTCAAAACACCTCAAACCTTCCGAAACCCATCGAACAGGTTTTACTAAAAACCTATGACATTGCACATTTCACGGACCCCGATGAACTTTGGGCCGAGCGAAAAAATTACTTCTTTAAGCCGAAAAATTCTTTCGGAGGCAAATCTGCGTACCGTGGACAAAGTCTTTCTCGAAAAGTTTTTCAGCGCATGTTGGAGGACGATGCTTTGGTGCAAGAATACTTCCCACCTGAGAAATTGAAGGATTGGAAATTCGACATCCGCTGCTATGCCTATAAGGATCAGCTGCAACACATTGCCGCTCGCCTCTATCAGGGGCAATTGACCAATTTTTCCACCCCCTTTGGGGGCTTTGGTCCAGTTCGCCTCAAGTCTTAATTCCCTGCTCCGATCAATAGATTAGAGATGACTGCTGCAAAACGAAAAAGGGCTGTCTTAGATGACAGTTACTCTCAATTTGATCAAGTAAATGGATCCCACCCTTGGGCGGAACAGGTTCCCGAAGGATCTATTCAATACCCCGTTCGAAAGTTAAAGAACGGAAAAGTCACCTATTTCAATTTTCATTTGGCAAAGGAAATGGAGCTTCTTCCTGAAGACCATGCCCATCGCCTGAATAAAAAATTAGAAAAGAAGCTTCTGCAAAACTTTTGTCTTCGCATCATCAATGAGTATGAACAGAACGAAGGTGTGTCCTATCCAAAAACTCAAATGAGAGAAAACACCTACATGGCCACTCGGTATTTGCAGCTGCAACATCCCGACAAAACCGGACGCACCAGTGGAGATGGCCGCGGCATCTGGAACGGAGTGTGGACTTCAAAATCTGGAACCACTTGGGATGTTTCCAGCCGTGGAACCGGCGTGACCGCTTTGGCTCCTGGCGTGGTGAAGGCCGGCCATCCCTTGCCTTCGGGGTGTGAAGATTACGGATACAGTTGTGGAATGGCCGAAATTGATGAGCTTTATTCTGCTGCCATTTTGTCTGAAGTGTTTCACCGACAGGGCTACCACACCGAACGGGTCCTATTGATCATTGATATTGGAAATGGTTTAGGCATCGGCGTTCGTGCCGGAAAAAATCTCTTACGACCCGCGCACATGTTCCTTTATTTGAAGCAAGGTCGATTGGAACCGCTCAAACAAGCGGCCGACTATATGATTGAGCGGCAGTATGAAAATGGATCTTGGAACATTTCCCCCCGTTCTCCTCAAAAGTACTCGAAGATGTTGGACCAAGTCGTGGAAGAGTTTGCACAATTTACGGCCAACATGGAGAGAGATTACGTTTTTGCATGGATGGACTGGGACGGCGACAATGTCCTGGCCCAGGCGGGAATCATTGATTACGGAAGTGTTCGACAATTTGGACTCCGTCACGACCAATACCGCTATGATGACGTCGAACGATATTCCACCAACCTCAATGAACAGCGGCAAAAAGCCCGAATGATGCTTCAAGCTTTCACTCAGATGGTGGACTTTTTGGAAACCAAAGAAAAGAAGACCTTGGTGAATTTCAAAAACTCCCCTGCCCTTAAAAAATTCGATGAACTCTTTCAAACAAGCCTTCTAGAGCGTTTCGTTTGGCAGCTGGGATTTCCTAAAAACTATCAACGCATTCTTATGAACAAACATCAGGCGTTGGTCAAAAAGCTCTACAAGGCCCATGTGGATTTGGAGCGAAAAAAGACCTACCGTAAACTGCATGCCGTGGCTGATGGACTCAATCGACCAGCCATTTTGAACATGAGATCTGCGATCGCCGAATATCCAAAAAAACTTCTTTCCGGCGAGTCCCTTTCGGAGAGAGAAATGTTTCGACTTTTATTGGCACAGTCCGCATCACAAAAAGATCGTAAACTTTCTGATGGTTTGAAGGGTAAGATTCGCCGGTGGCAATCTTTGTATTTAAAAGTGCTTGAAGCTGTTAGCTCTCATCAAAGTCTAAAACCCCTCCTTGAGGTGATGGCCCCACGAGCGGCTTCCATCAACAGAGAGGATCGAGTCACCGGCAATGCGCTTATTGGGATCGTTGATGAAATCATGACTTTTGACAAAAAAAATTCAGATGCGGGAAAAATCCAGGCGATCATTGAAGAATTCATTGATCACCAAACTCTCAATCCGGATTTTGACATCGAGCCCCTTAAGTCTTCCGTCAATCCCCCTAAAAAACTGATGGAAACTCTTATCATGGTGCTTCAAGAGCACAACGAAGACATCTAGCGACCTCTCCATGCATTTTTACTTGGCCTAAGGACATTCTTTCACTAAAAACGGAGTCATGTGGATATTAACTGGCGCCAATGGCTTTATCGGAAGTGCTCTTCTTTCAGAACTCAATCTGAGAGGAAAGAAAGACCTTATCATCACAGATTCCGTTCGACCGGAAGAACGACCTGATCTCCTCAAAGAAAAAAACTACTCGCAGTTCTATCATACTGACGAGTTGTTTGAGGCACTGGAAGAATCCTCATTGGCAAATTCCATTGAAGGCGTCATTCATATGGGCGCTTGTTCTGACACCACCGAGATGGATTTGGAGTTTTTGAAAGAAAACAACACGCTTTACACGGAAAGACTTTTTCAATTTTGCACCCATCAAAAAATTCCCTTCATCTATGCCAGCAGTGGTGCCGTTTATGGATCTGGTGCTCAAGGGTTTGATGATCACACACCCAGTGATGCTTTTACCCCGTTGAATCCATACGGCTGGTCCAAGGTGAACTTTGACATTTGGGCAGAGAAGCAAAAAGCCACCCCGCCTCGATGGTATGGACTTCGCTTTTTTAATGTTTACGGTCCCAATGAATATTTTAAAAACAATATGGCCAGCCTTGTTTTCAAAGCCTTCTTTCAAATTCAAGAAACGGGAAAATTAAAACTGTTTCGATCTCACCGTGAAGACTACAAAGATGGAATGCAGCTGCGAGACTTTGTTTACGTTAAAGACATCACCCGGTGGATCTGCGAACTGATGGACGATGCGCCGGCTCACAGCGGAATTTACAACATGGGTTTTGGTCAAGCCCGCACTTGGCTAGATTTGGCAAAACCGGTTTTTGAAGCTTTGGGAAAACCCATGGAAATTGAGTGGGTGGACATTCCTGAAAACATTCGCAACCAATACCAGTATTTTACCGAAGCCAAGATGGGAAAACTTTTTTCTGAAGGTCTTTCCCAACCGGAATGGAGTCTGGAAAAGGGCGTGAACGATTATGTTACGTCTTATTTGATGAAAGGACCCAAGATCTTATGAGTCCCATGGTTAGGAATCTCCCCTCACATTTGAAGAAGTATGTGGCCTCTCAACATTTTGATTCCTACACTCCAGAGGAGCACGCCACCTGGCGCTATTTGCTCCGCCAACTGAAAGCCTATCTGAAAGATACCGCTCACCCTTGCTACTTGGATGGACTTGAGAAAACAGGTGTCCGCGAGGACCGTATCCCTAAAATTTCAGAAATGGATGAACTCCTGCAAAAGTTTGGATGGGGCGCCGTTCCTGTCAGTGGCTTCATTCCTCCTGCTGCATTTATGGAGTTTCAGTCTTTAGGAATTTTGCCGATCGCTTCAGACATGAGATCCATTGGACACATGCTTTACACTCCCGCTCCGGATATCGTTCACGAAGCGGCCGGACACGCTCCGATCTTGATTCATCCCGAATATGCGGCCTACTTGAAAAGCTACGCTCAGGTGGCAAAGAAGGCCATCATTTCTCGAGAGGATTTGAATCAGTACGAGGCCATCCGAAAACTCAGCGACATCAAGGAACATCCCCACTCCACAAAAGAAGACATTGAGAAAGCGGAAGCTCATTTGGATGCCACCAACAAATCCATGACTTACATTTCAGAAGCTTCGCTTTTGTCACGAATGAACTGGTGGACCGCGGAGTACGGGTTAATTGGCGATTTGAAACACCCTCAAATTTATGGAGCCGGCTTGCTCTCGTCTTTGGGTGAAAGCCGAGACTGCTTAAAAGACCATGTTCGAAAAATTCCATTGAGCGTGGATTGTGTAGACGTCAGCTACGACATCACCGAGCCTCAACCTCAACTTTTTGTCACTCCCAACTTTGAACACCTTCAAGTGGTTTTAGAAGATCTCGCACAGCGCCTGTCTTTTCGGAAAGGCGGCATTTACGGATTGAATGAAGCCTTGCGCGCCAAATCCGTGAACACGGTGGAGCTAGACTCCGGTTTGCAAATTTCTGCAATCCTAGAGTCCTTTAAATCAAAAGATGATCATGTGAGTTTTTTAAAATTTTCGGGTCCCTCTCAACTGAGCCTTTCCGGACAACAACTGGAGGGGCACGGGAAAGACTTTCATGCCCACGGATATTCAACACCATTGGGTCCATTGTCCGGCCTAGAGAAACCATTAAATGCCTTGGCGGAGTCTGAACGTAAAAGCTTGGGGCTCGAAATTGGCAAATCTGTGGATTTGAAGTTTTCATCGGGCATTCAACTGAAAGGTTCTGTAAAAAATCTTAGGGTTCACAAGGATCAACTGATTCTGATCACACTTGATCACGCACGAATGACATTGGGCGAAGAATTGCTGTTCGATCCCGATTGGGGAACTTTTGATTTGGCCTGTGGAAACAAAGTGACTTCTGTTTTTGGTGGCCCTGCCGATCGCGAGGCCTACGGCGAAGTGGAAGACTTTGTTGCAGAAAGGGTTCCCTCCAAAAATCCAAGTGACAATCAGATAAAGCTTTTTACGTTTTACGACCAAGTTCGAAAAATCCGTGAGAAAAATCAAATTGCGCAGGAGGAAATCTCGGGCTTATGGAACCAATTTCAAAGCCTTCCCGAAAAAACTTGGCTCGCTGGATATGAAGTTTTGGAGCTGGCCCATTTGAAAGGCTTCAAAGATTTTGCAAATGAGATTGAGCCTGTCCTTCGCAGTGAATTTGCTCGTTATGAAAATAAAATCACCGATGGCTTGAGACTGATTTGACTCCGTCCGCAGACTTTTCTTTAAAAGTGGTCTTGGTTCAAACAGAATATGCCACCAACATTGGTGCATCGGCGCGGGCGCTTGCCAATATGGGTGGACATCAGTTGATTTTGATTCAACCGAGAACCCCCATCAATTCGAAGGCCCGACAGGGAGCCGCCGGCGCGCAATCTGCTCTGCAAAGGGCTGTCATTTATAAAGATTGGGAAGAGTTCCTTGAAAAAGAGGGGCAGGGTTTTCGCATCGGAATGACTCGAAGAGCGGGACGCAATCGAAAAGTGATGGCTCTATCTGAAGCCCTTGAACAGGACATCCCTCAATATTTGGAAGAGAGTAAATCTAACCCCGCGGCGATTTTTCTTTGCTTTGGAACGGAAGCGGATGGCCTCAGTCTGGAAGACCTTTCCCACCTGCACCTCGGGTGTCATCTTCCTATTTTTGGAGAATTTGGAAGTTTGAATTTGGCCCAAGCCGTCTTGCTGGCGCTTTTTATGGTTCGACAAAAATATCCACCCACAGAAAAAGTTCAACAAACTTTGTCTGAAACACCACCCGCCTTTCAAGAAGTTTATTGTCCGGACAACTTGATTCGGCAGTGGATCGAAGGAATTGGATTCGACATTGAAGCTCGAAGTTCAAGCGCTTACCTGACTCTTAAAAAACTGTTCACTGTATTTCGTCCCACCGAGCATGAAAGGATTGTGGTGGATGAAATTTTGAAGCAGACTTTAAGAAAACTAACCTGATTTTTTTCGAAAGATCTGACTGACAAGTTCTGTGATGTCACCTTTTAAGAAATCCATGGGTTTGGAATTCTTTTCTTGGCCGGATTGAACTCGAATGGAATTCAGCTCCCTTCGCGCTTCCACAAATCCGGAGTCCAAAGACAGAGCCTTTTCAAAACATCCCACCGCTGTCGGGTCTTCTGAGTTCCTTTTAAGAACTCCCAAGGCCATCCAATAAAAGGGATCTTTTCTTTCATTCACTGAGAATCCATCCATCTTCTGAAGCCATTCCGACAGCTCACTGGGGGTTACACTTTTCGAACCACCCTTCATCTCTGCCCAAACCTTAATGAAGAAATACCTTGGAGTGGGTTGCTTAGCATAGGCTTGATTGATGGACTTCAAAGCCATTGCCGCCTGACCTTTCCTTAATTGACTGAGAGCAGCTTCATAAAGCGCGGCCGCTTCCACACGCAAAGCTTCTTTGCGCTCTTCTTGTTTTGCAAAGAAAGATTCTCTTTTGGATGCATCTATCAAGATACTGTAAGCATTGGTCACCAATTCAAAAACTTCTTTAGCAATCTCTTGAGCTTCATTCGAGTCTGTCCTCAAAGAATCCGGATGATTGGTTTCTTTAAAAGAACTATATATCTTTTCAACCTCAGGTTCCAAGACTCTCTCGCTTGAGCCAAAATACATAAAAATTTCCTGAGCATCCAGTTTTTCCAAATCTCTTTTGAGCTTCTTAAACCGTTCCAAAGAAGCCTTTGCATTCTTAGTCTTTTGCAAATCGTCAAATAGAACCATACGATTCACGAGTAGCAAATGAATAGCCTCAAAGACCTTCAATTCTTCGTCCGATGTTTCAGAAAGAATTTCAGACAAAGAATAACTTTGTTCGATCTTCTCCTTAAGCCCGGAGAATCCTACCAACGAATCAGAGCTCCAAATGTTCTGCTCTTCCACTCCCAACTCGGTCAATCTTATGGGTGCATCCATGTATTCTTGATAAAGAGAGTGAAAGTAAGGAAGATCCACATGGTTTGAGAACTCAGATTGCAAGGCTTCATAGGCCTCAAAAAAATCTAACCCGCCATCATCATCAATTTTGGAGTCAGGAACAAAGCTCACTTGGAAGGTGGGAAGGGACATAAGATGCGAAAGTTCCATGCGGATTTGATACGCTCGCGCTGATTGAATGGCATGGGGACTGACGTAACCTTTGTTGATCAACTTATTGATGACACTCCCTTTCTCACCTAGGCTCTGAAATTCATTCCAATCTTCTTCAGAGAGGAAGTCTTTTTCTTTCAATTGATCTAGAATAATTTCTTCGGCCTTTTCGCTGTCAAAAGCTTGAATAGATCCCTTTCCAAAGGTCACTCCATAAATCTCTGCTTCCGGCGTCACCAAAGTCAAATGTCCACTCACCTTAGCATCAGAGAGAATGGAAAAAATCATTGGAATATCTAAACCTGAAATTGATTCTAAACTTTCGATAACTTTCATGCGATCACGAATGGATCGAAGTCTTCTTGCAAGCAAGGACTTCAAACTCCAAGATTCAGATTGAAGAAGTCCACTTAATGTTTTAGTTATCAACGTTTCGAGTTCTGCAAGTTCAAACGGCTTAGGCAGAAATGCGACCGCACCCGTCTTCGTTAAACTTTCATTTTCAAATGCTTTTTCTTTAAAAATTCCACTCATTAGAACCACAGGGTTCTGTGAGAACTGTGTTTTTCTCATTTCTACAGCCAGGTCAATTCCATTCATTTTCGGCAACATACAATCAATAATTGCCAATTGAAAACTCTCAAGACGAACCATCTTTAGCGCTTTTTCAGGAGTGGTCTCAACGACAATGCTCATGCCAAGTTTAGATAGAGATTCTTTCAGAACCTTTCCAAAAGATTTATCATCTTCAACAATCAAGACTTTGATATCACTGCGCTTCATCAGAGTTCTTATCGGAAAAAAACAAAAAATAGTAAAAGTTAATTCGCTCGATAAAGGTCTAGGAAGACACTAAAGAATGCGCTCAGGAGTTGTGTTTGTTCCAAGCATCTTTGATGCGCTTGCTCAAGGTTTCTATTGTGAATGGCTTGACCACATAACTACTGACGCCCAATGCGGCCGCTTGAATCACCGGACCTTTTTCACTTTCGGTCGTGACCAAAAGAAAAGGAAGTTCTTCAAATCCAGGACGCCCACGAACACTTTTAAGAAAATCCAATCCTGATGGTCCAGGCATATTTACATCCGAAAGAATCAACCCAATGGGGTTTTCCGTTTTTGAAAAATAAGCCAACTTGCTCTCTGCTTCCGGCACATCTTCAGCCGTAGTGATCTTTGTAAATCCAAGTCTTTGCAAGCTGTCGACAACCATGCGTCGAATATTCAAAGAATCATCTACAACTAAAATATGAGTTTCTTTTGCAAACATTTACGCCGACCTCTTCAGTTCCCCTTGAGTGGCTTTCAATGGAACTTCAAATTCAAATCGGGTGCCACGCCCTAACTCTGATAAGACTCTCACCTTTCCACCCAATTTGGCAACCTCTTCTCGAACGGCGTCCATCCCCACCCCTCGTCCCGAAAACTCGCTGACCTTGTCTCTGGAAGAAAATTGAGACCTAAAGATCTGTTGCAAAATCTCATTTTCGGAATAAGTAGAAAAATCCTCATTCGGAAACTTTTCTTCTAATTTTTTACGAATGGCTTGCGGGTCCATTCCCCGACCATCGTCCATAACCACAATTGAAAGTTGGTCTTGGGAGACCTTAAAGGTCATCTGAATACGGCCTTCCGCAGGCTTGCCCAACATCAATCGTTCATCACTTTCTTCAATACCATGATCCACAATATTTCTGAAAACGTGGACGAAGGATGATATGAAATCCTGGTATTGGGAAATTTCAATTTTTTGATCTCCGCCTTCAATCTGAATTGCGCCAACCTTTTTTCCCAATTTTTCCGCGGCTCCTTGAATCAAACCATCATAATGACTAAAGACGGACTCAATTTTTTGCTGAGATTTTAAACTCTTTATTTTTAACGAAAGATCTCTATTTTTTGTACTGGACAAAACTTCCTCGGCAAGGGCATCAATTTCCTGATAGCTCAGCTCAACAAGATCTTGAGACTCCATAACTGGTCCAAAGAAGGACTCAATACTTTGGATAGAGTTTTTATAGCTTTCCCTCAGTTCTTCGAGAGATCCAATAAACTCTTCGAACTTGCGCTCTTGGAGCCATTGCTGAGACTTCCGTGAGCTTGCTCGAATTTTGTGAAGAGAGAATGTTCCAGCTTCGCCCTCAAGTGTATGAAGATGTCTAAAAAGCTCGGCCTCATTTTTTTTAGCATCTGCACTGAGAACAGAGACTTTGTCCAACAACTGCGGAATGGATCGCAAAAATCTGACGAAGAGAGAACGACCTTTTACAAATTTTAAGATCATCTCAACCAAGCTTTTCTCCGCATCCAATTCATTTTGGGCGGCAACCTCGCCGGTTTTATCCGTTGCCACAACAACCACATCACTCAACTTTCCATTCTCTTCGCGAATGGGAAAATATTCCAAATAGATGGACTTCTCATTGGAACTTTCGAACCAATCGGGTCCAAGGTTTTTTAAATCTTCGAATGGCAATGGCTCGGCAAATAGGGTTTGGATCCACAACTCAAACTCTGCCTTTTTCTCTTCGCTAACCTTTAAAACTTCTTGAATGGGCTTCCCGGTCGGATCAACTTCCAAAAGGTCCCGACATGCATTGGTGTACAAATCTCCACATTCAAGATTTTGATCAAAGGTCAGAAATCCTTGGCCCAAGCTATTGATGATTGCTTGTAAGGATCTATTCGCCACACTCAACTGCTTTGTCCGCTCTGCAACCAAGTCTTCCAAGTTCTTTGAATACTTCTCAAGTTCAATGCGAGCGGCTTCAAGCTCTTTAATGTATCCTTCTTTTTGCTCCAACTCAGATTTGTATTTGCCATGAAGAGCTTCTTCCAAACTGACATCACGAAAGACAAAAAACCAAAGTTTTTCGCCCCCTCCAGTCCACGGGGAGACAGACATTTGCACCCGAGCGGATTTCCCCCGGTCTGAGACTGCTTTCAATGAAGTTTCCAAATAGGGACTTGGATCACTGTATCCAAGAGAGTCTGCATTCATTGGAAAGGGAAAGTCACCAATTTCGAAAAGTTCTGAAAAGCATTTCTTTCCAACCAATCTTTTTGGTGAAAGTCCACAGAGGTCCGATGCTGCCTGATTGACATAGGCAATCTGCGTTGTCTCATCGACAACAAAAACAGCATCTAAAAATTGGTCAAAAAGTGAAAATTTATCCATTTAAAAATTTAAAGTATTTAGCCTCGATAACGTCGATTTCCATTTCATTGCCATCAGAATCTTTCAACCCTTCTGGAGGATTGACGCCATTTTCGTCAAAATGCTCTCCTCTTTTGAACAAAACCATTTCTTCCTCACCAGAATCCTCAGAATAATAAGGCACATAAAAGCTTTGAACTTTTGCATTCGGAGGAAGAAATCCTGCGACCATGTTGACTTGGTCCACCACAACTTTAGGGCAATGAAGAATCTCAATGGCCGACACTCCAGCTAAAGACTTTGACCATTTGATCCACTCTCTGATTCCTACCGAATTGATGGCAGAGACTTTCTCCAAATCAATTTGAATCGTGGAAATTCCATCAAGCGTCATCTCTTCAAATGCGGACTCCTCATCAATATGTCCATCGATTGAGATTTTAAGAAGATCGCCCTCTTGACTCTTGTTTAACCTAAACCCACTCATGTTGACTCCTTTCTTTGAAACGCCAATAAATTTTTGGGAACCAATTTCCTTTTTCGAGAACTCATTCTCGTTGGAAATCTGCAGAAAAAGGATGTCCTTTTTCCAGGAACAAGTCCAACAATCAAACTTGAAACCCGTTCTACCACCATAAAACTGCCTATTCCGGAACCACCTGGACCATAGTTGATGGAATCTGCAATTCCATTTTCATAACAACTCAATATTTTGCGGAAATAAGCTTCAAGCTCCAAAGTTCCAAATGGATCTGTACAAGACAACAAAACTTCATTTTGTCCCCGAGAGATCTCCATACGAATCGGCTCACTTCCTGGAATCTGAAGTTCTTTGATTCCTCGATCGACTTTCTGAGCAAATGGCGCATTAAAGAGAGAATTCGTAATCAACTCATCTGCACAGGCCAAGAGATCCTCAATTAAGGTGTTGTTCATTCCAAAATTTGTAGCCGCGACCTGAACTTGATCCAGAAGATTTTGCTTATCACTGAGCTTCCAAATTTCAAATGACTTCACCTCTTCACGAGGACCAAAGAGATCTTCAATAGTAGCTTTAGAAAAAATGGGTAGGGAATTGGCGCGAACCAAAAATTCCAAATCCAAATCATAGAAGGGATTCAACGGATCACAGTAATGGTCTTTGCCACTTAGCAACTCGTTAAGAGCCGCCATGATTTGAGATTCAAAGGGATCCAGCTTCTTGGCCGCGCTCATGCCGCCACCTTTACTTGATTCTCAATGGGGCCAAAATGAAGCAAAAACAGAGTGACGTCATCAATCAATTCTGAATTTTGTCGATAGCCTTCAATGTCATCTTTTAAGTTTTCGACTCGAGCACTTGGATCTTCTCCATCATTCACGGCCTTCATCAAAGATCTTAAGAAAGCGCGCTCCCCTAAGTTTTCACCATCGGGATTTTGAATGTCCATGATTCCATCAGTATAGAAGAAAATCTGGTCACCTGGATTCAATTGAACTTTAGCAGTTTCATACTCCGCAACTTCTCGTTCACCCAACCTAAATCCATTCACATCCATCAGTGGAATGAGATTCTTCTTCTTCAACTTTCCGCCATCAGGCTTTCTAAGCAAATAAGGTGGATCGTGGCTGGCATTTGAATAAACCATTTCTCCAGTGTCCAAATTCAAACACCCAAGAAAGAAAGTCATATTGATTTTAGACTTTGACGTCTGATGAATGGCGTGATTCATCATTTTCAAAGCTTGATCCGGTTGAACCTCGGGCAAACTTTCTACCAAGGCTGCCGCAGAGCGGGCGGCACTGGTGATCAACGCCGCTGGTGCACCATGGCCCGTGGCATCTCCAATCCAAAGATAAAGCTTATTGCCTATAAGAGTATAACTCCACCAATCCCCACCACACTCACTGGCAGGTTGAAAGTGACCCACCACCTGTGCACGTGGATCCGAAAGGTTGTCTGCAGGAAAGAGTGTTTCTTGAACTGTTTTTACCGTGGCCAATTCGTTTTCCATGCGGGCCTTTTCAGCCGTTTCACTCATCAAGTGAGAAACTTTTTCCGCCATCCAGTTGAAACTTTCTGCAAGCCCACCCACTTCATCTTTGGAACGCACAAGCACTCTTACGGAAAAATCTCCTTGCGCAATCTTTGCTGTCGCTTCAAACAGCTCGCGAAGTGCCGAGGTCAATTGAGAAGAGGCAAATAGACTGATTAAAAGAGTTGAAGCAATGAGGGCAATAAAGAACAAAGCGGATTTCTTAATCAAAACATCGACCGCTTTCAATGCCTTGTTCATGCTCACCGTGGAGATCACCACGATGTCACTGAGTCCCAACCGGGAGTAAGACATAAGTGAAGAATCCCCATTTGTTCCTTTGTGTTCAGCCGTTCCTTCGGGAAGTGATCCCAAGTAACTTAAAAGTTTAGGATCCATGTCTTTTTCAGATCCAAACAACTTCCCGTTCTTAGGGCTCCACAGGTAACTGTCATACAAGCCATTCGAGGCAAAAGAGCTTTCCAAACCTTCCACATCTACAAGTGCTGTGACAATCAGCTGACTCTGGTCTTTTTCGCGATCGATGCGAAAGCTAAATACGCCAATTCCTGGCTCGCTTTCCAACTCGTGAATGTAAACTTGATCAGCAATCGCCGCGTAAAAGGCATTTGAGAAGATTTTCTGATCCTGTGATAACTTTACAACCCTCTCATCTTGTTGATCGACCAAGGTTCCCAGAAAAACAAATTTCCCGTCTTTGCCTTTCAAGTAAGTCCGCAATGCCTTTAACCGAGAGGATTGGGAAAATAATTTTTCAGCAGAAGCTGGAAACCTGCGTGTCCCATAATCGAAGGATTCCACAATGGGTTTTACCGCGTCAAAAAGCGATTGAACGGTCAATCGGGTCTGAACGGAAAGGGCTCGTGAAACGGCTACACTGGAGTCAAAGACGTAAGCAATTTTGTCTTTTTTAAAAAGCTCCGTGGCCATTAAAAGATACAAGGCCAAACACACCGCTGGAATGGTGGTCAAAAGCAATAGAAGTTTGTACCTCAATGAAAAGGTCACACGAAACTGACTCATGTAAGTTTCATCGGAAATTGATACTTAAGTTTTGAGGTTCATTGAGAAAAATTTGATCGATGGGTCGCCGAAATCCAAAGATCCTGGCCCAAGGGCTGGTAAGAAACTTTTTGAAATTTCAAGGCCTGGCTCATTTTGGTCAATCCCAGACTTTGGGACCAGGACATTTCCGAAGCCACACCAAAAATCTGTGGCGCTAAAAAAAGCTCCAATTGGTCAAAAGTCTTGGCACTCACAAATTGTGAAATCAAGTTGGGTCCGGCCTCTACCATGACCGAAGCCCCTCCCCGGTCCCAAACCCATTGCAAAACTTCTTTCAACGAAAATTGACCTTGTGGGGTTTCCATTTTGCAAATCTGTTCACTGGCCATGACGCCCTCAAACCGAGAAGCTTGTGCACCTGTGGTGATCACAAATAAACTTTCAGGTCTTCTCACTTTTGAAAGGTTTAAGTTTTTCAATGTGGAAGCCAAACTTCCTTCGGGATCTAATACAAAAACGGGAATTTCTTTTTCATTGAAAGGTTCCACACGGGCATTCAAAGAAGAGTTATCCCGCAAAACAGATTTTGCAGTGGTCAAGATTGAACCATAGTGGGCTCTTAATATATGGCCTTGGGTGCGCGCCTCCGTCCCAGTGATCCACTGACTCTCTCCATTGGGAAGCGCCATTTGTGCATCCAAAGTACTGGCAACCTTTAAAGCCACAAAACATCTTTGTTCCGTTTGGTTGACCCAAAACACGCGGATCAAGTTTTGGAGTTCTTCTTGTACACTTTCTGGTGCAGAAACGATCTGAATCCCTGCAGACTGTATTTTTTCAAGACCTCTTCCAGAGACTTTTGGGTTGGGATCCTTCACTCCAAAATGAACTTCTGAAACTGGAAGTCCGCAAAGTAAATCTGCGCAGGGAGGCGTCTTTCCAAAATGAGAGCACGGCTCCAAAGTCACAAACACTTTGGCCCCTTTGAGTTTTTCGGGATCTTTTACCGATTGAACCGCATTCACTTCTGCGTGAGCACCCCCAAATTTTTGATGATGTCCCACGGCTAAAAGCCGATCCTCTTTGTCCAAAATCACACAACCCACAGGCGGATTGGGCGCAACAAACCCCAAGCCTTTTCGAGCTTCAAAAATGGCAAGCTCAAAAGCTTCTTTGGAATTCAACTTTTGTCCTATTTGGATTGCCATGACTTCCAATACTCAGAAAGCTCAAGGCCGCCGGCAGATTCATCCACCTCCAAAGGCCAACGGCTATCGATCATCACGGCATATTCGTTGGTTTGCGTTTTTCCCTTGATGGACTTCACCGCTTTGGGATGAGGTCCGTGGGGAAAACCGGCGGGATGAAGACTCATCATTCCCGCATGTAAGTTGTCGCGACTAAAAAAATCTCCACGGTGATAAAAAAGGACTTCGTCGTAATCGATGTTCTGATGATAAAAAGGCACCTTCAAAGCGTCCTCATCAGATTCTAAGGGACGAGGCAAAAAGGTACAAATAACGAACTCTTTGGCTACAAAGGTGGTGTGTGCACTGGGAGGAAGATGGGCACGGTGGCTCATCAATGGCATCATGTCATCGGTGTGCAAGGTAAAGGGAAACAGATCTCCCTTCCATCCCACGGTGTCATAAATGGATTTGTCGTATTCAAATTTTGTAATTTGATCCAACCGCTTCACATGAATTCGAATGGGACCATCTCCCAGACTTTTCAGATAAGCCTGCATCTGATCCAAATCGGGCTTTTCAAGTGCTGCTGTATCGTAAATGGCATGTCTTCCTACCAATCCCCGATCCGGCTCTTGATAATGGCTGGTTCGATTTTCCACGGTCAAAAATTGAGAAGGCTCTTCGGGCACGATGGAATGGGTCAAACATTTGGGCACCACAATGTAATGCCCGGCCCGATAGTTTAACAATCCATACTCTGTAAGGAACACCCCACTTCCTTGGTGACAAAAATAGAGTTGATCCCCATCCGCATTTCGAAAGGCATTCTTGGAATTTTCGGATTGCGGGAGGACCGTCTTAACCCCAATGGACAGGTCCCGGTTAAAAAGAATTCTCTGATCCACAGGATTCGCAAAAGCGGGAACCAAATCAAACATTCGAGGCTTTAAAGGTCCTTCAATTTTTTGCCAACGGGTACTGGGCTCTTTTTTGATCAAATGGGATGCGGGCCCAAAAAAACCCTTCAAGCCTTGCTCTTCTTCAAAACAGCCTTCGGGAATGGCCTTATGAGCTTGCTTTGTGTAGGTTCCTTGCTGATATTGATGCATCATCGATCTCCTCAAGTTTGGGTTCTATTGGCCTCGACAGGCCCCAGATTTACCGTTAACTTGTCTCTTGGTCACTTTTAAGGAGTTCTTACATGCCAAGTCATAAAGTGGAAATGAGCACCGCAAAACCAAACCCTATGGACCCCAAAGTCAAAGATCTTTCTCCCAATGAAGTCTTCGAAAAGAAGGACTTGGTGCAGTTGGTAGATGTTCGTGGAGTTGAAGAGCTTCAAGGGGAACTGGGCCACATGGAAAATATCACTCACATTCCTCTGGATCAGGTGGGAAGTCGCCTTGGGGATCTGAACAAGGATTCCACAATTGTTTTTATTTGCCGCAGTGGCCGCCGTTCCGCCGCCGCCGCTTCTTTCGCCATCGATCAAGGTTTTGATGCCTATAACATGGATGGCGGAATGCTTTTATGGAACGAATTGAATCTTCCTCTCGCAAACAAATAGGTCTTATATGCATCAAAATGTTTTTGCCAATCGCACGTTAAATTTAAAACGAATCCTATACCTTGGGTTTGATATGGACCACACCTTGGTTCGTTACAACAGTGAAAATTTTGAAAGCTTGGCTCACCAGACCATGCTGAAAAAACTTGTAGAGATGAAATCCTATCCAGAAGAAATTTTAAAACTGGAATTTTCTTTTGATCGCGCCATTCGTGGGTTAGTGATTGATAAAGTTCGGGGCAACGTCCTGAAACTTTCTCGCCATGCGGGAATTCGTGTCAGCTACCACGGCTTGAAGCCCATCGATTACCGAGAGCAACGAAAAATTTATGGCAGCACCTATGTGGATTTGCGAGATCCCGATTACGACACCGTAGACACTACCTTTTCTATCGCTTTTGCGGGCCTGTTCATGCAGTTGGTGGATCTTAAAGACAAACGCCCCGAATTGAACTTTCCTGATTATCAAATCATCGCCAATGATTTGAACTCCGTCTTGGACCGTGCTCACAGAGATGGAAGTCTTAAAGACCGAGTGCGTGAGAACTTAGAGCACTTTATTGTGATTGACGAAGAAGTGGTTCAAGGCCTTGAACGTTTTCGCCTCCATGGAAAGAAGCTTTTTGTTCTAACCAACAGCGACTTCAGTTATACGAAATTGCTTCTGGATTATTGCATCAACCCCTGTTTGAAAAACCATTCTTCCTGGGAAGAGCTTTTTGAGTACACCATCACTTTGGCCGCAAAACCCAGATTCTTTACCGAAAGAATTTCCTTTCTAAAGGTAGACCCTAAGTCCGGTCTGCTTTCCAACTGCGATGAACCACTGTCTCCAGGCATCTACCAAGGGGGACATGCGCAAACCTTTACTCAGGCCTTGCAAGCGGATCCCAATGACATTTTGTACATCGGTGATCACATCTACGGAGACATTGTTCGTTTGAAAAAAGACTGCGCCTGGAGAACCGCTTTGGTGATCGAAGAATTGGCTGCAGAAGTTGAGAAAAACAAAGAAGCCTCTCCGATCAATGGAGAAATTGATCTTTTAATGAATCAAAAAATTCCATTGGAAACCAAAGTGGATGAATTGATTTCGGAGCAAATCGAATCCGGAACTAAAAATCATGAAAAGAAAATTCAAGAACTGCTTCAAAAGGTCAATAAAACCGATCAAGCCATTGCGGCAAAGATCCGCAAGCTTCAAAAAATCTACAATCCCTACTGGGGCGAAGTGATGAGAGCGGGAATTGAGGAAAGCTATTTCGGCTATCAAGTGGATCGCTTTGCTTGCGTTTATATGTCAAAATTAAGTGACCTTTTGACTCTTTCCCCACGAACCTATTTTCGCTCTGTGAAGAAGCCCCTCGCCCACGACCTTTAGTTGGTTTGGGCGGGTCTATAAATAAAAATCAAATATTCTTTTAAGCCGTAGCGTTCGATGGCTCCAAGAAGAGATTTTAAATCCAAACGTCTTCGAGACTGTGATTTTGCATACCGAAAGGTGATGCAGTGAATTCGACTTTCGGTATCTCTGGGATCCAAGTCCGTACAGGCATCGGAATACTTTTCCAGAACCTCTTCTGCAAAACTCAGTGGAAATTGCGAGAGCGAAAAGATCGGTCCGGAAGAGGACGACTCTAAGGCACGAGTCATTGAGTTTTCATTCAAATGGGTGGTCATCAATGACGGCGCAATAAAGAAGATGGTGCCGTTTCGCTTGCGGGCTTTGCCAATCTCCGCCCGGAGTCGGGGAAGATCTTTCTCACCAAAAGACTCTTTGGAAAAACGATCAAAGTAAGACGGCAATTCCAGGTCCTCAAAAACATAGATTTTTTGAACCTTCACACGGGCCTCAATCCCTGCTTTAAAAAGACCTTGGAGAGTCATCAAAGACTCGGGCTGGTCAGGCTCATAGCCCAACACCACAATGCGCTCGGATCTTAAGGGTTGAAAAAGGCGTCGAAAAGACACCACTCCCAGCTCTTCATGGCTAGCAAAATTGCTGGGATTCATCAACGGAATGGGCTTGGGACGCAATCCATAGCGAATTGAAAAGTAAATTGCTGAAGACAACACGATTGAAATTAAGATCCACATCCATTTTGGCATGCCCCTGTGTACCAATGTCTTGCGCAAAAAACACCCTAAAATTCCTAAGTCTGGCCTTGCCCGGAAGGAAACCCAGAGGTAAGGATTTGGACTGTAGGACTTGATCCCATTCATTTAAAGGACAGGTACCCGTGATGATGACACATTGTGATTTGGAGCAAAACCCGCTCCTCATATTGGGTGATGGCCGTGTCGGATCCCATTTCAAAGCCTATTTGACCCAAAGGTCCCTGCCCTGGATCGGGTGGACTCGAAAAGAGGGTATTTCCTCCCTCCAGAGCAAATCGGAACTCTCTTCAATGATATTTATGGCGGTCTCAGATCCGGCCATTCCAGAATTGTGCGCGCACCTTCCTGCAAACAAATTGAAGATTCATTTTTCGGGTCGTTTGAACCTTCCCGAAGTTTTGGCCCTTCACCCTTTGATGAACTTTGGATCAGAAACTTTATCCAAAGATTTTTACGACCAGATTCCCCTCGTGATGGATCAAGCTCTTATGGCGCTACCTTGGATTCAAGAACTCCCCAATCCCAAAGCCACTTTGCCCCCAGAGAAACGGGCGCTTTACCACGGTCTGTGTCACCTGGCAGGCAACTTTCCAAAATTGATTTGGGAGGAGATCAGCGAAGTTTTCGAATCCGAACTCAAACTTCCCCGAAAATTTTTGGAGCCCATTCTGACTGAAGTTCTCCATCAGGTGACAGAAGATCGTACCGATTTGTCCAGCGGACCCTTTGGAAGAAAAGATCTTAAAGCCATTTATTGCCACCGCCAAGAGCTGGAAAAGTTTCCCCGACTTCTCGCCACCTACAACCATTTTTATGACTCCTTCAACCAAAGGACTGCAAAATGATATCCGTTCCTGAGATTTTAAAACGTAAAGAAAAATATCCCCTGACCATGGTGACCTGCTACGACCATTGGAGTGCAAAACTTCTGAACGCCACAGATGTTGATTTGCTTTTGGTTGGGGACAGCTTGGTCATGGTTATGTACGGGGCCGATGACACCACTCAAGCCACCATGGATATGATGGTTCAACACACTCGAGCCGTACGAAAAGGAGCCCCCAACAAGTTTATCGTGGCTGACATGCCCTTTATGTCCTTTCGAAAAAGTTTGGAAACCTCCATCGATAACGCCACGGCACTGATTCAAGCTGGAGCCAATGCTGTCAAATTGGAAGGGGCTCAAGGAAATTTGGAATTGGTGGAACGCTTGTCCTCTTCGGGAATTCCTGTAATGGGCCACCTGGGCTTGACGCCACAATTTATTCACAATTTTGGAGGATTCAAAGTTCAGGGCAAATCCGAAGCTGCGAAAAATCAAATTTCAAAGGATGCAGTGGCCTTAGAAAGAGCGGGTGCTTTTTCTTTGGTTCTTGAGTGCATTCCTCAGAGCTTGGCCTCGGAAGTTCGCTCTCAATTGTCTATTCCTACCATTGGCATAGGAGCCGGATTGGACTGTGATGGACAGGTCTTAGTGCTCCATGATTTGCTGGGATTTACCTCAGGAAAGAAGCCTCGCTTTGTTCGTGAGTTTTGTCAGGGCCGTGGTTTGGTCCATGAATCCGTTCAACAATTTCAACAGGCTGTTCTTGATAAGAACTTTCCATCCTCAGAGGAGACCTACGAATGAACCACTTTACAGATGTTAAAATTTTTCAGGCTTGGAGAAAAGATCTCAAAGATTCTACTGTGGGTTTTGTTCCAACCATGGGAGCCTTACACAAGGGACATTTGGAGGTGATCAAAGAGAGTCAAAAAAATTGCTCCAAAACCATCGTCAGTATTTTTGTGAACCCCACTCAATTCAACAATCCAGAGGATTTAGAAAAGTATCCCAGCGACCTTAAAAAGGACTTAGGCCTGTTGGCGGAATTAAATGTGGATGCGGTTTTCACTCCTCAGACCGGTGACATGTATCCTCAGGGTGAAACTATAAAAATCACAGAATCCGAAATTTCCAAGGGCTTGTGCGGACGCTTTCGACCTGGACATTTTGAAGGTGTCATGACGGTTGTGATGAAACTGTTTCAGCTTGTTCAACCTCATAAGGCTTACTTTGGGGAGAAAGATTACCAACAGCTCCTTATCATTCAAAAAATGGCTCGAGAGTTCTTTTTAGATTTGGAGGTGGTTGCCGTTCCTACCGTTCGTGAGGAAAGTGGACTGGCCTTGAGTTCTCGCAATGTAAGGCTTTCTCCTGAAGATCGCAATAAGGCCGCCTTGATTTACAGATTCTTGACCACACCTTCAACCTCTCATGAGGTCAAAGCAAACCTTGAAGGCAATGGTTTTAAGGTTGATTACGTGGAAGACCTTTATGGACGTCGATTTGTGGCAGCATGGCTTTCAAATATCAGGTTGATTGACAATGTTCCCCTCTAAAAAAATCCTCTTTTCTTTATCAGGTTCCATTGCGGCTTTTAAAGCTGTCGATGTGATTTCAAAATTGGTTCAAAAGGGCCATGAAGTTCAAGTGGTCTTTTCAAAGAATGCCGCCCATTTTATTGGGGCCACAAGTCTTGAAGGGATCACTGGAAAGCCGGTTCTTCAAAGCGTCTTTGAATCCGGTCATGCCATGGATCATATTCATCTCACACGCTGGGCGGACCTTATGGTCCTGTGCCCTTGTTCTGCAGAATTGCTTTTTAAACTTTCCCACGGTGGGGCGTCTGATCTTCCTTCGACCTTGTTTCTGGCGCGACCTAAAACATTAAAGGTTTTGATTGCACCCGCAATGAATTTGGAAATGTGGTCCAATCTTCGCGTTCAGGAAAACATTCAGCGCCTTCACAAAGAGCCCAACACTCATATTTTGAATCCTCAGTCCGGCGTTTTGGCGTGCGGAGAACAAGGCAAAGGACGCCTTCCGGAGCCTGCCGAAATTCTGCAAGAAATTGACACGCTTTTAAAATCTACACCCTCCTCCAAGGGATCTCTTTTGATCACCGGCGGCGGAACAAGCGAGCCCATTGATGACGTGAGAGTCTTGTCCAATCGAAGCACAGGAAAGACTGCAGTTTCCTTAGCGAAACAATTTCTGTCTTCAGGGTATCAAGTGGATCTTCTGCTCTCTCAGTCGGCAACTCTTGATATTCCTGCAGGCTTGGAGCCCACTTATTTTTCAAGCACGGCAGATTTAAAAGATCTTCTTCAGGAAAAAGTCTCCTCGAAATCTTATGATGCAATCTTGCATGCCGCTGCAGTCAGCGACTATTTTCTGTCCGAAATCAATGGCCAAAGTGCATCTTCACTTTCTGGCAAGCTGGACTCCTCTCCAGAAGAACTCACGTTGAAACTCAAGAGAAATCCAAAACTCATTTCTCACTTGCGAGAATGGAGCAAAAATAAAAGTGGACTCATCGTCGGCTTTAAATTGACTTCAAACTTATCCAAAGAAGAGCGTTCCACCAAAGTTCAAAAACTTTTTGAAAGCAGTTCAATCGACGCGGTCATCGCAAACGATTTGACCGAGATTTCGGAAACCAACCATCATGGCACCCTTTATACCAAAGAAGGACATGCCTTTTCCTTTGAAGACAAAGCCTCGCTTTTTGAGACCGTTCAAAATTTTATAGGAGAATCCATATGATCTTGTGTTTGGACGTGGGAAATTCCCAAATTTATGGTGGAGTTTTTAAGGGAGAAGACATCGTTCTTCGGTTTCGAAAGTCCTCGCGCAATGGACAGTCTTCTGATGAGACCGGAGTCTTTCTGAGATCCGTTTTAAAAGAAAATGGCTTGGATCCTGAGAGCGTGGAGAAAATCGCAATCTGCACAGTGGTCCCGGAATCCCTTCATTCTTTAAAAAATGCCTCACGAAAATACTTTGGCGGCGAACCTTTTGTTCTGCAAGCCGGAGTGAAGACCGGATTAAAGATTAAATATAAAAATCCATTGGAAGTGGGTGCCGACCGCATCGCCAATGCCATTGCCGCCAGTCAGCTCTTTCCAAACAGAAACATCATCATCATTGATTTTGGAACCGCGACCACTTTTTGCGCAGTTTCGAAAGAGCACGAATATTTGGGCGGAGTGATCACCGCAGGGATTCGAATTTCCATGGAAGCCTTAGAAAGCCAAACCTCAAAACTTCCTTCCGTTGAGATTCTTTCGACAAAATCCACTTTAGGACGAGGAACCATTGAAAGCATTCAGTCTGGGCTTTACCACGGAACCATTGGCGCTGTTCGTGAAATTTGCAAAGGCATTACCGCAGAGGTTTTTGAAGATGAAAAGCCTTTGATCCTTGGCACCGGAGGATTTGCTTCCTTGTTTGCAAATTCAAATATGTTTGACGAAGAAATTCCCGATCTTGTTCTTTACGGAATCCATCAATCTTTAAAATTAAATCTGAAATAGGAGAACCATATGCAACTGACTCTTTTAAAGTCAAAAATCCACCGTGCCACCGTCACCGATGCCAACTTGGCCTATGAAGGCTCGGTGTCCATCTGCCCTCGTTTGATCGATCAAGCAGGACTTCATTTGTTTGAACGGGTGGACATTTACAACTGCAACAACGGCGAGCGCTTTTCCACTTACGTCATTAAAGGAAAAGAGGGTGAAATTTGCCTCAACGGGGCGGCCGCACGTTTGGCTCATGCTGGTGATTTGGTGATCATTGCTTGCTACATGCAAGTGAATGAAATGGAAGCTCGAGATCACAATCCCAAGTTGGTTTTCGTGGATTCAAAAAACGCGCCCATGGACAAATAGTTGGGATCTAAAAATTCGAATTGAACGTGGTTGTCTTTCAACCACTTCTTGTGTTGTTTGAACTGAGGACAATGATTTTCAACCAAATTCCAAAAATTTGAAGAGTGGTTTTGATGTTGAAGATGAGCCAACTCGTGGATCACCACATATTCTGCAACTTCAGAAGGAGCGAGGACCAAACGCCAATTCAAACTGATTTGACCGGCACTGGAACAACTTCCCCATCTGGATTTTTGTGAGCGAAAACTCACCGAAACTGGGTAAAGTTCCATCTTTTCAGATTGAATGCGCACCAAATGAGACAAGTAGTTGATTCCCGTTTTTTTAAAAAATCGAATCAATGTTTTTTGAACCTCGGCGGGCTCAAAGCTCGATTGGCAAATTTGGATTTGATCTCCATTTAGAAGAACATTTGCTCTTCCCGATTTCTCAAGGAACTCCAGTTTGCGAGGCCTTCCTAAAAAAATGCAGGTCTCTCCGGCGCGAAAATGTTGAATGGAAGCTTTGGAATATTGAAGCTTCCACTCACTTTCACAGCGCTCAATGAAGGCTCCATTCTCCTCCAAAAATCGAAACACCTCGCGCTTCAGCAAACTCTTTGGACCTGAAACTCGAAGCTGCCCCGGAAAAGGAACCCGAAGGGTCAGCGACTTCTGCCCCCAGTTTCTCTTCACTTCCACTTGATAATTTTTCCAAGAAAAACACTGCATGTTCCTGAAACAATAGTTAAAAAGAAAGCGCTATGAAATCATTTTTTGATCTGACTCCAGACCTTGTCTTCGCCGCCCTTGAACAGGAAGGGCTTCGACCGACCGGAGAATACTTTCAACTCAACTCCTATGAAAATCGGGTTTTTCAAGTGACCTTGGAAGATGGGTCGAAAGTGGTGGCCAAATTCTATCGACCCGGACGGTGGGATTTGACCGCAATTAAAGAAGAACATGAATTTTTAGAGGATCTTCGAAAAGAAAGTTTTCCGGTGGTCAGTCCTCTTTTGCTGTCCAAACAGGGAGAGACCCTCTCTACCTTTCGAAATTTGTATTTTGCCGTTTTTCCCAAGGCCATGGGACGACTTCCCCAAGAAATTCTATTGAAGGACTTTCCCCAATTGGGAAAATCTTTGGCCCACCTCCACAATGTGGGCGCCAAAAGAACTCACTTGCACCGTCCCTCCTGGTCCGCTGCTGACAAAGGCTGGCCCGCTTTTCACAGAATTCTTCCGTTGCTTCCCTCGCACTTGCTCTCTCGCTATGAACAGGCCGCCAGCGAAATTCTTCAGCACTTGGAAGATTTGGAAGCTCATGCACAGTTTCAAAGAATCCACGGGGATTGCCACCGTGGAAACCTTCTTCAAACAGACATTCCCGGAAAGCCCAATCAGTTCTTTTTTATGGATTTTGACGACATGGGAATGGGCTCTGTGGTTCAGGATTTTTGGATGATTTGCACCGGAGATGCAGATGAGGCCAGCGAGGCCTTGGATCAATTGCTTGAAGGCTACCAAGAGTTGCGCAGTTTCAATGAGGAAGAGTTGGAGATGATGGAACCCCTTCGAGGACTGCGCATCATTCATTATGCGGCTTGGATTCACCAACGCTGGAGCGATCCCAGCTTTCCACAACTCTTTCCACAGTTTGGCTCGGAGTCCTATTGGCTGGATGAAATTCAGCAACTGGAAGCCATTGCAGACGGTCTGTGATTCCTCACTGTAGACGCGCCGCCACATATGCCTGAGCCTCACCCTACGCGGTTGGTTTCAGAGCCAAATTAAGGTAATTCCTGGGTTGGTTTTTTCGACAAAAAGGAGCTTCTCCCTTTTGTCATCTATGGCCGGGTCCCATACGATAGGCTTCTCAAGCGAACCCCGCCAGGTCCGGAAGGAAGCAACGGTACTTGGGATCTATGCGATATGGGGTGCCTGGCCACTCTTAGCTTTTGAAATCGAGGGGATGGATTGAGTTCATACGAAGTGATAGCCCGCAGATGGCGACCGCAAGAGTTCAACGCACTGATTGGCCAAGATCATATCCGCCAAACTTTGCTCAATGCTCTTCGCAAAGATCGCCTGCATCACGCCCTTCTTTTTACCGGCCCTCGCGGAACGGGAAAAACCTCCACCGCAAGAATTCTTGCAAAGGCTCTTCGCTGTCCAAATGCTGTGGACTACACGCCTTGTGGAAAATGTCCTGAGTGTGAAGACATTCAAAATGGACGCAGCCTCAATGTGATTGAAATCGATGGAGCGTCCAACAACGGTGTGGATGCCATTCGTGAACTTCGCGATACCGTTGGCTACATGCCCTCCAGTGGCACTCATAAGATATACATCATCGATGAAGTGCACATGCTTTCACAGAGTGCGTTCAATGCTTTGCTGAAAACTTTGGAAGAGCCTCCCTCTCATGTGTTTTTTATTTTTGCGACCACCGAAGTTCAAAAAATTCCAGCCACCATTTTGTCTCGCTGCCAACGTTTTGATTTTCGAAAAATTCCATTGAAGTTGGTTAGTGAACACCTGCAAAGAATTGCCGATGCCGAAAATGTGCATGTTTCAAAAGAGGCCTTGTGGTTGATTGCGAAACAAGGTGGCGGCTCTATGCGAGATGCCCAAAGTCTTTTGGAGCAAATGATCAATTTCTCTGGAGGTGAAATTCATCAACAGAATGTGATCGATACCTTGGGACTGACAGACCGTGGTGCCCTTTATCAAATTTGGTCCGCAATTGCTCACAAAGACCTGACGGCCCTCAAAGATTTTTTGCTGCAATTTTCTCAGAGTCATTTGGAACCGCGATCTTTTATTGAGGACCTTTTGGAAACCATTCGAAACACTCTTTTGGTTCGCCTGTCTCCAGACTCCCATCACATTTTGGACCTTCCTGAATCAGAGATTGAAGAGTTGCGACAGGTCTCTGAAAAGCTCACCGAAGAGGACCTTCACTGGCAGTTTGATATGGCTCTGAAAGGAGCACAGGATCTTTCCAAAGGCAGTGATGCGCGATTGGTTTTAGAAATGATTTTGCTTCGGATGGCCAGCTCTCCTCGCTTTGCAGAATTTGAAAATCCTGTTGGGGCTCCGGAAAAGACTCCCGTACAAACGACAAAGCCTGCGACGACAGCAACGCCAAAAGTAAAACCAGCACCCGCAAAAACAAAAATCACAGTAAAACCAGAGTCCACTCCTGAAGCTCCACAAAACGAAGCTCCCGTGGATGACTCTCCCAAGCAGCCCGATCACTGGCGTGAGTTTGTGGAGAAGGTCAAAAACATCAATGGCTTGGTGGGTGCTCAACTTGAAAATTGCTACTTAAAAAAACAAGAGGGCAAAAAACTGATTTTGGCAGTTCCCTCCAAGCTGAAATTTATATTCGAAAAAATCAGCCATCCCGATTTTCAAAAGAAGTTGAGCAACTACTTAAACACCTTTTGGGGACCCGGGTACGAGTTTGAAATTCAACTGGGAGATTTGGATTCTTCAGAAGCTCCCACTCCAAAAACTTTGACGGCCATAAGCAACGAAAAGCAGGCCGCCGAGGAAAAAGAACAGATTGAAAACCATCCTTTGGTAAAGTCTGCCAAAGGCATTTTTAATGCAGAAATCAAAGCAATTAAAGACATGAAGCCAAACTAGGAGGCGACAATGAAGGGTATGGGCGGCGGAGGCATGCAGGCCTTGATGAGACAAGCCAATCAAATGCAAAACAAAATGAAGAAGCTCCAAGAAGATTTTCAAGCTCGTGAGTTCGAAGGAACTTCTGGTGGCGGAGCCGTAAAAGTCGTCGCTTTGGGCAACTACCAACTGAAAAGTGTGGAAATCAACCCGGACGCCATGGACGACCAAGAAATGCTTCAAGATTTAATCCTTACGGCCACCAACGAAGTGATGAAAACCGTAAAAACCACCTACGAACAGGAAATGTCCAAAGTGACCGGTGGATTTTCTATGCCGGGAATGTTCTAATTTTCCCATGCTTGGAAAAATTCCTTCTCTCAATAAACTGATCCTGGAATTGGGTCGCATCCCTGGTGTGGGACCGAAGTCCGCTCAAAGGATGGCCTATCACCTGATGCGAGCCCCTCTGTCTCAAGTGGAGTCTCTGAGGGAATCTTTGAAAGCCGTCAAACTGAACGTTAAGGAATGTCCTCAATGTTTTGCTTTTGTCGAAGGCGAAAAAATTTGCGAAGTGTGTTCGGACCTGCACCGCCGCGAAGATCTTTTGTGCATTGTGGAAGACCCTTCTGACATCGACTCCATTGAAAACTCTGGGGTTTTTAACGGTCGGTATCACGTCCTTCATGGAGCCATCTCCCCTTTGGATGGCATTCAACCGGAAGATTTGAAAATTCCAGCACTCCTTCACCGGCTGGATGAACCCGAAAGCAAGATCAAAGAGGTCATTTTGGCCTTGGATGCCGACCTTGAAGGTGACACGACGGTGCTTTATTTAGCGAAATTGCTTAAACAGAGAGAAATTTCGGCGTATCGTATTGCTCATGGGGTACCGATTGGTGGGGATATTGACTATATCGACCATCGGACTTTAGGAAGAGCGATTGAAAACAAGGTTCAGGTCTAATGTCGTTTATTAACTACAATGCCAAAGAAATTCACTGCAAGGTTGTTTATTATGGTCCCTCTCTGGGAGGTAAAACCACCAACCTTCAATGGGTTTACCAAAAGACCATGTCGGGTGAAAAATCGGATCTCTTTTCCATTCCCGGAGATGCTGAGCGCACTTTGTTTTTTGACTTCCTTCCTTTGAACATTGGAGAGATTCAAGGCTACAAAACTCGAATGCATCTCTACACGGTCCCAGGACAAGTGGTTTATGATGCTTCTCGAAAATTGATCCTAAAAGGTTTGGATGGTTTGGTCTTTGTTGCGGATTCTCAAGAAGAACGCATGGAAGAAAACATTCAAGCTCTCAAAAACCTCGAACGAAATTTGACCCAACAGGGCTACGGAATCAATGAGGTCCCTTTGGTTTTTCAATACAACAAAAGAGACCTGCCCAACGCCGTTCCCTTGGAAGAGATGAAAACAGCTCTCAACAAATACAACAGTCCAGAATTTGAAGGCACAGCCTCTGAAGGCAAAGGGGTCTTTGAGTCCCTCAAGAGTGTGTCGAAATCGATTATCAACGTTCTTAAGGGCGGAGATATTTAAGCCCCGTTGACGTTTCCTGAAAGAAGCCTGTACTTTGGCTTCGCAAGGGGGATGGACATGGAAATTCAAGAACGAATTTTAAAGCTAAAAAAAGAACGCGGAGCTCTTCTGCTGTCCCACTTTTACGAGCCCGCAGAAATTCAAGACATCGCCGATGAAGTGGGAGATTCCCTCTATTTGGCTCAGAAGGGCCAATCCGCAAATCACCCTGTCGTTCTTCTGGCGGGCGTGGTTTTTATGGCCGAAAGCGTGAAGATTCTTTCTCCAAACAAAACCGTACTGGTTCCTGATCTGAACGCGGGTTGCTCTTTGGTGGATTCTTCTCCTGCAGATCAGTACAGACAGTGGAGAATGAAACACCCCGAAGGAATTTGCATCAGCTACATCAACTGCAGCGCAGAAGTGAAAGCCATTTCTGATGTGATTTGCACTTCGTCCAACGCTGAAAAAATTGTTAATGCCATTCCAAAACATCGGCCCATTCTTTTTGGACCGGATAAAAACTTAGGACGCTATCTTTCGAAAAAGCTGAATCGCGAAATGATTTTGTGGCCCGGCTCTTGTGAAGTTCATGTTTTGTTTTCCAGTCGAAAACTTTTTGAATTAAAAACAAATCATCCCGAAGCTTTGGTTTTGGCTCATCCCGAATGTGATGAGACCGTTTTGGATTATGCCGATGTGGTTGGATCCACATCTCTTTTGCTCAAAACTGTAGAAGAGCGTCCTGAAAAAACATTTGTTGTGGCCACAGAAACGGGAATTTTTCATCAAATGAAAAAACTCCGTCCGGATGCGGAACTGATTCAAGCACCCTTTCAAAGTAGCTGTGCCTGCAATGACTGTCCTTATATGAAGCTCAACTCCTTAGAAAAAATTGAATCGGCTTTACAAACCTTAACGCCTGAAGTGCAACTTCCCACCCAACTGATGGAAAAGGCAAAGGTTTCTCTGGATCGCATGATGGCACTCACTCAAGGCCAATCTGTTCAATGGCCGGAATCCTTTTCTGCACCAACTGTTTCAATCTGAGAATTTGTAAAAAAACCTCTTAACTTTGGTCCAGTGGCTCCGATGAGTTTTATAGAAAATGATTTCTCTCAAACGAAAGTGAGCATTCTATGGGAGCAGAAAGAAGAATTGCGGATCGAAAGCTGGTTGACCCTGTTCGCGTTGCGGAATTGACCTCCCTGTCGAGCTACAATGTGATTGCTTCTGAAGGTATCATTATTGATGCTTCTCAATCTGGTTTTTTACTGAAAGTGGATCGCTTGGATTTGATTCCCGAGGACTATAAGAAAAATTTAAATTTAAATGAGCTGATTGGGGATCAAGTGGTGATGTTTCTGCCCCAAATGAATTTGGATTTGGATGGCACGGTCACCCGTGCTCTTCATACCGGACGCGGCTGTTTTGAAATCGCTGTGACATTTTCTCAGGACATTCCTGAGTATTGGCGGGACTGTTTGGTGGATCTTCTTCCTTACCCGGGAGAATTTGAAAACCCTTCTCAGTTTGACGACTAAATTCTAAATTGGCTTTAGAGATCTGCAAAAGGAGGGAGTCCTCCCTCCTGTGCCAGAACAATGGGATAGTGCGTGGGCAAAAACCAAGAAAGCGCTTCCGCAAAGGCCCGATGTTCTCTTTCTGGAGGATTTCCCAAAGAGTCTACGGAAATGATTAAATCTGTTTGAGAATAATCCTTGGATGTGGCGACCAAAATTTTTGGATACTTCACTCCTTGAGCATTCAAAAATTGTCTTAAAACTTTTCGCACATACAAAGGAAGATAAGCTTCGGAAGGCGGGCCAAAAAGAAATCCCGCTTCTTTTTTGTAAGCGACCGGCCCCGATGTGGTCTTCGCATCAAAGTCTTGGAACATGCCCTTTTCTTTGAAGTGCCAAATCATTCCATAAGTAAAAATATAATCAGGCATCATCTTGTAGGCATTGAGAACCATCCCTATGCCTCGAGTGGAAAGCCAGTCCACCACTCGCACCACGGGCTCACCCGCTTGAGGAGAAGCCTTAACATGAAGATAAGGCCACCCGTCAGGACCACTTTGGGCTTCCGAAGAACTCAACTCGACCTTGGCCTCGGAAAAGGCCACCATGAGGGCGCGCTCCCACTCGAGATTTCGATAGGATTCGGGCTGACTCAATAACTGATAAAGGTCCAGGGTTCTTGCCATAAACAATAGCTAGCGAAGTGCCGATCAAGAATCAAGAAACTTCACCCAAGGAATCCATCATGTCGAATAAAAATTCTGAGCCCCAATCACTCTCTGAAGCCATTGAAAACTTGGAGTCCAAGTCGAAGTCGACTGTGGCCAGCCAACTGGATGATCTCCAAAAAGTCATTCAACAGCTCAAGCCTCGCGTCGATGAAATGTTCAGCAAGGCTAGCCATGAAATCAAAGACAAGGCCCAAACCGCAGAGCAAGAGGCCCGAAAGACCATTCAAGAAAAGCCCTTTATTGCTGTGGGTTTGACTGCACTTTTGTTTGCTTTGATCGGCTTTGTCTTAGGACGAAGTTCGAAGGATTAAAATGGGGTTTGTTGTCCGCGCTCTTTTTAAGATGTTCACCCTTCACAAGTTGAAACAAAAGGGCGAGCTGTATCTTTTGAAATTCCTCAATGGAGTTCGACTGGGACTGCGAGCTAGTTTTTTAGTGGTTTTGCTTTTTCAAATTTTTCTATGCGGAATCTTGCTCACGATCTATTCAGTGTACCAATTGATTCCCATTGAGGAGCATTTAAAGCTTTATGGACTTCTGGGATTGGGCCTGCTCTTTGTGATCGTGCCCCTCAGTTTGATTCTGTGGTGCACGTCCGATCACACTTGGTACCAGGCCCTCTCTTCAAAAAAACATTTGGACTGAACTAGCGGATATTTCCCAAGCGGCACTGTCCGGTGCGCGCGAAATACCACGCTGAATTTCGAACCACTCCGAAATAGCCTCTTTGAACAAATCGGCCACCGATTCTTAAATCATAAATCGGTCCGCCGGGAGAATGGCCCACAAAATAAACGTTACAGTATGCGACTCCACCAGGAGCTGGATAATAGGGACCTGTCGGAGGAAGTACCACAGGAGGTTGTGCTGGACCGGGGTATGGATAAGGTTGTGGTTGAAAGCGTCCATCATGACGAGGATGCCGTCTATGGTGTCGACCGTCATCGTTGTGATGACGCCCATCGGGTATTTCTGTTTCAATGGGCTCTTCATCGACGATTTCCCAACCATCGCACTCTTCCAGATAACATTCCGCGGGGGCCTCGTATTCATACTCATCCGAATGGCCCACGGTGGAAAACAGGATGAAACAAATCAATCCCATCAATGACAATAGACTTAAAGATCTCATTTCCTCTCCTTTGTGAGTGAGGATGGTTTATCAATTTGATAACGCGTTGTGTACAGAAAAGATTTCACAGTCTTCCCCGACCAAGGTCGCCTTTCTTGTTAGGATTTCTTTTCTTTTTAAGAATGGAGATTTCCACCGTAAATATTTTTGATTCAATAAAGGTGTGTTTACGGATGAATCTCGGTCCAAGGAACGGACCCCAGCATACTTCCTGATCATCGGCCTTTGCTTTCTTGTGCAAATGGGAACCAGCGCCCATGCCCTCACAAGAACCTACGCCAATTATTATCCCGTGGAGTTTCGCGAAAGTTTCGAGAATCCAGATTCTCAATTTCGTCTTCCAAAAGTCATCTTTGACGTCTTGCGACGGGCCCACCTCGCCCGAATGAATCAGCCGGATGTTCTCAAAGACAGCTGTGACAAGTCTAAGGATCCCTCTTGCTACCAACAGAAACCATTGGGCTATCGATTTGCGCGAACTGAACTCTTTGGAGAGTTGCACCTCCTCCAGTCCGGAGATCAATACGGAGTTCGCGGAGTGTATTGCTCTAAAATCTATACCTCTCAAGACTTCCCCAATGGATCGGCCCCCGGACCGGGAAAGATTCCTGACCCTCGAGTGCTCAACACCGAACACACTTGGCCACAGAGCAAGTTTTCAAGATCCTTCCCCAAAGACCTTCAAAAAGGCGACCTTCACATCCTTTTCCCCGTGGACAGCGCCACCAACTCGACTCGTAGCAATTATCCATTTGGAGAAGTCAGCGCAGTGACTCACCAGCCTTGCGAAAATGCACGTAAAGGTCACTCGGCAACCGGACGCACCGTCTTTGAGCCTGCCGATGAGCACAAAGGAAATGTCGCACGTGCGATGTTCTACTTTTCGATGAGATACAAAATGTCCATTGATGCAGAACAAGAGGAAGTTTTAAGAAAATGGAACCGCCAAGATCCCGTCGACCAAGCCGAGCGGGACCGCAACGAAGAAATTTTCAAAATTCAAAAGAACAGAAACCCTTTTATCGATCATCCCGAATTGGCCTCGATCATTCAGGATTTTTAGCAGTTAAGGCCCTCAGTTCATCACCGAGAACACCAAATAACGATATTCTCCATAAAGTTCTTCTGCTTGCATTTCGGCACGCTTCAACTGTGATTGAAGATCTTCCTTCTTCTGGAAGAAATCCTTAAGCGCATGACTGTTTTCTAGAACCGTTTTTTCTCTTTGAGACTGCACAAATTTTTGTTTTTCAAGATCTTCCAAGATTTGTGGTTCTATGCGCTTAAAATCTTCAAGCTTTTTGGTAGCCAAGAGATCAGCATCTTCCAGCCGCTTTAATTCCATTTTCGCATCGAGATAGTCTTTCTGAGTTTTGTTCTTCAACTTTTGAGATTCCAAATACGCTGCAGAAGAGCCAAAGCCCTTCCGGTCTTCTAAAGCTCCATAATATGCGGACTCAGCGGATTTCTCGCTTCGATCTAAATCTGCAAATGCCGTTTCAACCTTTTCCAATTGGGCCTGAGTTTCTGGAATTTGAACCTCCGCAAGGGACTTCATTCTTCTTTCCAGTCTCGATGCTTGTCCCTCTAAGACCTTCACTCTTTGTGAAAAGTCATCAAAATCCTTCTGCAAGCTCAGTCTTTCCATGGTGAGTTGAGTTTCGATTTCTTCCTTCATCACCCTCCGCAAATTCCGCAACTGGACTGACTGATCAATCAATTTTCTGACACGAGTCTGGTAGGCCTTATTTTTGCTTTGTGCCTCTAGAAGATTTCCTCGAAGCACCCGACAGTTTTCGGAAGAACTTTGGCCCAAACATCTTGAATACTCCTGTTGGGCATTCAGTTGGTCTACCTGCAATTTCGATAAATCTCGTTTCAATCCATCGATGTCTTTTTGCAAGACTTCGATTTTAAATCCTGCATCCACGTAGACCTTTTGCCCCGAGAGTCTTTGAGCAAGAAACCCATAGTAATCAAAAGCATTCAACGCTTCATTGAGTCTGCTCTTACTCTTTGAATCCGATTCCAATTGAGTTTGAATTTCACTGTTCTCATCTGTGAGTTCGGCCAAAGACCTCTTTTGACTCTCCAGCTGAGCCTTTAAGGCCGCTTTAGATTGTCGATTTGCTCGCAACTTGCTCTTTAGGTCTTCCCACTTGTCCTGCGAAGATTTCTCATTCACAAGGAGTTGATTCATCTTTGAATCAAGCTGAGCAAACTGGCTTTTTTGGCTCTCCAGATTTTTTTCTAAATCCTTCAACGCCGCTCTTTTTCCGGGAAGAATTTGATCCAACTGACTCTTTTCTTTTGCAAAAAAGTCTCTCTCTTTTTCAAGGCCTTTTAGCCTTTCACCCGATTGAAGAACTTTTTGCTGAATTTGAATCAAAATCTTTTGATCTTCTTCAAACTTTAAAATTTCATCCGATCTGTTTTTTTCCAAATTCTCGATTTTCAAACGAAGATCTTGCTTCTTCTGAAAGCTTCGATAGGCCTCTTGATAAGTTTGAAAGAGATGCTCCAAACTCACCTCAGAAACCATTTTGGGCTGAACTTCAGGATGGTTCAATTCTTTCATAAATTGAGTGTTGTATAGACTCTTTCCCTCAAAACATTCTTTCTGGGCTTTTTCAAGAGTCACTAAAGATCCGCGCAAAGAGAGGTTATAGACCTCGGTCGTTTCCTTAAAATAGACGGTCACTTTGATTTGATTGTCGTTCGAGATTCTCTCCATAAGAAATTCAAAATCCATGGGGATTTGCCACAGATATTCAAAATCTTCGGAAGTCTTCCGATCAAAGGGAAGTGCCACTTGGGTCAACGAATCCAAGAGATTGATGTCCACTCGCTGAACTTCGCCCAAATCTCTTCGCAAGGCTATAAGAGCCACTGGTGCATTCTGATAGTTCAACGGAAATCTCAATGAAAGCTGTACGCCTGCGGGTTTCGAAACCATGGTGTAAATACGGCAGACCGGAGATTCAAGATAGGGGTCCGTCACTTCTTGAGCAACACCCCAATCTTGAAAACGATAGCTCTTTGCTTCTTGAGAAAAAGCTGAGCTTGAAAATAAAAGAACAAGTCCAATGATAAATCGATCCATGATTTAAAAATTCCCCCTACAATCCGTTGTCGATGGGATCTTGTGGAATGGGCTCTTCACCCTCTCCATCATCAATGGGACCATCGGGCCCAGCGGGAGGAGTTTCTTTACAACCTTCAAAGTCTTCAAAAGATTCACAAACTTGAATGGTTGTGCTGTTTGGAAGGGTGCAATTGAAATCCACAATTCGCTCGACACTTTGATTTTCAGTCAAGATTTGAACTTGAAACAAATCTCCTTTGATGTGCTCCAAAATAAATACGGCCCCATCGCTGATCGTCGCGAAATGACTCATATCCACTCGACGAACAGGAAGAAGCTGGGGCTTTCCATTCAAATTGGATGTGAAATAATATTTCCCGTCTTTTTCAAAGAGGGACGCAAAGTAGAACGCGGTTTTTCCCTCTCCCTGGCAGGAAAGGACTTCCTTAGCCACGATTGAAGACTGTGCATACACCGCTGAAGTCGAAAGCAACAGCGCACCGAAAACGAGTGATTTCATAGGCATGACTCCTTTAATAACTGTGCTTTGTTTATAGTAGAGAGGAAGGCCTTTTTAAAGATGGGCTGTAAAAATGATAGTTGTGTCGGATTCTTCGACAGAGGCTGAAATTTGAAGGTTATTTTGGAAGCCGAAAACAAAAAGTGGGATGAGGATCATTCCCTTTGAAGTAGAACTGACCCTGGTGTGACTCCACGATTCCCAGGCAAATACTGAGTCCCAATCCGGTCCCCTGCCCGCTGGTTTTCGTTGTAAAAAAGGGCTGCATAATCTTTGCTTGAAGGTAGTCCGGAACCCCTTCGCCAGAGTCGCTGACTTGAACCTCCACACTTTCACCCACAGGCTCCACAAGGATTTGAATCCATTTTTCATCCAAGCCTTTGATGGAATCGTAAGCATTGTTCAGCAAATTGAGAAGGACTTGAGAAATCTGAACGGTGCGACAGCGAATTTCCAAATCGGGAGGGACAACTCTGACTATCACACGCACTCCATTTGCTCGAAACTTCTCCATGCAGAAGGCCAAAGTGTCCTCAAGCACTTGAGAAATTAAAACTGTCTTAAGCTCTTCATTTTCTGTGTCCCTCGAATACAAACGAAGTCCATTGATGATCTTCGAAATTCTTATAGAAGTCGCTTCGATTTTTCCGCAAATTCGCTTCAAAGCCTCATCAGAAAGACGACCTGACTCTGCCAACATCTGCATTTGATTCGCGTGCCCCATAATGATCGCCAGAGGGTTATTGATTTCATGTGCAATCGCACTTGCCATTTCTCCCAACGCAACCATTTTTGAACTTTGTGCCAGTGCTCGCTCTGCAAGTTTGAGGTCCGTAATGTCCGTATTGGTTCCCACCATACGAGTGGGACTTCCATCTTCTCCCCACTCTACGATCTTACCTTTGCGCTCCACCCAAACCGTACTTCCATCTTGGTGACGAAAGCGCGCCTCTTGCCGATAGGGAACTGAACCCTTAGATTCAACATGGGATTTAAAATTTTCAATCAATAGAATCAAGTCTTCATCATAGACTAAGGACATCCACTCTTTTGGAAGATAGATTCCATTTTCTCTCTGGAGGCCAAGCATTTCCCAAAATTGGGCCGACATGTATTCCACGTTCTCTTTAATGTTCCAATCCCAATAGCCATCCGATGTGGCGTCCAAAATCAACTTTGCTTGAATTTCGGCTTTCTTTTGCTCGGAGATATCTTGTATTTGAGAAATCAAATAATTGAGTTCGCCATTGTCATTTCGAACCGCCGTGGTACTCACAATCGTAAAAATGATTCCACCTGACTTGTGTCGATATCGCTTCTCGAAAGTCATTGAGGATTCTTCGCCACTTTTTAGAGCCTTCATATTGGACAATCCAATATGACGGTCTTCCTCAATGGTCAGATCATGAAAGGTGTATTTTTTAATTTCTTCTTTTGAATATCCAAAAAGCTCTGAAAGTGCAGAATTGACATGAATCCAGGTGGCGTCGTTACCGATGATTGCCATTCCGATGGCGGAATTTTCGAACATACTTTCGAAATCCTCGGCATTAAATAAAGCCGAGGATTTTGCGGAAGAAGAGTCCTTAACAATATCCAACTCTTCCCCCGAAATAAATTTAACCTACGTCCGCAGGCAATTTGCAGTGTTGATTCAAATGAGAGTCAGAGTGAATCATTTGATCAATCTTTTGGCTGAACTCGTTGGCTTTGTTGATGTCATAAAATTCAGCGGTTCCAGATTGCAATTTGTGAGTCCATTGAGATTGCTCAACTTCTGTGCATCCAGAAAGGAAAGCCAAAGCATCCACGTGGTGTCCCTTTCCAAGGGCAATCTGTTTCTTCAACTCATCCATATTTTGATCAATATAGTCTTCACGAAATTGTTGAGTGATGTACATTTCAACCATTGCGCACTCACCCCAAGAAGAAGAGTATTGCATAGACGACATCCATTGTCCTGTGGTCACTCCCGGATCAAAAATCGCAGTCGTTTTTTCTCCAGAGGATCCAATGGAGGAGCTCACCATCCCGTGCTTCTTGGTATTTTCTCCCCAAGTGTTTCCAAGATAATCATACTTTTTAAGCCAACCGTCCTTGTAGACCATCTTGGCGCAAGTATATGCATTTGCAAATACGGCTTCAGACACTGAAAAAGATAAAGCGAACAAAAGTAAAATTCTAACTGATTTCACACTGGACTCCATTGTTGCGGGTTGGTTTCTGGTTGAAGTTAACTGTAAATCATTTTGACAAAACATTTGGGGTTCGGTCGAGTAAAAACTGAGTATTTCAAAGATTCAAATGCGGTTCTTGACCTAGGGATGGATTCATATGACCTCGGAAAAAAAATTAAGATTGAAAACGACTTTCTCCCTGAAAAATCAATCAAACTTGTTGTTGATAGCTCATCAAATCCTTCTCGTTCTTTTTACATTCTTGATTTCCGTGCAACTTCAACTTCCTGCAAAGGCAACAAACCTGGATAGGGATCAGAAGATTGAGAACCTTTCCCGGTCTTTGGTCTGGCTAAATCTTCTTTACTACGAAAAAACAAGTACAGGGTATCGAAGCCGTGTCTCCAATGAACATTTTTTTCTCAATAAAGAGGATGGGAAAATCAGCCCTTCCTTAGAATTAAGAACTCTTGTTGAAAAGATAGAGGATCCAAATTTCAGCCAAAAAGAGCGGCTGGACATTCACTGCCAATTCCCTGCTCGGATTCTGTTTCTCAAAAAATATTTCGCAATAAATGATGGGCAAACTTGTCCCCTCATTCGGCAATGGAAAAAATCCTATCGCCCAAAGGATTTGTATTTGGTTTATGCCTCTCAGTACATTTCTAATCCTGCATCTGCTTTTGGGCATTCCTTCATGGTGATCTCCTCGGATGCGGTGTCCGAAGGTCTCTGGCTCTCTCACAATTATGCGGCTGCCATTCCTCCAGACGTAAATCCCTTTTCCTATGTCTATGGAGGAATGGTCGGTTGGTTTAATGCCGATTATTCAATTCTTCCTTTTTATCAAAGGCTCTTTCAATACGGGAGTGTGGAAAATAGAAATCTGTGGATGTACAAAGTAAAGCTTTCGCCCGAAGAACTTGATTTTTACATCGCACACATGTGGGAATTGGTTCACCAGGCAAAATTCACTTATTACTTCATGGACGAAAATTGCGCAGGAGCCCTACTTCGAACTTTTGCCGCACTGTTTGACGATATGAGAGATGCAAAGAATCTTCCGATTTACATTCAGCCCATTGATGTTGTCAAAGAACTCGATCGCGCAGGTCGGATTGAAAATCTAAAACTGGAACCTTCACAATTCAGAGTACTGAGCGACAAATTGGACCATCTCAACCCTAAAGAATATCAGCTCTTTAAAAAATCAATTTCCACCGCGTCTCCTCCGCCTACAGATCAAGTGGATCAGGCGCTGGCAGAGTCCCTCATTGAATACACCTCCTATTTACGTAAACAAAATTTAGGAGTTCTTCCCGAAGAATATAGAAATTTAGAGCGGACCACTTACATCTTGCGATCTAAAATGACCGCTGAACCATTGTCCTTCAACTCTGATATTTATAAGTTGGATCCCCGCTACTCTCACAAAAGGTATATGGCCTTTGCCGGCGGATCGACTGTAAATGGATGGGGCGCCTTGGATCTGGGATACCGATTCACTGCCCATGGATTGATTGATCGGGACGCTGGTTTTTTAAAAAATTCCAGCATTGAGGGATTTCGTCTGGAAGCCAGCTTTCGTAAAGATGAGCTCTGGCTGAAGGATCTGAGTTTGGTCAATGTGGAGAACTATCCTCCCGTAAAGATTTTCGAGGCCAGTCCCTCTTGGAAAGTCCACATTGGAATTCAGGAAAATCTATTGACCCAAAATATGACGGATCACTACGCACGCTTAGATGGAGGTATGGGTTACAGCGCCGATTTTCTGTGGGGTCTTTATTATCTACTGGTCAGTCCCGGACTGAATTTGGGGCAGGATCTCTCGAGGGGTCAGGTGGAATTGGGTCCTGTCGGTGGCGCCATTTATGATTTGGGACCAATGAAACTTCGAATGGAAGTCAATTATGGTCGCGCACTGTTTGAATCCGAAAGCCTAGATTTTCTTCGCATCCGAAACCAATTTCGATATGCAATTTCTAGAAACCTGAGCTGGATTCAAGAAGGCCAGTGGGAAAAGCAGCTGACCCTTCAAAAGGAAGGCTATCGAATAGGAACTTCTCTTCGCGCGCATTTTTAAAGAAAAGAATTGGATGCCCATGTGATCTTTCACCCCAAATACCGACCTGACATTGATGGACTTCGAGGCCTTGCTGTCCTTATGGTCATGGGATTTCATTTTTTCCCAAAGACTTTCAGTGGAGGATTTTTTGGGGTTGATGTCTTCTTTGTTATTTCTGGGTACTTAATTTCTTTGATTCTCTTCCATGAGATGGATCAGGGAAACTTTAAATTCTTAGGCTTTTTTTCAAGACGCATACGAAGAATCTTTCCAAGCCTGATCGTGGTTCTCTTTTGCTCTCTGATTTTTGGATGGCTCTATTTATTTCCCCATCAACTTTCCCAGCTCGGGAAACACACTGCCGCCAGCGCGGGATTTGTTCAGAATTTTTCACTGTGGATGGAGTCTGGATATTTTGATACTGCTTCCGAGGCAAAGCCCCTTTTGCATATCTGGAGTTTAGGAATCGAAGAGCAGTTTTATATGCTCTGGCCTCTGTTGCTATTTTTTTTAACGAAATCTTCCAAAAATCAAAAAAACCTCAAAGTTTTATTTTTTGTAGCCATATTTGGCACTGGATTTTTATCGCTCATCGCCTACTTGCTTAAAATGAACTCAGATCCAACCGAAGCCTTTTACCTTCCCCAATATAGATTTTGGCAATTGGCCGCCGGCGCAGGACTCGCATGGTTTACCAAGTACCGAAATTCTGACGAGAAGATCTTTAAAAAAGATTTTCTGAGGTCAACTCCAGTTTGGATTCAAAGTTATTTAGGAGTTGTAGGAATCACTGTTCTTGTGGCCTTAACATTCTCCTCTGAAAGTATCACCCATGACTTGCAGGCCATTGCTCTTCTCCCCGTTCTGGTAGCTATCATGTTCATCTCTTTAGGTCCTTCCACGTTTGTAAATCAAAAGATCCTTTCAAATTCTCTTCTTGTTTGGCTCGGTCTTATGAGTTATCCGCTGTACCTTTGGCATTGGCCCTTGCTCAGTTTTTCGCGAGTTTATTTGGGTCAAGAACCCATTCTTGGAGTCAAATTTCTTTTGCTTTTCGGAAGCTTCATTTTGGCGTGGTTGACTGCAAAATACGTGGAATCCTTTTTTAGATTTGGTCCTTCTACAGCAAAAAAATGTTTCACTCTTCTCGCCGCCATGGCCTTGATTGGAATCTTTGGATTCTACACTTTCAAAATAAAAGGAAATCTTACTCAAGGGGACCCTGATCCAAAAATTCTCCTTGAGATGAAACAAGCCGAGGCTCTTTGCAAAAAGATCTACCCTCAGTGGTTTGAGTGGACGGACAATCCTTGTCGAATACAGCAAAGACCAAACACCATTGCAATTGTGGGAGATTCTCACGGGGAGCATCTCTATGAGGGAATGATTAAAAAGCTTCAAAGATCCAATGAGTCCTTGGCTCTTTTTGCAGCCAGTTGTGCAGCCCCGTTTTTAAATGTTTCCACGGGCTTAAGCGACCTTAGGTATCAAAAGCTTCGAAATAAAAATTGGAAACTTGAGAATCTCGCATTGGAGCATGCTGCAAAAGACCCTCAAATACATACGGTTATACTTTCCCACAATCCTTTTTGTTCCTTTGGCGAGGGCAATGCCATTGACATGGAAAATCCTCAGGAAAAAGACTTTCGAGTTGTATTGAAAATGGGCCTAAGAAGAACGCTCAAATACCTCTTAGAACACAATAAGAGTGTTGTTCTGGTGCTGGACAATCCCGAACTTCCATTCGATCCAGAGAGCTGTCTCCGACGGAAATCCTCATTAAAGGAAACATCCTGTGAATTTGAAGGCACCTCTGAGTCTAGAGAATTTTTCAATAAGATGGTTCAATCTGTTCTTCGAGAATTCCCGACCGTTCGACAGGTCGACCTTTCAGAGGCCTTTTGTAAAAAGGGAAGGTGCTCTCCGTGGATCCATGGTCAGATGATGTACAAGGACAGGTCTCATTTAAACTTCATCGGATCGGAATATGTGGCCCCCTTGATTCTGAATCAAATTCCGAAAACCTACTCAGATTTTGACAGGAAATTTTGACAAATCTATGGGTAATTTTGGCTTTCGATAAAGCTTTGGTGGACGCCTGTATCTCTAAAAATCTATAAGAGACGTTCTAGATTAAGGACTCTCGAATCAATGAAACCCTTCAAATCCCTCGGCCTTTTTGCCCTACTTCTATTTTGGATCTTCCCCGCTTACGGAGAAAGCTTTTCGATTGCTAAGGCTACCGTTGGATTCCTCAAGGACTTGGTCGAAGCCCCCCCTGTGGACCCATTGGAGAAGAATCAGGTTCCCACCTGTGAATTGGACCGAGCCCTCTCTCTTCCCCCGGTCTTTATCATTGGAGAAGTCCATAACAACAGAGACTCTCTTCAGCTTCGAAAAGACCTTTTTCAAAGCGCTGTTCGTGGCGAGATTGTTTTGGGGTCAGAGTTGAGAATTCAAAATAGTTTTAAACCTTGGGCAAGAGCTGCCGCCACCAGAGACTATTCCGGAAAGATGGAGGAGTCTTTGGTATTTGGAATTGAGTCTCCAATCCCCTATGCCCTGACCGTGAGTTACTTGGCACAGAGTCAAATGATTCGAAACTTGGATTTTACGGTCAACTCCCTTTACCTGATGATCGTCGAAATCCACGAAAATGGACTGGTTGCAAATGCCTACGAAAAAGTGCGGACCGAAATTTTAGTACGAGGAAGTGTCGCTCAAAAAAAGCTCGTTCGCAATATAGATCAAATTCTTGCGCCGTTGGATCTAGACTCCACCGAAGTGGAAATGATGGACAGCTTTGAAAGATATATTGGAAAACATCAAATTGAAGATTACCAAACACTCATCTCATCAGTTCATATTCAAGTTATAGATCTTGTAAATTCTAAGTTTTCAGATCGGTTTGGAGGACTCAAATTTGAACCTCTGCTGACCTTGTATGACGCTTGGAGAATTGGTTTTACCGATTGGGAGTGGCGTGCGGGATCGATCATGAATCGAATTGCTCTTGATATTCGAAACAGAGACTTTGCACACGCCATGGTCGAAATCATTTGCAATCAAGGGGGGCGAAATAAGCCCATTTATTTTATTATGGGAAAAGCCCATGTTCCTGGAGTCATGGAACGATTGAAGGCCTACACTTCCAAGGCCAATCAGTTTCAAATTTACTTCAGCGATTACCGTCCAGATTATATTTTTGCTCAACAATCCCTCAGCTTTTCAGCGGGCCCGCACAAAAGCTCTGAGTGAAATTAAAATAATCGCAGCAATTTTTTGCTAGTTTTTAATCGAATCCTTGCAGTTGGAAACATAGCCTAAGGATTCGCCTTTTCGATTGTACAACCAATTGCCATCGCAATATTGAGATCCATCGGCTTTTACGGAATCTTTGCAGTCCGAGATGTGACCTAACGATTTCCCTAAAGCATAGTTGTAAAGCCAGTCCCCATCACAGTACAAAGGACCAAAGATGGAATTTTCGCAGTCGGAGATGTGGGTGATGCTTCGACCAATGTTGTCGTACAACCAGTTGCCCTCACAGTGCAGAAACTCTGTGGACAGATTGAGTGTGTCCTTACATTGAGAACGGTGCCCGAGATTTTCACCCATCTTCGAGTAAAGCCAATCCCCATCGCAATACTTCGATCCATCAGCACTCACAGAGTGTTTGCAATCTGAAATGTGACCCAAGGTTCTTTTTAAAGCATGGTTGTGAAGCCAATCCCCATCACAATAGAGACTTCCAAATACAGAGTTCTTGCAGTCAGAAATATGAGCTACAGCTCTCCCCTTGTTGTCGTGAAGCCAATCTCCTTCACAGTACAATCCAAAAGCGGTTTGAGCGCTCAAAAGACCAAAAAGCAGAACAATTTTAGACATATATCCCTCCCCAGGAATCAAGCTGTACTCGTACCACCATGCATTTTTTCTGGGCAACTAAAAGTTCTGCGACTCTCCTCTTTATAGAATTTGCAAAGATTCAAGAGCCGCATTCGAATAAGGCCTTTAACTTTGGCATCCATTTTTTATTCCTCGTACTTGAGACACTTGTCCAAATAAGAACCAATGGAAATCTTCTCTCCACAAACCCGTTCGAAGAGCTCCGGGAAGGGATAGCGACCTGAAGGTTTTAAGACTTCATCCTTCCAAAAGCCCCCAAAGCCTTTGGGGTCTTCAGCCCAATGTTGACCGGACCTTCTTTGGAACACCTCCTTCATTTTCTCACACATGACATCCCCCAAAAAATAATTGTGAAGATATATGGGTACCGAAGTGTGGTGAATCAGGTGGCCCCAAACCGGCTCATCTGCATAAGGTTCTTTCCCCAAGAGCTCCCTTCGGGTTTGCCACACAAGCTCTTCCACACCATTCATAGTCGAGACTTCTGACAGGTAAAGACGCTGATCAAAGATCGTCTGTTGAATGAGTTCAAAAGCTTGGAGGTCCGAAACAGAAGAAAGCTTTTTAAATGCTATATATGCCTCGTTAAAGCCTTGACCAAAAATCTCGGATAAAAATTCTTTAGAATAGGCAAGATTTCCAAAGAAATTCGCAAAACCCTCAGATACCATTCCAGAAACCCCTCGATTGATAAGTTTCTTATTTTTATCGAGCCCGAGATAATGGACACCATGTGCGGCTTCATGAAGAAGAATCCAATAGTCGTAGAACTGACCCCCAGCATTTGTTAAAACTCGAGACTCTACACCGGGTTCAATGATGAAGTTATAGCCCCATTCCGATTTATTCTTTCGCGGAAAAATATCAAATGTGATGTTCAGTCCATCCAGATCAAACCCGAATGACCGAAAGACCGACTTTAGAGGTTCGAGAAAATTCACCAGGTCCACAGGTTGAGAGTTGAAGGAACAGAACAAATTCTTAATGTAGCTGAAATCCCAAGGCTCAATCCAATTTTCATTGAGGCTTTCCTGAGCAATTTGACTTTCCTTTTCCTTTAGCACTGAAATTCTTGACGAACATTCTTCCACAAAGGAATTAAACATCTCTGAATTCAATTCATCGGTTTCAAGTTTTAAACTTGCAAAATCCTTTCGACCACATGCCAGTGCATACTCTCTCCTGAGATCCAAAAGTTTAAGAAATCCGCCATCAATCAATTTCCTGTTGATTTGAGTTCGAGAAAGAAAGGCCTCTCTTCGCCTTTCTTGATTGGGATCTTTATTTAGAATTTCTGCAATTTGGGAGGACGTGTAGTCGATGCCTCCAATTTGAATCCTGTGCTTGTTCTGGAGATCCACAAGCTGGATTTGCAGTTCATTGATTTCCTTTTTAAGTCTTGAAGCCCTTTCGGACAGATGATTCCACTGAAACTCTTTAAAAAGAAGATCTGCACCTCTCTGTTCGATGGGATCAAGATCTCGGTTCTTGTATTCACTCACAATCTTAAAATTATTCTTGTCCTTTCGGTACGCATCCAACTTTTCGTTGATTTCTTGGACCCCAAAATCAAAACCCGTCGTAAACAACGCCCATTGACGCCTATTTCCCTCAGCGTAGAGAGCCGCCAAATCGTCGCTGATTTTAGTTATTTGCTCCATGCAGTCCCCCCTATCAAATCTTACTGGTCAAATTGTTGGACGAATTGAAAATTTTGACTTAGAGCTTACGAATGATTCATATCATTTTATTTGTAATCACAATATCAATCTCTGTCTTCAGCCCAAAAGTCCATGCTGTCAAATCCTGTTCTGAAAGTGGTCATACCCTTCGTCGCCCCCTTATTTCAGACGTTCCGACCTCGGGTCACTTTAAACTCTACTTTGAAGTGAATAAAAATTTTAACCCCAATTATCCTACAACATTGGCCATTTATGATGGACAGCAACCCACAGACATTCGGGGCCTGGCAGAGGAATCAAAACTAAAATACTATAACAACGAAAATATAAATATCGTTTTCGTTCAATATCGCGGAATTTTTTGTTCAAAATTTCCAGCTCAAATTGAACAGGATCAAGTCACTCCATTTCTGTCGAATGAGGCCATCGAAGATTTTGAAGCTGTTCGACGGGAACTTTTGGGAAATTCGAAGTGGATGATTGTTGGTGGGTCTGGAGGCGCATTGCTCGCTCTCCAATACTTGGCCAAATATCCAAATAGCGTCAGCAAAGCCTTCGTTTCCACTCCCCCGGTTCCCGGAGAGATCGGAGGACGTTTTGAACGTGAATCTACAGCGCATGCCCTTGAACTCAACGGACTTTATGGATGGCTAGATCCTTTGTCGCCGAGAGATCGCTCTTCTTTTGCATGGATACTAAATCGAATTGGCTATGACGAAATCATATTTAGTCCAGATTCTCTAATTGAATTTAAAAAGGCGCTTAAGGGAAACAATAAAGCCAAAGATAAGCTCCTTAAAGCTTATGGAGACATTTTTTCCGTCAGTAAAGAAATAAATAAGAATTCGGCCGTTGGAATACGACTTGCAGAGGTGTTTTCCAAAGCCCATGTATCAATGGCTCTTCGCTACGCCTTAGATCCCATCATTCCTCATTGGAATGAACGTACGGACCTCGCTTTGGATGCAAATAAGATTGTTCAAGCTCTGGAGAAAAATACTGTTCCCGTATTGATAACGGGTGGTCTCTACGATCATGTCGTTCCTACAGAACACCTCAATTTTTGGCACTCTCATATTGGAAACTCAACCCTTAAGATGTTCCCTACAACACATACGATGAAGGGTTATATGGATGAATTGAGATCGTTAAGGAAAGACTTTCTCCTGGGACATTGATTCGACGCCAAGACATTAACGCTCATTTTTAAATCGATATTTTAGGTAGTCCCGTCTAATGAAGAGGTAGGATTCCTCCTTTAAAAAGGAATATTTCTTTTGCAAAAGGTACGTGACCAAGCCCGATGGATCTGTAGTTTTCAAAATTCGAAGTGGATTGGATGTGTGGGGCTCGGTCTTTCGTTTGGTCGCATCACGCTCCCTCACTCCAGACCCTGGGAATTCGTTCAGAAAGACGTCACGTCTTTCTGCCCCTCACTGAATGCATACGCATCCAGCGCGGGTCACTCTTCCCTTCGAGTCCCTCAGCCCCTACCAA
>DKGG01000036.1 GCA_002453155.1 Bdellovibrionaceae bacterium UBA6776
GGACTTTAACACTTTTCTTTTTTCTGCCACCGGCTTCTTTCGAAGGTGCATAAATGCTGTGGTCACAGCTGAAAGTGTCAAGCTTCCTTGATCAATTTTTTGTTTGATTTCAGGAACCTCTCGAGCAAGTCGGACACAGGCTTGTCTTTGATAAGCCGTAGCTTCCGAGTATCCAAGGCCGCGAACCAAATAATCAAAAAGTGAATTGTAACCCATTTCCAAATAAGCACGATCAACTTCCATTTGCTGCAATTTATTTAAAATTTCCGAAGTGATCCGCTTTTCTTTTTGTCTCAGTTCCAGAAGCTCTTGGTGAAGGTTCATAGGTCCTCTTTTCTTTGAAAGAAGACTACCATGGATTTTTATTTTTATATTTGAGCTCGTAGAAGCGAGATTGAGAGTTTTTCAATTTCCCTATACACCCGATCGTTCAAATTAAGAAAGATCTCTTCTATCGAGCTGCAAGAGGTTTTAAAAGTGAGCCTATGGATGATTTTAAATTCTTTATTTCACAACAAGACATGGGCAAAAACATCGTCAAATAAAAAATAGATTATTTAATGACTTTGCCGCAATGATTCGTAGGCACCTAGAAACATTTGAATTCCGAAAATCTAATTGAGGACTTCCCCTCTTATCGAACTCTTTTTCCAAGATCAAAATTCCATACTTCCAGACCCGCCCGTCCATGGACTTAAAATCATTTTCCTTTCAGGAAAAACGCATCCTGCTTGATTGAGGTCTGTCCTTATGGATTTTCGACCTTAGAAAGGGAGTTCAAGAAGAAAAATGGGAGATGAATCTATCATATTTTTTGAATTCTATTCACAGAATTTGAACTTTATTGAACAGGAAAGCTCTTTAAAAATCTCAAACAGTCCTCATTTTTATTCTTGATTTCACTTTCCAAATTCAAAGTTTCCTAGAACCAGACACACCCCTCCATGGGTTCTGCCAGCATTTGCCCTTCGGGCAAAGCGCATCCTGCTTGCTGGAGATCTATTTCTAGAAAACTTTGAATTTTGTAGTGATCTCAACATAAGAAGTGAAGTGAGGAATGTTTGAGATTTTTGACGAGCATTCTTGTTTGATAAATCTTTGAAGACTAGAATCTCATTTCTTCAATGACCTATCGAAATAGACCTCAGGTAAACAGGAAGTGATTTGTCCGCAGGACAAAGACTTGTAAGCCCACGAAAGTAACAAACAAGACAAACGCATGTAAAAAACTTCTAAATATCACTTTGGGCGCGGCATGAGCTCGAATACGTATGGACATTGAAAAATAAGAAAGATGATTTCAATCCTTCGAATCACCTTAATTAAAGACCTATCGAAATAGACCTCAAGTAAACAGGAAGTGCTTTGTCCGCAGGACAAAGACTTGTAAGCCCACGAAAGTAACAAACAAAACAAACGCCTGCAAAAAGCTTCTAAATATCACTTTGGGCGCGGCATGAGCTCGAATACGTATGGACATTGAAAAATAAGAAAGATGATTTCAATCCTTCGAATCAACTTAATGAAAGATCTATCGAAATAGACCTCAAGTAAACAGGAAGTGATTTGTCCGCAGGACAAAGACTTGTAAGCCCATGGATGGGCGGGTCAATTTCGATAGATCTTTCATTAAGTTGATTCGAAAGTTTTAAACCCGTCTCATCTTTTCGGTAAGAAACTCGGCAATCTTCCCCAGAGGAAGAACTTTCTCCACAGCACCAATATCCGCCGCAGCTCTGGGCATCCCATAGACCACACAACTGTCTTCGTCCTGCCCAATGGTAAAAGCACCGGCCTCTTTCATTTTTAAAAGACCTTTTGCTCCATCCGCACCCATTCCAGTTAAGATCACGCCCACGGCCTGGTCTTTAAATTCCTCCGCAACGGAATCAAACATATAATCCACAGAGGGCTTATGTCGATTGACTGGAGCCTCATCTTCCACCAAAACTTCAATGTAAGAAGCCCGCTTTTTCAAACGCATTTGAAATCCACCAGGAGCGATCAAAACCAAATTGGGCTCCAACCGGTCTCCGTGCTTGGCCTCTCTCACTTCAAAAGGACAAATGGCATTCAAACTGTGTGCAAATGCTGCAGAAAATACGGGGGGAATGTGCTGAACAATTGCCGTCGGCGGAATGTTTTTGGGAAGCCTCATCATCAGTGCCTTGATCGCTTCGGTTCCTCCCGTGGACGCACCAATTGCTAACAATTGATCCGTACGCATTTCTGTCACCAACCGAGAACCATGGGGCACACCCACTTGAACCTTTGCACGCCCGGCGTTTCGAACTTTCTCCGCAATCACCGGTCCCAACTGAGGAATTTCTTGAAAACTCGGTTTTTGAATGTAATCCACAGCTCCCGCTTCCAAAGATTCAAGAACCAAGGGACTTTCCTCTCTACTTAAAGCACTGATCATCACTGTAGGAATCCGAAAACGCCGCATGTACAACTTTAAAAGTTCCACACCATTCATTTCAGGAAGCCCAATGTCCAAAGTGATCACATCAGGTTTTAAGGATTCGATCATATCCATCGCCTGAGAAGGGCGCTCGGCCTCTCCAATCACTTCCAGTTCAGGATCGCTGGAAAGAATTCGGGTTAAAATGTTTCGAATGGTCTTTGAATCATCAATAATCAAAACCCGAGAAGCCTTGCTCTTTTGAGCCACTGGCGACGGCGCTCGTTCCTTCTCGACCTGAACCTTGCCAAAGGTCTCTCTGTAAATCACTTGTGTGGGCTCTTGACGATAGATCTCTTTGACTCGAAAGACTTTCAGCTCATTAAGTATGCTCTTCACATTGACATGAGCATCTCCCACTCGAATCACGGCCGCTTCAATCCCTTTTCCAATTTGAGAGACATCGCCAACCAGGGCTTTTAAGCCTTCCGAAAGTTCCCGTTCAGACATCTTCCCCGAGTAAATGGAATACTTGCTCAAAGGGTTGTTGCCTTTCGAATCTCGAAAGACCACAAAAATTTCATCTTTTAAATTTAAGCTGACAACTTCAGATTTTAAGGCGCTTGAGCTCATCTTCTACCCCGCCTTTAAAAAATATTCACCAGTCATATAGACAAAGCTGTTCCACGGCATCATATCTGTCGCAGCCTTCTTCAATGGATCTTTCTCCGTCCAGATGGCCGGAGTGCGATCTTCCAAAAGAATTTGCGCGTTCTTAAGCCCTGCAATTTCTTCTTGGGAAGATTTTGACAAACCACCAAGAACCCAAACAGCGAGGGGACGATCTTTTCTTAATCCTGCAAAGGGGCCGATTGCTTGATGGAGATCTCCCAATCCCACATAACCAGGACCAGGAATAACACCGGGCTCTTCTTTGATCAAATCCACGGGTCCACTTGAAAACTTTGAAAGCTTAGAAGCAAGCTTTGGTAAAACTCCCGCGGCACCTTCTACAAAAATCATAGTTGTCACAGGCCACTTCAAATTTTTTAGCTCGGTCAAAATCTTTTCAACCTTTTTCATCTCACCCATTCCGCAGGCAATGACGCAAATTTCATCTTTTCGCTGAGGCTGCCCTGAAGGACGTTGAAAGGCTTGGTCAAAGGAACTCAAACCTTTCATTTTTGTATTCTTAATGGCACTTCGAAGCTTCAATTGAATTTCATCTGATTTTTGCGCAAAGGTTTGAAGCGTAGGCTTTTCCACATAATCCGATGCACCATACTCCAAAGCCTTAATTGCGAGTTCACCGTCTTCACGACTGACGGAAGAAATCATCACTACGGGAGGATGAGAGCTGTTCATATTTGCTTTCAAATATTCCACACCGGTTTGCTCGGGCATATGGATGTCCATTGTGATCACGTCCGGTCGCAATTTTTGAACCTGCTCTTTGGCTTCCAAACCGTTTAATGCGGTCCCAACAACTTCGAATCCATTTTCCTTGGTCAAGATCTTTTGCAAAATCACCAAAATACTTTTGGAGTCGTCCACACAAAGAACCCGCACGGGTTGATCTTTGGCAACGGCAGGTGTACGAGCCGGCATTGGAGTGACGTTGGACGCTGGCGTGGGCTTTTTCTCTTCCACAGCCTTGGGGTGAGAATATACAGAAGATCCATGACTTTGAACATCAAGACCTAACCCCAAAAGACTTTCTGAAACACCCACCACCAAATGTCCTTCGGGGTGAAGTCGTTTCATCAAACTTCCCACAACGGTTTTGATTTGATCCGAGTTGAAATAAATCAATACGTTTCGACAAAAAATCACATCGTAATATCCGGCTTCCTCAGACGGACTTAATTTTAAAATGTTTCGATCCTCAAATTTGCAACGACTTTTCAAAACATCTTTCACTTTGACGAAGTCGGCAATCTTACCCGTTCCCCGTGCCCAATTGTTGGTGAGATAGGCCAATGGAACTTCTTTGATTTCATTTTTATTGTAAACACCATTCTGAGCCCACTTGACGGACTCAATGTCCACATCCGTTCCTAAAATTTGGTACTTTACATCGGGAGCGCGCTCTCTTAAAAGTTTGTCGAAGAACATGGCAAGGGAGTAGACTTCCTGTCCTCGACTGCAGGCCGCTGACCAAATGCGAATGGTTTTGTCTGGACGCGTGCGCGCCACTTCGACAAGCTTATCAAAAGCTTGATCTTCCAAAAATTTGAAATGTAAAAATTCACGAAAAAAGAAGGTGTGGTGGGTCGTCAACAAAGAGATCAACGCACGAGACTCTACATTGAAGTTTTCTGTCAAATACGTGTGATACTCATCTAAGTTTTTCAACTTCAACTGAGCCAATCGACGGCCCAATCGAGTTTCAACCATAGATCGTTGTCGTTCTCCCAGTTGAACTCCCGTCAACTCAGAAGCAATCTTCGAAATTTTATCAATCGCATCACCCGCATACGTTGCCACTATGACCCTCTTCTTTTTAAAATTTTCTTTTAAGCTTCTCTATGCTGCGTGAGACGCAATCTTAGGAAGATCCAATAATTTCTCAAGTGCCAAAATCGAAACCAGGTTTTCCTCAGATTGGTAGATTCCCACCACATGAGCAGATGTCTTATTTAGGTTTGGAGGAGGAGCACTCACTTCAGAACCTGAAAAAGACAAAACCTTGTTTACGGAATCCACAAAGGCACCAATGGAAACATCATCAAACTCTAAAATAACAACAGCTTCTTGGCCCTCTTGTTTTGGAGTGATGTTGAGGCGTTTTCTCAAATCAATCACACTTAAAACTTGACCACGTAGGTTCATCATTCCCACGTAATAAGCTGGTGTCCCTGGAACTTCGGTCACTTTTGGCGGAGCGATCACTTCTCGCACTCGAAGAAGTGGCAAGGCGTACTTTTCGCTTCCCAAAGCAATTTCCAGATATCGTTCTGCAATGGAAGAAACCTTAGATTCCGCCGGAGCGGGTGTATTGTTGTCCTCACTATGCACTTTTAGCCTCCCTTCGTGAAACACTCATCTCTAAAATCTGATGAAGGTCCACAATCAAAGATGGAAGTCCGTCTCCTAGGATCGAGCTTCCAATAAAAAGATTTTTTCGATTCAATTGATTGTCAATTTTCTTAATCACAACTTGCTGACGACCTGTAATCTCATCTACAAAAACGGCCAAAGAGCCTTTTTGAGATTGCAGGATGATCGCCGTTTGTTCTTCGGGCTTTTTGGGCTCCACCTTCATGCCTAAGACCGCATCCAGCTTTGCCACCGCAATTTTCTCTCCTCGAACCACCATCACTTCACCCACACCTGTGATGCTGTGAATGTTTTTGCTTTCCGGCTGAAGGGTTTCGTGAACCTGATTCAGCGGAACCACATAGCGATGAGACCCGTGATTCAAAATCATTCCTTCAATCACAGCCATTGTAAGAGGCAGTTCGATTCGGAAGGTGCTTCCAGATCCGATGGCTGTTTTAACTTGCACGCGACCAGACATTCCTTCGATGTTTGTCTTCACCACGTCCATCCCCACACCTCGACCAGAGATCTCGGAAACTTCAGATTTTGTGGAGAATCCCGGATGAAAAATCAACTGAATGATTTGATCAGGGCTCATGTCTTGATTGGGGCGCAAAATGCCCTTCGAAATCGCAATTTGACGGATTTTCTCGTGATCAATCCCTTTTCCATCATCGCTGACTTCAATGACCAAGTTGTTTCCTTCGTGAAAACAGCGAATGACAACTTCAGCAACTTCACTTTTCCCCACTTGCTTTCGACCATCGGCATCTTCAATCCCATGATCGACGGCGTTTCGCACGATGTGAGTCAGTGGATCTGTCAAATTCTCGATCACCGTTTTGTCCACTTCAGTTTCTTCACCAATAAAGGTCAAATTGACTTTCTTGTGCAAAGCCATTGAAACGTCGCGCACCACCCGGTGCATCTTTTTCAACGTGGGTTTAATAGGAAGCATTCTCAAGCTCATAGTCACATCTTGAATGTCTTTAGACAGCTTACCCAATTGTGTGATGGAGCGCACAGATTCTCCGTCCAAACTTGCAACGGTTGAACTTCGAATCATACTTTCTAAAATAACAAGCTCACCCACCAAGTTGTTGAGTTTGTCCAATCGGTCCACACTGACTCGAATGCTTTCATCAATTTTCAACTTCACAGGAGATGCAGAGGTCTTTTGCTCAGGCTTTGCTGCAGCCGCAGCCGCAGCCGCAGCGGGCACAGATTCTGATTCCGCAGCGTCCATTTCCATGGGAGCCGGTGAAAATTCTTCGGCAACAGGAGTGCTGGAATCTTCTTCTGCAATCATTTCTGGAGATGGAGTTTCTTGAGGAGGCTCGTCAAACAGATTTGCATCTGGAGGCATTTCAATATTTTCATCAGAGGCAATGATGCTTTCAAGAGGCGCATCCTCAAACAAGGGAGCCTCTTCTTCAACCGGCGTGGCAGATTCCTCAGATTCACCAGGAATTGGTCCCACATCAATATTTAAGAGACGTTCAATCAATTCGGAATTGTCAAAAGATGCAGTAAGATCTTTAGTCAGTTCTTCGATCATATAACGAACACGATCATTACATGCCAAAAGCACATCAATCACATTGTCACTGACGGCAAGCTCTTTGTTCTTTAGTTTCAAAATGACGTTTTCAAGTTTGTGAGTAAACTCACCAATCTCGGCAAATCCAACGGCCTGAGATGTTCCTTTCAGGTTGTGCGCCATACGGAACATTCCATTGAGGGTGTCTTCATCAGCACCCTTTTCCTGCAAGGATAAAAATAGTTGTTCTGTTTCATCAAGAAGCTGAGTTGCTTCCTCAAGAAAACCTCTTTTGAGCTCTAATTCCAATTCATCCATGCAGATTCTATCGGCGCAAAGAAGACCTGAGTGAACTGGACCTCATAAAATTTACCTTAAATTTAACATATTTGAGATAAATCAAAATAAATCACGAAGTTCTTTATCAAGCCCAAAATCTTTTTTGCCGAAGATAGCTCATATGGCTGCTAAAAAAATCGATACTTCAATTCAAGATGGCGTGAACCTCATTTCTCTTCCAAATGTCTCAGAAAAAGACATGAAAGAATTGCTTGAGATGTCCACCAAACAATGGCTTCTTCTTCCGGAAAAAATTCATGCTTTTGATCTTGGCAAGGTGACCAACTTTGATCCAGGAAGCTTGAGCCAAATTCTTTCTTTTTTAAAATCTTTAAAAAAGGTCGAGAAGAATCATTTTAGTTTCAATGTTTCCCCTCTCTTGATGTCTTTTCTCAAGGAAAAGGGTCTAACCAGTACTTTTAATATCAAATCCAGCTTTGATGATGGACTCAATGCCCTATCCGGCGGAAAGAAAAAACAAGTGGACGCAAAACTTTTAAAGCCATTTATTGATGGTGCCTCCAATGCCTTTCAAGTCCAGGTGGGAATCAACCTTAAGGGCGAATCTCCCTACTCTAAGGCTCATATGTATGAAGAAGGCGATGCCATTGCCGGACAGGTCAATGTGAACCTTCCCAACTTCAAAGGTGAAATTTGTCTTTGCTTTTCAGAGGCCAGCTTTATTGGAACCTACGGAGCGCTTCTTGGAGAAGAAATCTCAAAAATTGACGAAGAAAGTGCTGACGCCGCTTCAGAACTTCTGAATATGATTTATGGACATGCGAAGACCATTTTGAACCGAGACTTTGGAATGGTTTTGGAACCTGCAATTCCTAAAGCAATTTTAAATCCAAAACCCGTAAAGTCTGCAAATCCCGTCATCGTGATCCCCTTCAACAGTGATCATGGTAAACTTAGAATTGAAATAGTTATTCATTAGAAAGGAAGCCAATTATGTTTGATCCATCAACCCATGTTCTCGTCGTCGATGATATGAAAACCATGAGAAAGCTCGTCATTCGTGCTTGCACTCAATTGGGTTTTACCAATTTCACCGAGGCTGGCGATGGCGCTGAAGCCTGGGGAGTTTTAAGTTCTTCCGATTCTAAAATTGGTTTGGTCATTTCCGATTGGAACATGCCCAACTCCACTGGGCTGGATCTTTTAAAGCGTGTGCGTTCGGACCAAAGAACAGGCAAACTTCCTTTTATTCTGCTCACTGCAGAATCTGAAGCCAGCCAAGTTCAAGCTGCAGTTGCTGCTGGAGTGGACAGCTATTTGGTAAAGCCTTTTACCGCCGAAGCCATTGAAGCCAAACTAAAGCAGGTCTATGCAAAGAGACAAGCTGCCTAACTTTAGAAAACGGTGTAGTCTCATAAGATGTCCCAAGAACCTTCCCCCGTCAGATTTTGTCTCATTGCACTTTCGGACAATTTAAAAGATCTGATTCGTGGGGTTGCGCCTAAAGGACAGTTCAAAGAGGTCAATTCCGAATCAGATTTTGAAAACATTCTGGACGACCTCAACGCGGATAATTTTGAAATTGTAATTTGTGGGGCTGAACTGGGAATGGAATTTCCTATTGAATGCGGGCAAATCACACGACAGCAGTGTGGCGGAAACCCCATCTACTTCGTGGCAGAAAAGACCGAAGGTTTTGATCAAAAAAATCTGGTAAAGAATGGTTTCTCCTTTGCCTACATCCTTCCCATGGATAAAAATCTATTCACCGAAGACTTGAACGATGCACTTATTAAGGCCGGGCAGGCAGGTCGATCCTTTAAACCTGTTTTCGTGATGGACCTTGATGGCGATAGTGAACTCAACTTTGATACTTTTGTATATCTTCCACTCAACAAAAAATTCATTCGTTTTTCTGGGGCCAATTCCAAAATCCAAGAAGAGCGGCTCAATCGCTTGAAAACTAAAGATGTGGGAAATCTTCACATCGACAAAAAAGATAAGGCTGCGTTTTACAAATACTCTTCGGAGAGGCTCCTCAGTCTCGGAAAAGGCGAAGGGCAAGTTTCCGAAACCGAACGCAAAGAAAAGTTAAACAACTCTGTTCGCGGACTTTTCACCAACATTGTGGATGCGGCTTCCGCAGACTTCGAAAAAGGAAAAGAGCTGGTTGCCGATTGCCAAAAAATTGTCTCGCTTTATATCACCGGAGGCGGTTCCGACAATTGGTACAATGAAATGGTTCGAGCTTTAAGTGGAGCCAGCAACACTTACGATCACGCATCTACGGTTTCTACCCTGGCCGCTCTTTTTGCGATTTCCATGGGTGAACCTCATCCCGACGAATATGCCATCGCGGGATTTTTACATGATTTAGGACGGGCGAATCTTCCCGAAGAACTGCCCTTCACTCCTCAAGATCAATGGACTGAGGAGCAAAAGAAAGCCTACCTGAATCACCCCATTGAAAGCTTAAATGTCATCAAAGCAAAAAAAATGGTGCTACCTGCGAATGTTGAAAAAGCCATCTTGCAACACCATGAAATGTTCAATGGCAAAGGTTTTCCTAAGCAGGTCACCGGCGATCGGATCTGTACCGAAGCGCAAGTTTTGTCTCTGGCGGATCAACTTTTTTATCTGACGGTGGAAGTGGAAGGTGCGAAGAAGCTCACCATTCAAGAAGCCTTCGAACAGATTCGAACCAATGGCAGCATCGGCCCCGGCATTCTCAAACGCCTGGAGCCGGTGGTCATGAAAAAATCTTAATGGCGGCGCAAATGCTCTTGCTTTTCAGTGTAGCGACGCACTTCTTTCAAAAGGCTGTCTGCAGCGTTGGTTACAGCCTTTCTTAAATCCACGTCCTTCTTTTTTGCCACGAGTAGTTTGGGAATTCCGGGAACTTTCACATCAATGACCACGTGAGAATCTTTCAGGTTTCCGAAGGGACTTCGAGCATCCACAACAAATTTTACGTTTACGGAAACTTTTTTCTTTGCATCGCGGATTTGAACTCTTTTTTCCAAAGAGCTCAATCGTCGAGCCACCAAATTTTCTAAAGTTTCAGAGCGAGTGAGATTGACGTAATCAAATTTGTAATCGAGTGCCATAACACCTCCTATTTATGCGAATATTGTCCCACCGAAAGGAGGTGCTGTAAACGCTCACTGCTTCCAGACGAGCGAGAAATAAGGCCCCCTCTTATTTGAACTGTTGAACCAATTCCTTGAAGTAATTTCCACGCTCCACATAGGAGTCGAACATGTCAAAGCTGGAAGCTCCCGGAGAAAGCAACACTCTATCCCCAATCCGAGACTTTTGGTAAGAAATCAATACCGCTTCTTCAAAAGTTCCGATCAGAAAAGTTTCGCTGTAATCCCCAATGTCTCGGTTGATGCGCTCTTTCGCTTCACCCACCAAAATCAAAGATTTCACTTTGCGTTGAATGCGGTCCCGAAGAGGCGCATAATTGAGGTTGGTGTCTTTTCCACCCATAATCAAAATGACGTTTTCATCAAAAGCATCCAAAGCTCTCATCACCGCATGCACGTTGGTGGCCTTTGAATCATTGTAAAATTCAACTCCACCCACACGACGGACATATTCCAACCGGTGGTGCATGCCTCCGTAAGTGTCGATGACTTTTTGAATTTGCTCTGCCGTGGCACCGTGTTCACGGGCGGCCAACACGGCGGCCATGATGTTCTCTTGGGAATGAACCCCACGCATTTTGGTCTCGCCTACGGAAAAATACTGAATCTCAGGACCGGTGCGCACTTTCAACTGATCCTTGATGGCCACAGAACCGCCGATGTTCATAATTTGAGGTTCAAGACTGGGCTTTCGAGAGAAGTAGAAAATTCGTCCTCTTTGAACCATGGGATCCCGGGCCAATTCCACAACGGCATTGTCATCCGCATTTAAAATGCTGGTGGTGGACTGGTTCACGTTCAAGAACACTTTTCTTTTGGCATTCACATAATCTTCCATAGAGCGGTAACGGTCCAAGTGATTTTCCGCCAAATTCATAAACACAATGTTTTTGGGATTGAACTTTTCGGCGTGCTCCAACATGAAGCTGGATACTTCCACGACCAAAACATCGGCCTTTTCCCCTTTTCGCAAATACTCGCTCAAAGGCTCACCGTAGTTCCCACCAATCCAAACTTTTTTTCCAGACTCTTTGAGGAAGGTATAAATCAAATGAGCGGTGGTGGACTTTCCGTTGGTTCCAGTTACGGCAATCATGGGCTCTTTTACAAATTGAGCACAGAATTCCAAATCTCCAGTGACTGGCACCCCTTGGTTTTTTGCGTATTCAAAAATCTTTAAATGAGGAGGCACCCCAGGAGAAAGAATGATCAGGTCTTGCGCCAAAAATGTTTTGGGAGTGTGGCCACCCAATTCCAAACGAATGGGAATGCCTTCCAATTTTTCCAAGTGATTCAAAAGCTCGGCCTTGGATTTGTGATCACTCACAGTCACTTCTGCACCTTGAGAGTGAAGAAAGTGTGCCATGGAGACCCCAGTTTTTGCCAATCCAACGATTAGAATTTTTTTGCCTTTGATATCACTGAGTTCCATAGAATTACCTCAACTTTAGGGTGGCTAATGAAAGTACGGCCAACAGAATGGATATGATCCAAAACCGCACTATAATTTTTGTTTCATCCAAGCCCTTCAGTTCAAAGTGATGGTGGATTGGCGCCATGCGAAAGATGCGCTTTCCCGTCAACTTAAAGGAAGCCACTTGGGTGATCACAGATAGGGCTTCTACCACAAATACCCCTCCGAGCACCACCAACAAAAGTTCATTTTGGCTGATCACTGCAGAAATCCCCAAAAATCCTCCCAAGGACAAGGACCCCACATCTCCCATAAAGACCTGAGCCGGATAGGAGTTGAACCATAAAAAGGCCAAACCTGCAGCCACCAACGCTGCCGCAACGGGAACCGTTTCTCCGGCTCCCGCAATGTATGGAATGCCCAAATAACTGGCGATCTCAAAATGCCCAGCCACATAGGCAAACAGAGCCAAGGTGGCCGCAGAAATCATCACCGGAACAATGGCCAATCCATCCAACCCATCGGTCAAATTCACCGCATTCGCGGCTCCAACCACAACCAGGGAACCGAAAGCCACATAAAACCATCCCAATTCAAAGGAGGTGTTTTTAAAGAAGGGTAAATAAAGCTGAGTGGGAAGCACATCCTGCATCACCAGGAAGGTCAAAACTCCCGCCGAAATGGCAAATTCCACAAGCAGGCGCACCTTTCCCGGCACTCCTTTGGAGTTTTTCTTCCAAACCTTTAAGGCGTCGTCCACAAAACCCACCAAACCAAATCCAAAAGTGACCACCAAAACGCCCCAAACCATGCGGTTTCCCAAGTCGAACCACAAAACTCCCGGCACAAAAAGTCCAAGAAGGATCAACCCCCCTCCCATGGTGGGAGTGCCCTGTTTTCTCAAATGAGTTTGTGGGCCATCGTCACGAACACTTTGTCCCCATTGATTTTTTATCAATTGACTGATGTATCGAGGTCCCAACCACCAGCACACTCCAAAAGCCGTAAAAAACGCCAAAAATGAGCGAAAGGTGATGTAACGGAAAACATTTAAAGCCGTATATTCATGAGAGAAATCAACCAGGATTTTGTAAAGCATCCCGTAAAAGTGACACTGAAGTTAGAAGCCGTCAACGCCCCAGCAATTTAAAACCCGCTCGATCTTTGAACCTCTGGAAGCCTTTAGCGCGACCACATCCCCCGAACTCAATTCGGCTTGAATCTGCTGTGCGATTTTAGGATCAAAATCGTTAGAAAAAACCGCTTCTCCATGAAAGCCAGAATTCTTCAGTCCGGCTTTCACTGCACCCATATGGGAACCAAAATACCAAATCTTTGAAAGCCCGATTTGGCCGGCCAATTCGGCGGCCTCTTGATGGGCGTCATCGCCCCATTCCCCAAGCTCTTTCATGTCACTGAAAATAAAATACTTCTTTCCTTCAGTTTCCAATTCAAAAAGATTTTTCAAGAGCATGCGCATGCTTTCGGGATTGGCATTGTAACCATCAAAGATCACAGCGGATCCCGTAGCCAGTGGGATCCATTGATTTCGTCCCCAACTTTCAAATTTTAAATCTTTGAGATGTTTGACCAACACCTCCGGGGTCAAACCCAAGGCCAATCCAATGGATGCAGCCGCAGAGAGATTGGAAACCACCTGACGTCCAAAAGCTCTAACTTTAAAATCCACTTCAAAATCTTTAAGACGCCCTGATATTTGAAGCCCTGATTTCATCAAAGTTCCCGCACGCAGCAAAACGTCGGCCTCTGGATTGAAAGAAGAAAACGTGATCTGTCGATCTTTTGGAAATCCTTTAACACCTTCTCGCTCATACAGTTCCAAGGTGAATTCATTGTCCAAATTGTAAATGTGAATGCCATTGGGAGTGGATTCATAAATTTCATTTTTCGCCATCTGAATGGCTTCAATGGAGCCCAATTCACCGATGTGAGCTCTTCCCACCATGGTGACCAAAGTTACATCTGGCGTGGCAATTTCACACAGACGTCGAATTTCTCCAGAATGGTTCATCCCCATCTCTTGCAAAACCACTTCGGTGTTGGCTTCAGCTTGCAACAGACTTAAAGGAACGCCCCAGTGATTGTTAAAACTTCCAGGACTCGCCGAAACTCGGAATTCCTCTTTCAAAATCTGAGAAGCCAATTCTTTGGTGGTTGTTTTGCCATTGGATCCGGTGATTCCAACCACTTTAAATCCGCACTCACGCCGCCAAGCCTGAGCCAAGTCTTGAAGGGCTCTTAAGGTGTCGGACACCAAAACAATGGCCACCTTGCCCTGATGCTGCAAATATTTTTCGTCCCATTGATGGGTTAAAATGGCATCTGCTCCGGATTCAATGGCTGCAGAGACAAACTGATGACCGTCGAAGTTTTCACCCTTTAAGGCCACGAACAAGGCTCCTTTTAAAGGCCGCCGGGAATCGGTTTCAATGCGTTGAACGCCCTCGGGCCCCTGAGTTTTTAACTCGCCGTGTGTGGCTTGCACAATAAAGTCTAGAGCGAATTTGGTTTTCAACGAAAAAACTCCCGAACCACTTTGTGATCTGAAAATGGAAGAATCTGATCCCCAAGGATCTGATAATCTTCATGCCCCTTCCCTGCAATTAGGATCACATCATTGGTCGAAGCCATTTGCAAGGCTTGGTGAATGGCCTTTTCTCGGTCCACTTCCATTTCCACAGGAGAAGAATCCGAACTCCCAGACATGCCCTTCAATCCTTCTTCCAAAATTTGAAGAGGATCTTCCGTGCGCGGATTGTCTGAGGTTAAAATCACATGATCCGCAAATCTTTGTCCTTGCTCCACCATCAAGGGGCGCTTTCCTCGGTCACGATCCCCACCAAAACCAAAGACTGCGATGAGTTTTTGATCTTTACTTTTTAGTTCTTTCAAAGTTTTTAAACTGGAGGCCAATGCATCCGGAGTATGAGCATAATCCACAAAAACATGTGGCCCTCCATGGACCTTTTCCATACGCCCCGGAGCCCCTTTGAAATCTTTGAGACTATCAGCCACCTTTTCTAAGGAGTTCCCCATCAATAAACCTGCCGCCAAAGTGCCTGCCGCATTTAAAATGTTGTGATGTCCCGGAGTTCCCACAGTCACTTCCGCGTTTCCAAAGGGAGTGACAAACTGAAAACGAGAGCCCATCAAATCTTTTTGAATGTTCTGAACGATGAAGTCCCCATTGGTTCCATAGCGATAAAGGGAAGCTCCTTCCACAGCCTGAACAGAGCTGAGCTTGACATCGTCCGCACAGATCAAACCCACTCCTTTTTCTTTTAAGTGCTTTAAAAAAAGTTTTTGCTTCGCCTGAAAGTAATTCTCTTCCGTTCCGTGATAATCCAAATGGTCTCGAGTCAAATTGGTCCACAAAACCACATCGTAGTTTAAGCCCTCCACACGCCGCTGATCCAACGCATGACTGCTGACCTCCATGGCCGCACCTTGCGCCCCAAGATCCACAAAATTCCTAAGACGTTCATACACGCCCACCACGTCAGGAGTTGTGAGCGAGGATTTCCAAACTTGGCTCTTCAAGTGATGATCAATGGTTCCCATCACACCAACGGAGAAACCCAAATTCGCCATCATGTGTTCATACATGTAAACACAAGTGGTCTTTCCGTTGGTGCCGGTCACTCCAAAAAGTTTCAGTTTGCTTTCGGGATGGTCATAAAATTTTTGTGCGGCTCCGGCAAGAGCAGACAAAGTGTCTGGGACAACAATAACTTCACCCGAATAATCCGAAGGGATTTTCTCCGAATTATGAACCACCACTGCCCCTGCGCCCGCTTTTGCTGCGGACGCCAAATGACTATGGCCGTCTTGATGAGTTCCCACCAGCGCAAAAAATACAGAACCTTTTTTGACTTTCCGAGAATCAAAAACCAAATCCAAAACATTCAAGTCTGTTTTGGATTCTGGAAATAAATTTTTAAGGCTCTTTTTGTGACTCACTGAACTTCATCTAAATATATTGTAATGGATTTGTCTTTTTCCCACTTCTCTCCGGCGGATGGAGAGGTGCGAGAAACCACACCACTTCCTTTGATTCGAACTTGATTCTTCGTAGGCCCCATTCTTCTTAAGGCTTCGCGAAGTGCCAACCCCTTTAAATCTGGAAACTCACTTTTATCCACTTCTTTAAGCGCTTTGGCAATGGCCTGTTCTTGCTCTTTGCTCCAGGTCTTTTCTTCGACAACTTCAGGTTCCATCACGTTTTTCTGAGATAGGATCACAGGAGGAATAGACAATTTTCTTAAACCATATTGCGCCAACTTTGCAAATATGGGAGCCGCTACTTCCGATCCATAATAGGCTTTCTTTGGATCTTTCACCGCCACGTAAATCACATACTTGGGATTGTGAGCCGGAGCAAAGCCCGCAAAACTCGCAATGTACGAACCACTTTTGTAGCCTCCGTTTTTAAAATCTACCATTTGAGCTGTTCCGGTTTTTCCTCCCACCAAAAATCCCGGAATGCGCGCATTGGACCCCGTCCCCTGGCCCCCAGTGGCCACTGTCAGCATCATCCGCAAATGGGCCGCAAGCTCTTCGTCAAAAATGCGTCTGCCTTCGTCCACGCTCATGTCTTGAGGATCATTCTCTTTGTAAGATTTCACACGACGAACCAAACGGGGTTTTCTTAAAACACCACCGTTTGCAATGGCCGCATAGGCTGTGGCCATTTGCAAAGGCGTCACCGCAATTCCATGACCAAAGGAAATGTTCGCAAGCAAATGTTTGTTCCATGGAAGTTTTTGAACAATCCCTTGAGATTCCCCAGGGAAATTCACCCCTGTGTCGTGACCAAACCCAAACTCAAGCAAAGATTCTCGCAGTTTTTCTGCTCCCAATTTGAAAGCAATTTTCGAAGTTCCAATGTTCGAGGAGTGAGCCAGAATTTCTGTCACGGTCAACCACTGAAAGTTGTGGTGAGAGTCCGCTTCGGTGATCACCCGACGGCCAATTTGGAAACGGCCGTTCTCACAAAAGAATTTTGTATTGGGTTGAGCCACTCCCGCCTTAAGCGCCGATGCAATCACAAAGGTCTTCATTGTGCTGCCCGGCTCAAAGGCGTCCGAAATGATTCGGTTTCTTCGATCTTTGGAAGAACTGCGAAAAGGATGATTCAAATCCACCTTCGGAGTCATTCCGATTGCGAGGATGTCAGAAGTTTCCACGTCCAAAATCACGCCCAATGCAGATTCCGCATCGAATTCTGCGACAGATTCAGACAATTGCTTTTCCATTTCAAATTGCAGATCTGAATCCACCGTCAGCTCGATGTCTGCACCATCGGGGATTTCGTTGAATACACTGGCACTGGGAAGAAGAGGGCGACCCCTTGCATCTCGGGCAACCATGATTTTTCTCATTTCACCGGCCAAGCTTTTATCAAAACTCTTCTCAAGACCTTCGAGACCCCGTCCATCTCGCCCTACAAACCCAAGAACCTGTCCCAACAAACTTCCATTGGGGTAAATTCGCTTGGGCTCTTCAACAAAACCAAGTCCTGGATTTTTCATGGCACGAATCTTCTGAACTTTTTCCTCATCCAGCTGTCTTGCCACCCAAATAAAGCGATTGTGTTTCTTCGTAAATTTTCGATACAGGTTTTTGCGCGACTGTCTGAGCAAAATTCCAATTTCTTTGGCTGTTTTCTTTGGATCCTTGATCATCTTCGGATCGACAAACAACGAATACGAAGGAACACTCACCGCCAACTCTTTTCCGTAGCGATCATAAATGGTTCCACGACGAGAACGGATCGCCAATGAGGTTTCGAATTGACGTTCTTTAAGCTTCGCCAAACGGTGATCTGGAAAAATTTGAATTTGCGCCGCTCGCAAAACCAAGAAACCCCAAACCGCCAACAACAATGAAAATAAAATTAAGATACGAAGTTTCATTGGGGAATTGCGATCTGCCCTCCATCAAGTTGAATGATTTGCCCTTTTTGCGCTTCTTGAAGAGGAAGTTTTGAAAGGGCAACTCTTCGAACTCGATCGGCCCCCATCACCTGGGCCAATTCCATTTTTGACAGTCGATTGTGATTCTGAAGTTTTTGATATTCTCGAGTGGCCTTCCAAAGAGCATAGCTGTGACGGCGCACTTCCATTTTTAAAAAAACCAAACTGAACAGTGTCGTGACGACAATAAAAACGCTTAAGAAGGGACCGATCTCATTCCACACCCGTTGACTCATGCTGTAGATCCTCTCGTTGAAACACTCTCAGTTTAGCACTTCTTGAGCGAGGATTAAGGAGAATTTCAGCTCTTTCTGGCGCAATCACTTTTTTAGTCAAGTTCATTCCCAAATGAGGCGAACCCTTAAAGAGCTTTTTCACAATGCGATCTTCACTGGAGTGAAAAGTGATCACCATCAACCGGCCTTTGGGCTGGATCGCTTTCTCTAAAATGTTGCGAAGTGCCTCTTCCAATTCAGAAAGTTCCTCATTCACTTCCATACGAAGGGCTAGAAAAAAGTTGGTCGCAGGATGCTTGCCTTTTTTCCTCCAGCCAAAAGTCCGTTCGATCAAATAGGAAAGATCCATTGTGGTTTCGAAAGGTCGAGTTTCCCTGCGTTCAACAATTTGCTGGACCACACGATGAGGTCTTGAAATCTCTCCGTATTCTCGGAACAACTGGACCAAGTCTTCTGTCGACCAGGTATTTACAATGGTCGCCGCCGACAATTCTTGAGTTTGATCCATGCGCATGTCCAGGGGGCCATCGTGGTAAAAACTAAAACCTCGTTCGGGCTCATCCAGCTGGGGAGACGAAACCCCCAAGTCAAAGAGGGCTCCGGCAAAGCCTTCACCACGGCCGAAATCTTCAAGAGTTTTAAAATCATGAAAGTTGAAATGCCTTAAGGTCAGACGCCCCTTCTCAAGCAAAGACTCAAAGTTCTTTTGACCATAATCGATGGCGGCTTGATCCCGATCGGTTCCAAAGACCTCTAACGACGAATGCTTTTCAAGAAGGGCTTGAGAGTGGCCACCACGGCCAAAAGTTCCATCCCAAAAAGTCCCTGCGGGATTTCCGTCCTCTTTAGAAAAAGCCATTTCTAAAACTTCATTCAGCAAAACTGGTATGTGCTTCATCGAGACCTCAACCCATCAATAGTCCTTCAAAAATTATCCGAGGGACCACTGGACTTCAAGGGGGAGCGTGCTAGCCTTAAAAATGTCATGATGAATTGTCCCCGTTGTGGGTTTACTCAACCTGAAGATCAGTACTGTGCCAAATGTGGTGTGGACATGATCAATTTCAAAGAGCATACGCCTCTTCACAAGAAGGCCATGAACAGCTCTCAACTTCATCTGATCATTATTTTTTCCATCATTCTTGGAACCCTTTTTTACTTGGTTGTTTCCCAAAGGGACCTGATCGAACAAGAAGTGACAAAGATCTTTCCGGGCATTCCCCTGCTGTCTTCCAAAGCGTCGGATGGAACAGAGTCCGAGCCGGAGGGTGCGCGAGAGGGTTCGAGCGTGGCCAACTCAAAGATCGCGGATTCGGAACCTCCCGCTCCGACGGAGACAAAAACGAACGGGGCCGCTGGAAGTGATTTTATTGAGCCCAGTGCACGCACCGGTCAGCCCAATGAATCCCAAAAGCCCCCCAGTGTGGAAGTTCGTTATTTGGAGGTTTCAAAGAACAACATTCAAGCCTTGGTGAGTTCGGGGGAAGTGCTTCAAGACTTGGAAAATTGGCGGGTGATTTATTTGCCCTCCAGCCCTTCTGTAAAAAGTTTGATTCGCTCGTCGCGAAGCCTTCCGGGACAAGCGACTCAAGCACTTCCTCCTCGAGGAGAGTTGGAAATTCTTTCAGGCGACTATGACCCGGATCCCTTAAAAAGCTTTTTGAATTTTTCAATGATATGGACGCTTCCCGATCAGGTGGAGTGGTCTTTGATCACTCAACTGCGATCTTTAGAAGGACCACAGGATACGATGCTGGTCCGAGAATATCAGGGACGGATGACTTGGAATCCCCGTGGCGCATTGATTTTGGTTTTTGATCCCATTCAACGGATTCCCACAGCACCAAATGCAAATCTGTCCTCTAGCCCGCTTCGCATTCTTCAGTCTCCAGACTTTCAAAACGGGCTGAGTGATTTGATCATTTGGGTGGAGGTCACAAACCTCCCCAAACTTTATTGATTCCTTTTTCCAAAAATCTTGATGACTAAGCTTTGATAAAATCGAGCACTTCTTCCGCGTGGCCAGGAACTTTCACCTTGCGCCACTCCTTCACCAAGTTCCCGTCTTCATCAATGACAAAAGTGGATCGCTCGATGCCCAAAACCATCCGACCATACATGTTCTTTTCTTTGATCACTCCAAAAATTTGGCAGGCCTTTTCATCGCCATCGCTCAAAAGATCCAAAGAGTAATTTTGTTTGGACTTAAAATTCTCATGGGACTTCATGCTGTCTCGAGAAATTCCGTAGACCTCGGCATTTTGGGCCTTAAAATCCTCGTGAAGACGGGTGAAATCTTGGCCTTCCACCGTACAGCCGGGCGTAGAATCTTTCGGGTAAAAATAAAGAACCACTTTTTTGCCCTTCATGTCTGACAATTGAAAGGTCTTTCCCCCGGTGGATTCCAATTGAAAATCAGGAACCTTTTGGCCAACCATTGCTCTTCCTTTCGCTGAAGTTGAGGTCTTTTTCTTTGTGGGCTTTTTTACAGCTTTCTTACTGGCTTTTTTTGCCACCTTCTTTGCCGTTTTCTTTGCCACCTTTTTAGAAACCTTTTTAGAAGCTTTTTTAGAAGCTTTTTTTGCAGTCTTTTTTGCGCCAGTTTTCTTTTTTGAAGCCTTTTTCACGGCTTTTTTTGCTCGAGCCATCGTCCCTCCCTTGAGACCGGATTTCTTGTTCAATCCCGGTGATAAAATCGTGCTGCGCTAGCCCCTTTACATACCAGCAGCTGGACAACAGGGGCAAGGCTTGCTACCACTCTTTTATGGAACACTTAAAACTTTCGCCTATCATCGCCGAAGAACAAATCAAAAAACGCATCAAAGAGATCGCAAAAGACATCACCAAGTCCTCCTCGGGCAAAACTCTGGTTGCCGTTGGAGTTCTTAAGGGATCCTTTCTTTTCTATGCCGATCTAATCCGAGAAATTGGTTTGGATATGATTTGTGACTTTTGTGGAGCCTCTTCTTATGGAGATGATTCAAAATCCAGTGGAGAAGTTCACCTCACTTTGGATTTGCAGACTTCCATCACCGGAAAAGATGTTTTGCTCATCGAGGACATTGTGGACACCGGTTTGACCATGAACTTCCTCAAGAAACATTTGGCAACAAAAAATCCCGCTTCTGTGACCACTGCGTCTTTTCTATTTAAGCCCTCTGCTCTTAAGGAAGAATGTTCCATTGATCATGTGGGTTTCGAAATCGAAAATGATTTTGTTGTGGGTTACGGCTTGGATTATCAAGGGCACTTTAGGCAATTGCCTTACGTCGCTCGTGTTGAAAATATGAACTGATCTTTTCCAAGTAAAGATTATGATCCTTCCATTCTTCCATACGCTCGATGGCTTTTATATCCAATCGAATTCGATTTCTTCGGTAAACCCGAATTCGATTTTGCCAGACCGCTCTGCGAATGTGAGGGTTGAGTTTTTTCGCCCGCTCCAAATCCCCTTCAAAAAATTCCAAAATTTTTCGCGCGGAAAGATTTCGCTTCAAACGGTAGGTTTCCCCAAGAACGGGAAATTCGACTTTTAGCGGTCCATAATATTTTGCGGCTTCTTTTTCTACTTCAAGAGCCGCAATAAAGCTGGCGTAAAAACTGGCTGAGGCAAAGCCAAAGCTTCCCTTTCGAAAATCCACAAAGTCTGCAATGTCCTTGCTTTGAAGTTTTTTGGAAAGGCGAAGAATGCCATAAGCTCCGTGGTTGTAACCCGTGACTGCCAAAGGCCAATCCTCAAGCATTTTATAATTTTGCCGCAGGTAGCGCGCGGCCGCTCGCGTGGCAAAAAGAGGATGGTTGCGCTCGTCTACAGATCCATCAATGCGCAAGTAACGTCGCCCTGTGCGAGGCATAAATTGCCAAATCCCGCTGGCACCCACCCGTGACTGCGCTTTTAAATTGAAAGAGCTTTCTACAAAAACCATTCGGGTCAATTCAACAGGCATTCCTTCTTCTCGAAAGATCGCTTCCATCTGTCGAATGTATTGACCACTTTGTCGAATGCCTTCCGCAAAGACATCACTTTGCCCCAGCTGAAAACGCAGGCGTCCATCTTTCGACGCTTCAATGTACTTGTTGTCTTCATCCACCGAATCAAAAAGACTTTTTAATTTTTCATCTTGCGGAGACAAAGGCTCCGGACTGGTGGGGTTCTGAAAAGACTTTAACTTTTCACGAATAACATTCTTTGCCTGATCAATGCGCCTGTCTTTTTCTCTGAGGAATTTTTTACGACTTTCTTTCTCAAGATCTTTCAGGTCACTGAAATCCACCACTCCATAGACCAAATGCACATAGCGGGAATCATGTAAAACCCCCTGGTAACTGGAATGCTTGGTGTAAATTTCCTTCCAAAATTCCACACGGTCTTCAAGACCTTTCGGACGAGAGAATGCATCCTCTCCGTAGCCAAGGGCTCCACTTTGATCTCCAAAAAAAGGTGCAGACCAATTGGGGATCTCTTCTTCGATGGTTGTTGTTTCATTGGCAGGAAGCCTCAAAGCCAAAATGGTTCCAGGCAGGCAGACCAATGCGAATACTAAAATGAAGCCCTTACGCATGAATTTCTATTTCACCAACCGCGCCGCCAAGTCGTCAAACAAACGACGGGCCAGATCTCCTTGAGGTCCAGGGCCATTGAAAAGAAATGTAAAAGCATAAACTTGACCGTCTTTTCGTCCTGCAAACCCCGCAAGTCCTGCCACTCCGGTCAACATTCCGGTCTTTGCTCGCACACGTCCCTCGGCCGCCGTATGCACCATGCGCTTTTTCAATGTGCCGTCCACACCTGCCAGTGGCAGTGACGAAAGAAATTCGGAGGAGAATCCAAAAGATCCGTAGGCTTCAGAAAGAATTTGAGTCATGTCTTTGGGACGAATCACATTGGCTCGACTTAGGCCCGATGGATTTTGAAAATGAAAGTTCTTTCCGGAAATTCCCAAATCTTCAATCACCTCTTTGATGATCCCAACACCATCATCCATGGTTCCCGGTTGTTTTTTATATTTGGCCGCCAAGTTCTTAGTGAGCATTTCGGCAACGTAATTGTTTGAAAACTTCATCATGTCCGACACGGTCTCCCGCATGGGCTTTCCCTCGGCCTCTGCGACCAAGTGAGCTTGCGTAGGAACCTTTCCCAGTTTCACATCGCCTGTAACCGTGATTCCACGGTGTGCCAAAAACGCCTTTAAGTTGTTTCCTGCCCACATGGCTGGCGCCAAAATGCTTTTGTACTTCACCACTTCATCGGATTTTTGCCCGATCCATCCGGTGACGTAAATGGTGTCGGCGCCCACACGAGACACTCGAATGGCAGCGCTTTTTCCCTTTTTAGTCTTTGCCTTGTTGATGATCTTCCATTCTCCATTGTCTGGATTGAGGAAAATTTTCGGAGAATCTCCAAGCTTTGCTGGGCGAACATGAACCGTAATGGAATTCCAATTGAAGGACATCGCTGCGATGGGCGCATCATAGGCCCGATCCACGCGCTCTGGATCCCGGCTTTCATCAAAGCGTACAGAATCAAAATAGCTTTCATCCACGACAATATTGCCTTCAATCTTTTGAACTTCGTTGCGCGTGTATTCGTTCACCAAAAACCACAAAGTTTCCGAGACAAAACCCGGATCGCCCCCACCTTTTAAATAAAGGTCACCCTTCACCACGGGTCCGGACTCTGAAGCCGTGGACCAAAGTGTGGTCTTAAATTTGTAGCTGGGACCAAACTTTTTTAAAGACGCCACCGCCGTTAAAATTTTGGACAGCGATGCCGGAATCATTTTTTCCTCTCCGCGAACAGACAGAATTTCTTTGTGAGGAATGGTGTTGAGATCCAAAACATAGAGTCCAAGCCGTTCCTCAGGTATTCCGTAGGATTTAATGATCTTTTGAAGGTCGCTGGCTTCTAAAGCCTGCGCAGAAAATTGAAAGACATTGAGAGCAAGAAGTATTAAAAAAAGTGATTTCATATCCCATCCATGAGAGAGTCAAAATTATGTTTATATTATCTGTTCCCCGCACAATCTTCATCTTTTTCTGCACCCTTTCATTTTTCTTCACATTGAGCTGCACCTCAAAAGGATCTGACTCACACAAAGGCGAGCTTCGAGTTGCGTTGTCTTCGGCTCCAGCCACTTTAGATCCTCGAAAAGCCACCGATGCCACAGGAATGCGATTGAGCAATTTGATTTTTCAAAGCCTGGTGCGCGTAAATAAAAACCTGGAGGTGGAAGGGGATGCGGCGAGCACATGGAGCTTTAAAGACAAAACCTACTTTTTTCAGGTTCCCAAAGGGATCCTGTTTCACAATGGTCGAGCTCTGACCAAAGAAGACTTGGCCTTTAGTTTTGACGAGTTTCGCTCAAAGAACAGTCCTTTTTCGTCTGCCTTCGCTCCCATTGAGTCCGTGGAAATCAAAGAAACTCCAGAAGGATTTTCCGTCGCCATTCATGTTTCTGGGTATTCCGCAAAATTCCTCTCTTCGGATCTTCCCGTGCTGAAGATCCTTCCTAAAAAAGAAGTTTTAGAATCCGGGGAAAGTTTTAAAGACAAGCCCATGGGTTCTGGTCCGCTAAAAGTCGATGAGATTGGTGTCCAAAATATTCTTTTGGAACGAGCACAGCCTTTGAGCGAAGACTCCACTTTGTTTCGAAAATTCAACTTCAAGGTCATTAAAGACGATTTTACCCGCTCACAAAAACTTCTCAAAGGCGAATTGGACATTGCCATTGCGGAACTTCCTCCAGATATGGTTCGACGTCTGGAGAAACAAAGTGCCGAGGAATTGACCATTTTAACTTATCCTGGCTTGTCCATGACCTACCTTTTGATGAACCTTAAGGATAAAACTCTCGCGGACAAGAATGTTCGCAAAGCGCTCAATCAGGCCTTGAACCGGGAAGAAATCATTCAGCACAAGTTGCTTGGATTGGGCCAAGCCGCCACATCAATTTTGACTCCCAACAACCCGTTTTTTAATGGCGAGCTAAAGAATCCTGAGTTTGATTTAGGTGCCGCTCAAAAAGTTTTAAAGAATGTGGGAACTCTTTCTTTAAAGACCTCTTCCAATCCTACAGCCATTGATCATGGGAAGGTTTTGGCCAACCAGTTGGAACAGGCCGGACTTAAAATCAATTTGCAAAGTTTTGAATGGGGCACTTTCTACAACGATGTGAAAACGGGAAATTTTCAGCTGGCCACCATGAAGTGGGTTGGAGCCTTTGATCCCGACATTTATCGAATTGCCTTTCACTCCAAAGAACTTCCTCCCGGAAGAAATCGAAGCAACTATATAAATTCCGAGCTGGATCCTCTTTTGGACAAAGCCTTCCAAATTGAAGATTTGGCCGAGCGCAAAAAAGTCTATTTGAAAATTCAAAAAATGGTTTTTGATGATTTTGCCATTTTGCCCCTTTGGTACGAAACCCAAGCGGCAGTTCTGCGAAAGGGCTTGGAAGGTTTTGAAACCTCTCCTTTGAGTGATTACTACGGTCTTCTTCAACTGAAAACGAGTGGGAATGCAAATGGAACCAATGACTAAGAAAAAGTGGAGTCTTGTTTACGGTTTGATCTTGCTGGTCATTGCTGTGGACCAGGGCACCAAAATTTGGGCTCTCAACAACATTCATCAACTGGAGTTCCATGGTTTTTTTGGTTTTGTACTTCACCGAAACCCCGGTGCAATTTTAGGAACTTTTGCAGACCTTCCTCCCCTTCTTCGAGTCGTGAGTCTTTCCACTGCAGGCGCCTTTTTAATTTTTCTTTTTGGAATTCTTCAATACCTACTTCCTCGAAGCCTCATGATTCTGCGCTGTGGAATGAGCATTCTTTTGGGAGGAATTCTTGGCAATGTTTGGGACCGCGTCACCGAAGGTGCGGTGGTGGATTTTATTTTGCTTCGAGGTTTTGGGTGGACCTCTCCTGCATTCAACATGGCCGATGCCATACAGTGGGTGGGCTATGCCATGGTGGTTTACAGTTTGACCGCACAGGCTCATTTGATTTGGCCGGATAAAAATGCCCGCCGAAATTTTTGGATCAATCCCAGCTTTCAGCTGAAGTATTGCTTTATACTTTCTTTGATCGGTCTTTCTTTTGCGATCATCAGTGGGGTCTTTTCCTATTCTTATTTGCAGATCACCATTGATGATTTGGTTTTGGGATCGCCCCAATTGATGGAGCGAAGATTTTTGATTCCCTTTTTTCAAACCTATTTGGTGATGACTTTCGTCTTCTTACTGGCTCTTTTTGTTTTGGGTCGGGTCTTAAGTCACCGCATTGCGGGCCCCATCTATGCCTTTGAAAAGTTTCTTGAGGATTTGCTTGAAGGCAAGGACCGGGATTTGAGACTGCGTGCCGGAGATGAATTCAAACACCTTGAAGAAGTGGCCGAAAAAATCAAAATCAAGTTGGAAGAGGCTCGACAAATCAAGAAAGAAGAGACACCTGCTCCACTCGACTGAGGTAATAGCGTTTTTCTTTTCCCGAATCTAAATCTAAGGCCGAGAGAAAGTCTCGCTCAGGACCTCGAACAATGCCCAAAGGTTTTACTTTGCGAGGCTTCCCAGGTCGAGAACCTCCTCCATAGGACATCTCCACTTCCATCCCCTCTTGAATGGCACGAATCAGTGGCCTTGTCGGCCCTTTTTCTTGAAGTTCTTCAATGGAAAAGTCTTTCCAATAAAGTGTTTGGCCTTGAGTGGCAGCCAATTCTTTCAATGATTTTTCGGAACCAAACCTCTTAAAACATTCCAAGGCTACATTCAGACACGTCATTGCATCGTCAAGAGCGCGGTGGGAATTTCCTGGAGAAATATTGAGGTGATTGGCCAAAGTGATCAGCCTGTGGTTTGGACTTTGAGGAATGAGTTCTCGACTCAAAAGACTGCTGCAAAACACAGGCGTTGCTAGAGTTTTAAGACCTTTTTTTTCGAACTCAAAAGCAAGAAAGCCCATATCAAAGGGAGAATGATGAGCCACCATCACGCCATTTTTTACAAAATTGTAAAAATCTTCAATGACGTCTGAGATGGACGAAGAGTTAGCAACCATTTCGTTGGTGATGCCATGGATGTCGATCACAAATTGCTTCATGGGCTTTGAGGGTTTTACGAGGGCTTGAAACTGATCCGTGACTTTTCCATCTTTCCACTTCACCGCAGCCATTTCACAAATTTCATCGCCTACCGGATATTTTCCACTGGTCTCTAAATCAAAGGCAATCCATTCTACATTTTCAATTTTCTGATTTTCCCACATTCACTTGGCCTTACTCTTTTTTTGATTTTACAAAGTAGCTCAAAGTGTATCCGGATTTCGCAGGAATATCGAGTTGGATTTCTTCACCCTTTTTCTCAAGAACAACACGAAGACCACTTTGATAGGGTTTTTCCTCGAAAGTTACCACTTGTCCCTCAAAGACCTGCCACTCCCATGATGGAGTTTGAGATTCTTTATCAAAGACCAACTCCTCTTTTACAAAGCGCACCAAAGCCTTTGGATCAACGGCAAGAACCATCCCCAAGATTCCCCCATGGAGATGTGGTTCAAATCCTAATCTTTTCTGGCGCTCTTTCAACTCACTCCATGCAACCTGTTTGGAGTTCAAAGTAAAGGGTTGAACTTCAGCAAGCACGCCGGAATCAGAGATCCAAAGATTTCCCTGAACCGGTGTGTATTTCGATGGCTTCACATCAAAAACCAGATTTTCCTCGCAGGAATTCCTAGATCCACCTTCGGCCCTACTGTCAAAAACGTAGACACTCAGACCCAAAGCGGCACTGATTGCAGTGAGATAAAGTCTTCTTTTTCCGTTCATTTCAATTCCTTTGGTTTCTCTCTCTTACAGAGCAAATCCAATGCCTGAAGGTAGATTTGTCTGGATCGATTCATCGGTCGAAACCCCCGAACAAGTTCGAACAGAAGTTGAGTCGCCTTCGTTGACGGTTTTTCCAAATACAGTAAGTTTTTCAAAGCACACCCAGTTAAAAAAACAAAGGAGACCTTATGAAAGAGACATTTCGAACAGCAACGATATTCTTGATCGCAACACTCTCAATGACCCTTGGCACTTTTGCCTTTGGGACCACATCCCCGCTTTCACTGGGGGATACGGCATCTGTTCATTTAGACCCAGATGGTGGATACATTGCCTATTGCAAAAACGGAGACATTGAACACATCTCGGATATGGATCTGAAGCTGGACAATATGTGTCCACGCCTGGAGAAAATCGACTCTCTTGGCATCTTATCCATTCAAATGCGCGAAGATGGGAACTTTGATGTCCTTTGCCAAGATCTTTCCAAAGCCACCGTCACTCGCGAAGAAATTTTAAGTGGCAAAGTTTGTCCGCGGCAACAGGCGGCATTGCTTGAGGATGGAACCTATAAAAAAGTTGAAGGCTCTCCAAGTTACTATGATCAAAAACTCCAAGTGACCTATGCCAATGGAGAGCTTTCGCAGGTCTATATACACCTTCGCCCGAATTCAAATTGGACCTGCAACTTGGTCTGCAAGGACAACATTTGCAAAGGAAAGGCATCCAATTCAGATTCGATTACCGTCGAAGTGATTGGCAAAAATAAATATCGATTCGTAGAAAATGGGAATAAATGGGGAGTCTTTGAAAAGCTCTAAATTCATTGATTCTTAAAAGAGGCAAAGGAGAGTGCCGATGAACCGTCGAGCTCTCCTTTTTGCTCTGTTCATTTTTCGCTTTCATTGCCGGGAATTTTCCGCTACCTTTTAAAAGTAGGTTGATGGAGACGCCTGACCCGCCAAAGAGAACCTCACTCCATTTTAAAATAAAAACTCACTTGATGGCCAAATTGCGGGGGACTGGTCGCTGTATCAAAGGAGTTTCATATGTCCCGTCTCGCGTCTCTCAAAATCAAAGCCAAACTGCTTCAAAAGGCCAAACTCAAATCAGGAAAGCCCATTGCTCTTAAAGAGGCTTACGTCATTCTTGCAAAATCTGCGGGATATGAATCATGGCGCGAAATGAAAAACAACATCGAACAGTACGCACTCTTTCGTCCCTCAGGGGCGAGCCTGCCCTACTGGAACAATTGGTATTCCACTTATGAGGAAGCCAAGTCCCACCAAAAGGAAGGAACTGATTTTTTGCTTCCCCATGAACAGCATTTTTTCCTTTGCGGAAAGGATCACATCGAGGCCCTTGGGATTCCTCCCGAGGACAGTGACCTTAAAAAGGTTGGGACCGACTGGCATTTTCCCAAGGACAAAGTGGCCTTTGAGCGCCTCAAAGAAAAAATCAAAAGACACCTGGCAAAGGCGCAATCATGAAACCCACTTACCTTCATCCCACACAAGAATCAGGTCGCAGGCTTTTTTCGCAAAATCGAAAAGGGCCTGTGGTTATGCTCAATCTTCTGAAGTTTCGCGAGACGGCCGATTACTCCGGCCTTGAAAACTTAGCGCCCGCAAATTCGATTTCGGGACGGGAAGCCTTTGAGCGCTATATTTCTCGCACCCGGCCTTTTTTAGAAGAATCTGGTGGAAAGATCTTGTTCTTGGGAGAGTCCAATGACTTTTTAATCGGACCCGAAGACGAAGCTTGGGATTATGTCATGTTGATTCAACAAAACTCATTGGAGGACTTCTTGAGCTTTGCAAGCAACGAAGAATACCTGAAAGGGATGGGCCACAGAGATGCGGCCCTGATCGATTCGCGTCTGCTCCCCGTTTGGCGCCACGACTAAAACCCATCTTTCCCGCCACTTAACGCAGCGGGTGCAGATTTTTGTACCTGGCACCTAAATCGTGCCAACTATTCGGTGTCTTTATCTTTAGAGTTGGAGAGCTTGTTGACGAAGTTGTTGTAGACGTCCAAGTTCTTTTCGTCTTTGCCAAACACCTTGTTGAGTTTGCGAGGTTTCGATCCGTCGCTCAAAGTGTCTTTTTGTTTCATGATGATCTTAATTATTCCCTCCTTAGGGCGACCATCTCCAAGGCGGGTGGGCTCCATGGCACGCGCCCGCCCGTGCAAATCTACGCTTTGATGTTCCAACTTGGCATCAATTTGTGAAATCACCATATCCAAACGTTGCTCTGCAATTTTCTTTGCTCCGCTTTCTCCACCAGAAACTGTGTTCCAGTACACATCGGAATCAATGTACACATTGGTGTCTTCAAGACCCATGGTTACCGCTTGCAGTTTTCCCATGATCTCTGCGAATTTCCCTGTGGGCTCGGCTGTTCCTGTTTTAAACATTTGGCGCTCGGGAATTTCAATTTGAATGGTATCCCCTTCCACCTTCATGTCCGAGGCAAAGTCACTCACCTGTTCCATCAAAGCGGCTTTGACAATATTTTCGGACCCCATACTCATAAAGTTTGGAGTGTAATCCATCGGTCGAATGAAATCTTCAAGAACACGCAAAGGTTCGTTGATCAAATCTAAAAACAGCTTTTCCAAAGTCAACTGCACTCCATAGTTGGAGAAGTTGTACTCAATCACACTGGGAGTGGAAAAATAATCCGAAACATTCTTCTTCACCTCTGGGGCTTGGTTTAAAAGCCACATCAAAAGGAAAAAGGCCATCATCGCGGTCATGAAATCCGCAAAGGCCACTTTCCAAGATCCCCCATGGGCTCCACCGCCCGCAATGGTGATCTTTTTGACGACGACAAGAGGTTGTTTCTCAGCCATATCCTATGCTGCCTTCTTTCCTTCTTTGGTTGCTGTATCCATTTCTTCAAATGTCGGACGCTCACTTGGATAAATGGTTCGACGAGCAAATTCCACACAAACTAAGGGAGGCGCTCCTCTTTGGAGAGCCACAAGTGCGGCCTTAATCACAGAAAGATATCTTCCTTCTGCGCCGATATCCGCGGACATCTTTGTTGCAATAGGAGCAATAAATCCATAACACATCAAAACCCCGAGGAAGGTACCGATCAGGGCCGCCGCAACCAATGAACCAATCTTTTGTACCCCAGCATCAAGATAATCCATGGTATGCACAATCCCCAAAACCGCGGCCACAATCCCCAGTCCAGGAAGAGCATCCGCAACCTGCTGAACCGCATGTTGAGCAGCGTGCTCTTCTTCGTGACCGGCTTTAATGTCTTGATCAAGCAAGTCATCCACATCGTACTGAGACAAATCCGCAGACAAAGTGATCTTCATCGTGTCACACAGAAAATCAACCGCATGATGGTTTTTCAAAAACGCAGGATAAAGTTTAAAGATCTCACTGGAGTCCGGTTCTTCAATGTGTTTTTCCACCGCTTGCGGACCATCTTTACGAAAGATTTGAAACAACTGAAACAAAAGTTGCAAAAGCTCAACGTATTCTGCTTTTGAGGGACCTTTTCCAACAAGGGCTTTGATCGCTCCGCTGATGGCCATTTTGATGGTTCCCATGGGGTTTGCAATGATAAATCCACCAAGAGCCGCCCCTCCAATGATCACCACCTCAAAAGGCTGCCAAACCACATGAAGATGTCCTCCGGCGCCTAGAAAGCCCCCGAAAACACACACGATGACAATAATAATACCGACTGCACCCATATTTCACCTCTCTGGAGAAATCGGATCATTGACGTGGAAATTCAATTGACCTAGGTCTAGCTCTTGAAGGAATTCTTACGAATGCGCTCGAAAAAGCCTGTTATTTTTTATTTTCGAAGCCTTGATACCGTTGGGCGTGATGACATTCGCTTTGGTCTTCTTCATTTCGGAACCTTTGCCACCCATTTCAAGAAACATTTAAATCTTCAGGCCCTCGACTTTGTTCCAGTTCTTGGAATGGGAGCTGGACCTCTGTATGACCAAGCTGAAAGAGCCAAAGAGTTTTTAAAAAATCACCCTCAGTTTCAAAAACCTCCAGGACCCATTCATTTTTTTGGCCACTCTGCCGGTGGACTGGTGGCCAAATTGGTTGCTGAAGATCCGCAATATCAAAAAGACCTTCAAAGTCTCATCACCATTGGAACTCCCCACCGCAGCTGTCAGGCTGCCGAGTGGGCCGCCAGTCTTCCTGAAGCAAACCCTAAAGTGGGATTCCTGTACAAACTTTTCGGATATGATTTTTCCAAGAAGAAAGACCTTTTTTTAAGTTTTAAAAAAGTGGTGGAGGAGGAATTTCGATTTCCCAAAGAAGTTCTGACCGGTTCCATCATATGCGCCCCTCCCAAAGAAAAATGGAGTTGGCTCTATCGATGGATTCACAAAATCCCCGTCATGAAAGATTTTCGACAGCCCTCAGATGGGTTGATTCAAAAGGACGCTCAGTATTTTGGCGACCACCATTGGGAGTTTGAGCTGGATCACATTCAACAGATTGGTTTTGGAGGGCAAAAGCAAGAATTCCTTCGCCTTTGCACCTTTCTAGAAACACTGTGGCTGGAAACCGAAAACTTCAAAGAGGAGGCACCCTCCCCTTTACAAACCGATCAAAGTTTACGTAGCCGTGCAATTTCCTTCAATGCGTCTTTCAATTCCGCACGGGACGCAGAGAGCTGAAGCTCCTGCTCGGTCACAAGTTTTTTCAACTGCTGCAAACGGGCCTCGAAGCTTTGGACCACCTGTTGATGGCGCTCCACGATTTCTTGAATGCGATTCTCAGAAAGCCGAGTCTCATTCACTTTGCTTAACAACTGAGCGGTTTTAGCATGAATGTCCCCAAATTGACCTTGGAAGCCTTCGGATTGCCGCTGCATGTGGTTTTGAATGCGTTCGAAACGCACTTTGCAAGAAGACGTTAACTCCTGGAGGCGGGATTGATTGCGCTCCACCTTTGGATCCATTTCCTTCATTTTTTTCCACAAACTCTCAATTTGGTAACTAAGAACTCGCAAATCCTCTTTCGAAGCCAAGGCTTCCTCGGAAGCTGCAGGCTGTGAGCTTGAAAGGACCTTTTCAGATGGGAATAAATCTTTGTTCAACTCTCTCGACATGGCACACTCCTTACACTCACCATCCATTTTTTCCTGGACGATCTCTTCTTTGTGATTCTATCGTTGAATTATGACTTCTGTCACCCAGTTCGCCCAGCATTTAATGAGATTGGACCCCCACCGTTCACCGGCACGGCAATGTTTGTTTAATTATCTTAAACATATCATTGATCCCATTGAACCTTTCACTCCACAGGTGATTGAGGATTTTTACAACAGAGCTCTTCACTTGGACTTCTGGAGACAAAACCACAAAGAGCTTGGGCAAAGTGTAAAAAAAGATTTGGCTTCTTATTTTAATCAAGAACCTGAATCCAAAGATTTGGATTGGGATCACATTCGTCATGCGGATGAGATTCAAGTTTTGAACATTCACAATGAAAAGGATTTTCTAAAAATTCTTGCCGAGGATGAAAACTCAAAACTTCAATCCGGGGATCGACTCAAACTTATTCCCACGGGCAACCACCAGATTCTTTCGATGACCTTAAGCGAAGTGGGAACCTTGGAAGTCAAGCTGTACCCCTTGGTTGCCTCCATCAGCGGAGCTCGCCTGAAACCTTTGGGCCCCATCAGCCATCTTTATTACAATTCCAAAATGGAGCTGATGCCCCATGTGCGCCAAACCCTTGAGGGGTCTTTGCTCACGGTGATTTCCTTTTCTTTGGAGGAAGATGGTCTTCATGGAGTGGTTTCTCGCGGTCATGGCTTTCAAAAGTTTGAGACCTTTATCAAGAGCAAACCCAGCGACCATTATGACCTGTTCAACCAGTTGAAAAAGCTCGAACGTTTTTACATCAACCCTCAGTCTGACCCTTACTACAGAGAGATTGTCTCTGCCCTAGAGCAATCCAGTTTGAGGTTAAAAACACCGTCTCCGATGATTCTACAAATGGCTGAGAAAAACCTTCTCAAAGGACAATCTGCCTTGAAAAATGCCTTTCCAGGTGACAGACTCCTGAAACTCTTAGTGACCCATTTGGATTTAGGACTGCAGCAGGCAAAATATGGCAAAGCAAAATCTCATTCGACTGAACAAGTATCTGGCTGACTCCGGACTCGCCAGCCGTCGCAAGGCGGATGGAATGATCGAGGAAGGCATCGTTCAAGTGAACGGCAAAACCGTCTTTGAATTGGGTCTTAAGGTGGATCCTGCCGTGGACCGAGTCACCGTACGCGGAAAGCCTGTGAAGCAGGAACAGCAAAAAATCTATATCATTTTTAACAAGCCCGAAAGTGTGGTCACCAGTATGGATGACCCCATGGGACGCCCGAAGGTCACAGATTTTATCAAAGGTCTTCGCCACCGCGTTTTTCCGGTGGGACGCTTGGACTGGGACACCGAGGGGCTATTGCTTTTGACCAATGACGGTGATTTTTCTCAAAGGGTTACTCACCCCAAAGGAGAAATTGCGAAAACCTATATGGTGAAATTGGACGGAAAACCCACCGACCAACAGCTTCAAAAGTTGTTGAAAGGGGTGACCATTCCTGGCGGCAAGGTGGCCGCGAAGCACGTGGAGCGAGCCAAAGTGGGAAGCTCCGCAAACTATGACTGGGTGAAGATTGTCATCACTGAGGGAAAAAACCGTCAGGTCCGCTACATGTTTCAAAAGATTGGCTACGACGTTAAAAAGTTGAAACGGACGGCCATTGGGCAATTGACCTTGGGGCCTCTTAAAAAGGGCGAATATGCCTTTTTGGATGAGGGCGGAATTCGCAAAGTCTTTAAGCCTTCCAAGCTGATCATTTTCCGTGAAAAAGAAAAGAACGAACGCAAAGATCCAAACAGCAAGCGCTCTAAGGCTAAAGCTGCGGGGTCTCGCGGAACGGGAACCAAGCGCACCAACTCTCGCGGTGGATCCGGCAAAGCTTCTTCTTCTCGCCCCTCCGGCAAACGAAAAAGCCGCTACAGCCGCTAATTCCCCGCCTCTAGGGAGCCAGTGTCGCCCCGTAAGCTTTCAGAAGTTGCTCCGCCATTTCTTTTTTGAAGGCTCAAGGTTCCAGAGGTGTGCTGGGAACATTGTTCATGTTTTGAAAGCCCGAAGAGGAGGAGCCCTTGTTCATCTCACGCTGCTCTTTTTTGGCTTTGTCTTGCTCTTTCTTCCAATCATTATAGCGCTTTCGATAGAGGCGCATCTGCTCATTGAACTCCCGCTGGCGTTCGCGGGTTTCCATGTAAAAATCTTTGGACTTGGCATTCAGCTCGGATTCAAAGTTTTTTCTCCGTTCACGTTGATCGCTGAAAAAATCCTTTCGCTCTTGATCCAACTCTCTATATCTTTCATTCAGAGCTTTGCGCTCCACGGACTTGGGATCAATCTGCTCGCACTTTTCTTTGGCCTTCTTCATAAAATCTTTGCGGTTGGACCGCTCTTCTTTGGTAAAATCATCTCGCAACTTTCGAACCTTCTTCTGAAAGTCGGTCCGCTTCTTGCGAATCATCTGCTGAAACTTCTGATTGTAGCGGTTGGGCTCCACAGTGGGAGAAGACATCAATGTTCCAATCCATGCCTTTTCGTCATTTTCCAGACGCTTTTCTTGAGGAATTTCTTCGCGCATGGACTCCAATTCCGAGCGGTCTTTGGCAAAAGAAATTTCACTGGATAAGGTCTCTTCGATCTTTTCTCGGTCCTTGTCGAAAACATCTTCTTCCTCAGTGACTTGAGACCGTGACGCACAAGACGCCAAAGCACACAGGACCAAAGTCAGAACCCCGGATTTCAATATCTGTTTTGTCATATAAAAATCTTAATGAGCTTGAGGAGGGATGTAAACTCCATGGTCGAGCCTCAAGTTGGTTTCAATACCTATCAAAATCACAACGATCATTATCCATATTGAATAGAGGTGTAATTTTTCAAAGAGGGGTTGGTCTCACCGATTGTCCATAGCCCGTGCAACTCTTCACCTTATTCGCGAAACAACTTCATCGATCTTATATTTCAATTCATTGTCTATAGAGGCGGACACACCCTTCCTTGGGTTCTACCAGCATTTGCCTTTCGGCAAAACGCATCCTGCTTGTTGGAGGTCTGTCGCACTGGAATCCTGTCTCTCTCCAATATTAAAAATGCCTGCAATCCCACACGCCCATCCATGGGCTCACAAGTCTTTGTCCTTCGGACAAATCACATCCTGTTTCCTTGAAGTTCTTCTCCATAAAATATGGAATTGGGAAACAAGAACGTCTACGCAGTAGGATCGGCTTTTGAAGTTTGCTGTGGTTAACACATCATTTCGTAGTGTCTACTAAACGTTGCGGCAGGACTTTTATTTTTTAGAAAATTAATTTGACGGGTATTTTTCCATTTTTTTCTCGTGATACAGAATGTTTGAATCACTCACAGAAGCATTTCCAAACTTCCCATTAACCTCCTTGATCAATTTCTTTTTCATTCGTGAGAACCGACCTGACTGAAAATTAATCCGCTCACCAGGACAATGCTAGAAGCTAAAATTAGAAAATAAAAACCCATGGTAGTGTTCCTTTAAAGAAAAGAGGACCCATGAGAATTCACAATGAACTTATTGAACTTCGTCAAAAAGAAAAACGAATCACTTCCGAAATCTTAAACAAACTTCAAGAAATGGAAGATGGTCGAAGATATTTGGAGCTGGGCCACCCCTCGCTTTTTGGCTATCTGGTTCGAGGACTTGGTTACTCGGAAGCCACCGCTTATCAAAGACAAGCCTGCGTTCGATTGGCCAAAGAAATTCCAGAGATCAAACAGAAAATTGATCAGGGAAGCCTTACTCTTTCAGCCGTGACCACAGCTTTTAAGCACCTTCGAAAGAAGCCGGTGGCAGAAAAAAGAAAAGTTTTAAAAATTATGGAGAACAAGTCTTCCAGAGAAATCAAAAAGATGTTTTTGGAACCCACTCCGACCCTAAAGATCAAAAAGACAGAATATGTGGACAAGGTGCATTTGAGATTGGAATTGACCCATGAACAAAACCAGAGATTGGAAAAGTTGAAAGCACTGAAGTCTCATCAGCACAATGTGGAAAGTCTATTGGTGAACTTGATTGAAAAAGAACTCAAAGCCTATAAGAACACTGAGTTTAAGGTTTCAAAATCGAAGAATCCCCGGCAAATTTCTAAACGCCTACGAAATGATGTGTTAAAGGCTGCAGACTACAAATGCCAATATCCCGGATGCGAGTCGAAGTACTTTTTGCAGGTGGACCACATCCTACCCGTTAGAAATGGTGGAGATCAGAGGCGTGAAAATCTTCAGGTGCTTTGCTCAAGCCACAACCACCACAAAGGCTAAGTACACCCACACCTTCGATTTTGCGAGTCCTAAGCTTGAAGGCGATGAAGAACAAAGTGTCGGATTAAACTTAAGCTTAAAAAAATCGAAAAGATTGAAGAGGCATTTCCTTGAACCCTTTAAAAATCAAGCTCCGCAGCGGAGCGAGGACTGGTTGAAGATTTTTAAAGGGGTCCAGGGAATGCCATTTTCAATGTCTGGACTTTTTCATGGCGCGGTCCATTTCCCGCTTCGAACTCTTCGCCTTCACCGACTCCCGCTTGTCGCCCTTTTTCTTTCCCCGGCCCAATCCAATTTCGAGTTTCACGCGACCGCGTTTGAAATAAATTTTTAAAGGCACACAGCTCAAACCTTTTTCGGCAAGGGCTTGGCGAATCTGCTCCAACTCATGTTCATGCAAAAGCAACTTTCGCAAACGTTCAGGCTCGTGATTGTTGTAGCTGCTGGCACGATATTCACTGATGTGTGCATTTTGCAGAAAGGCTTCATGACCTCGAAAAGAAACATAGGAATCCTTCAACTGCACTTGAGCATTGCGAAGAGACTTCACTTCGCTGCCGGTCAAAACCAACCCAGCTTCAAAAGTATCCACGATCTCGTAGTCAAATCGTGCTTTCTTGTTGTCCGCAATAATCTTAATTCCCATGACCTTTAAACTTTCTAAACAGCTCAAACCACTCGCCGGGCTTCAACTCTTCTGCTCTCACTTGAGTGGAAAGGCCCATCTCTGTCAACGCCTTCTCCCAATCAAATCCACCAGAAATGCCCTTGAGACTTTTCATCAAAAATTTTCGTCGGTTCAAAAACCCGCTGCGCACAAACTTTAAAAAAGCCAAAGACCCTTCCCCTTCAGGATTCCATTGAAAATTCAACACCCGGCTGGAAACCTTAGGCCGCGGATGAAAACAGGCCGGCCCCGCATCCACCACTTTTTTAATGTTCCATCTCATTTGGGCGACCACAGACAAAGTTCCATAGGCTTTTGTCTTTGGCACTGCCACGATCCGCTCGGCCACCTCTTTTTGAAACATCAAAGTCATGGACTGAATCCACGAAGCACCCATGCTGGAAAGCTCCATCACCAAAGGTGCCGAAATTTGATAAGGTAAGTTGCTTACCAAATGGGTGGGTGATTTTTGATTCTCGGCCTCGCCCCAACCCCATTGAAGCGCATCCGCTTCGATCACTTCCAATTCGCGCCCCCTCCAATAAGAGGCAAAGGCTTCGTCCAATTCAATGACACGAAAATTGCTGCACGGAATCTTTACCAGGTGCTCGGTCAAAGCTCCCACACCGGGTCCAATCTCCAAAAGATTCAAATCCTCTTTCACTTTGACAGACTGAAGAATCTTTTCCACCACGTGATCCGACACCAAAAAATTTTGCCCCAAAGACCTTTTGGGCAAAGCTTTTAACTCTTCCAACCGTTTTAAAAGATCTTCTTTGTTCACACAAAATCCTTTTCCAAAGCACTGGAAGACGGAGTGAGAGTTTGATCACTCAACTCACCGGCAAGTCGTCTGCGAGCCCCCACAAAAGCGATCATCGCGGCATTGTCCGTACAAAACTTCATCGGTGGAATAAAAAGTTCTTTTCCATTCTCTAACGCCCACTTCAATGCGCCGGCTCGAAGTCCTGAGTTTGCAGAAACTCCACCTGCAATGGAAACTTGGGAGATCTGAAAATCTTTTGCAGCCTTGGACAACTGGTGAATCAAAACCTCACAAACAGATTCTTGAAAAGACGCACAAAGATCCTTCACAAGAGAATCATTCAGAGGTTTTGAAAGTCCATCGATGCACCGAGCGGCTGACGCCTTCAGACCGGAAAAACTAAATTCATAACCGGGCCTGTTGATCATCGCTTTCGGAAAATCAAAAGCTTTTGGATTTCCACCTTGAGCCCTTTTGTCTACCAAAGGTCCTCCCGGAAACCCGAGCCTCAAAAGATTGGCAAACTTGTCAAAGGCCTCTCCGGCCGCATCGTCGCGGGTTCGGCCGAGCTCTTGAATTTCCAAAAAGCTTTTTACCAAATAAAGGTGAGTGTGCCCGCCACTGACCACGAGGGACAGAAAGGGGAAATTTAAGGGAACCTCATCTTCCCCATCCTCTCTCAAAAATGGAGAAAAGATATGACCATGAATGTGATTTACGCCAATCAGCTCTTTTTGAAGTCCCAAGGCTAAGGTTTTTGCGGACACCACTCCCACCAAAAGGGACCCGAGAAGTCCTGGACGAGAGCTGACAGACAACAAGGAAATGTCTTCCCAGGGAATTCCGGACTCTTTAAGAACCCCATCCACCAAGGGAATCAAGGCTTCCAGATGCATGCGACTGGCCACTTCGGGCACCACTCCGCCAAAAGGAAGATGTCCTTTAATTTGGGAAGCCATCTTTTGCAGCAACACACGTCCATCGGAACACACCAATGCCACCGAGGTGTCGTCGCAACTGGTCTCTATTCCCAATGTGATAAAGGTCTTTTCTCCCGAAAACATCAAAGGGAGTTTAGCTGCTTTTTGGCCTTTTTTGCGAGTGAAGATTTTGGAAACTTCTGGCGAACTTCTTCAAAAAAGGACTTAGACTCGTCCTTCATGCCCAATTCCAAAAAACACAAACCAATTTGGTAGGTCGCTTCCGGATACATTTTTCCCTTAGGGTAACTCTCGCGGTACTTTTGATAGGAAACAATGGCATCTTTCCATTTCTTTTGCTTGAAGAAGTCCTCTCCCCGGTAAAAATCCTCTCGAAGTCGAGCGTTGGAGTCTTTGCCGCCCTTTTTCGCGGCAGGCTCTGCCTTTTTATCCGCTTCCACCGGTTTCTTAGAGTGGCTCTTCCCATTCTTCATTTCTTGGATTTGAGTCTCAAGGGTTTTGATGGCCTCTTCATAGGCCTGGAGCTTGGCTTCGGACTGAGCCTTTTCTTCCTGGCGAGATTTTGCCAGCTCAATCATAGAGTTTCGCAATTCTTGAACCTCATTTTCAGCCTCTTCCACCCGGCCATAAAGACTGCGAATCTGCTCGTTGCGCTCTTCTTGCTTGTAAACGGGAACCTCTGCGGGAGCTTCACTGCCCTCGGACGCTGTTTGAATTTCTTCCTGAGGTTCTGCCTGTGAAGGTGTGGTTTGGCCTTTTAAATCTTGGCGTGTTTTCAGTTTGCTCAAACATCCCGAAGTGCTCAACAACATCAAACCCATCAACAAAGAAACCACTGATTTATTCATTGAAAAACATCTCCTGATTTAAACTTTTCCAATCGCGACTGATTCTCCGCTCGCTCGGCCGCATGGCGGGCCTTTACAAACATTGTCTTCGCTTTTTCAAATTCATTCAACTTATAAGCCTGCTCGGCCGCACGGTAAGACCGTTCCGCCTCCAACCAAAATGCAGGACTGTATTTGGAGCCGTCCGCTTCTTGAGCGGCTCGGATGGCCTCGGATGCCAGAGTGTACTCTTCGTAAGGTGGCGGAGAAACACAGGCCGCAAGAACTGCGGCCTGAAGAACAAACAATAGAAAAGGTCCCTTCAGAATTTTACTGAAGAGGGACAAAGTTGGCGCGACGGTTTTTCGCATAGTCAGACTCGGAATCTCCCAAAGCGATCGGCTTTTCTTCACCGTAGCTAATGATTGTCATTCTTTTAGAGTCAATTCCAAGACTCGCAAGATAGGACTTCACGGCTTTCGCTCGACGCTCTCCCAAAGCCAAGTTGTACTCCACGGAACCCCGGCTGTCACAGTGACCTTCGATCTGAATGGTCACATCACCATGAGAACGAATCCACTCTGCATTGTCCGCCAATGTTTTGCGAGCTTCCGTGCTCAAAGTTGCAGAGTCATAATCAAAGTTTACAGAGTTCAATCCGGAAATGTTTCCGCTGTCCGAACCCATTTGATCATAAGCAATGCCCTGAGAGGAAATGGAAGAATCCAACGCTTGGCCTTCAGCTCCACCCACATCTTCAGATTTCTTTTTACTTGCACATGAAACTGCGAACACAGACAAAGTTGCAATCACCAATAAAGACTTCATCAATTTCATACCCTCACACTCCTTTGTAAAAACATCTCTATTCTGTGAAACCAAATCCGGCTTGTCTAGGACTTTTGAGAAAAACTAAACGGCAAATCCGAAAATCGCACAAGAACCTGTTCTACCTTCCACAAAATCACCGTGAAACGGTCTCGCACTTTGCAAATCTTTAAAGAAATCACTTTTTACAAAAGGAGTTTTGATGAAAACAATGAACCGTGTCTTTTTAATTGGAAACTTGGGCCACGAACCGGAATTGAGAGAATCGGAAAACGGCCAGTACTTTGCGCGCCTCAATGTGGCCACTCACCGCTACATCGGAAAGGGCGAAGACCGGCAGGAAGAAGTGCAATGGCACAATGTCTACGCCTGGGGAAAAACCGCCGAAACCTGCTGCGCTCACTTAAGCAAAGGGGCATTGCTCTTTGTTGAGGGAGAGGTGCGCCAGATTCAAACCTCTAAAAAAAGCGAGAACTCTTCGCCCATGACCATTGTGCATGCCCATCAAATTCGCTTTCTGAAGACAAACAAAGGACGGACTCTTGACAATTTCGGCCCGGCAAGAAATCATGATGCTGTGGCGCATCGTTAGCGCGCAGCCCAAGGGCCATCGGGGGGACTATGGAAAAACTCAATTGGATCAAAGAGCTTGTTCACGCGGAACAACAAATGGAAGAGGCTGGCATCGTCGATATGACGGCAGGTCTCGATCCTCATCGAGAAATGGAAGAAACCACCGTTGATTTTCTTCTGGACCTGAAGCTGGCCTTTGTAGAAGTGACTTCTGCTTTCAACCAATTGAAAACCACAGGTCTTGGACACATTAAAATTTATGGAATTTCCAAAACCAAAGCGGATTTCATGCTTTTTCGAAATGGCTACAAATTGATTTTTTCCATGGCCGCTCCGGGAAAAATTCGCATTTTTCAAACTGCAACCAATCCGCAGTTTTATTTTCAGCCTCACCAAGAGGAATCACAAATTGAATCTCAAGTTCTAGAGGCTGAAATGGGTGCCTTTGGACAGATGAGTTGGACTTACAAAGGCCAACCCATCAATTTGGATTATTTGGTGCGGTACTACACAAGTCGCTTTGTTAAAGACAGCACTAAATAGGTCGACGTCTTTAAATCTTAGGAAATTGAACTTTTTGAATTTGGTTCTTTGGAGCTTTTTTAGGCTCTTCCATCCTTTTGATTTCTTCTTTTTTCGGTTCCAACAGATGAGAAGCCGAATCGGCCAATTTTTTCCCAAAACCTTCAGCGGCCCGTCTTAGAGCCTCTGTGGTTTTTGAAGGTTCGGTCCGATATTTAGGAGGTTCTTCCACATGAGAGTCATCAAACTCTTTGCAGGCCTCTTTGAATTTTTGGCTCAATTGATCCAAGGTTTCCAAACTCTCCCGAGGAATTTCATCTTCAACGAAGTTGCTGTACTTCGATGAGGACGTGGTCGCCTTCTGAGGCGCCGTTTCGGGAACAGTTTTCTTTGCCCACTCGGGCAGAGCCTCTTCATCAAACATCAATTGATCGCGGTTGACCTTTGCAATCAATTCCAACTGTTCTCGAGGAAGATCCACTTGAGCCGAAATTTCATCCACGCTGGCACCCGAATTGGCCATGCGCGCGGCCTTCACATAACGAATGGTTTTTTGCCGTTCTAAAATTTCCTCGTGGGGGATTTTGTCCTGAAAGATTTCTGCCACTTCCAAGCTTTTTTGCATGGACTCATGAATTTGATAATTGTGGCGATCCGCTTCAACGATCTTGTCTTGAATCACACGAGTTTTTTGATCCAAGAGACCTGCCAACTGTTTCACTTGAACATCCGTGCGGTCCGAAAGGTCTTCTAAAACAGTAATTTTACTTTGTAAAAGCTGAAGTCCACGGCTCAAACGAGGGTCATCTTGCGGAGGACGCTTCAATCGCGTCCAAAGCACATAAATTCCAACTGCTAAAAAAATATCAATCCCGATTTGGATCAAAGACCAATTCATAAATCCCCCCGTCCCCTTTTAGTTTATTGGAGGGGTGCGCCAAACCACAAGGGGCGGCCTTCGGGAACTGGACCTTTGAATTTACTGAAGCCTGGAAGCAAAGTCCTTTAAGCGCGCACAGGCCTTTTCAATTTGTGTCTCTTTCAACGCAAAACTGATTCGCAAGTAGCCTTCCACGCCGCTTTCCACACCTGGAACAACGGCCAGTTGAACTCCATCCAACAGAGCCTCTGCCACCTCTTTGGTTCCTTGAAGAGATTTTCCTTCATAGGTTTTTCCCAACCAGGCCTTCACATTGACCCAAAGGTAAAAGGCTCCACCGGGAGGAAGCACTTCCACACCCTCAATTTCATTCAAAAGTTTTACGAACAAATCTCTGCGAGTGATTAAAGTCTCATTGGATTTCTTCACCTGACTCCAACAGTTTTGAATGGCATAGGCAGCTGCAATCTGAGTGAACGGGGCCGCGCAACTGACGGACTGGCTTTGGTAGTTGGACATGGCTTGAATCAATTTGGCATCTCCAACCGCCCAACCCAAGCGCCAGCCTGTCATAGAAAAGGATTTTGAAATTCCATTGATCAAAACCACTCGTTCTTTCAGCTCCGGTGCAACATGCAAAAGATGAGGAGCTACAGTTTCCCCTTCCGAAAAGATCAAACGGTTATAAATGTCATCACTGAGCACCACAATTTGAGGATGATCCTTTAAAAAAGCTGCGATCTCTTTAAGAGCATCTTTCGAGAGGGTTTCTCCAGAAGGATTGTTTGGCGAATTCAAAATCAAAACTTTTGTCTTTTCAGAAACTTGAGATTCCAAATCTTCTCGAGTCAGATGAAACCGCTTGGACTCGCTGGTCGAAACCAAAACTGGTTTTCCTCCGGCCAACTCCACCATGGTGGGATAACTGACCCAGTAGGGAATAGGAATGAGAACTTCATCTCCTGGATCCAAAAGCATTTGTAGGGCCGAAAACAAAATAAACTTTGCACCTGCGGAAACCGTCACCTCTTGGGGAGAAAACTTCAAATTCAACTCTTGCTGAGCCAAGTCTGCAATCGCACTTTTCAATTCTGGAAGACCCCCTGCCGGAGCGTATTTGGTCTTTCCAGATTCAATGGCCGCAATTCCCACTTTGGAAATTTCAGCATAGGTGTCCCAGTCCGGCTCTCCCACAGACAAAGAAATCACATCTTGTCCTTCGGCTTTCAGAGCTTTGGCTTTGGCCGCAATGGCAAGGGTGGGAGAAGGCTTTAAATTCAGTGCGCGGGTCGAGAGTTTCACGACATTCCTTTCTTTAACTTTTCTTTTAATTTGAGTCCGACAGATTCAGGAACCAATCCTTCAAGGCATCCATTGTGCGAAGCCACTTCCTTCACCATTCGCGAAGCAATAAAGCTGTACTCTGGGCGCGTAAAGACGATCATGGTTTCGATGGCCGAATCCAATGTTCGATTCATGTTGGCCATGGCATATTCATATTCAAAATCAGAAACCGCCCGCAGGCCTCGAACGATGGTGGAGATTTGGTTTTTGCGAGCGTAATCCACAAGGAGACCTTCCGTAGATTCCACTTTTATTCTTCCACCTGTACACTCTTGAATCATTGCGACCCGTTCTTCCACGGAAAACAAATAATCTTTAGACAGAGAGTTTGCGACCAAAATGACAATCTCATCGAATTGAGATTCAATGCGCTCGATAATATCCAGGTGGCCACAAGTGATGGGATCGAAACTTCCGCTATAGAGAGCTCTTCGCGATGTCGTCTGTGTTTTCTTCATCAGGGCCGGTCCTCTCCGGAAGGGTCCTCAATTCATACAAATTGAGCGCCTTATCGCCAAACTCTTTGCGATCATAACGGATCAATGATCCATAAGACACTTCAATATTTTCTTTGGTCCCTGACTCAATAGCAACAAGACCGCCCTCTTTCAACACTTCACTGCTTGAAAGCTGAGAAAGAACCTGATCCGCCATCACTTTGGTGAATGGAGGATCAATGAGGATCAAATCATACTGGGACTTGGAGCCTTTCAAAAAACTCAAAGCGTCCTTTCGGATGATCTTAAAACTCTCCTCAACCCCTAACTTTTTTACATTCTCCCGAAGAATGCTCAGGCTTTTTTCATTGGCATCCACAAAGTCCACATGGGCCGCCCCTCGGGAGAGAGCTTCTAGGCCTAAACTTCCCGTTCCACAGAACAGATCCAGAACCTGGGCACCGTCCACATAAGACGTCCATTTATTAAATAGGCTTTCTTTCACCCGGTCTGTGGTGGGACGGATGTGGCTGGCCTTAAAAGCCACCAAGCGATGGCCTTTGTACTTTCCAGAAATGATCCTCATCGCCGTATCTGCCCAATCCGAATCAAAAAACTTTGAATTCCTTTTTGCTGCTCGGAATCCAAATTCAAAAATCGGAATTCCACCAATCGCTCCACGGTTTTGTCGCGAATCATGGCACGATCGTAGGTCTTCATCACCTTGGCTTGGCAGGAGACTTCCAGCTTTAAAACCGGAAGAGTGAAGTTCACTAAGAACTCGGAGCCCACCAAATACAGTGGTCCTGTGGCTTTTACCATGGCTCCGGTTTGGGAAAGTTTCAAAGCTTCTTCCACAAGAAACTTTCCATCTCTTTGAACATAAAAAGAAAACGGGTAAGGTTGAACCTTTCTCACATTTGAAGTACTCATTTGATCAAATTCTCCGCAACTTGAATCACTTCGTTGATATCTTCAAACGGCTTCGGAATAAAAAGATCCGCGCCCATTTTTTGAGCTTTATCACTATCATATTTTCCGGTAAAAGCACTCATCAAAATCACTTTTGCCGCAGGTTCAAGAGGACGCATCTGAAGAAGTGTAGGCCCATCCATTTCGGGCATCAAAACATCTAAAAAAACCAAATCGGGCTGAAACTCTTTCCAGATTTTTAAGCCTATCTTTCCATCCTCAGCAACTTCAACAAGATGGCCTTTTTTCTGTGCGGCCTTTTGAAGAGATCTGCGAATGAGTTTTTCATCATCGACCACAAGAATTTTCATGGCTCCTAGTCTCCGCTTTCCCACTTGGGCATTTCAATCACAAAACGAGCGCCTTCTTCATAATTTTCATCCAAAGTTAGATTTCCCCCGAAGCTTCGAATGACATTCAGACTGAGGCTCAAACCCAAACCGGTTCCTTGCCCCTCCCCTTTTGTGGTGAAAAAAGGTTCGAAAATCTTTTGTTGGTACTTTTTGGGAACGCCCGGCCCCTCATCTTGAATCCAAATTTGGATTTGATCATTTTCAAAAAAACTAGAAACCATCACCTTGCCTTTTTTGTTGGATTCCATGGACTGACAGGCATTTGCGACCAAGTTAAAAATCACTTGTTGAAGCATGTGTGGGTCCGCCAAAGTTTTTGGCAGAGCCTCTCCCAAATTGACTTCATGTTTAAACTTTCCAATCAAAGATTTCAAAAGAGGCAATGTATTTCCGATCACCTCATTCACATCCGTAGGCACATGACGGTCTTCGGTGTGAGGTTTTGAATAGTCTAAAAGGTTCTTAATTGTCTTTTGACAGCGATGAGCCGCATTCTCCACCTCGGACACATCTTCTCGAAAGCTTTCACTCAAAGACTCTTCTGCCAAAAGCACTTGGCAAAGAGATCGAATCCCTGTCAGTGGATTGTTCAGTTCATGGGCGATGTGTCCTGCCAATTGCCCCAGAGCCGCAATTTTTTCGGTTTGAATGATGTGCTGTTTGAGCTGGTAGGAGGAACTTTGATCGGAAAGGTGAACCACCTTAGAACCTTCCGCAACACCTCGAGCCATTTGAATGGGATAACTTTCCACATTAAAGACTTGAGAGCCTCGGCGAATGATCTCTTCGTTGACCTTCAACAATAATTCTTTGTCAAAAAGCTGATTGGCACGAACCACATTCTGTTCGCTGTCGAAAATCCCAATGGGTTCATCCAATCCGTCAAAAGTCTTTTCCCAAAACAGGGCAGCTTCCGAGAGATCTTTCTCCAATTGGAATCGATCCAAGACCAATTCCAATCCCACCATGCGAAGTTTCCACTCTAAAATAAAATCTCTCAATTTAGATTTAGGAACTTGATGCTCAATAAAAAGAAGAAACCGATTCTTAGCACCTTCGAACTCCAAAAGAGGCGCAATGGGACGATTCAAAAGATTGGCCAAAACCTGACGCCAATCTCCGTTTTGGTTTCCCGGCAAGGGTTTTATGCGCTTTTCTAAAACCAAACGTCCACTTAAATAAAGAACTCGAACTTCACCATTTTGAGGAATGGCAAGCACAGCTCCTCCAAGTCCCTTGGTTTTTCGAACTTCATCTTGAACCATAGAAACCACTTCCGAAAGTTCCATGGCACGGTTGAGACTCTTCAAAAAAAAGATTCGTTTGCGGAGAATAGTGCTGGCTTTTCTTAAGGCCTGAGATTTTTCTTGGCGCTTTGTCTCTTGCTCTTGAAGCTCACGATTTTTTTTGTACACCTGCCCTTGCAGCAAATCATTTTCACGAATCAAAGAAGATCTTAAATTTTGCTCTTCTTTTTTTCGATTCAAATCTTCAAGAATGACCTGCAAAGAAATTTTTAAGTTTTGAGGAGATTGGTTAAGATCTAAGATAGAAAAGTCTTGATGAAGCCCTGAAGATTCGGAGATCTCTTCCAAAGAAAAGTCCGCTCCGACCAAAACAAAGGGAACACCCAGCTCAAGAGCCTGGCTTCTGAGTTTTTGTGAACCCAAAATTAATTCACTGTTATCCAATTCCATGGAAAACGACAGATTCAAAGAACTCTCTTTGCCATCTAAAACTAAAGATTTGAACAGTTCACTGTCGGAAAAGACGACCAAACTTGTGCCTCCCAATGCTTGATAGTCTATCACCACACGGGAGGCTTTGCGAGCTTAAGTGATCTTAGCGTCTTGGAGGAATCAGGACTCGACGATTTCTGAAGGGCGCTCAAGACTGGGCCTTAAGTCATATTCCAAAACATCCGCCAACAGAGAATAGTCTGGAACTCTCAAAGCCTGACCCAAACGCTCTTTGATGGGATTCAACTTTGCATCTGTAGGCAAGTGACACAGAAGTTGTTCCAACTCTTCCATTGCTATGGGCAAATTGAAAAATCGGAAGTTCTTTATAATGTTCCCAAGGTGATCTAAAAGCTCAGGACTTTCATCAAGGAATTGAACACCTTTCCCAAGAGTTTGAGACCAATCCGACAGGATCATAAAAAAGTCATTGAGCTTGCTCCGACTGGACTCTTTGACGCTCTCCAAACTTCCAGGGGGAATGCGAATTCTTTCGGCGTTAAACCACCGAATCAACACTCCAACAATTGGATCTTCTTTTTCCATCCGCTCAATCAAAACTTCAAATTGAGAGAGAATTCTTTGATGGATCGGATCTTCTGGAAGATCTGAAGCTACATATACCTTTGGCAGCTCCTCAAGAAGTTCCGTAATATGCACAACCGTTTGCCGCAAAACCTTTTGAGGATAGGATTTTCCCAAATAAACGGATTCAATCATTTGCCAAAGCGTATCTGACAGATCTGTGGAAGGAAGAGGCCGAGGTCGCGGCGCAAAGATTCCCGCCATCCACGATTGAAACTTCTCTACGGAAAGTTCTGTTAAATCCTCAAGGGGCGCAACCATCCAATTTTGAGAAAATGGCCCCGTTTCATAGGAATTTACATGTTGATTGTTGAAATTGAGAATGGGTTTGTTCAAAAGAGAAGCCACCTGCAAGGGAGAACTGTCACACCCCATAAAAAATTCGCTGTGCTCTATAATGGAAAACAAATCTGAAATTTGAGTTTCTCCGGTCAAATCCCAAACTCGATCCGTACCCAACAGTGGAAGAGCCGATTGAGAAAGAGTCCGTTCTTTTTTTGTTCCGATCAAAACCAAGTTCTCGCGGCGATTTTGAAGGAAAACTTGAATCAAATTTTTAAGCTGATCGGTGGAATAGGTTTTCCCCAGATCACTGGCACCCACATGAAGAACCACATAGGGGGAAACAGGAACTTGAGAAAAGCGAGGAAACCCTCCGACCCACCTGGACTGAGGTTTTAATTCCACATCGGCCACCATTGAGAAAATATCCACCAGATGAAATCGATTGGGCCGATCCACACCCACCTGGGCATAAAAGAAGGCCGTGGCATCTCCCGCCAAATTCAGAAAACCATCTGAATGCCGCGTGTATCCGGCAACCTGTGCACCTTTGGATTCAAAGTGCGCCGTCAATTCTGAGCTCAGCGGAGAAAAACTCAAATTCACCACTCGATCAAAATTTTCGAAGTCCATCCGGTTCAAAAAATCATTCAGGCGATCTAAGCCTTGATCTAAATCTTGATTCACTAGGACCGATTCCAGAAAGATCTTTGAATCCATTGTGTGAACCGTGATGGAATCGCTCAATCCGATGGTTGCATCTTTAAAGCTTTCCCGGACCAAAAGGTGAAGCTCACCTTGATCTTCCAAAGCCTTCAATGTGGGCCAGCTTTGAAAAATGTCACCGAACCGAGCGAGTTGAATAACGAGCGTCTTCATTCTTTAATTGCTCCCTTAAAATTTCAGACAAAATTCTTAACTTTCGAGATTCCTCACCATAGCCCCTGGTCTCAAGGACTTTTTGAGTGGTCTTTTCAAGCTTCTGAATGGCTTTCTCTAGGTCTTCTCTCGTTTTCAAAATTTTCACTCCTCTGTTCCGTTTTAATTTCTTCAATGGCCCATTTATTTTTCGTTTGAGTTTGGAAAACACTGCAACTGACGGGCTCCAACTGTCCCGTTTTGAAATAGGAAAGTGCCGCCAAAACATCTTCCACTTCAATGTCCTGGGCACATTCTCGAACCACTTTGGTGCAATTTTGCTTATGCTCACAGGGAAAGCATTCTGTTCGAGGCGCCAAAATCAAAGCACCACTTTTATAGATTCCCTGCTTCCTAAAGCTTGCAGAACCTAAACACAGTTCAATCACTTGAGTTTTTGTCCCATTGGCCAAATGTTTTGTGCTGGTGTCTAAGGTGACAAAGAAATCTGCCGCTGAAATCTTCTCAAAGGCCTGACTCAAAGAACAAGGATTCAAGCGCACCTGTGAATTCTGCGCAAAATCTTTCAACTGGGCCTCTTCGTTTGGAGCACAAAGAACTTCCAAATCTGCAAAAGGGTCCCGCCTTCGAATTTCGGAAAAAAGTCTTCTCCAAGATTCCTCGTTCCAAGCTTTTTTTGGATCCGAACTGACCACCTGAAAAACATACTTAGCACGTCCCGCGGACACATCGGTTCCGTCAGACGGGATCTTCTCCTGCGCAAATCTCCATTCCGCCTCCTGAGACTCGAAACCAAATCCTTCCCGATACCAATCTAAATAATGCTTTTGGCTCACTTCTCCCAGGTCCATTTCTAAAAAACATTTTGAAGAATATTGTGCGCGATCTCCCGAAAGGAAGACGCCCCACTTGTCTTTTGAATCCACCAAAGACATTGCCAACGCAGAGAAGCGTGTGTGACTCAGATTGATGACCAGATCAAAATTATTTTGATTCAATTCCTCAAAAAAATCATAAATGATCTGCGGACCTTCTAGAAAGCTTCTTTCTCCATCGCCACAAGAGGCTTGAACTTTCCTTCGAGAAAAGCTGTGCCAAAAATCCACTTGAGGCATGACCTCTTGAGCGACTTGAAACTCACCAAAATGAGCCAAATGAAGTTCTGAATCCGGATATTTCCTCTTTAGATCTTCGCAAATGGGCGAAGACATCAAAAGATCACCAAGCCTTAAAAAATTCATTGCAAGGATCTTCATTTGATCAGTTCTCCTATCATTTTAAACACCTGTTGCCATCTCATCGTTAGCGCCTGTTCTTTTGCCAGCCGTTGATACTCTTTTCCGGGCGACTCTGGTTTAAAAGTCTCGGGTAAAAAAAAGTGATCCACTCCACGAAGAGAAAACTGACGCTCCACGGATTCTTTCGAGCGTCCCTGAAACAAATCAAAGAAGGGTTTGTAATCCTCAAGATCAAGGTAGGCCGTTGGCGCAAAGACCAAAACCGAAAGGTCTTTGAAATATTCTTTAGGAATAAAATTGCCGTCGAAATCTTCTAGAAGAGAAATGTGAACGCGATTGCATTTTTTATTTTCAGAAACCGTGGTCGTTCGAAACTCCGAAATAAAATCTTTGTGCTTTTCCAAAACAAAGATGGGACCATCAAAGTTCTCTAAAAGGGACTCGATGTGGAAACCACTCCCAAGTCCCAAAACCACCAACGCGTGACTTCTCTCAATTTGACCTCGATAGTGATCCACCCATTGGGCGGCTTCTTTTCGAGGATCCACAAAGCTGCAGGTTTGGATTCCATCCAAGGAACAAACCCTCAAGTCCCCTCGAGACTTATGAAAAGCGATCTTCCTCATACTCACCTTCATTCTAAAATCTCAATTGATACGCGGGCATAAACTCAGGATGAGTCAGTCGCAATCTCTCAAGTTCTATTTTGGCGATGTCCACTTCGCCCCGCTTGGACGAGATCTCCACAAAAGCCAACCAAAGATGAGCACTTTCTCCCCCAGAAAGCAGATACTCCAAAAGATGATGTTGAATGCTGACTTCCTTGGACTCGCCATACCAGGCCAACAGCAGACCCAATGCGGTTTCATTTTTAGGATTGATGTCCAAAGCCAATTCTAAATTTCCAAATGCCAATTCATGATCGCCTCGGTAGCGGTGGCAAAGTGCCAATCCCACCCAAGCCTTGTCGTTTTTAGCGTTATGGTTGATCGCCTCTCGAAAAGAAACCGTGGCTGATTCCCAAGATTTTCTCTGAATATCTAAGGTGCCTAAGTTGACCAAGACTTGGTCCACGGCTCCCGGATGTTCCAATGCCTGATAAAGGCAATCTTCCGCTTGATCCAAAAGTCCAAGATGAATCAAGCTTGCGCCCTTCAAACGATAAAGAGTTTGAAGTCCCTGAAGTTGACCCGACCTCTTTTCAAGAGCCTTTTCCACACACTGAATGCAGGCGACATAATTGCCCGCCTCAAACTCCAAGTCTGCCAAGTGCTGAAAGTTTTCGAAACTCGCCTCAACATCCGCCAGCTTTCTAAGAGCCCTCAACATCAATTCTGAATTTTTTTGCTCTTTGAATCGTTCCACATGGTTACGCAACGAAATTTGAGATTCACTCTTTTGAGGATCTAAATTCATCAATTCTGCTTCCACTTTGACACCGTACTCGACTTGCAACTGGGACAATTTTTCCTCCCTATTTTAATCAACTGCTAAAAAGGAAAAGAGCAACGGGTGTGCCAAATGGGAAATGAAGTTGTGAAGCATCTGAATAAAAAGAGGCCAAGTCTTTGACTTGGCCTCCAGTCAATTCTTTGACCAGCTGGTCATGGGAGGATTGCGTTAAGCCTCTTCGTTGACAGAATTCGACTGGCCTTTTGATTGATAGGAATTAAAAGCCTTCTTAGTGGTTTGCACCTGTCTTAGATCTTTAATGATTGTTGATTTTTCGCTTTCAATGGACGCAAGAATCTGCAGATCCTGAGAAAGAATTTCTGTCACGATCTGATTCTTCACATCCATCGCTTCCACCACAGACTTGCGACACACATCCATGATGTCCTTCGAATTTGGATTCAACTGAGACAGCTCTTCATTGATCATACCTTCGATGGTACGAACAAGATCCAAGATGGTTTCTCTGGACTGATAAAAAGTCTCGAGATTGTCAAAGTTTCCTTCGGAGAAATTTTCAAGTTCTCTTTCATTGATCTCTTTGAACTTTAATAGGTGATGGTTTCTCTCTGCCAACAACTTGATGATCATTTCCATTGTCCCTCCCATGGACTCAAAGGATTACTTTGCTTCTTCTTGTTTTTTTAATGATTCAATGGCTTCTACCCAACCGGAATACAATGTCTCCGTAATTTTCAATGCATCTTCAAGAGGCTTTCGATCGCCCTTGATGTTTGCCTGAGTCAACTGGTCTGTGAGGAACATATAAAGCTGTTCCAAATTGAGCGCAATTTCTCCACCCGACTTGTGATCTAGGGTGTTGTTCAATTCCATAAAAATGTCGTAGGCCTTTCCAATGTTAAGACCTCGTTCCGCAATGTCTTTTTCGTCAATGGCCTTGAGGGCTTTCTTAATAAAGCGAATGGCCGCTTCATAAAGCATCAACAAAAGTTTTTCTCGACTGGCACTCTGTACCGACGTAGTTTTGTATTTCTGGTAAGCTGACTTCATTACTTTCCCTCTCGGTCTTTCTTCATATCAACTTGAGACACTTTAACCCAATCCTCCAATTCCTGGACCGGCTGCACCCATTCCAGTTAATGCACTTCCTTGCGATTTCAACTTGGACATTGTTTCTTCAAGGCGAGCGAATTTTTTCTTCAAATTCTGCTCTTTCTTTTCAAGCATGCGTTCTTTACTCGCGATACGATTGTCAATTTGCTTGATGCGATCTTGGAGCGATCGTTTTCGGTTCCCCACCGGACCAAAGGCGGAGTTCGTTAAAGTGTTGACCTGATTTCTTAATGAGGGAATAAAGCCGGTTCGAAATCCATCACCGGCTAAAAATTGCTGGACGGACCCAGGGTCCGTCGCCAATACCTTGTTGAACTTGTCATTGTTCAACTCTAAAAGCCCCGAACGATTGAATTGAATTCCCAATTGGGAAAGACGACTAATAGAGCCACCCACACCGTATTGGGGATTTTGAATTAAGGAACGAAATCGCTGCTCAATGGAACGAAGTAAGGAATCTCCACCGAGAGTTGCCGAGGTGTCCGTGTTTTCATCCAAACTGTTTTGTTGCTGGATAAAACCAAGAACTCCGTTGACCGCTTCCACAAAGGTCTTAATTTTTCCGACGACCACTTCGCGGTCTTCTTTTACGCTGAGATTCACAGTTCGCCCCGGAGCGGCTTGTCTCAAATCGAGAGTCACTCCAGGAATGACATCTTTTAAAGTGTTGTCTGAAATTTCAAATTCAAATCCATCCAGACGAATCTTTCCGTTTTTCGCAGGACGATTTTCATCAAAGTAAATGTCTTGATCTCCATCTAAAAAATACAATGTGGGGTAATCCACTCCATTTTCACTTCCCACTCCATCTGCGGAAATCAACAACCGATAGGGAGCTTCCGGATCCTGCTGATCTTTCATGACCGACGCTCGAACTCCAACGCCGGATTGATTGATGGTTTCAGCCACTTTTTCTAGAGTGTTGTTGGAGCTGTTAATGTAAACTTCTCTGGTTCCATCCGGAGTGTCGAATTTAAAATACCCAGTTCCAATTTGAGTTTGGTTTTTGTCTGGAAATCCGTTGGTCACAACAGAAGCTTTGCTTGCCAACTCGATCACTTCCACATTCCAACTTCCCGTCACGGAAGAATCTGCATCCACGGAACCAGAGACAATGTTTTCATCTCCAGAAGACAATTTCATGTCGCGAAATCCCCTGGTGCTTGCCAACTCGGAAACGGATCCAAGAATTCCTTTGAGTTTGGTTTCAAGATCCGTGACCAATTTGAGACGGTTCTCTTGCTTCCCTTTATTCCCTTCCATCTTTTTAATGGGAATGCGTTCAGCTTCCATAAGCTGATCAACGATGTTCGGGGGCAGGCCTGATGCCATTCCGCCAAAAGAGATAGAAGCCACAGATAAAACCTTTCCTCTGGTTCTTTCTCAGTGTCTCAAACTTTCTTGTGGAACCGTGAGCCAAAAATATGTCTTAGACCTTATGGCAGAAGGTCACATGGCTTTGTCTAAAATGGATCCGGTTTTGCGATCAAAGGCTTGAATTGCAGACCAAAGTTGACTCTCTGAAAGTCGACGAACCACTTGATTGTGAATATCTACTATAAGCACAACTTTATGGTCTTCTTTATCTTCAATTTTTATCGTCAAATTGTTGGCGATAAGGCCTGGATGTTTTTCTAGTTCTGAAATGGCTTTTTTGAATTCGTCTTCTGAAAGGTGGCGTTTTTCTTCTTTTTCTTCGCCCTGTCTTCTTCCATCTGCATCTCGATCTGCACTCTCTTGCATTTTCATCTTGTTCTCGCCAACTTTGTCGGCGCTTCGAACGAGAGGGATGGGGTTGGTAAAAAATCCTTTTATGTTCATCAATGTTCTTTTCGACAATTCTACGAAAAAACTTTACTTTTTCATCTGAAGTTTGAACCGAGATCCCTCACTCCCCTTTATTTCGAAATGGGCTGGACACTCTCTTTTGAGTGCCCAGCTTGAAATGGGGTAGAGTTCACTTTGGTCGGTTCAAATTCAATTATCCAAGTAGTCTCAAAGCCATTGAAGGTTGTTGGTTCGCTTGGGCTAACACTCCCACAGAGGCGTTCAAGAGAATGTTGTTTTTCGACAAGTTCGCAGTACTTTCAGCCATGTCGGTATCACGAATTGCAGAGTTCGCAGCCGAGAAGTTCTGGATGGCAACACCGAGGTTTTCAGAAGTGGAAACCAATCGGTTTTGAATCGCACCCAGAGTCGCACGTTGACCGTTGACCATTTTTTGCGAATCGTCCAAGGTCTCAAGTGCTGCTCTCGCGCTTTCTTTGTCTGAAAAGTCGAAGGAGTCAATGCTTAAGGCTGCTGTGGTTGCTTCGAGTTGACTCGCATCGAACGAAATTCGATCGGCAAAATCATCATTGTTAATATCAACCTGAAAGGCGTAGTTTTGTCCTTCACCGTTCAAGAGTTTAGAATCTCCGTATCGAGTACTTTGGGCGATACGTTCAACTTCGTCTTTAAGTTGTTGAACCTCTTTATTGATAAAGCCTCTTTCGTCGTCACCAACGGTGTCAGAAGCGGCTTGCACTCCCAGCTCTCGCATACGAGTTAGAATGTTTGAAATTTCTCCGAGACCACCTTCTGCCACTTGAACCATCGAGATACCATCGTTCGAGTTTCTTTGGGCTTGGCCGTAACCTCGAATGGTAGATTTCAATGTTTCACTGATTGACAACCCAGCAGCATCATCCGCTGCTTTAGTGATTCGACTTCCGCTCGACAACTGAGCGAAACTTTTTTGTACTTCACGTTGGCTAGATGCCATCGTCTTTTGTGCATTGATTGATGCAATGTTTGTAGCGACTCTTAATCCCATTTTTGTTCCTCCTGTTATTCCCAAACTCAATACCGACCAAGGTTGAAGTCTGGGAGGTTTATCTCACACACTTACCCTTTCGGCGGGTCGAGGAAGGACTGAAGGCGAGTCGAGTGAATCTGGATCTAGGTCCTATGTTTTCTGGATCTTCGTCTTGAAAAAAAGGGATGTAAGTCGGGAAAAGTTGGCCTTTAAACTCGTCTTAGGACTTCCGGTGGTCAGACCTAAGACTCTCAGACTTTAGACTTCCAAGCCTTTAAATCAGTCGAGGACGACAAACGGCTGGAAAGTACCTCGTGGGCCGAAACGACCCACGAGTAGGTCGGTAACCGAGGGGGACCAGGAGGAGCCCCCTCTCATTCATATATAAAGTTAAGATACAAGGCGAAGTGCAGATGCTGGCTGTTGGTTGGCTTGAGCCAAAACTCCCACAGAGGCATTCAAGAGCACGTTGTTTCTTGCAAGTTCTGCGGAACTTTGAGCCACATCAGTGTCACGAATCGCAGAGTTTGCGGCCGAGAAGTTTTCAATCGCTGTTCCAAGGTTCTCAGTGGTTGAAATCAATCGGTTTTGAATCGCACCAAGGTTTGCTCGGTAGCCGTTTACTTTTGTTTGGGACTCTTCCAAGACCTCAAGAGCTTCTCGTGCTCCATCTTTGGTTGAGAAATCAAAACCATCCACTCCAAGATTTGAAATCGTCGCATCTTGTTCCGAAGCATCGAAAGCAATTCTGTCATTGAATTCGTCATTATTAATATCTACTTGGAATGCATACTCTTGACCACTTCCATCCAGAAGATTCTGATTCCCCCAGCGAGTCGTTTTGGCAATACGTTGCATTTCATTTTTAAGCTGTTGAACTTCTTTATCAATAAAGGATCTTTCATCATCCCCAACTGTATCAGAGGCCGCTTGTACACCAAGCTCTCTCATTCGAGTTAAAATGTTGGAGATCTCTCCAAGTCCACCTTCAGAAACTTGAACCATGGAGATACCATCGTTTGCGTTTCGTTGTGCTTGAGAGTATCCGCGAATTGTGGATTTCAATGTTTCACTGATTGACAATCCTGCAGCATCATCTGCTGCTTTTGTAATGCGGCTTCCACTTGAAAGCTGAGCAAAACTTTTTTGAATTTCTCTCTGGCTAGATGCCATTGTCTTTTGCGCCGAAATTGACGCAAGGTTTGTTGAAATACGAAGTCCCATAATATCCTCCTAGGGCTTCTTGTAGATCATCCATTTTCAAAGCTTACAGGCCCTACCTACTTGGTTACCTTTAAGCCACGCACTTCCTTGTGCAGGTTGAACACGTTGGAGCAGAGAGAAATTATTTCTGTTGTTTCAAGCGAAGTTTTTGAAAGCAGTCACTCAATCAAATCTTCTCAACAACACAAAGCTTCTACCTGCTTAGTTATTGCTTCTGCCTACTCTTTCGGCCAGGTCTTGGTGATCTAAAGTCGAGTCCAGTGAATCTGGACCTAGGTCACGTGGTTTCTAGACTTTCGGCTTGTGATTTTTTGTGTTTTTTGATTTTTTTGGAATTGAGTTTTGACTAAGGTCAAGTTTGACCATGGGCCAGGCGAGGTCTTGCTGGACCAAAATGGAGTAAAAAATTCTTGTCACTTCTCATCCACAGCACCCCATACAGCACAAACTCTCGCCAAAAAGTACCTGCTTCCTTTTCCGATATGCGGCGCATATCGGAAAAGGAAGCAGGTACTTTTTTGCGAACTCTATTTCGCGAATTGACGCGGCGGCTACAGATTTTGGTACCTGGCACCTAAATGAAAGAAGGTTCATTTTGACATTAAGTG
>DKGG01000015.1:0-20930 GCA_002453155.1 Bdellovibrionaceae bacterium UBA6776
TGGAGAGAGACAGGCTTCCAGTGCTACAGACCTCCAGCATGTGATATCCTCGAGTAAACCTTAAGAAAACAGGGAGTGTTTTCTTAATGAGACATTTGAATTCCGAAAATCTAATTGAGCGCCCCCTCGCTTATCGAACTCCTTTTCCAAGATCGAAAATCCATACTGCCAGACCCGCCCGTCCATGGACTCACAATCATTTTCCTTTCAGGAAAAACGCATCCTGCTTGATTGAGATCTGTCCTTATGGATTGGCGAGTTTACGTCAGGAGGTCACTGAAGTTGAGAAGATTGCCGTGCGAAAGCTCTTATTCCCAAATCCAAGTTTCATAGAAGCGGACACGTTCTTCCATGAACTCTTCCAGCATTTGCCCTGTGGGCAAAACGCATCCTGCTTGCTGGAGGTCCTTTTCTATGAAACTTGGATTTGGGAACAAAAGCTTATGCGCGGAAAGTTCTAACGGTCTTCGTGAAGGTAGTCGATAAAATCGGCCACCCAAGGTTCGCTCACACCTTGAAGCTCATACACACGGCCCTCCACCTCAGAAACCACCGGCCGAGGAGCCATTGAAAACTCAAAAGTTTTCGAAATCACTTCACTGTCTTTCAGCAAGGGAATCAAAATGTCCGCCGTCTGCTTCGAAAGTACCCTTCGCCGACTGAGATCATCCAAAGAAATTTCCACTTCATCCAAAGTGAACTCATAATTTTGAATCAAATCCCTGGCCACTTGAATCACTTGAACCTGCGACAAACGATGATCCTGAAACAAATCCACAGCAATCTGAAACGAGTTGCTGGTGGCCACAACCCGACGACCAAACTTCACATAATATTCGGCATCGGTGTCCGTCGCCAAATTGATATAAACTTTTTCCACAGGATCATTTTCAGGAATGGACTCCAGAAGTCGAAAGATCACATCCACTTGCGGACCTGTCACATTCAAAGTTTTCAAAATGTAGCGCGCATCTTTCTCCGAAAACCGCCGTGCGCACAAATCGGAATAAAGAGAATAAATCACTTCATCGGCTTCACTGTCATCGCCCCACAAAACTTGGCGCACATTTTCCTTCAAGTGAAGACGCAGCTGCAGCAGAGCTTGAATTTTATAACCCACCTGCTGAGTCAGCCGCCGCCAGCGAGAAAAACTTAAATTCTTCAAATTGTCTTTAAAGAAAATCCCAAAGGGATAAATCCCATCCAAATTGAGCTTTTCATGGATTCGCTTTTCCAATTGGGGCGGAGAAGCCGTAATAAAATAAATGGGAAAGTCGCGCTTGTCCCTCTTTCGCTCCTGCCAATGGTTTCGAAGAGCCCGCACCAGCGAGGCCGTCCCTGGGACGTTTTTCTTTTGAAAAGCTTTCTCAACGGCCGTTCTCCACAGCCCCTGAAGGCTCTCAAAACGGGTGTCCAGGTAGGTCTTATCCAGATCCCAAACAAAAACCTCTTCCACCTCACGCTCCAGAGGGTCCGAAACATAGCGAAAAAGCACCACGTCTGCTGTAATCTCTGCTCTCGCTCTCCAATCTCCCATTTTTCCCTCAATTTTAGAGTCCGATTGTGTTAGGTCCTACCTTCTATGAGTTTGAAAGAGAATTCCAAGACTGACAAGAAGCTTCCCATAAAACTGGGTGTGAAATGGTCTGAGCAATTTCCAGCTTTGATCTGGCGTGGATTTCATATTTCACCCACAAAAAACTCCCACATCCAACCTCCAGTGATCCTGGACCACCTGACCTTTGCAGAGCTTTTGAAAGAGGTTCAAGGAAGTATCGATTCCATGACTTTCTTAAAGTCCATGGATTTCTTAAGAATGCTGGATTTGGATTTTGAAAAAGAAAAAAAATCCATGGAGGAAAATTTTGGCCAACGCTGGACCAAAGAGTCCGAAGAGCTGATGGCCTGTTTCTCAAAAGCCCCCTTAGAATTTCAAATTTGGGCCGAAGATAAAAAATTGGCATTCAATGACTTGCGCCCCCTCCTCAGAGCAGACATTGCAAATATTGAAAAGCACCTTTCCACTCTAGGAAACGCATCACCGTCAAAAAGCACTGGAGTTCAACTTTTAGAACATCTTTGCGATGCCACCGACGATCAACTTGCACGTCTTTCGTTGAGCGAAGATCTTTCCAGCTGGTCTGAATCTTTCTTTCACATTTTAAAACCTATGACGGCTCATAAAGACGAGCGTCGAAAGAATGCAGTGAAAGCCTGGCCTTGGCCGCAACGTATGCGTGGCGAGTGGAAGCGGCGAGGAGACCAAGCGGGATTGGACATTCAACTGACTTGTTTGAATCCCAAGGATTTAAAAGCGAAGTCCGAGAAGCTTTTGGCCTTTGCACAAAAGTGGGAGGACGAACTCTAGTGGCACAAATTCCTTTGAATGAAAAATTTGATGCCATTTATATCGATCGCGAAAGTCTTGGCAGCGATTTGGCGCAAAGAGTTTTTGAAATCTTTCCGAAGGAAATGATTCAAGTGGTGGACGAAACTCCTCTTAAAAATCTCCGCGGCCCTCTCAGCCCCAAAGAATTTTCCAAGAGCAAACGTCGACTCTTTGTCACTCCTTTCAAAGGGCATTTCTTTAAGCGCTGTCCCGGCTCTCGACCAGGGCTCATGTGCTGCAACTACTATGTTCTGAACTGGGGGCTTCAGTGCGATATGAACTGCTCCTATTGCTATTTGCAAAGTTTTATCAATTCTCCCCTCCTGACTTTGTACTCCAACTTGGATCAAGCCATCGAGGAGCTGAAAACCATCGGCAAAGATTTTTCCAATCAGAAACTTCGGGTGGGCACCGGCGAAACTGTGGATTCCCTCAGTTTGGATGAATTGACTTTGTACTCTCGAAAACTGATCAACCTGTTCAAAGACTATCCCCAATGGATTTTGGAGTTTAAATCGAAGAGCGACCGGGTGGATCAGTTTTTAGACTGTGAACATGCAGGCAATGTGGTGGTCAGCTGGTCCGTCAATCCGGAAGCCGTTATCTCTGCAGAAGAGCACCTGACGGCAAGCCTTGAACAGCGCCTCAAAGCCGCAGAAAAATGTTTGAAGAAGGAATTCCAAGTCGCCTTTCATATGGATCCCATGATTTACCACGAGAATTGGCAATCAAATTACGCACAATTGGTGGATGAGATCACTTCGCGTTTTCAACCAGAGCAGGTCAATGTGATATCCATTGGAGCCTTGCGTTTTCAACCGGAACAGCGACACATGATGAAAGAACGCTTTTCAAAAGACAGTTGGGTCAATCAGTCCGAAGTTTTCCGCAGTCGTGACGGAAAGCTACGTTATGATTCAGAGCTTCGAACAGAAATGTACAAATATGTTTTAGATCGCTTCCAAAAGCACTCCAAGGATTGGAAAATCTTTTTGTGCATGGAAACTCCAGAGACCTGGCTGGGCGCAGAAAAATCCAATCCCCATGGCGATGAAAAACTCAAAGAACTTTTCAAGCCGATCAAAATGCCAACAAAAGAAACGCAGCCAGATTTGCAATAAATCCTAGCGATGTAATCAAAGGCTTTCTCTCCGCTTCCTGACGTTTCAGCTCTAGAATTCTTGGAGAAAGAAACTCCGGATCCACTGTGGCTTTCAATGACTCCTGGAGGGCAAAAGACTCCTTCAACCTTTTCATCTCTTTAGGAACTCGAACCAAAGATCCTTCTTCAATCAAACGAGGATCAATGGATCGATCCAGGTCCACTTGGACCACATTTTTATTTACTGACACCACCCAGCCCTCAGCAATCACTTCGATTTGGCCATTTCCCATAAAGAGTGGTTTGAAGCTTTGGCTGATCAGCCGAATGACCTGAATTTGATCACCCACCTCCACTTGAGATTCCGCACCCACGTCCACTTTCAAACCCAATGCACTTCCCGCACGAAAAACCACTTCGTTGTTCAGTGCATCTTTCACCACAAATCCTTGATAAGGAAGACTTGCTAAAAAATCTCGCGCCAACTTTTTTATGAATGGTTCCAACTGCTGGTGTACGGGAATGGACGGTTGCAAAGGAAGACTTTTCTCCCAAAGGAGGCGACCATAATCTCCATCATAAACACGCATAGTGATTTTTTTGTCCTTAAGAACAGTTGTCATCAATGCGTGGGCATCAAGGACTTTTCCAAGAATAATGGCATCTGAGGGGCTGAGTTCCCCTCGGGGTTGAAACACGTCTTTCTGAACCAAAAAGTTTTTGCTGGCAACCAGAAAACGTTGGTCTTTTGTGAGCCACTCTCGAAGTTGCCACCAGATTTTGTCGGCCTCATCCCGATATTCACTGGAGACTTGAATGGGAAAAACCGAAACTCGACGAATCAATTTGTGTTCCACCTGAGCATAGGAAATAGAGCCCAAGAACATCAGCACCAAGAGGGGGAAATTTATGATGGCTTTTCGCATAAAAACATCATAGCAGCACTCAGATCAGAAGAGCCACTCGACCTAAGGCCATTTAAGCTTTTGTTTGGGAACCTCAATCCACCCTTCTTCTTTGGGATAGCCTCGAGGACGATTCTCCGTTTGCTTTTTGAATTTCATCAAGCCGGTCAAGGCCGCGATAAATGCATCGAAGGCATATTGATCTTCGATCAATATTTTTCGATCCTGCTCGTAGATGAATGCCAAATCTTTTTTCAAAAGGCCTTCGACAAAAAGGGCACGGCTCTCTGCGCCCCCTTCCCAATGACGGTGAAGTCTTAACTTGGATTTTGGAAGTCCTAAAGACAATCCCATGCGCCAGAAGGATAGCTTTGGAGCCACTTCGATAAAATCTTCTTTGAGCCGACGTTGGATAAAATGCATTCGCGCCGTAATCGGCGCTCGATTTGCCCCCCCGGCCTGTTGCAAAGTGACCTTTTCTTCAAAATTTTCTTCCCAGTGAAGCTCCGTGCAACGTTCTGTGTAAGGAGTCATAAAACGAAAGGGACGCCGTTCTGAATTTTTGCGATGATAGTGACGGGTCATCCACTTCACCTCTGGCTCCCCACACTTCTCAAAACCCGGACACTTCAATCGACATTGAACACACTTGGGCCAAGTCAACGGAGCATCCACTGCGATGGACTCCAGATTTTTTCCCACGGCTTGGATCATTTTGTGGATCTGAAGATCCGCAGAAATCCCATCTTCATTTTGAATTTGATCCACCAAAGAGCTTAAAAATATTTTTTTGTGATCTGAAAAATACTCCACGACGGCAAATCCCGTTTTGTCCGCTTTGCCGCCACTGAGAGAAAGACCTACGAATTGCTTTGAAGGGATGGATCCTGAATGTCGACCTTGAAGGGACTGTAGACTGGCCTCATACTGAGTGTTTGGAACCCTTCTTTTCGACATGCTTCTTCAACGTCACCTTTCTGTTGAGGTGAACTCCAAACGGCCACACAGCCGCCGCCACCTGCTCCACAGATCTTAACAGCTTGAGCACCGGCTCTCAAAGAAACATCGGTCAATCGATCAATTTCAGGACTGGTGAAATGGCCGGAAAGCCTTTTGCGCGCAGAAAGTTCTCTTTGAAAAATTTCAGAAATTCCAGAGAGATTTCCTGATTTTACGTCCTTATAAAAATCTTCCGAAATTTCCTTGATTTCCGCCAAACACTTTAACGTTTCCTTATCACCATCAAAAATATTGCGAATCACAGACCAGTTGTTAATTCCTGAATGATGTGGACGTCCGGTGTATACCAAAGACAAAGACTTTTCGATGTCCTCCAAGGACACGGGAAGGGATTCCACATTCATGGATCCAGGAATGTAGTGAATGGCATTGAGTCCCGACAAATTTGCCGGAAAGTAATCTTGAGTGCCCGTGGGCTTTTTTAAGACTTGAGCTTCCACGTCTCGACTCAAAGCCACTTTTTCCAAATCACTCATTGGATGTCCGAAGGCTTCAGAGAAAACCTCTACCAATCCCATGGAAAGCGAGGAACTCCCACCAAGCCCTCCACCCACAGGGCTTTGTGATTTGGTTAGCACTTCAAATCCTTTTTCTGGACGCCAATAAAGAACATGAGCCCGAATCAAATCCAATTCAGAATCTTTACAAGCTTCAAAATCACTTAAATTTGAAAAATCCTTTTGATAATTCAAATCAGAAATATCAATGCGAATTTTGGAGTCCCCACGTACCTTGAGTTCAGCGTGAGTCAAAATATCAATACACAAATTGATGGTGACCGCTTGATCGACCATCAAATAAAGCGGCCAACAATCCAGGGTTCCCCCTGTAAAGTCCACGCGGGTCGGAGATTTCTTGATGTAGGTTTTCATCCATTCCCTTTATTTCTTAAATTTAAGCTGATCCAAGGCTATTAAATTTTCTTTTTTTATCCCATAGGACCAGTTTTGTTTTTCTGTGCGGGCAGAAGCCAACTGGCTTTCCACATATGGAGCCTGATCTGTATCCCACCAAATCGAGTAAATGGACTTTCCACTTCCATCAAAAAACTCCAAATGATTCTTCTTGATTTTATTCTTCAGATTTCGAGGAATGTAATGCTCCACTTCTAAAGATTGAATTTTTTGAAACAGGTCCACCAAATCAGACTCTTTAAACTTTTCACCCAATTGCGACGAAGTCCATTCTGTTCCCTCTTTTTTGAACTCCAATTTTTCAGAGCCTCGCTGAAGCTTTACTGAAACAACTTTCTCTAAAGAAAATTCGAAAGGTGCTTTGCGATCAAAGAGCTGATATTGATCCAAAAGTACCGAATCCATCCGAACTTGGGGAAATTCAAAAATGGGATCCCCGTGATCCCGTTGAACTCGAACGGCTTCTCCTTCTCCCTGGAAGGACAAGTGAATCTCTCCAACGTCCGTTTTTAAATCCATTTGAAAATCGCCAGCACCCATCTTTTGCCCATCCACAACCCCTGTGGATTTCATAATTAATAAGGCCTTCACCCAGTTTTCTGCCGCCTTTGAGCTCAATGGAAAGTCTTCCTCTTTGCCCCACTTCCAAACGCCGTCTTCTTTGACAATGGAAAAATCTTTGTGCTCTCGGAAGTCTTTAAAAAAAAGCTCTTTAATTTCAGAGACACCCTCCAATGGCGCTTTGTTTCGAAACTCTGTTAGGGATTTGTTGGTCAATCCCCCCGCCCGTCGATCGACCAAATAAAGATCACCCATTTCAACGTAGAATCCTCCATCATAACTGTTCTCAGATCCGATCTTGATGGAGTTCTTTGATCCGTCATTCAGCTCCCAGGAAATTTGACTGAGAGCTTTTTCTCCCAAACCAAATTCACTCTTTTTTTCCTCGTTAAGGTCTTTGGCCTCAAGAATTTTTTTTCCTTTGAGACCGCCCAAGGTGTCCACATATTGAGCCACCACCGTGGAATCACACTTTGTCTTTAGGGGTTGAATCAATTCACATTTTCCTTTGTCAAAACTCAACTCCAACTGATTGACCTTTAATTTTTGAATCAGAGAAAGATTGAAGTCTGTCAGACGCTGTTCTCCAGGTGCCATGGGTTCCTTGGATTTTTGTTCCGTAAAATCCCAAAACACATACAAACCCATCACGACAACGAATAAAAAGAAGAATGCCGTTCCCTTAAAGCTTTTCACAAACTAGGCCCCTCTCCGTCGGTACCAAAGAACACCGCTCAGGAGCAGTAAAACCACGGGCAACGAAACTCCAGCCATCACCATTCCCAAATGAACAGGACCGGTCAAATACAACTTATCGCCTTTTTGTTCCCTTGGCCGTATGCTGATCAGATCTTTTTGCTCGGTCAGTTGCGCCACCGTATTCATGGTTAAATCTCGGTTGGATCCCACCAAAAAGAATCGATTGGTCAAGAAATCACTGTCACCCACAACCACCGCTTTAAAGCTAGGGTCATTTTCTTTTTCCCCTCCGAAAGATCCCGTGGAGTAAATAAAAACCGGAAAAGATTTTTGTGTCCCCGTGTCGGTCACTTCCGTTTTCAATTCCTTCATGATGAAAGAGGATGGGGCCGTAGAGACCAACACAGAAACATCCAAACCTTTTGATGTCACTGGATCTATTTCTAACTCACTGGCCATATCGAAGAGGGTCAGGGTCTTATTTTCGGGAAGTGAGGCCGTGATGGGATTTTTGGAATCAAACTGAGTGCCAATGGAAGTTGCAGAAGCCTGTCCTCGGGTGGGGTCTAAGAGGATCACATAATTATTTTTAAAATCCACACCCACTTTGCGAGCCAAACCAGAAAGATTATGTTTCTCTCCGGGATCCAAAGCCAGGAGCAACTCTCCACCTTTGCTCAAATAGTTCTCAAGAACCCGAATTTCACTTTCCAAATACGCTTGCTTGGGACCCAAGACACACACCAGTGCGGCATCTTCGGGAACCTGAGATTTTTCAACCAAATTCAATTCTTCAAGGTCATAAGAAGAGCTTTCCAGTTCCTCTTTAAATGCTTTGAGCCCTTGAGCGGATTCCGAATTGAGTTCTCTTTCTCCGTGCCCAACGATAAAATAGATTCTTTTCTCTCCCCGTCGAGTCAATTTGATCAAAGCACGGGTCACATCCTCTTCTCCGAATGAGCCCATGGGATTGGAACCTGGTTCCACGCGAATCTTTTTTTCTCCTTGTTCCACAAAAACAAAAACAGAACTTTGATCTCTGTCTGCCAAAGGCGCCAAATACTTTTGGGACCTCATATTGCTGACATAGGCATCAATAAACTCCACCTTCAGCTTCGAAGTTTTTTCTTCGAAAAGATTGAGCACCTGGTTCACAGCCTGACGATCCTGTAGGGCCTCCGCGCCCTTATAAAAAACTTTGACCGAAACATTTCCCGAAAGGGCTCCCAGAACCTTTAAGCTTTGATCGGAGAGAGAGTTGATCTTTTCTTGGGTCAAATCAAAGGTTTGATTGTGGCGAACGGCGATATAATTCAGAAACACCAAAAAGCTCACCACCAAAAGAATCAGAGCCCCCATGTTCATGCCATGTTTGGTTGTTCTTAAAGTAAGAAACTCAAAATAAAGCTTTCGATCAGAAATCATTGAAACCAAAAGAGAGACACATGAGACAGCAATTAAAATGTACAGAAAGGGAATCCAAGCACCCAAAATAAATCGTACGGCACCCGCCACAATCAAACACAAGGCCGCAATTAAAAATCCAACTTTACCCAACTGACTCACTTCTTACCTCCAGCGAGATGATTCCACCACTCGTTGAGTGAGAAACACAAAGAGACCGGTACAGCTCAACAAAAACATAATGGACTTCAAGCGAATGGATCCACGAATAAATGCCATAAAGTGATCTCCAATGGAGATTTGCTCCAACACAGAGGTCATATAAAGGCCTGTTGCACTTTCAGCTCCTTGACTGAGGAACCACAAAAATAAATTGAAAACCAATCCCATCACCACACTCAAGACCACAGATTGAGTCAATGAAGATGCAAAAACACCCACCGCCACGTAGGTGGACGCCACCAAAATCACTCCCAAATAGGCCGCCAACAGAGGGGGAAAAGAAAAATGTGCAATGGGATAGGTGGCCAATGGATAAAGAAAAGAAAGAGCCACCAAGATAAGTATCACGCCAAAAGCACCTAGAAATTTCCCCAAAGCAATTTCTGTGGCTGTGATGGGAGCGGTCAACAGCAAGTCATAGGTGCGCAGTTTCTTCTCCTCCGCCAACAGCCTCATGGTTAGGGCCGGAACGATAAAAACAAACAGCAAATTGATTTGAGAAATGTGGGTTAAAAAAACCGTCATCTGCAAAGTCGGAGAGGGACCCGGGTTGAAAGTGGCTTGGGTATTTTCGGCAAAGAGAATCAGAGACCTTAAAAAGGTAAAGCTCCACATGACGCTACACAAAGCTGCGATCAAACAAAACATGGGACTTGTCGCAAGGCTTCGAAAATCTTTTCCCGCAAGAGTTAAAATGTTTCTCATGATTTCTCCGTCGAGTCCGTCAATTGAATAAAAATATCTTCCAAGCTCAATGTGGAGGTTTGAAGTTCAATCAAACCTGCATCCAAAGAAACCACCTTCTTCGAAATCTCTTCGACCACCTGATCGCGTCCGTCCGTTTTTACTTCGAGATAGTTTCCCGTGCTTGAGGAGTCCACAACACCCTCAATCCTCTTCAACTCCTCCGCCACCTGATCGGCCTTGCGAAGGACTCGAATCTTCAAATGACCTCCGCCGGCCATGCGATTGGACAGTCCTTGGATTTGATCTTCTGCAATGATTTGCCCTTCATTGATAATGATAACCTTGTCGCAGCTGGCTTGAACCTCGGGCAAAATGTGTGTGGAAAGCACAATGGTGTGCTTGCCTTTGAGCTCTTTGATCAAAGTTCGCATTTCGGCGACCTGTTTTGGATCCAAACCCACCGTGGGCTCATCTAAAATCAAAATCTCGGGATCAGAAACCAAGGCCTGCGCCAATCCCACTCTTTGACGAAAACCTTTCGAAAGGTTTCCAATCATGCGACGACGAACTTGCTGAAGCGCTGTTTTTTGCAAAGCTGCGTCCACAGAGCTGTCAATGGCCTCAGATGACACCCCCTTGAGCTTTGCGCAAAACTCAAGGTAGCGCTGCACCGTCATGTCCAAATACACGGGCGGCGTTTCGGGCAAATACCCTATTCTTTTTTTGACTTCGATGGGATCTTCAAAAATGTCAAAACCAGAGATCTGAACAGTCCCTGAAGTGGGCGCCATGTATCCCGTTAGAATTTTCATGGTGGTGGATTTTCCAGCACCATTGGGCCCGAGAAAACCAACCACTTCGCCTTTGTTCACTGTAAAACTGAGATTTTTGACCGCTTGCCGATCACCATAAAACTTAGAGAGTTCTTTCACTTGAATCACGAACAGCTCCTTCAAGAACTTGGATCAACCTTTAAAAAGATAACCCCATCAAGAATTCTGTCAAGATTCTTTCACTTCACGCACAAAGACCTTTTCATTTCGATACTGAACGCGACCAATGCGGTCCCCACGTATGGGCTTCACGAATCGACACTCGGCAATAAGAACGGTGTGCTTCAAGCCGATTTCATTTTTGAACTTTGCACCGAAGGTTTCCTTGAAAAACCATTGGATGACTTTTTCAATTTGCGCAGGAGTCAATGATTTGGACTTGGGAAGAAACGCAATGGCGTGACTGCTGGGTTGATCTTTGAGGTGAAACCAAAGATCCCAAGCTTTGGCCTGACGAAGCAAACTCAGATTGTCTTTTGCAGAGCGCCCACAAACCACTTTTATCTCTGGAGTCAACTTGAGTGTGCGAGCTTTCACATCTCCGCGAAGAGGTCGATCCAAGCTCTTTTGAGATCCCTGCGCGGTCTTTTTCTCAAGGCTTGCGTAGCCTTTTTCCTCGAGAGTCTTTAAATTTTTTTTTAAAGACTCCAACCGACTTTTGGTTCCTTCCAACTTCCGCTTGGTGTCCTTGGATTTTGCGAATAAAAGATCCATGTTCTTATGCACAGACTTTCTTTTATCCACAAAAACTTCGAACTCTTTGGGTAAACTTTCCCAGTTGGAATGGGACTTGAGCCACTGAGCCACCTCGCCCCAGGGATCAGATTCTTTTTTTTCCAATTCCTGAGAAACCTTTTCTATGGCCCTTTTTAGACTTTTTTGCTTCTTTTCAAAGGTCTTTTGCGCGGAGGACTTCGGCGCATTTGAACTTTCCCCTAAATTTTGTTTTTTCCCAGCAAGCTTCAAAGGCTTTCGAGAAACCAACCACTCTAAAGAAAAAGCTTCAACGCTTCTAAGATCTTCATCTTCCGAGGGGATTGATTCCATTGCCTGAAGCTCTTTGACCTTGTGAAGAGAGAGGGAATTTTCTTGCGTTTTAGCAATAAGGTTCTGTCCGTGGGGAAAAATGCGAAACTCCAAAGATTTGTGATTGGAAAACTTCAATAGAATTTTTCGCCCCATTTTCGGATCAAATTGAACGTCCACCAAAGTCTCACCTAAAAAATGAGCTTTTAGAAAGAGAAGAATCGGTGAAGTTTTTTTACGCAAAGTCAGATGGGGCCGCTCGGTCCAAAAACTTAAGACCGGGCGCAGTTTGTTGTCATCAAACCAAAGGTAATAAAGATTTCGATGGAAGTAGAACTCAAAGACCACATCTTGTTCGCTGGTGAGGACGTTTTGAAGACGTCCTCCTTTGAGATGTAAAAGAGTTTCTTGGAGAAGTTGAATTTCCCCCGGTCGAAGAGTTCTCATAGTGAGTGATTCTATGACCTGAGGGAAAAAAGATAAAATCTTTTCTTATTTGCGATCCAATTGCTTGTCTCTGAAGGCCTGTTGAGCAGCACCCTGGTTGAGGCTCTTTTGCTTCAACGAGCGGTCCAATTGCTTGTCACGAAGACCCTGTTGAGCCGCACCCTGGTTAAGGCTCTTCTGCTTCAATGAGCGATCCAATTGCTTGTCACGAAGACCTTGTTGAGCAGCACCCTGATTGAGGCTCTTTTGCTTCAACGAGCGGTCCAATTGCTTGTCACGAAGACCCTGTTGAGTAGCACCCTGGTTGAGGTTCGGAACGTTCTTCGCTCCAACTTTGTTTGAAGGCAACTCTGGATTCAACACGCGCTTTACGGGCGCAGGGTTTTTCGCTCCAGCTTTGTTTGCTGGTGATTCAGGATTCAAAACTCGCTTTACCGGTGCAGGATTTTTCGCTCCAGCTTTGTTTGCTGGCAACTCTGGATTTACCACAGGAGCCGTCTGCTGAGTGGGAACTTTGGCTTGATCCGTCGTCGCATCTGTCGCAGGAGCCGGCTCTCCACCGGTCACGCTTCCCGCAGATCCCGCCGTCGCCAAAGCCTGATCAAAAGTCTTCAATTCGGGATCAGACATTGTAAAAACATAGTCACTTCCGCGTTTTTCAAAATATCCCATGAATACTTGAGGAGCCGCAGAATTGGGTTTTAAGGACAATGCAACTCGTACCGACTCGCAACCTTTTTGCACATCACACATTCCCAAAACTTCCACAACAAGATCAGTTCGGTTGCTTCGAAATTTAACGTTTTTGGTAGAACCATAGATGACAGACTTTCCTGTTTGAGCTGTCATTTGAAGTTCCGACGTCAAAATGTCTTCGGCCCCATCCACTTTTAATACGGCCGCGACTTCCACTTCCAAAGATTGACCAGGAACTTGATTCAAAAAGGACAATCGAAGGCCCTTTACCATGCGAGAAGACTCTGGCATCCCTTTGGTGTTGGTCAAAATCTTGTCCAGATCCGCTTTCATTTGAATTTGTTTGTCGTCAGAAACCACTTGATCTTGAATTTCTTGAACAGGATCTTGTTGTTGGGCTTGTCTCAACTCTGGATTTTCCGCAAGCTTTTGCTGCTGCTCTTCTTTTAATTTTTCCACTTCTGAATAGGTGATCACATTGGTATCGACCAATTGGGCCAGATCTTGTTTGGCCTGCTCATCAGATTGTTTGCGCGGTTTCTCTGGTTGCTCGCCCTGAGATTCTGAATCTGAATGGGGTTGATCTTTTCCACTTTGATCGGAATCAACACCACTCACATCTTTTTGAGGTTGATCTTGACCGGATCGATCTAAAGCTGACGAATCCATTTGATCTTGATCCTGCGGAATCACAGTGCTTGTGTCCGAACCATCAGAAGCTCCACCGTTTGGACCGCCCTTTTCGCTCACTGAGGGAACTGGCGGAAGGCGTTTCACGTCAAACCCGCGTTGATCTGCACATCCCACAACAAACAGTGTGGAGGCAATCAGGGCCGCGAGGGCTGTTTTTCCAATATATGAGGATACGTTCTTCATTCGTCACTCCTATTCCAACCCTTTGGGGAGCAAAGCCAATGCCAGTTTTTTTGATTCCTAATGCCCTTAAATCTTCAGAGAATCCAAAGCGGTGACGAATTCGGTCACCCCTGACGCTTTTACGCCAAAAGGTACCTGCTTCCTTTTCCGATATGCACCGCATATCGGAAAAGGAAGCAGGTACCTTTTGGCGAGGGCCGACCTATTGGCGTTGACCGAACTTTGAAATGAAAGGTCTAAGTTCTTATGAGATGTAGAATTAAAGGCTGCCTGCACCGCTGTTGCGGGGACTGATGTAAAAAGGCTTAAGTACCGAAGGACACATCTTCTTCATAAGCGATTGCAAAGACTTTACAGTGTCCTCAATTTCCTGACGAGAAGGCATGGGCGACATCATCTGAGCCAAGTCATTGTCTTGACTCATTCGAAAATGAGTTTCATCCAGATTCTTCGTTAAAAAGTCATAATTTTTCATGCAAGAAAGTGAAAACTCATAAGTCTCATGCATAAAATAAAAAAGGACCAAATCCATCAGCTTCTTTTCCCGCTCAGTCACATTTCGCTGGTCCAGTTCCAACTCCAAGCGGTCCCAAAATTTAGCGAAAGAAGATTTGTGCTCTCCTAGGAAATACACAAAGGAATCTCCATGGGTGAAATCGTGAACCAAAAATTGGGAAGGCAGGAGTCGCCGCCCATCCACATTCTGAACCTCTGAAGAAATTCCCACCAAAAATATTCCGCGGGACATGGCCCACAAAAGGGACCGAAATCCCAAGTTTGCAAAGGTTGGCACAAAGGCAAAACCCTTTAAACCGTCAAAGGGGTCATACATTGCGGATCTGGAATTGAAAACAAACTGAGTGACGCTCGTTGGATCTTTCAGCCAGTTCTGAATTTTTTCAGGAGAACTGTAAATCAAACTTAAGGTGTTACTGTCATTTGGGGCCTGTTTCAAAAATCTTCCATAGACCACATGGTTCTCGAAAGCCTCATGCTCCACAAAATAGTCAAAAATAAGAGTGTAGAGCAAAACCATATGATTGAGATGAGAAAGCGTGGGCCTCCCAAGCTTAGCGTTTAAAAGATCTGCCTTCAGACCTTCAACCTTAAAAAGAGTTTCCTGCAGCAAGGAAATTTCTGAATCTTGATAGCCCATTGCTCGCAAATCTGTGGTTTTCCATTTCTCCTGAACCATAGATTCCAAGCGGTCCAAAGTGGATTGAATGTACTCCACACTTGCAGAGTGAAGGTGCAAGGCCTTGTCGGCCTCTTTGATGCGAAGATACTTCTTTCGAAAAGTGGTCCTCTCTCCAGAAATTTTAAGATTTGAGGGCTCCACCTTTGCCAAAAGAATTTGAGCGCAGGAGGTCACCACAGAAAGTGGCGAAGCCGTGGACACGGAGACTGAAAATGTCACCATCAAAAGCAACAGAAAGCTCAATGACTTTTGAATCCCTCTCAGTTCCACATGATTCTCCTTCTGATCTGAAGGAAGTTCAAAATTCCTGCCAGCTCAGCCACGGGCCAAACGGGTTGGAAGTTCAATCTGTACCACTGCCGATCGAGGCATGGCATTGCCTCCATCGGGCCAATGGCTTGTGGGGTTCTTATAGGAAGGAGATTTCTCCCCGGGATGTTGAACCGAAAGAAACAAGGTTCGGCCATCGGGCGAAAAGACAGGTCCGGTCAATTCCGATCCCACGGGTCCTGATGCCACTCGATGGGCTTTTCCCGCACCCGCTCCTTTTAAGGGCAGATAAAACAACGAATTGTTTTTCATAAACTCATAGGGAGCTTTGTTGATGGATTTGTTAGAAATATCTGTTGTGAACCAAAGGTCTCCCTGAGAATCAAAGGCCAAATTGTCTGGACAGGCAAAGCCTGTTTCCTCACCACCCGACAAAAACGTAGACGCATCAAATTCCAAAGAACTGGCGTCGCTATTCTTTTCCTGAATTTTTAAAAGGGATCCAAAGGAATTGCCTCGACTCAAGTTGTTGGTCAAAGCCACAATCACATCACCACTCACAGGGTGAATTTCAATGTCCTCGGGTCGATCAAGCGGAGTCGCGCCCACAATTTTCGCAGCCTCTCGCGTGCGGATCAGCATTTCCAAAGAAGAAGAAAACTTCTTCTTCAATCGTGGATCTGAATCCAAATCCAAAGGAAGCCACCGACCTTGCTCTAACGAAGCCACATAAAGCTTTCCACTTTTTAAAGAGGTCGGAGAATCCGAAATAAATTTATAAAGGTGTTCATCCTCAGTGTCATCGCCGCTGTAAACCACCAGCTGGCCAGATTTTGATACTGTACATGTCGCGCACTCGTGGGCGAATCTTCCAAGCCCTGTGTGTTTGACCGCCTCTCCCGTCCACGGGTTTACTTCGACCACCCAACCATAATGCTCCGGCGGACGCGGAAAAAACTTAGACCAACCATATTTGTCCGCTTTTTTTCGGTCCCAAACTCTTTTGCCCGAATTTGTAAAGTAAACCTCTCCGACAAAGCCATCGTAGTTTTCCTCACAGGTCAAAATATGACCCCAAGGCGTTTTTCCCCCGGCGCAGTTGGCAAGAGTTCCAAGAGCCTTTGTCTTGCCGGCGACTTTTTCTCCATTCGAAAACGGAATAGGAGTGAAAGCATCAATACGACGGTTGTAGATAGAATGGCGGTCCCAATCCCACTGGGAACCTTTTGCATCCACTTTAAAAAGACTGCCGCCCACCAAATGCATTTCTTTTTGCACCTGTGAACGGGTCCTTTCGCCCAAGCTCTCTACCTGACTTGCAAAGTAAGGATCCACATATTCGTGGTTTACCCACATCACTAAGGATTTTGAATTCTTTAAAGGAGCCCATTGAATGTAATCGTTGTTGAAACCAAACAGCTCGCCTTTTGAATTGAGCGGGTCTCCCCAACCAATCAACACTTGGCTTTTAAAGCCCTCGGCAAGGGCTAAGGAATCTGTATTTGTGGGGGCTAGAGGAGTAAATGCCTTGCCGCTCACCCAGGATTCAAGAGTGGAGCAAGAAACCAAGCCTCCACCCATGAGGCTGAGGCCAGCGGAAGCACCTAAGAATTCAAGGAGCTGTCTTCGATTGATTTTCATAGGTCTTAAACATAAGACCCAGACTTGATTTTTTCTACGATAATTTTTTCCAGAATTTGTGGATCCTTAGGGTCCACACTAAATACAGCCTGCTGTTCGCAACGCTTCTTTTCTTTGACCAACCATCTCAAAATGTCTGCCAGTCTTTTGTTCTTTTTGTCTTGAAAGAAGGGGTCATTTTGCAAAGCATCTTTCGCTTTCTTCAAAGAGCGAGCCTCCGAGGAGTCCTTTTCGCTGACGTTGTAGCAAAGCAAATCATATTTTTTTACATCTTCCGGAAGAACACCCAAAAAGCGAACTTCTGGGGCAGAGAAGTCTGAGTTTCGAATCAAACTGGCTGCTGACCCGGCTTTTAATGTACGGAAAATGTTCTGCAAGGTGTACGCATCCAGATCTCCGTAAAAGTACATAGGCACATTCAGCTGATCTTGCAAAGTTTTACACCAGCCACGCACTCCGTTTGAGGGCACACCCTGCGCACCGATAATGATGCAGTTGTGTCTTTTGTGCATGCCGTTGGCAACCAAAGTGTTGGCCGTACCTTCTGATTCAATGACCAAACAAAAATCCACCTTGCCTTTTTTCGACTTCACCTTGAACTGCTGAGGCTTGTTCTTCGGCTGAAACGGAGTGGTACCCAGCGTGCTCAAATCCACAACTGCCTGCTCACCCTCTGCCAAAGTTTCTGTGACCACCAAGTTTTGCGAGTAGGTTTGCCCCCCACGATCGTTGGCAAAACAGTTCATCTCTTCCCGATAGACTTCCAACATGTCCCCAATAAAATCGATAATCGCATCACTTTCGGGCTGATCATCAAAATCCAAAGGTTTCAAGGTGGGGTTGCTCCGAACCAAACCTTTTGAAACGTAATAAAGTTCACGTTTTGTATTGGTGGCGCCGGACTTCAAATTCCCAAGCAAGATCTCAAGCATAAAAACCGTACGTGCCATCTTCTGAACCGAAGACACGTTCAACTCGGTCTTTACCACTTTGTCCCCTGGAGTGAGAAAACCCACCTTCGGGTCATAAATGGAGTTGTCCAAAGAGCACTTCACCGCGTGAAGAACAGGCCTCTTTGCTTTTTCTAAATCGGAAAGCATGGATTCACAAAGTTTCTTAGCTTCTTGAGGAATGTCTTTTTTTGAATGTCTTACTTTAAATTTTGCCATGGATGTCACCTATTTCTTTCGCGCCGGAGATTTCTTAGAAGGAGAAGCCGCTTTCTTTGTCGTTTTCGCAGCCACCTTTTTGGTTGTTTTTTTGGTGGCCTTCTTTGCAACTTTTTTGGTCGACTTTTTCATTGCTGGAAAGCCGGACTCTTCGTCTTCTGCGCTGGCTGCATCTTCATCACCAAGAAGCTCTTTTTCCTTGGCCTTTAAAACTTTCAGTTTTTCTTCGGCCTCTTTGAGTGCCTCTTCTGCCGTGTCTGTGTCTCGACCCAAGAGCTTCTGCAAGCCCTCTTCAGCTCTTTGCTCACGAGCTTTGGACGCATTGACGATTCGAACCAAGCCTTCCACCAAAATGGGGCCAAACTTTTCGATGTGCTGAAGTTTGCGCTCTAAATCTGCGGCTTTACTTTCGGCACGGATGTGTCGGGACAACTTCTGCCCGGCCTGCATCAAGGCTCGGCGGATTTCTTCCACCAGCTCATCACTGCCATCAATGGTTTCTTTGGAGGCATTTTTAAATTTGATAAAGGGCGAAGTCACACTCACCGCAAAAACATAAGGACCTGTGGGTAAAGAGGACTTTTGTTGATTCAGTCCATAGGACCGCCAATTCACAGACTCCACAGATCGCGTGATGGCACAGGCGCCTTTATCAAACTGCAAAGGAACTCGGTTGGCAAATCTCAACAACTGAACCGGAGATTCTTTTTCTTCTCCGCCACCGCGATTGAGAAATCGGGCAATCGCCACCTCTACCACCACTGGCTTGAAGTCACAAATTTTAGGTCTACGCGTAACCACACTGAAAAAGTCCACTTCTCCAAGCCGCTGAATGCTTTTGGAAAGGCCCTCTTCTCCCACGGTCAACACCGACCGTGTGGTGGGCGCCATCAACTCCACCTCTTGAAGAATCTGATAAATCTTTTTGAAGTTGGCTTCCGAAATGGCCGTCAAAGGTTTCGACACCAAGTCTTTGGGCATTCCCTTTTTCACCATGTCTTTGATGACTGCATCGGAAATCCGCGAAAATCCCTTTTTCAAGAAATTGTTCAAAGGCATTTTTCCAAAAAGAGCGGCGTGAGTCATAAATTCACCCAGCTTCATGGTGTGAGGGTGAGGAAGAGTGCTTGGTGGAACGTGTGGAATTTCATCCGATACACTTTCAACCACCACGGGCGGATCTTCCAACAGCTCATAGCTCAATGAAAGGTGGGGGTTCACCAAAGTGGTGCCCTCGAGATAGGTCAAAATCCCACCATCGCCATTCAATTGAATGCGACCATCAATGCGAAACTCCACCCGAAGTCCATGGTCACGGTCCCAATCCACAGAAGTCTTATTTTTAAAAAGACCTTTGTTTCCTTTGATATCCACGTCGACCGTGCCTTGCACGGCCTTTTTCATGCGTGTGGTTTTGCTGGTGACTTTCACTCCCGCCGCATTGGTCAACTGCGCCCAAGTGGTGGCCGCGGAGATTCCAATCCCCTGTTGCCCCCGAGAACAGCGCCCACGACCAAATTTGGAGGAAGCCAAGTACTCTCCAAAAACCTTTGGAAGGTCGTCGGCTTCTAGGCCGGGTCCGTTGTCGTCCACAACAATTTCAACCAAATCGGTATTTTTGGAAGAGCCCGAACCCACTTTTTTAATGGACACAAATAGTTTTGGAGAGATGCCGGCGTCTTCGCAGGCATCTAAAGAGTTGTCGACCGCTTCCTTCAAAGTGGTCAAGACCGCTTTAAATGGAGAGGAGAACCCCACCTGTTGGAGGTTTTTTGCAAAATATTCGGCAGTACTGCTGGATGTGATCTTTGCCACGAATTCTCAGACCTTTCGCTCAGATGTTCTTAACTCGATGCTTTTAACAATATAGTCTTAAAGATTATTGAGTATCAATTCCGCGACTGTCAGGTTTTTTTTGCGGGAATTACATTCCTTACAACAAACGACCACGTTTTTCTTGGTGGTTCGTCCGCCTCTGGAGATGGGAATCAGGTGATCCATGGTCAGTGCGGCTTTGCCGAATTTTTGACCACAATGATAGCAAACGCCCTTGCCCAAGCGATTTCGCCACCATTGAGAGCCTCGCAGCTCCCGCGCCTTGGCGCGTTCCCGACGGACGTGTGAATCCTCTGAGCTTTCTCGATATTCCCATGACATGGATATTGACATACCACATTATCAATGGGAGGGAAAGAGTCTATGAGCCCTCAAGAAATGAAAAAGCGCCTGGAAGCCCAATTTCCCAATGATAAAGTGGACGTGATGGATTTGACCGGTGGTCAGGATCATTACGAAGTTTATGTGAAGAGTGCCCAGTTCGAAGGACTGAGCCGCATTGAACGCCATCAAAAGGTTATGGAAATCTTTTCAGAAGAGCTGAAGACGGGTGAAGTCCATGCCCTTTCTATTCGTACCGAAATTTAAAAGGAGATCCCTATGAATGAAGATCTAAAGAAAAAAATCGAAGACATCATTGCCCAAGACAAGGTGGTTCTTTTTATGAAGGGCACCCCCCAATTTCCACAATGTGGCTTTTCTGCCCGAGCTGTAGCCATTTTGAACGAGCTTGGAGCTTCTTTTGCGTCTTTTAATGTGTTTGATGACGAAAATGTGCGCCAAGGAATCAAAGAGTTCAGCAACTGGCCCACCATTCCTCAGCTTTATATTGATAAGAAGTTGATCGGAGGATCTGACATTATGTTGGAGATGTACGAGACCGGTGAGTTTAAGGAGCTTTTGTAAGATTTTTGATTTTTACTGCCATCGATGATTGAGGCGAGCCTTTGGGGTTCGCCTTTTTTGTTTGTGAATTTTGAGGGCCTTCTTCTCTTCTCTTGGGTTCCTTTCCTTTCTTCTTCTCTTCTTCTCTTC
>DKGG01000015.1:21339-22327 GCA_002453155.1 Bdellovibrionaceae bacterium UBA6776
TTCTTCTCTTCTTCTCTTCTTCTGGAAGAGATTTCATGTTTCCGCGAGTTGTCCAGCGGTTTATGAAGATGGATCTGTACTTAAAACTTCATGCGAGCATAGTACTTTTAAACCGGGCAAAAATTAGGTCTCTAGATTATTCAATAGGCTTCCGCAAACGGTCTCCAGTGAACTCACGATTCTTAGAGCTCTTTCGAGGTCTGTAAGCGCGGACTCCAAAGACCTCAAGCTCGTTTTGTAGGATGTAGCCGGTGACGTTTTTGATTTCGCGGCCCCAACTCAAGATCTTTGTGTAGGGCCGAAATTTCCAAATTCCTCTTCCTAGTTTTCGCGCAATCAGACCTGTCAGTGCTCGAATAAATTTGAGATATTCCAACCGACTGGAAATTTGCATCAGAACGTGAATGTGATTCTTTTGAACACTGCGAGATTGGAGCTTGTGACCAAATTTTTTGGCCTGCGTCTTTAGGGTTTGGTGGATAAATTCTCGATTTTTGAAAAGCGTGTTTCTATTTGCCTTTAGAACCAAATGTAAAGGGCGCTTGGAACACAAAACTCTTTTGTGTTTTCGCGTATTTTGCAGGGATCCACCACATTCTAATCTTGGTGGAGGAATCAGATTCAATTGCTTCATAAAATCAGACTTCTCCTTTTAAGGTACGGATAGAAAATCAATTAAAAACCCACTGCAGGGACTGGAAAAAATGATTTCCAATGCAGCCTTCTTTGCAAGTCCGAAGGATAACACGGGTTTTAGAATTCCCGTTTTTTGAGGTTTTTAAAATGTCAGTGAAATTTCAAAGACCTTGCCAGAGAGCTTAAAAAGCCTCTCTGACTTCGCCCCTGGCGCGTATTCATGAAACACATTCCCGATCTCACAAAAATAGAAAAGTCTTTGTAGGCGGAGTTTTAAAGATCCAAAATTCCGTCAACAAAAAAATATTTTATGAAATAGATTCTCTACTAACGGATAACGGATAACGGATAA
>DKGG01000015.1:22660-35062 GCA_002453155.1 Bdellovibrionaceae bacterium UBA6776
ATAACGGATAACGGATAACGGATACTTACTGAAGGAATTTACTTTTAGAAGTGAAATTTGAAACTGTATTTCAACCGAACCCCAAAAAGGCGATATTTTTACTATTGAAAACAGTATCAGTACGATCTTTCTAAAATTTTAGCCGCGTCCGCCAAAGGAATTTTTAAGGCTCACTTTCAGACCCATCAAAAATATTCGATGAATTAAATCTCTTCAAAAGTTGTTTCTCTAAAAGAGTCCGTGGTTAAATTCTAAAAATTTCGGAATTCAAAATGCAATTTAAAATTCGCTGCCATAGACGATTTAACACCATTCTGACTTCGCCCTTGGCGTGAGTTTACAAAACACATTCCCGATCTCGTTAAAATAAAAAAGTCTTCACAGACGGAGTTTTAAAGACCCAAAATCACGTCAACAAAATAACATTTTTCGACTTCCCGATATCCGATACCTACTGAAGGAATTTACTTATAGAAGTGAAATTTGAAACTGCAATTCAGCCGAACCCCAAAAAAACGATATTTTTACTATTGAAAACAGTTTCATGACGATCTTTCTAAAATTCTAATCGCGTCCGCCAAAGGAATTTTTAAGGTTCAATTTCAGACCCATCAAAAATATTCGATGAATTAAATCTCTCCAAAAGTTGTCTCTTAAAAAGAATCCCTGGTTAAAATCTAAAAATTTTTGGGATTCAAAATGCAATTTAAAATTCGCCGTCACAGACGATCCAACACAACTAAGGCTTCATTTTTCAAAAGAAATGGAAATCAAAAGACGGGAAAAACCCGCAAACAAACACAAAGTCTACAAGCGTTCAGAAGAGATCAACTTGTAAATGGGACAGTAGCCCCAACTGCCGGAAGCCAACAAATACAAACCGACAAAAGACCAGGTCGGTCCACCGCCAAGGCCCCAGGCCACTAAAAATAAACCAATAAAAAAACGTAGGATTCGATCCAAGCTGGCTAAATTCTTTTTCACCCTTTGATTTAGACCAAGGCCTATCCAAAAGTTCAACATTTTTGCACAACTTCCCCGACGAAAAATAAGGCTTTCCCGCAAAAATGCCGATGAGCCCTTATAAGGAGGACTTCTCTTTGGCGCGAATTTTAGTGGTCGATGATGATGGCGACATTTTAAAACTGGCGAAAGCGGTTTTGGCCCATGAAAATCATGAGGTCTTTGTGGCGTCTGATGCCATGCAGGCCATGGACATTTTGAATCACCAAAGTTTAGACCTTCTCGTCTCTGATGCGAACATGCCTCACTATTCTGGATTCGAATTGGTGCAAACTCTTAAGCGCGATCCTCAATTCGTAGATCTTCCCGTTGCCATGCTCACCGGTCTGCGTGAACGCAAAGACATCGAAAAGGCCATCAAAGTGGGTGTGGACGACTACATCGTAAAGCCCATCGATCCCATGATTTTTATTCAAAAGATTGATCTGATCCTTCGCAAAAATCCACCCAAGGAACATCCGAAGATTCATTTGGATCCGGACGCCGAAAACTCCTATGGAAAAGTTCAGGTGGATATGCAAATTCTCAGCATTTCCGAAGTTGAAATTCAAATAGAAACCGGAGCCAACTATCCTTTGGGAAAAACCTTAGAACTTTCCTGTGCGTTTTTCTCAAAAGATCTTGGGGAAGAACCACCTTTAATGAAAGTGAGCCACAAAGATTCCTTAGAGAATCACCAATGGCGCTACACCCTCACCTACTTGGGCGCTCGCGAAAGCTACCTCCAAAAAGTGAGAAAGTGGATCTTCACTCACGGCTCCTCAACTCGAAAGGTTTCCTAAAATGAATATTCTCTTGGCGGAAGACGATCACAACATTTCAAAGATTGCTTGTTTGGCGCTCGAAAAAATGGGCGGACACCAAGTGGAGTGGGTTTCTGACGGAAAAACCGCGTTGGAAAAAGCCCTCAGCGGAGACTACGACGTGATTCTTCTGGATGAAATGATGCCCGAACTGAACGGCCTGAGAGTCTGTGAACTTTACCAATCTCAATCGCCTCAACCGAAACCAGTGATTTTTTTGAGCGCTAAATCTCAAGACAGTGATGTGGCGGCTTTCGAAAAAATCGGTTTGGGCTTTATCGCAAAACCTTTTGATCCTATGACCCTAAACGCCTCCATTCAAAGTTTGATGGAGAAAGTCGCCGCGTGAAATCCATCCGCTCCAAACTCTTTTTGCTGATGAGCTTGATCTTTGGAATTTCCCTAGGACTCAATCTTATGGCTTACATGAGTTTTATGGAGTTAAAATCCTTGCGCATGCAGGTCGAGCTGGGCAATCAAATGGAGTTGGAACTGAACCAACTTCCTTCGGACCTGAAGCTGACTCCGGGGACCATTGAAAAACTCAAGGCAAAAGCGGCTCCGATGAAGCCCACCTTGCGATTGGCGGGAATGGAATTGCTTTTAGAAAAGGCTGACAAAAGACACCGCCGCAGCTTTCAAAAACATTTTAAAACCTTTCGCACCAACGAAACTGAATTTCGGCGCTACACTCTCAACCAAATGAACTACCTGGAGAAAAAGGTTCTGTTTCTTACAGGGCTTGGAGTTGTTGGACTTCTGATTGGCTTTGCCTTTCTTCACAGCTTTATCAAAGTTCTTGTCATCAAGCCCATTGAGTCCTTGTCTTCAAAGATGTTGGACTTTTTGCACAACCGTTACACCTATCAGTTTGGCGTTCCTCGAAATGATGAAATCGGAAACCTACACTCCAGCTTCAACTCTCTGGCTCAAAGAGTGATCACCCATACCGATGAACTCAAAAGTTTAGACCAAGCCAAATCGGATTTCTTAAGCATCGCCAGTCACGAACTTCGAACTCCACTGACTTCAATCAAAGGTTCTTTGTCGCTCATGCGTGGAGGAATGGCCGGAGATATGAACGAAGTGGCCTCCGAACTTTTAGGAATTGCCGAAATGGAGTCGGACCGCCTGATTCGATTGATCAATGATCTTTTAGATTTGGCAAAGATCGAAGCTGGCAAGTTGCCGCTGACCACCGTTTGGGTTTCTGCATCCGACCTGGTGCAAACCACATTTAAAAGTTTGCAGGGCCTTTCTCAAAGTGCTGGCGTGGATTTGGTTTTCGAAAATCATGCGGAGAATGTCCAAGTGGAAATTGATCAGGACCGCATTCAACAGGTGCTGACCAACTTAATGTCCAACGCCATCAAGTTTTCGCCAAAAGGAGATTGTGTGATTGCTCGCGTGATCCTTTCGGATCAAGAGGGCATTCGCTTTGAAGTGAAAGATCACGGAAAAGGCATTGATCCTGAAGATCAAAAATTGATCTTTCAAAAATTCAGACAGGTCACTGGCCCCAACAATCCTTTGGTCAAAGGCACCGGACTTGGGCTGGCCATTGCAAAAGCCATCGTTGAAGAGCACCAAGGGGAAATTGGTCTTACTTCCAAGCCCGGAGAGGGCAGCACCTTCTTTTTTACCATTAAGAAATGGCGCTTTAAAAGTGCAGAAAATCACGCGGAGGCCTCATGAGTTTGGATGACCTTTTAAAACAACTGCAAAAGGAATATTTGGAAGAAATTCCCTCACGCATTGAAGGCATTCAATCCCATGTGGACGCAAAGAACATGGATGCCTTAAAGGAAGATTTTCACAAAATGAAAGGCACCGGAAAAACCTATGGAATTCCGGAAATCACCGAACTGGGTGAAAAAATGGAAAGTCTTTTTCTCGCCTGCCCGGCTCAAGGTTTGTCACGGGTGAATGAAGCTTTGGCCATTTTGAGTCGGATCCATGATTCACGCACCCAAGGACAAGCCTATATGATTCACGAAGACTCTCGCTTTATGGAAATTCAAAAAGCCAGCTAGCTTTTACAGATCAAAAATTTTCCCAGGATTTAAAATTCCATCAGGATCAAAAGATTTTTTGATGCCTCGAAAGATTTCCACCTCAGCTTTGGAGCGGGTAAATTCCAAATAGGGCTTTTTGACAATTCCCACTCCGTGTTCGGCGGAAATACTGCCTTCAAATTTTTGCAAAGATTGAAAGAGCAATTCACTGGCATGGGCACACTTCGATAAAAATTCGGTTTTGTCCATGCTTTCGGGCTTTAAAATATTGATGTGAAGATTTCCATCGCCGATGTGGCCAAACCACACCACTCGCAAATCCGGATACTCCTTTTTCAAAAGAGATTCGGTGGACTCCAAAAATCCTGGCACCTTTGAAATGCGAACAGAAATGTCATTTTTGTATGGAGAAAAGGGAGTGGCGCACTCACTGATGTCTTCGCGGTAACTCCAAAGCTCCTTGGCTTGCTGTGGGGATTGAGCCAATACGCCATCTACAATCAATCCCTTCTCCACACACTCTTCAAACAAGGCCAAGGCGCGGTCTTCAGCGTCTACCGAGTCTTTCTCCCCTTCCACAACCAAATAATAGGGGTATTCGGAATCAAAGGGAGCTTTTCGAGAAGACTCGGACTCCACAACCAATGATAGCGCTTCCTGGGTAAACATTTCGAAGGCAATTAAAGAAAGATTCTTTCGAAAAGACTTAAACACTTCCATGATGGAAGCCAAAGAATCCACGGCAAAAAGAAACACCATGGTTTCTTTTGGAGGAGGACACAATCGCATCTCTGCTTTTGTAACAAATCCCAAAGTTCCCTCGGAACCAATCATCAAGTGGCGCAAGTCATACCCTGTGGCATTTTTGATCAAACCTTGGTTGAGCTTCAACACCTCTCCAGTGCCGGTCACAACTTCCAAACTCATTACCCAATCTCGGGTCAAACCATAGCGAAGAACGTGAATGCCTCCCGCATTGGTTGCAATGTTTCCACCCACCTGACTGGAACCTCGAGCGGCAAAATCGATGGGAAAGTAAAGGCCCTTGTCTTTGGCAAAATTCTGCAAGTCTTCCGTGATGACTCCCGGCTCAATCCAAACCGAGGAATCCACATCACTGAATTCTAAAATACGATTCATCTTTTGAAAGGAAACGATCACTTCACCTTTGGTCGCCGTGGCCGCCCCACTGAGTCCCGTGCGTCCTCCAGAAGGAATCAAGGCCACCTTTTCCTTTCGCGCCCACTGAACCAACTTCACCACCTCTTCGGTGGATCGAGGGAAAACAACCGCACTGGCATTGAAATCAATGTTCTTTGCCCAATCATGTCCGTACTCACTTAAAGTGCTGGCATCATTTAAAACTTGGTCTTTCGAAAGCAAAGACTGGAGCGCTTCAATCATGAAATCACCCGTGACTTGATGGAGGTTTTAAGATTTTGAATGTCTGCACATAGACCTTGGGCATCTTTCACTTCCAAATCCATCACCAAATATCCGATTTCAGAATCTGTAGAAAGATACTGGGCTCGAATGTTGGCACCAGATTTTGAAACCAAACCGTTGATCTCTCCCAAAACTCCGGGAACGTTTTTGTGAATGTTCAACACGCGACGGGCCTCTTCCTTCAATGGAGGTATTTCCAATTGAGGGAAATTTACCGCGCCTAATGTTGCACCCTTCAAAAAATACTCGATCAAAGAGTGACTGACTTCCCGGCCAATGGACTCTTGAGCTTCTTCGGTGCTGCCGCCAATGTGAGGAGTCAAAATCACGTTGGGTAAATTTTGAAGAGGGCTTTGAAATTGCTCCTGATTGTTTTTGGGTTCGGTGGGAAACACATCCACAGCCGCTCCATGAAGATGTCCCGACTCCAAGGCTTTGGCCAAACTTTCGATGTCGACCACAGATCCTCGGCTGGCGTTGATTAGGTAGCTGCCCTTTTTCATCCACGAAATCTCTTCGCCGCCGATCATCCCCGGAGTTAAAGGTGTTTCTGGAACGTGAAGGGAAACAAAATCCGATTGTGACATCAGGTCTTTTAAAGATTCCATGGCATGGGCATTCCCAAGAGGAAGCTTTTTCACAATATCAAAGTAAAGAACCTTTAGACCCATGCTTTCCGCAAGCACACTGACCTGACTTCCAATGTGACCATAACCCACAATTCCCAAAGTCTTGCCACGGATTTCAAAAGATCCTGAGGCACTTTTGGCCCACTGGCCCTCATGAGCTTTGCGGTTCACATCCCCAAGCTTTCGAGACAAGGCAATCATCTCTGCAATCACCAACTCGGCCACACTTCGAGTGTTGCTGTAAGGCGCATTGAAAACCGGAATGCCCAATCGGTTGGCCATTTCCAAATCAATCTGATTGGTCCCAATGCAAAAAGCGCCAACGCTTTCTAAATGAGGACTCTCTTTGAGAACCCTTTCGGTAATTTGTGTTTTGGATCGCAAGCCCACCGCTTGAAAGTCTTTGAGCTTTTCAATGAGCTCAGACTCGGAGAGCGCGCCTTTGAGGGTTTCAACTTGAAATCCGGCAGCCTGAAGGGACTCTTGTGCGGACGAATGAATGTTTTCGAGGAGTAAAACTTTTAGGTTTATCATGTGTTGCAATTCTAGCGAGGATGGGGTTCGATTGTCACTGAATAAGGAGACGAATTGCCGTGAGAGACCTCACATTGCTCGTCGTTGACGACGACCCGCTCATTCACGAATCCATTTCTCTTTCTCTGCCAGAAGGGTGGAGAAAAATTTCCACACAGAATCCTAAAAATTTGCCGCCGCGGGGGTTTCACTGCGCGTTGGTGGATTTGCATCTTTCAGGAAATATGGACAAGCAAGAGGGCGTGGAAGTCATTCGAACTCTCTTGAAGACTCACCCCTTTCTGGAAGTCATCGCCATGTCCGGAGATTTGGACCGCGCCCTTATGGAGGCTTGCATCAAGGCTGGTGCCACCCGCTTTCTGCCGAAACCCGTGGATCCGGAGGATCTCACCTCTATTTTGAGTAAAGTCTCAGCACTGTTTGAAATTCGTGGCCCCGTGCAATCTCCCCATTGGGTGGGGGAAAGTGACGCCTCACAGAAGGCTTTAAGGCAAATTGCCCAACTCAAAGGCGAGGGCGGACCCGTTTTGATCGAAGGAGAAACAGGAACCGGAAAAGAAGTTTCCGCTCAGCTTCTCCATTTGCAAGAAAAGCGTGGACCCTTTTTATCGATCAACGTTTCTGCTCTACCCGAGAATCTTTTTGAAAGCGAACTCTTTGGTCACGTCAAAGGAGCTTTTACGGGGGCCGACAAAGACAAAATGGGTCTTGTGGAAGCTGCACACGGAGGAGATCTTTTTCTCGATGAAATCGAAGCCCTTCCATTGAAGCTTCAGGCCAAACTTTTAAGATTTCTCGAGTCCGGAGAGGCTCGCCGTGTGGGCGGCCAGGAGAATTATTTTGTAGAGACTCGGGTGATTGTGGCCAGCAACCAAAACCTCGCAAAGATGGTTCAAGAAGGAACGTTCCGTGAGGATCTTTTGTGGAGACTGAGTGGTAAAAAAATCAATCTGCCACCGCTGCGTGACCGGTTGGATGACTTAGGAGCGTTGATTCAGCATTTTATCTCTAAAGGAGATTACCGAAAGCTGACCGTGGATGAGGACGCCATTGAAGAATTGAAAAAGCACTCTTGGCCAGGAAACCTCCGTGAACTGAAACGGGTTGTGGAACAAGCGGCTCTTTACGCCCCTCTGCCCTTTTTGCGGGCGCAAGATGTACTTCCATGGATTTCCGCAAAAAGTTCCAGCTCTCCTTTGGGGGCTCAAAACTTAAACTTAAGTGAAGGGCTGTCCACTTTGACCCATCAGTTTGAAGGACACCTGATTAAACTTGCTCTTCAACAGATTCATGACATTGACGAGGTGGCTAAGACTCTTCAAATTTCCAGATCCAGCCTGTATAAGAAGATCAAAGATCACCAAATCGATTGGAAACCTTAATCTATGATCTATGGGCTTTGGGAAAATTCTCTCTATGTTCAAACCGTGCTTCTTTTGTTGGGAACTTTGGCTGTTCTTGGGCTTTTGACTTACTCTTTAAGCAATAAAGGGCCTTTGTTGAATTCGGCCTGGGCCAGCTTAAAAAGTTGGATCTTTGTGATCCCCTTTGTTTTTGCGATTCTTGCTCTTGATAACCCGTGGCCCTTGGTCTTTTTGACCGCATTGAGCATTCAGTCGGCAAAAACTTTTTTCCAAATGGTGGGGGCCTACCATCGCAGTTGGTTTGTTTGGACCACCTACATTTTTATTGCCATTGAAGGCTATGCCATTCACAACCCGGACCTGCTGCCCTATTACGATTTGACGCCCATGATTTTTTTGGGTGCGATCACTCTGATTCCCCTTCTTCGAAACTCTGCCCTGCATATGATTCAGTACATGGGACTTTCGATGATTTGCTTTTCGTTTTTTGGATGGTCGCTTCTTCACTTGGCACGCTTCACTCAAATGGACGGTGGCATTCTGATTTTGATCTATTTGGTGATGCTCACTGAAGTGAGTGAAAACATTTGCTGGGCGGTCAGCCGAACTTTTGGAAAGGTTAAACTTTTTGGAAAGATTTCGAACAAGGTGACCTTGGAAGGATTTTTGATCGCCCTGGTTTTTACATTGGTACTGGCTTGGGGAATGAGACATTTGCTTCCTGTGCGGTCCGAACAGTATTGGCTGGCCGCAGGATTGATTGCTGCCGTTTTTGGACGTTTGGGAGATTTGATTCTCAGTGTGATTCGACGAGACATCGGAATTAAGAATACGGGAATTTTTATTTTCGGAAGAGATGACATCCTCGCCCGTGTGGACAAATTGATTTTTGTGGGCCCCCTTTATTACTATGTTTTTATTTTTTTGCAGGGGAATTAGATGCGCGACTGGAACTATGAAAATGATCAATGGATGAAGCTGCCCAGTCACATCCGACACCTGCCCCTTTTCACTCGACATTTTGATTTGATGAGTTGGTTTTTCCGCGCTCTGTGGGGTTTTTTTCTGAAGGGTCTGGCCTTTCGGTTTTACATTCGACTGAAAGTTGTGGGTGACTTTCATGATATTTATCAAAAAGAAAAACGCCTGCTCTTAATTTCAAACCACTCCAGTCATTTGGATGCGGTCTCCATCGCGGCCGCGGTTCCCTTTCGTTACTGGATGAATCTTTATATTTCAGCGGCCAAGGACTATTGGTTTCGAAACCCCGTGTTTACCTTCTTTTCCAAGCACTGTTTGGGGGCCATTCCCATTGACCGCAAAGACCGCAGCGGAGAAGCCATTAAACTTTGCACCTCGCTCCTTACGGGCTTGGACCGCATCTGGTTGATTATTTTTCCGGAAGGAACTCGCTCGAAAGACGGATTTATTCAACCGTTTAAAAGAGGCATCAGCTTGTTTTCTATGAAGACCGACACTCCCATTTTGTTTTTGTACATTGAAGGCAATGCGGCGCTGATGCCCAAAGGCGCTGTTCTTCCTCGACCTGGAGTTTTAAAAGTTCATGTGGGTCCGGTTTATCCGCCGGCGCCAGTGGACCAACTTTATGAGGATTATAAACGCTGGGTTTTGACCATCAATCCTAACGCCTATGCTTTGGATGAGGGCGAGTCCTCAAAGTCCACGTCCAAGTAGCCTTGGGCCACTGGCCTGTGATATGTTTTCTTCACTATGAAAACTGATTTTTCCATTCAAGTCGCGACCATCAACGGAAGCGGAAGCCAATCCTCCAACCAAGTTCTTGCCCGGTCTCTCTTTCGCATGGGGATTCCAGTGGGAGCCAAAAACTTATTCCCTTCGAATATTGCGGGACTTCCCACTTGGTTCACCATTCGAGTGAGCGTCGATGGTTTTACGGCGCGCAAAGAAACTTCGGACATTTATGTGTCTATGAACCCTGACACCTTGGCTCAGGATCTAGAGAATGTTTCTGCAGACGGATTGTTCTTTTACAATTCAGATTTGAAATGGGACGAAGAACTTCTCAAAAATTCTCCAGTTCAAAAAGTTGCCATTCCTTTCAAAGAACTGATCAAAGATGTTTCGGACTCTGTGCGCTTGAAAAAACTATTGGTCAACATGGCCTACGTGGGAGTCCTTGCCGAGTTGCTTAAAATCCCCGAAGCCACCTTGGAAGAGTCTTTGAAGGATCAATTCAAAGGTAAAGAGGCGGTGATTGGCCCCAACCGCGATTCCGTGCAAGCAGGGCTTAAATACGCCAAGGAACATTTGAAAGATTTGAATTTTCCTTTTTCTGTCAAAGCCACTTCTCTTGGAAGCCAAGGAAAGATTCTTATTGATGGAAACACTTCCGCAGGCCTGGGATTGGTTTTTGGCGGTTGCACGGTGGCGTGCTGGTATCCCATCACCCCTTCCAGTTCTCTGATTGAAAACTTCATCCACTACGCCGAGAAATATCGCAAAGACGAAAATGGCAAAGACACCTTTTGTGTGGTTCAAGCCGAAGATGAATTGGCCGCGTTCAGCATGGTGGTCGGTGCCGGATGGGCCGGAGCTCGTGCCGTGACGGCCACTTCGGGGCCAGGCCTTTCTTTGATGGCCGAGGCTGCGGGCCTTGCCTATTACGCAGAAGTTCCCTCTGTGATTTGGAATGTGCAACGAACGGGTCCCAGCACCGGACTTCCTACACGCACCATGCAAGGAGACATTTTATCCGCCTTTCAACTGTCCCACGGAGACACCAAACATGTGGTGCTTCTTCCTTCCACTCCAAAGGATTGCTTTGAGTTTGCTCAAGTGGCCTTGGATTTGGCAGAGCGGCTGCAGACCCTGGTGATTGTTTTGAGTGATTTGGATTTGGGGATGAATTTGCGAGTGAGTGATTCTTTCACATATCCCACAAAGCCTTTTGATCGCGGCAAGGTTTTAACCGCGGCAGAGTTGGAAGCGCGTCCTGATTTTGGCCGCTACAAAGATGTGGATGGTGATGGAATTCCTTACCGCGCAAATCCGGGCACGGCACATGAGCGTGCGGGATACTTTACGCGTGGAAGTGGACACGATTCCCAAGGGGCCTACTCGGAGAGCAATAAAATTTATAAGGCAAACATGATTCGCCTTCAGAAGAAATTTGATACGGCTCGCACTTTGGTTCCCAAACCCGATGTTCATTTGGATCCGCAAGCCAAGATTGGGTTGATTTATTTCGGCAGCACTTCGGAGTGCATTTCGGAAGCCCAACATCTGTTGAAGCAGAAATCCTATAAGACCAGCACTTTGCAATTGAAGGCCTTGCCCTTTACCAGTGATGTGGAAGAGTTCTTAAAACAACATGATCACGTTTATGTGATCGAGCAAAACCGGGACGCCCAGCTGATGGCAATCCTGAAAATGGAAAAGCCCAATTTTTGCTTCAAGCTGCAATCGGTTTTGCAATTTGACGGATTGCCTCTCACTGCCAACGAAGTGAGTCAGCAAATTTTAGAAAGGGAAGCTCAATGGACATGACCCAATGGACCAAAAAAGATTACATGGGCGCAAAGAGCACGCTGTGTACCGGGTGCGGACACGATTCCGTTACCTCCCAATTGATCAATGCTCTGTTTAAGTCTCAGATAGACCCTTTCAACGTGGTGAAACTTTCAGGAATTGGCTGTTCTTCGAAAACTCCAAATTACTTCATCAGCAAAGCTCAAGGTTTCAACTCGATTCATGGAAGGATGGCTCCCCTGGCGACAGGCGTTCATCTGGCTCATAAAGATTTGCGCATCATTGGAATTTCTGGCGATGGCGACACCGCCAGCATTGGACTTGGCAGTTTTATCCATATGGTGCGCCGGAACATCCCTATGGTCTACATTGTGGAAAACAATGGCGTGTACGGATTAACCAAAGGGCAACTTTCTGCAACTGCGGATGAAGGAACTCTTGCGAAGTCCGGAGAGAAGAGCTTTCTTCAAACCATCGATCTTTGTGCATTGGCCATTGAAAGTGGTGCCCACTTTGTGGCGCGTTCCTTTTCGGGAGATTCCAAACAACTGAGTGCTCTTTTGAGTCTGGCTTTCCGCCAGTCTGGGATGGCTTTTATCGATGTGATTTCTCCGTGTATCACTTTCGCAAACAATGAGGGATCCACCCGCAGTTACGACTACATGAAGACTCAAAACGAGCAACTTCAAGAGTTGGGATTTATTCAACCTAAAGAGGAAATCAAAGTGGATTATCCCGAAGGGGAAGTTCAAGAAATCACTCTTCATGATGGCAGCATTGTTTGGTTGAAAAAGAACTCTCACAAAGATCATGATTTTTCGTCTCGCGAGAGTGCTTTGGCATTGCTCAACGAAGCCCGTGGATCCAAGCACCATTTGACCGGCTTGTTTTACTGGGACGACAAAGCTCCAAAGTCAGTCACTTCAAACATGACTGAAATTCCGCTGGCCCAGTTGGGGGATGAGATTCGACCGCCCAAATCCGCCCTGGACGAGATCCTCAACGAATTCGCCTAAGCCTTAACGCACCGATTACAGATTTTGGTACCTGGCACCGGTTCTCCGTAAATAGTTGTGGT